>NZ_JBTLRL010000015.1:102500-120810 GCF_054482735.1 Pontibacter sp. CAU 1760
AGTGAATCACGGCCAAGGAACTCGGCAAAATGACCCTGTAACTTCGGGAGAAGGGGTGCTTCCTCACAGCAATGTGAGAAGCCGCAGTGAAAAGGCCCAGGCGACTGTTTAACAAAAACACATGGCTTTGCGAAATCGAGAGATGAAGTATAAGGCCTGACACCTGCCCGGTGCCGGAAGGTTAAGAGGGGGGCTTAGCGTAAGCGAAGGTCTGAATCGAAGCCCCGGTAAACGGCGGCCGTAACTATAACGGTCCTAAGGTAGCGAAATTCCTTGTCGGGTAAGTTCCGACCTGCACGAATGGTGTAACGATCTGGGCGCTGTCTCAGCCGTGAGCTCGGTGAAATTGTAGTCTCGGTGAAGATGCCGAGTACCCGCAACGGGACGGAAAGACCCCATGAACCTTTACTATAGCTTAGCATTGACGCTGGGTAACTCATGTGTAGGATAGGTGGGAGGAGATGAAGCGGCGTCGCCAGGCGTCGCGGATCCGTCCTTGAAATACCACCCTTGAGTTGCTTGGCGCCTAACCTCATACGATGGGGGACATTGCTTGGTGGGTAGTTTGACTGGGGTGGTCGCCTCCAAAACAATAACGGAGGCTTTCAAAGGTTCCCTCAGCACGCTTGGTAACCGTGCGCAGAGCGCAATAGCACAAGGGGGCTTGACTGTGAGGCCCACAAGCCGAGCAGGGCCGAAAGGCGGATATAGTGATCCGGTGGTTCCGCATGGAAGGGCCATCGCTCAAAGGATAAAAGGTACTCTGGGGATAACAGGCTGATCTCCCCCAAGAGCTCATATCGACGGGGAGGTTTGGCACCTCGATGTCGGCTCGTCACGTCCTGGGGCTGGAGAAGGTCCCAAGGGTTCGGCTGTTCGCCGATTAAAGTGGCACGCGAGCTGGGTTCAGAACGTCGTGAGACAGTTCGGTCCCTATCTGTTGTGGGCGTCGGAGATTTGAGGGGTCCTGACCTTAGTACGAGAGGACCGGGTTGGACGAGCCACTGGTGGACCTGTTGTATCGCCAGATGCAGCGCAGGGTAGCTACGCTCGGACGGGATAAGCGCTGAAAGCATCTAAGTGCGAAACCCGCCCCAAGATGAGATCTCCCTTAAGGGCCGTCAGAGACGATGACGTCGATAGGTGGCAGGTGCAAAGGCGGAAACGTCAAAGCCGAGCCATACTAATTGCCCGAGAGCGTTCTCAAACAAGGCCGCACACGGCCCGCTTCTCTCAAACTCGCTCTCTTTCCCTACTCATGTTAAACGAATCTTCAAGATAACAGACACGGCCAAGACGTAACCGTGCAAAGACAATGGTGGCTATGGCTCCGGTGAGCACCTCTTCCCATCCCGAACAGAGAAGTTAAGCCCGGACGCGCCGATGGTACTGGGGTCACACCCGGGAGAGTAGGTGGCCGCCAACCCCTACAAAAGGGGGGCAGACGAGAAATCGACTGCCCCCCTTTTTTTATGCCCCGCCCGGCGGGAGAAGTGGGAGAAGGCGAAGCTTACGAATCATCAATTCCAATCTTTTAAGCTATACTGGAAATACAGCCGGAACAGGCTAAGCCGTTTAACAGTATAGGAGACGGAAGCTTTGTTGCATTTAGGCACATTCCTATATAAATTAGCTTATGGCTTTTCTTTATCCAACCTTCTTGGCTGCCCTTGCCGCAGTTGCTATACCCATTGTACTGCATTTAGTGCAGTTACGGCGTGCCAATCGGGTAATCTTCAGTAATGTGCGTTTCATCCAAGCCTCAAAGGATATTACTGCCAGCCAACGCAATCTGAAGGAAATCCTCATACTACTGGCCAGGATTTTTTTTATTGTCTTTCTAGTACTTGCCTTTGCACAGCCTTTCTTACCGGCTACCAGTACACTTGCCCCCGCGGATACCTCAGAAGTAGGTATTGTTTTAGATAACTCTTACAGTATGCAAAGCCTTCATCAGGAGCAGGACCTGTCGCTGCTCAATGTTGCTGCTGACAAGGCCAGAGAGGTGATCAAAATATTTCCGGCAGGCACAAGCTTTAAGTTCATGGGGAGTGAGTTACAAAAAGTATCTACTCCCTTACAGGCCTCAGAGGCAGGAGCGCTTTTAGATCAGGTTGATTTTTCTGCCGTTACCTTTTCTAACCTGACACTACGGGAGCCTTCGAAGCCTACCCATATCTTTGTGCTGTCAGATTTTCAGCGAAGTACATTTAGCCCCACCTGGCTGCAGCGGATAGATTCCGTTACCCAAGTGCACCTGGTGCCATTGCAAGCCGCTACCACTTCAAATGTAACCATTGACTCCGTCTATCTGGAGGATGAGTTTGTACGCCCTGCCGCGGATAACCTGCTGCACGTACGGCTTTTTAATACTGGCGAAACATCGCTGGAAAATGTGCCTGTAAAACTACTGGTGGGGGCGCAGCAATTGGGATCCCTAAGCGTAAACCTGCCACCACAGCAAGCTACTGAAGTGATGATGACGTTCCGAGTGGATGGGACTACTGGTCCGAAGGAAGCTCGGATACAGGTAGAGGATTACCCGGTGGAGTTCGATAACACGTATTATTTTGTGCTTGCGCCATCCAAGGCTATCCAGATTGTGGAAGTTACCGATGAGCGGAACGAGAATACGCTCCAACAGCTCTACCAGCAGGAGCCTTTTTTCCAATTTACGACCTCCAATGCTGCCCGTCTCAATTATGCCCAGGCCGGTACTGCGGACATTATTCTACTAAACGGCCCTGAGAATATTTCTGCCGCTTTGGCTACAACCATCTCTAACTATGTAAAGGCTGGCGGATCTGTGGTAATAATACCCCCTGCAAAAACGGCAGGAGAAGGTTTCAATACTTTATTGCAGAACCTTGGGATTACAGCTAGCCTCACACGCACTGCTCCTGCAAACGGCCAGACAAAGCTTGCTGCCCCTGATCCGAATAATCCTTTTTTCCGAAGCATTTTCTCCGAGTATGATGCAAAGATGCAGTTGCCCTCAGCAATACGGAGCCTGGCATGGTCTCGCGCGTCGGAGGACATCTTGAAATACCGTGGAGGTGCTCCTTTCCTATCAAGGTTTGATCGGGGAAATGGGCATGTATACCTCATGGCCGCTCCACTGAACCCGGACTATAATGGTTTGGCCAGCCATGCCTTGTTGGTGCCGGTGATGTACAAACTGGCCCTAAGCAGCTACAGGCAGCAGCAAGCCTTGGCTTATACCATTTCGGCAGGTACCATACAGGTGCCTGCTGTGAGCAAAGCCAAGAAAGAGGGGGTTTATTCTATCCGAAAGGACAGTGTCACCTATATACCAGAGCAGCAGGTGCGCGGCGGTAAACTCTATTTTAGTGTGCCCCCGGATATGGACGAGGCAGGGTTTTATACGCTCCAGCTACAAGATTCATCGATTACCACACTGGCTTTCAATTACGAGAAGGCGGAGTCCTACCTGGCCGCTTATACCCCCGACGAATTACGGGCCATGGTGCGCCCTGGCCAGAATAATGTGCATGTGTATGATCAGCATGCGCCGCTATCGGTGAAGAATGCGTTTGAAAAACGATATTTTGGCGTGAAGCTTTGGAAATATTGCCTAATATTGTGTCTGTTTTTCCTGATGGCCGAAATTGCACTTATTAGATTCCTCTAGCATGAAAGTACTTCTCCAAGCAGCAACCATATATCACCCCGAATCAACGTTTCACTTACAAGACCAGAACATCTTAATTGAGGATGGCATCATCACCTACATAGGTCCGGATGCCCGGGAAGCAGATGAAACGGTGGAGGCAGAGGGCCTTTGCGTCTCTGCGGGATGGGTGGACATGCACGCCTTTGTGGGAGAGCCGGGCCTGGAGTATAAAGAGGATTTGGAGTCTGTAGCAGCAGCAGCAGCTGCGGGCGGATTCACGGAAGTGGTTTGTTTGCCCAATGTGGAGCCTGTGGTGCAGAGCAAGGGCGCTGTCAGTTATCTTCTGAGCCGTTCACAGACGTTGCCGGTATCGCTATTGCCGGCTGCGGCCATCACCACGGATGCGCAAGGCAAGGACTTGACCGAGATGATTGACCTGCACCATGCCGGAGCCGTGGCTTTTACAGATGGCTTGAAGCCCTTGCAGGGCGCAGACATCGTGCTGAAGGCCTTGCAGTATGTGCAGCTGTTTGACGGCTTGCTGATGAACAAACCCGAGCATACGCGCCTGACCGAGCACGGCCAGATGCATGAAGGCGAGGCCAGCACCCGCCTGGGTATGAAAGGAATCCCGGCGTTGGCCGAAGAGGTGATGGTAACCCGCGACCTGCAATTGCTGGCCTATACGGGCGGGCGCCTGCATTTCTCGCTGCTGTCTACTGCGGGAGCCATTGAAGCGGTTCGCAAGGCTAAAGCCGAGGGCCTGAACGTGACCTGCGATGTCGCCAGCTACCAGGCGGCCTTCACCGACGAAACCTTACAGCCATTCGACACCAATTATAAAGTAGCGCCCCCTTTCCGGAGCGGTGTCGATATAGCTGCCATCAAGCAGGGTTTGCAGGACGGCACCATCGATGCCCTGGTATCGGCGCATACACCACAGGACACCGAGGCCAAAAAACTGGAGTTCGACTTGGCGGATTTCGGAATGATTAATTTAGAGACAGCTTTTGCCGTGGCCAACACCTGCCTGGGCGACACACTTTCTGTGGAGCAGCTGGTGGAGAAGTTTACTGCGGCACCGCGCCGCATCCTGCGGTTAAATGCTCCTGAAATAGCAGTTGGAGCAGCGGCTAACCTGACGCTTTTCAACCCGGAGGCTGCCTGGACACCAACCGCCGCCGACACAAAATCCAAGTCAAAAAACAGCCCGTTCTATGGGCAGCAGCTGAAAGGCCGTGTGCTCGGCACCTTTCATAAGGGACAACTGGTGCTGCAGCAATCTTTTTAATATATTTATACCTATATTAAGTCTGTATTGGCCTTGCGCCATGCAGGCTTCTGTACTACATGTTCAATCAAACATTAATCAGAGTTGGTATCCGGTATGGGGTACTGTGCAGTTTGGCTTGTTTTGCCCTTGTATTAGTTATCTACTTCATGGGGTATAACCCGTTTGGCGACATTGGCCGCTTAACATACTTGCCTATCCCGGCGTTTATTTTCCTGGCGATCCGGTATTACAAGTTGTTCCATGAAGGAGAGATCGGGTTTGGCAAGGGTTTCAGGGTAGGGCTATCGGTTGCTTTTTACACCGCCCTGACCACGGCCATGCTGGTGTTCTTGTTCATTTACCTGGCTGGGCCGGAAGTAGTGCAGAACCACGTAAACGAGATGAAGGCCTTACTGGAGGAGACCCGTGAAGAGCAGGTAAAAGTACTGGGCGAGAAGATGTATGACGAAGGGATGCGTGCGTTGAGCATGGTCACGCCGGGTATGCTGGCCGCCGACGACTTTATAAGAAGGATATTTGTGGGAGGGGTATTTGCGCTGATTGCGGCTGTATTTTTTAGAAAATAGATACGTTAAATTTCCATAACCTATAAAACTATGACAGAGATTGAAAAGCAACCTTCTGTTGGTGCGATTGCGCTTAAATACGGTTTCATCTTCGGCCTGATTGGCATCATCTACCAGGCCATTATCATGGTGGCGAATGTGGGTGACAACCGCTGGCTGAGCAGCCTGGGCTTTGTGATCCTGATTGCTGGTATCATGATCGCCATGAAAAACTACAAGGCGCTGAACTATGGCTATATGTCGTATGGGCAGGGACTTGGGATAGGCGCTATCCTGTCGGCTGTTTTTGGTTTTATGGGCGGTATCTTCACCTGGGCTTATACCTCTTTTATCGACACGGATTACATGGCCCGTATGATGGAGAAGCAGCGCGAGGAGATGCTGTTGCAGGGGATGACCGACGAGCAAGTCGATGCCGGTATGGCCATCGCACAGAACTTTCAAGGCCCTGTAACCATGATATTGGGCGGCGCTGTGATGACCTTGATCATCGGATTCATCCTGTCGCTCATTATCTCCGCCATAATGAAGAACAGCCGGCCGGAATTTGAATAGCACATGCAATACCCCTATGATATTTCAGTAATTGTTCCTCTTTTTAATGAGGAGGAGTCACTGCCGGAGCTTGTGCGCTGGATCAAACGCGTGATGCACGCAAACGAGTTTTCTTACGAAGTGATTCTGGTAGACGACGGCAGCACCGATCGTTCTTGGGAAGTGGTATGCAGCCTCGGAGCGGATGACAAAGCCGTGAAGGGTATCAGCTTTAACCGCAACTACGGCAAGTCTGCCGCCCTGAACGAGGGTTTCCGGCGCTGTGAGGGCGAGGTGGTCATTACGATGGATGCCGACCTGCAGGACAGCCCCGAGGAGATTCCCGGCCTCTACGACATGATCAAAAACCAGCGCTTTGACCTGGTGAGCGGCTGGAAGAAGAAGCGCTTTGACCCGCTGAGCAAAACAATCCCGACTAAATTCTTTAACGCAGCCACCCGCAAATTGTCGGGCATACAGCTGCACGACTTTAACTGTGGCCTGAAAGCCTACCGCCAGTTGCTGGTGAAAAGCATTGAGGTGCACGGTGAGATGCACCGCTACATCCCGGTGATTGCAAAATGGAACGGTTTTACCAAAATTGGGGAGAAGCCCGTGCAGCACCAGGAACGCAAGTACGGCACCACTAAGTTTGGCCTAGAGCGCTTTATCTTCGGTTTTCTCGACCTGCTTTCCATCACGTTCGTATCCCGGTTCCGCAAGCGCCCGATGCACTTCTTCGGGACGATGGGCACTCTGATGTTTGTGGTGGGTTTGGGCATTACGGTATGGTTGATCCTGCAGAAAGTATTCGGAATCTACCAGAACGGCCGCGCCCGCGATATCGTGGACCAGCCACTGTTCTTCCTGGCCTTAGTAGCCGTTATTCTTGGGGTGCAGCTTTTCCTCGCAGGTTTCCTAGCGGAGATGATCTCCATGGCCTCTAACCGACGCAACGAATACCTGATCCGGGATCGGGTAGGAGCCCTGAAGAAATAATGGCGGCACAGCGGGTAATCATTGTTGGTCCGGCACACCCCTTGCGTGGCGGGGGGATGGCTACATTCAACGAGCGCCTGGCGTATGCTTTTCAGGAGGCAGGCGATGAGGTGGAGATCGTGACATTTAGCCTGCAGTACCCCGCGTTTCTTTTCCCGGGCAAAAGCCAGCACACCGATGAGCCTGCCCCAAAAGGACTCCGTATTAAAGTGCTGATCAATTCAATCAACCCTGTTAGTTGGTGGCGTACGGGCAGGTACATTGCCAGACAGAAGCCCGATCTGGTGATATTTCGCTATTGGCTCCCATTTATGGGGCCGGCCCTGGGTACGATCGCACGGATTATCCACCAAAACAAACACAGCCGGGTAGTGGCCATTACCGACAATGTGGTGCCGCACGAGAAGCGACCCGGCGATGTGCCCTTCACCAGATACTTCCTCAGCGCCTGCGACGGTTTTGTGACGCTTTCGCGCTCGGTGCTGGAAGACCTGAAGCGGTTTGAGCCACAGAAGCCCAGTTTATACCTCCCACACCCGCTCTACGATAACTTCGGCGAGACTGAAACCAAAGCCGCCGCCTGCGCCGCCTTAAAACTCGCCCCAACCTATAACTATATCCTTTTCTTCGGCTTCATCAGGGCGTATAAGGGGCTGGATTTGCTTTTGCAAGCCATGGCAGCCCCCGAGTTGCAGCAATACCCCCTCCTTAAACTGATCGTAGCCGGCGAGTTTTACGAAGATCCTGCGCCTTACCATGCGCTCATCCAGCAGCTAAACCTGCAGGATCGCTTGGTGCTCCATACCGATTTTATACCCAATGCCGCCGTGCGCCACTACTTCAGTGCTGCCGACCTGGTGGTGCAGCCGTATAAACACGCCACGCAGAGCGGCGTCACACAAATCGCCTACCACTTCAACAAACCCATGGTCGTGACGAATGTAGGCGGACTGTCGGAGATGGTGCCGGACGGAAAGGTAGGGTATGTGGTGGCCCCGGAGACGGATGCTGTTGCCAAAGCCATTGTGCAGTTTTATACCTCCAATCAATCAAGCACTTTCGCTGAGAACATCCGGCAGTATAAAAAACGCTTCAGCTGGCGTGCATTCGTAAGTCAAGTTAAATCTTTGCCGCGCTAACGCTTCAGGGCGCACCCTGAGGGTGGGCAATGGCAACTTCTAATACTTTCCGTCTGGATAAATGGCCTGTTAGTAGAAATTAAGGGTCGCTTTCTATCCATTTCTGTTTATTTGCTTTTTCTAATATGCGTGAGAAACAATGAGCAAAGAGCGGTATTTCTTGGTATTGGGAGCAAGTGGTAACTTAGGTGGCAAAGTGGCGGACGCTTTGCTGGCCAGAGGCATGAAGATAGGAGTTGTCGGGCGCAGCAAAGCCCGGTTGGTTCGGTTTGAGGGGCATGCTGACATTTGGGAAGGCTCTGTGATGGATCAGGCTTTTATGACATGGGCACTGCAGCAAGCAACCGGGCTTTTTCTTACCCTACCGGATGAAGCGTTTCTGGACATGCCGGGCAGCGCACTAAAACTGGCGGAATCAGCTAAAAGCTCAAACCTCAGCCATATCGTGAACATTAGCAACAGTATACTGATGCGGGGTGGCACCTATACCCGTTTAGTGGCGATGGAGCAGGAGTTGAACAAGTACCTAAGGCAGCATATCTTACATGTCCGAAGCGCTAATTTCTTCGAGAACCTTAATTGGGGGCTGCATACCCCTTACCGGCCTGACCTGAAACTTCCCTATATCTCCTCTTTTGAGGTGGCAGAATCAATTGCGCAGCGTATGGTTAATCAGGATTTCGCAGGCAGCCAAGTAAAAACACTGCTCGGCGAGCGCGATTATTCGATGGCGGAGTTGGCTGCAGCCTGTGGCGAGACCTGCGTGCAGCTACCGTATACGCCTGAAAACATTGCGTTCTTCAAACCATTCAACGATGGTGATTTTGTTGTGACACCCCGGGACGGTTCGAATACGACTGTCCCTGCCGAAGAGAGGTTTACATTAGGGTATTTCCTGCAGCATCAGCGACAGAAAGTACAGGAAATGAAATGTCACGCGTAGTCTGCCCTGGTACAGGCCTGTTGGGGCAGGCAAAAGTGCCTGGTGGCGCGGTTCCTTCTTTAGATCACCGTCAAGCTGCCCCGGCTCAAATAATCCCGATTATTATCACATGTATAAGTTGTATACAAGGTGTTTAGAATATAACTTACTGAACTTTTAATGGCTTTCATACCTGTTGATGCATCACTTTAAACTTACGCTTGCTCTTCGGGTAAGCCTTATCATCTTCCTTTCGGGTTGGCTGCGGCATGCGTGCCACGCACAGCAGGCACCCCCGGATTCGACCTTTCTGCAAACAGCCGTGAGCAATGTTAGGGCAACATACGAACAGGCCGTAGGTATACAGGCACATCTCTATAACGGCACCGAGTACATCGACTACAAGAAGTCACACATACAGGGCAGCCAGTTCTTTGTGTCGAAGGGCGTGGAACGCGGCGAAATTAACTACGACGGCACCTGGTACACCGACATCCCGATGCTATATGACCTGGTTCTGGATGAAGTGGTGTTACCGCACAACAGCAGTGGCTTGCTTCTGAAACTCATCCGCGAAAAGGTGGACACTTTCCGGGTGCACGGCCATACCTTTGTGAACCTGAAAAGCAATGATACCGGGACTGGAGCATTACCGCCGGGCTTTTATGACCTGCTGTTCAGTCAGGAGGAGGTGCAGCTGCTCGTGAAGCGATCGAAGCAGGCGCAGGAACGGGCAACACCCAGCGGTATGGAAGGCGAGTTTGATGAAATCAGCAAATACTATATCCTGAAAAACGGGCAGTATCAACCGGTGAACGGCAAGCGGACTGCGCTGCGGGTACTGAAAGACAGGAAAAAGCAGCTCCAGAAATACGCCTCCACAGAAAAGCTGAAGTTCCGGAAACAAAAGGAAACTGCCCTGCTGGCCCTCGTCAGCTATTATGCCAGCTTGCCAGCAAACCAGGCCAACTAAAGCTCAGCTTGATTTAAAAACTTCTACTACCCGCCTGCACCGCCAGGTACAATTTCATTCGGATGCCGCATTTATACCGTTTTATTCTTCTGCTTTGCGTGCTGGTGTGTTGCCAGGCAAAGGCGCAGCAGACAAACCCTACACACATCAGCGGAACGTTCCGGGAGGCTACTTTTGAGGAGTTTGCCCGGCAGGTGGAGGCACAGACGCCGCACCGCTTTTACTTTGATGCCGCCGCTGTGGATAGCCTGCGCATTACCCTGGACGTGAAGGAGCAGCCGCTGGCAGCCGTGCTGGGCAACATCCTGGCTGGTACTGACCTGAAGTTTGCCATCGATGCGTCCTACCACGTGTTCATCACGAGAGGCGGGGAACTGAGCGTGCAACTGCCGGAGGGGTTTTTCGATGCCGAGCCACCTGTCGCACAGCCCGCGGCGATGCTGGCCGATTGGCAGCCTGAAGGTAATACGGGCGCTAAGAAAGCGGGTTCAGAGTTAAAGTTGTATGAGATTGGCGTGAAAAAAGAAGGAGCTGCGGGCAAGGCAAACCTAGCAGGCCACCTGCGCGACGCCAAAACCGGGGAGCCTATTATTGGGGCTGCCGTTTACATCGAATCACCCTCCATCGGCACCACTTCCGACCAGTATGGGTACTATTCCATTACATTGCCGGTAGGGCGACACGAACTAAAAATGAAAGCCATTGGGCTGCAGAACACCCGCCGGCAAATCATGCTGTACTCGGATGGCAAGCTGAATATTGAGATGGCCGAGGATGTGCGGACGCTGAAAGAAGTGCTGGTAGAGGCCGAGAAAGACAAAAACGTGTCGGGTTTGCAGATGGGGATGGAGAAGCTGGACATTCGCACCATTAAGCAGGTGCCTACTGCCTTCGGTGAAACTGATATTTTGCGCGTGGTGCTCACGTTGCCAGGCGTAAAGTCGGTGGGAGAGGGCAGCACCGGTATGAACGTGCGGGGCGGTAGCACCGACCAGAACCTGATCCTGTTCAACGACGCCACTATCTATAACCCTTCGCACCTGTTCGGCTTTTTCTCAGCCTTCAACCCTGATGTGCTTAAAACAGTGGAGCTTTACAAAAGCGGCATTCCGGCCAGGTATGGCGGGCGCTTATCGTCGGTGTTGGAGGTAACAAGCCGTGAGGGAAATAAAAAGGCCATCTCAGGCGCAGGGGGGATCGGTTTGCTGACAAGCCGCCTCACGCTGGAAGGCCCCATCCGCAAAGACAAGACCTCTTTCCTGATTGGGGGGCGCAGCACCTATTCGGACTGGCTTCTGAAGCAGCTGCCCAGCAAAACCTATAGCGAGAGCTCAGCCTCTTTCTATGACCTGAACGGGCACCTCAGCCATGAAATAGACGACAGGAACTCGCTCTACCTGAGCAGCTACCTGAGCAAGGACAAATTTCAGCTGGGCGCGGATACCCTTTACCGTTTTGCCAACCAGGCCGCGAGCCTCAAGTGGAAGCACATCTTCCAGAACAAACTTTACGGGGTACTGACAGGGGTATACAGCCATTACGACTATGACGTAACCAGCACGAAAAACCCGGTGAACGCCTCCAAGCTTACCTTCGGCATCAACCAATCGAACCTGCACGCCGATTTCAGCTATTTCCCGACCTCGCAGCACACCGTTGACTTTGGGGCCAGCTCCATACTATACCGCGTGAACCCTGGCACACAGACCCCGAACAGTCCGGAGTCTTTGATCAGGCCGGACGAACTGCAGGCTGAGCAGGCTGTGGAAAGTGCGCTTTATGTGTCTGATAAGTTTGATGTCAGTCCAAGGCTGTCTGTGATTGTGGGCTTGCGCTACTCGTTTTTCAATGCGCTTGGGCCGCGGCAGGTTAATACTTATACCCCAGGTTTCCCGAAATCGGAGGCAACCGTGCAGGATACCACTAGCTATGGCAGCGGCGATGTGCTGGCAACCTACCACGGGCCGGAGTACAGGCTATCGGCACGGTATGGGCTGACGGATAACTCCTCGGTAAAACTGAGCTTTAATCGCTTACGGCAGTATGTGCACATGCTCTCTAACAGCACGTCTATGTCGCCAACGGATGTATGGAAGCTAAGCGACTCCAACATTAAACCACAGGTAGGCGACCAACTGGCGCTAGGTTATTACCGCAACTTCCGGGCAAATACAATAGAGTTCTCGGTGGAGGGCTATTACAAGTGGATGCAGGATTTCCTGGATTACAAAAGCGGCGCTACCCTGATCATGAATCCGCACATCGAAACAGACGTGGCGAGTGCTGAGGGCAAGGCCTATGGCGTGGAGCTGATGCTGAAGAAAGCCACCGGCAAACTTAACGGCTGGGTGAGCTATACCTACTCGCGCACGCTGGTACGCGTAGACGACCCCGAAACCGGCGAGAAGATAAACAACGGCGCTTACTACCCGAGCAACTTTGACAAGCCGCACGACCTGACCCTGATCGGTAACTATCGTTTCAGCCAGCGCTTCAGCACCTCCCTTAACTTTACCTACAACACCGGTCGCCCGATCACGCTGCCGCTGGCCAAGTACACCATGGGCAACAGCCAGCGCATTTATTACTCGGACCGCAATGCTTACCGCGTGCCTGACTACTACCGCATGGACCTGGCGCTGAACATAGAAGGCAACCACAAGGTCCGGAAACTGGCCCATAGCTCCTGGACTCTGGCCGTGTATAACCTGACTGGCCGGAAGAACCCGTACTCTATTTACTTCAAGTCCGAGGAAGGCAGCATCAAGGGGTATAAGATGTCCATTTTCGGGCAGCCGATCCCTACCATCACCTATAACTTTAAATTCTAATGCAGATGCTTACCCGAAGCCTGATATCCTTTGTTTGTCTATTGCTGCTGATGGCGGGTTGCGTGGAGCCATACGCCCCTAGCGTGATCGAGGCCCCGAACCAGTTCCTGGTGGTGGATGGCTTTATCAACGGCCAGGGCATTACCACCGTTAAGCTGTCGCGGACGCAGAATATCGCTGAAACCGGGCTACCGTTGATGGAAACAGGAGCCACCCTGCTGGTGGAGGAAGAGCAGGGTGGGCAGTATGCCTTGCAGGAAACCGAGCCCGGCGTATACCGCAGCAGCAACCTGGACCTGAACCCGACCAAGAAGCATCGTCTCCTGATTCAAACCCTCTATGGCGATGAGTACGCTTCCAACTTTGTGGCTATGACGCAAACCCCGCCCATTGAGGAGGTAAGCTGGGAGGTACAGGGTAACGAGGTGCAGTTTTTTGTGAGCAGCAGCGACCCGCAGAACAAAGCCCGTTACTACCGCTGGGAATACGAAACAACCTGGGCCTATACCGCAGCCTTCCAGTCCAACATCAGGTACGACAAAGCCACTGGCACCATTGTGCCGCGCACCCGCCTCGATGAAAACATTTACAATTGCTGGAGAACCGAGTATTCGACGGGCATCAAGCTGGCTACTTCCGCCAAGCTCAGCCAGGACGTGATCCATGAGTTTCCTATTTTGCGATTGCCGTCAGGGGCGGAAGAACTGCGCCTGAAACTGAGTGTGCTCGTGAAGCAATATGCGCTCACACAAGAGGCCTATGTCTATTGGGAGACCCTGCGCAAAAACACCGAGAGCATCGGCACTTTGTTTGACCCGCTTCCCTCGCAGCTGACCGGTAACGTGCACAACCTCAGCAATGCCGCTGAGCCCGTGATTGGGTATGTAGGCGCTTCGGTGGTGCAGGAAAAACGCATCTTCGTAGACCGGGAGCAGCTGCCGTCTAACTGGCGGTCTTTTTACCCCACCTGCCCCATCGACTCGTTATTGCCTGTTCCGCCCGAGGAATTTGCAGATCTGGCGCAGCGCTTTCAGTATGATGGCTACATGCCGGTGGCAGAAATATACCCCACAGAGGGATTTCCTGCGCCCATTGGTTACCTGGGGGCTACCAAAAAATGCGTTGACTGCCGCACAAGGGGCACTAACGTGAAACCTGAATTCTGGCAGTAATGCAACACCAACGCAGCGGCACACA
This sequence comes from Pontibacter sp. CAU 1760, assembly GCF_054482735.1. Lineage (NCBI taxonomy): Bacteria > Pseudomonadati > Bacteroidota > Cytophagia > Cytophagales > Hymenobacteraceae > Pontibacter > Pontibacter sp. CAU 1760. The sequence continues at coordinate 116,590 of NZ_JBTLRL010000015.1, forward strand.
TCAGATGGCAATACATAACAACAATAACTCAGTGAACAGAGCCAAGGGTATTGGAAGATACCTGGTTTTCGTCTTCTTATCCCTGGCTTACAGTACGGCTGCCCTGGCGCAAACCGACGGTGTGACAGGCGTACAAAAGCAGCTAGAAACTCACCGGGCGCAAAACCTGCAGGAGAAGCTATACCTGCACCTCGACAGGCCATTTTACGCCTGCGGCGAAACCATGTGGTTTAAAGTGTATAACATCGATGGCATGCTGCACAAGCCCCTAGACCTGAGCAAGGTGGCTTACGTGGAGGTGCTGGATGGGGCGCAGAAGCCAGTGTTGCAAGGCAAAATAGCGCTAAAAGAGGGGATAGGCAGTGGTTCCTTTGTGCTCCCTGCTACACTTACTTCCGGGGCATATACCGTGCGGGCGTATACCAGCTGGATGAAAAACTTTAGCCCGGACTTCTATTTCCAGGCTCCGGTTACCATCGTCAATACCTTTACCAGCCTCGGTTTGGCACCGGTGGCTGCACCTGCTGCTTTTTCGCTGCAGTTTTTTCCGGAAGGCGGCAACCTGGTACAGGGCATACCCAGCAAAGTGGCGTTCCAGGCCGTGAACAACGCAACAGGCAAAGGCACGGACTTTACCGGCAAGGTAGTGGACGCGGATGGCCAGGAGGTTGCCCGGATTCGTCCGCATAAGTTTGGCATCGGGCACTTCAGCTTCACCCCGCTGGCAGGGGCTTCGTATACCGCCATCATTGAGCTGCCGGGCAAACAAGCACTGCGTCAGAAGCTGCCGCAGGTGTATGAGCAGGGGTATGGCCTGCACCTGCAGGAGCTTGGTACAGAACAGCTACAACTCACGGTGTCAAGCGCAGGGCTGCAGCCAGAGCCGGTTTTTTTGCTTGGTCATGCCCGGCAGCTAGTAGGGGTGGCTGAGCGCGGAAGCCTGCAACAAGGTGTGGCAACCTTCGTGGTAGACAAAAGCAGTTTGGCGGAGGGTATCAACCATTTCACAGTGTTCAATTCCAGGAAACAGCCGGTGGGTGAACGCCTTTACTTCAAGCGCCCGAATCAAAAGCTTTTGCTGACGGCTCAAACAGACAAGCAAACCTATGCTACCCGGGAAAAGGTAAACCTCGACCTGAACACACAGGCACAGGCAGGAGGCAAGGTTAGGGCAAACATGTCTGTGGCAGTCTATAAACTCGATTCGCTGCAGGCTACCCACATGCCTGATATTTATACCCACCTGTGGCTGACCTCCGACCTAAAGGGAAGAGTGGAACAGCCGGGCTACTACTTTACTGCTACTGGCCCTGAAGTAGACGAGGCGGTGGACAACCTGATGCTGACGCATGGCTGGAGCCGTTTCAGTTGGGCGGATGTGCTGCAAGGCAGCCCCGATACCAAGAAATACTTGCCGGAGCTGGATGGGCACTTTATCAGTGGCAAGGTAACAGAGAATGCCACGGGTGCCATCGCCCGCAACATAACCACTTACCTAAGTGCTCCAGGCAAGCCCGTACGGTTTTATACCTCCACCAGCGACCAGCAAGGGCTGATCAGGTTTGAGGCAAAAGACTTTTATGGACTAAAGGAGATTGTAGTGCAGTCAAACTTCCTGAAGGACAGTACCTATCACTTTGAGGTGTTCACGCCTTTCTCTGAGAAATATGCCGCCAGGCCGCTACCTGCGCTTGCCCTAACGGAGCGGCTACAACCAGAACTGAGTGCGCGGCACTTGTCGGCGCAACTGCCTTACGCATACCACGAGAAAGCCCTGCAGGCATTTCGTGCACCGGGTATAGACAGTACTGCCTTTTACGGCAAGCCAGATGCCCGTTACCTGCTCGACGATTATACCCGTTTTAAGGTAATGGAGGAGGTGATGCGTGAGTACGTGCCGGGGGTGCAGGTGCGCCTGCGGAAAGGCCGTTTCCACTTCAACGTAACCAACCTGCCTGCGTCCTCGCTGTTTTATGCCGACCCATTGGTGCTGCTGGATGGCGTGCCGGTGTTTAACATAGACAAGATCATGGCTTTTGACCCGCGTAAGGTGAGGCAGTTGGATGTGTTAACCCGCAAATACCTGCATGGGCCACACGTTTACGACGGCTTGGTGAGTTATACCACCTACCAGGGCGACTTGGGCGGCTTCCAACTGGACCCCCGCTCTTTGCTGCAGGAGTATGAGGGACTGCAACTGCAGCGCGAGTTCTATGCGCCTGTATATGAGAGCGAGCAACAACGCTATAGCCGCCTTCCGGATTTTCGCAACCTGCTGCACTGGGCACCCAACGTGCCGGCACAGGCTGATGGAAACGCAAGCCTTGGTTTCTATACCGCAGATCAGCCAGGGACATACGTGATAGTGGTGCAGGGAATATCAAAAGAAGGGATGGCTGGCAGCAAGGTGTTGACGTTTGAAGTGAAAGCGACCACTGCTTTGTAATGCTCTTGTCAGGCAGCTGGTTCTGGATTTATACGTGCATTTGCTTAGAAAATTTGGGGAGGTAGCATACTGAAAGCGCAAGGCGCGCTAAAGCCAAGGATAAAAAGGCCGTATAAAACACAAAGCTTTGCTGCTATAGGGGATATACAGCAGGAAACTGCCGTGAGGTTACTTCGGCCAGGTGAACAGGAAAGAAGTACCACCGCCAGGCGGCGTTTCGATCCATATACGCCCCCCCATGTCCTCTACAATTTTCTTCACTGTAGCTAGTCCTATTCCTGAGCCCGGCGTCCTGTCTACGTCCCGCAATAGCCGTTCAAACAAGTTAAACACCTTCTCATGGTACTGTTCCGGAATCCCGGGGCCATCGTCCCGCACACAGAAGGTGTAAGTGTGCGTGTTCTCTTCCACTTCAATCCAAATATTGCCATCAGCACGGTGGTGGTATTTAAACACGTTGGAAATGAGGTTAGCGAACACTTGCTGCAGTAATATGCTGTCGGTCGTTAGCACAGGCAAGGCAGGTCCAATGTGCGCAGTAATTCTCGAGGAACTGCCGTATTTCTTGATCAGTTCCTGCACCATTTGCCGCACGTCTACTGTTTCTTTAAGCAACTCGCTCACATGGACCATGGCATATTGCAGCAGCCCATCCACCAACGCTTGCATAGCAGATGCACGGTCCTGAATCAAGTCCAGGTTATCGGCGAGGCTGGCATAGTCTTTTTGAGCGAGGTTCTCCTGAAGCCAGTCTACCAGCGTGCTGATGTTCATGATCGGTTCCTTCAGGTCATGCGACACCATCTGTGCAAATTTATCCAGCTTCTCGTTCATCACCCGAAGCTGCTGCTTTTCCTCCTCCAGTTGCTTCTGCTTCAGGCGCAGCTCCATGCGGGTGACCACCTGCCGCGACAGCACTCCAAGTGCACTACGCTGTTCGGGAGTAAGTCGCTTCGGTACAACGTCCATCACACACAGGGTGCCGAGTCTGTGCCCTGACGTGCTGATAAGCGGTATGCTGGCGTAAAACCGGATATAAGGGGCGTTCACGACAAACTGATTATGCTGAAAGCGCTTGTCGTGTAGCGTGTCCTGTACCTCCAGCAAGGATTTTTGCAGTATGGTATAACGGCAAAAAGACATAGAGCGGGGCGTCTCTGAGATTTCAATCCCGTATTTAGACTTAAACCATTGCCGGTTGTTGGTAAGCAAACTGATGAAGGAAATAGGTGTGCCGCAGATTTGAGCGGCTAATTGCGTTAACTCGTCAAAATCTCGCTCGGCTGGCGTATCCAGTATTTCATAAGACTGCAGAATCTCGAGCCGTGCCTTTTCTGATGTATTTACACCCTTCATATTGGTCTGAATAAGACTGTTATTGAAGTGTTGTTTTCAGGCGATTACTTTGAAAGTAATAACAGAGGGATAGGGGGAGACAGGAGGTATTCTCTAGTATTAGATACGTAATTGATCAACGAAAATATGTGTCTGACATTATAATCTATACGTCATAAATTATAATGCTGTCCTGACATATATAGGTATGTAATACTTAAAAAGCAGTATCTGAATACGGTACTCCATTTAATGGCGGGGATATACGGCATAACAAAAAAGACCGGAAACGTAGCTGCCGGTCTTTTTTGTTATGAATGTCCCGTCCTGAAATAGGTTGACACTAAACACAACCTTATATGGAAAAAGGGGAAGAGAAAAAAAGCAAGCGTACTCAGTGCGACTATACCCTGGGCTTTAAGTTAGCTGTAGTAGCCCAG
>NZ_JBTLRL010000016.1:0-114825 GCF_054482735.1 Pontibacter sp. CAU 1760
TGCAAAGGTAAAAGCCTTCAGAGCCACTTTCAGGGGAGTCAGAGACACAACGTTTTTCCTCTTCCGACTAGCAAGCATCTATGCCTGAGAAGAGCTATCCCACAACTATTCCGCTTGATCCCTAATTTACAATGGTTTGGTTTAGCGGGGGGAGGTCAATCTACTAAACATTTGTTTAGTAGACAGCATAAAAAAAGCCTTACACGCATCGTATAAGGCTTTTTTTAGATTTCAATCGTGATCCCATTTGGATTCGAACCAAAGACCTACTGCTTAGAAGGCAGTTGCTCTATCCAGCTGAGCTATGGGACCAGCGCTTGCAGGCGAGCAGATGCTCTACCCTTAAACAAAAAATTTCGGAATTACTTCCGAAATTTTTATTAGTCGGGGTGGCAGGATTCGAACCTACGACCTCCACATCCCAAATGTGGCGCGATACCGGGCTACGCTACACCCCGAACTATTTTGCTCTTACTTTCAACAGCGAACAAGCCCCTGTTTCATTTAATCGCGGTGCAAAGATAAGTGAAGTTTTTAAAGTGTCAAACTTAATTTTCGACTTTTGTAAAGTATTCACTTGCGGAGAGGGGGGGATTCGAACCCCCGGTACCCTTACGAGTACGGCAGTTTAGCAAACTGCTGGTTTCAGCCACTCACCCACCTCTCCGGGCTCATCCTGCTAATGAGGATACAAACATACTAGATTACCTTTTACCCTGCAACACCCCCTCCTAATTTTTCCGCTTTAATTTGACCGGTAATCAACCCGAGGCAGCTTAAGTAGCTGATTCTTTTTCTTTTGCCTGACAAGTATTTTTTTAAAATATTTGCCAGTGCGCTATACATAGGTATTCTCGGCAGGCAGCCAGGCAGTGGAAAGGCATATAATCGCGGCTTTACCTGCCAGGTAAGGGTATTGTGTAAGGCATTAGTATATTTGTACAGGCAAGAGCCGATGTATAAGTACTGCATCCTTTTTGCCGTTAATGCACTGCTATGACCTGGTACCAGACACTCACCTTACTCGAGATAGCCTTCGGCGTCCTTTTCCTGGGGCTGTACGTGGGCTACCTGGTGCGCGTGCTCCGCATTGCCAACTTCTTCCGGCAGCGTCCGCATGCCATCTGGGTGAAATTTATACTCCGCCACCTGTATGTGCTGCTCATCATCATCGCGATACTGGGCCCCTCCTTCGGGGCCATGAAAAAAGAAATCCGGACCATTGGCAAAGATTTATACATCGCCGTGGACCTATCGCAGTCGATGAACGCAACCGATGTGCAGCCTTCGCGGCTCGAGAAAGCCAAGCACGAAATACAACGGTTGGTTGCCCGGTTCAACACCGACCGCATTGGCCTGATGGTTTTCTCAGATGATGCCTATATACAGAGTCCGCTTACGTACGACCAGAATGCCCTGCAGCTATATATCCAAACGCTGCGCACCTCCCTCCTGCCCCATACCGGCACCAACTACGGCCCTGTGCTGCAGCTTACCCTCGACAAGCTCCGCCAACGGAATACCTCAGAAGCTTCAGAGCAAAAAGCACGGGTGTTGGTGCTGATCAGTGACGGGGAAGAATTCGGCGCCGAGGTGGAGTTGCTGGCGATGCAGTTGCGGGAGCAAAACATCCGGGTTTATACCCTTGGGATTGGCACCCAGGATGGCAGCCGCATTCCGGAGGGCCAAGGTTTCAAACGGGATAACGAGAACCAGCCGGTACACACCCGCTTGCAGCCCGAACCGCTGGTGCAGTTAGCCGAGCTGACCGGCGGGCAGTATTTTGAGATCAGCGACCGTGTAAGCGAGGTCAGCAAGCTTATCAGCGCCATCAATAACATAGAAGGAGAACTCAGGGAAAGCAAAACGATTGATGTGACGGCCAACAAGTACCTTTACCCCCTGGCACTGGCTCTGCTACTGATTGTGCTGGATGTGCTCATCCCTGTAAAACTGATACGCATATGAACCCGGCCTTCCTCATTCTTTTCCTCATCTCCTGGTTCAGCGGTGGTTTTAACACGGTATCACGGGTAAATGAGTATGCCCAGCGTGCCGCAACCGCTTACGCACGACAGGAATATATCGAGGCAATTGTTGCCTATGAGTACTTGCTGCAAGACCTGGGTGTACGCGACGACCAATTGCAGCTGAATTTGGCGCATGCTTATTTTCAGGCGGCGCAGTGGGCAAAGGCTGTAGCCTCCTATCAAGTACTTGCCGAGCACCCCAGCAACCACCTGCGTGCCGTGGCGCACCTGCAGCTGGGGAATGTTGCCGTAAAGCAGAAAAAGTACCGCCAGGCGCTGGCACTTTATAAAGCAGCCCTGATAGCTGAACCCGTGAATAATGCAGCCAGGTATAACTTCGAGTTGCTGAAAAAATACCTGGCCATGCACCCTGAAGCGGAAGACAACGCAACGTCAAACGCACCAAACAACGCCACGACAGAAGCTGACACACCGCCGCCAGCAGCGGAGGAAATGGAACCGCAGGCAAAAAAGAACCCTGACGAAAGTGGTGAGCAAGAGGCCGAAACAGAGCAGCCTGAACCTGCTGATAGCGGGCAAAAGCAGCAGGCTCCGGCAAATAAGAATGATACCCCTGAAGGCGACAAAGAACGGGAACAGCAAACCGGAACAAACCCCGGCGATGTGAGCGGGTTGAATGAAGAGAGCCAGGCTGACAAAGCCGCACAACTCCCGGAAAACAAGACCAACACAAACGCCGACAGTGACCCGCGGGCACAAACACGCCGCATGCGGCTGCAGCAGGCGAACATGAGCCCTGAAAAGGCCAAGTTGTTGCTCGATGCCATGCGAAACGCGGAGCTGCAGTACATACAGCAGCTCCCCAAAAAATCATCCCGAAAACCTGACCCCAGCAAGCCCGACTGGTAGGCTGGGCAAAAACGACACCATGCCATATGGAAGCAGCAGCGCATTACCGCCGCCTGGAGCGGCTATACCACCATGCTAACGTGCAGGCGCTTTTTAACGGAAGCACCATTCAGGTAGCGGATGGCACAGCAGAACTCACCCTCCCGGTTGACCCAAAATATTTTCATGGGGCAAACGCCATCCATGGTTCCGTTTACTTTAAACTGCTGGACGATGCTGCCTACTTTGCCGTGGCTGCTGTGGTGCAGGACGTGTTTATCGTTACTTCCTCTTTCCAGCTCAGCCTCATCCGCCCTGTAACGGGTGGACTGCTCAAGGCGGTAGGCACTATACGCTCAAAAAGCAAGCAACTGTTTGTAGCGGAGGCCACGCTCTATAACGAGAAAGGCAAAGAGGTGGCCTTTGGCACCGGCCAGTTCCTGCGCACGACGCAGCCCTTGATTAACTTGCCTGGCTACGCTGATCCATCCTTATAATAGGACTGTCGCTTAAAACAACGTTACCGCTAAATCTCCTTGCTATCATCATACCCTCTTGGTGCGGTAGGTTTTCGCAAGCCCCCGACACCGACTCACCTGCCTGTTCCTCGTAAAACAAAGCAGGAAACACCATGGCCAACTTGCCTAACGAACGTTTGGTAATGTTCGTAAAACGTGTTACCTTGACATAACTCAAACATTTTGTGTAAAAAATATGCAGACCAAAGAAGTATATATTATTTCGGCTGTCAGAACGCCGATCGGAAGTTTTGGAGGCGTTTTGTCTAGCCTTTCCGCCACGCAACTGGGTGCCGCCGCCATAAAGGGAGCCTTGGAAAAGGCTGGAGTAGCTAAAAACCTGGTGCAGGAAGTGATCATGGGTAACGTGATTTCCGCTAACCTGGGCCAGGCCCCTGCCAGACAGGCAGCGGTATTTGCCGGATTGGGCTACGAGGTGGAGTGCACGACAGTAAACAAGGTCTGCGCCTCCGGCTCGAAAGCTGTGATGTATGCGGCCCAGGCCATTATGCTGGGCCATAAGGATGTAATTGTGGCAGGTGGTATGGAAAGCATGTCTAACGTCCCTTTCTACCTCGACAAAGCACGTTTCGGCGCAAAGCTGGGCCATGGCCAAATGACGGACGGCTTGCTGAAGGATGGCCTGTGGGATGTGTACAACGACTTCCACATGGGTAACGCAGCCGAGAATACGGCACGTGAGATGAAGATCACGCGAGAGATGCAGGACGAGTATGCCATTAACTCTTACAAGAAAGTAGCGGAGGCAACCGAAGCCGGTATGCTGAAAGATGAGATTGTGCCGGTAGAGATTCCGCAGCGCGGCAAAGACCCTGTCGTGGTAGCTGAGGACGAGGAGTTCAGGAAGGTTAACTTTGAGAAAATTCCGGGACTTCGTCCCGTTTTCGACAAGGCAGGGTCTGTAACTGCTGCCAACGCCTCTACCCTGAATGACGGTGCAGCGGCACTGGTGCTGATGAGCAAGGAGAAAGCAGAGGAACTCGGCCTGAAGCCAATCGCTAAAATCCTGGGCTTTGCCGATGCAGAGCAGGACCCGATCTGGTTCACCACCACACCTTCTTTAGCGATCCCGAAAGCGCTGAAAAATGCTGGCGTTGATGCCTCTGAGGTTGACTATTACGAGATTAACGAGGCTTTCTCGGTGGTTTCGATTGCCAACAACCAGAAACTTGGGTTGGAAGGCGGCAACGTGAACGTGTTCGGCGGTGCCGTATCGCTGGGTCACCCGTTGGGTGCATCCGGAGCCCGCATCTTAGTCACATTATGCAACGTAATGGACAAAAAAGGCGGTAAGATCGGGGTAACCGGCATCTGCAACGGCGGTGGCGGCGCCTCTTCTATTGTGATCGAAAAGATGTAATTTTGCCAGTGGGCATATAATTTGATAGGAGCCTTACGTTCATGGCGTAAGGCTCTTTTTTTGTATCTCCGTGGTACGCCTTTGCCTTTGTCTGATTGAATGTTTGCCTTTAACCGTTTGTTGGGAGTGGGCAAGCGCATAACAGACTGCTCTTATCTATTAAACTCAATACCTATGTATAAGGCTCTTTTGCTTTCGGTTCTTACAAGCTTCATTTATACCCTTGCTGCGGCGCAAACCAAGGTGGTTACCTACCATGATGAGGCCCGCACGGCCGTAAAGGAGGTATACCACATCACCCCGGATTCTGCCATTGTGGGCTATTACAAGCGTTACTATCCTTCTGGTGAGCAGGAGGCGTTGATGAAGTTCGTGGCAGGAAAGAAAGATAGCGTCTATACTGAATTCTATCAGGACGGGAGCCCTAAACTGCAGTTGACGTATAAAAACGACCTCAAACAGGGCCCATTCAAAGCTTTCCGCCAGGATGGCAAGTTGCTGCAGGAAGGCAGTTATGAGAACGATAAGCAAAGTAAGCTGTTCCGGACATTTTTTGAAGACGGCACCGTGAGGAAAGAAACTGAGTTTGTGAACGGGTTCCCGGATGGCTTGGTACGGGAGTATTACCCCTCGGGCAAACTCAAATCTGAAATCACCTACCAGAACAGTAACCAGAACGGGCCGGCGAAGACCTACTACCCGAATGGCAACCTGGAAACCGAGGCCTCCTACCGAAACGGCATGCTGGAAGGATCATACAAAACCTATTTCGACAATGGCCAGGTGCAGACAGAGGTGCAGCATACCGCAGGCGAGAAGCAAGGAGCTTATAAAAGCTATTACCGAAGCGGCAACCTGAGTACCGAAGGCAACTTTGTGGCTGGCAAGGCACACGGTGCAGCCAAGTCGTACTTCGAGAATGGGAAGCTTCGCAGCGTGATCAATTACAAGAACGGCAATCCGTCAGGCCTGACCCAATTCTACTACGAAGACGGCACCCTGCGGGAGGAAGCAAACTACAGCAACAACGGCAGTGACAGCAAGCTCACCTCCTACTACCCGTCCGGCCACATCAAGGCCGAGGAGCAGTTCAAAGATAAGATGCAAACCGGCAACTGGAAGATTTACTTCGATGCGCCGGGCAAAAAGGTGCAATTAAGCGAGCAGTATACCAACAGTAAACTTACCGGTGACCGTGTCTCTTACCACGAGAATGGGGCTGTGAAGACAAAAGCCACGTATGAGGCGGGCAAGGTGATCGGCACCAGCCAAGAGTTCTACCCTTCCGGAAAACTGAAGTCGGAGACGAGCCATAAAGACGGCCGACGGTATGGCCCTTTCAAACAGTATTTTGAAAGCGGAAAAGTTGAGGTAACCGGCCAGTTCCGCAATAACCGCGAAACAGGCAACTGGAAGTATCAGGACGAGGCCGGAAAAACCCTGAAAACCGTCGTATACCGCAACGGTGCAGTTGTAGAAGAAAAGCCTGCAAATTAAGTAATCCCCATACCGTGTTTTAGAACCGCGCATACACTTCCTTCAAATGAAAATTGTTACCTGGAACTGCAATGGCGCGCTTCGCAAAAAGTTAGAGGCGCTGGTTGGCCTTGAGGCGGATATCTACATCATCCAGGAGTGCGAGAACCCTGCCGAGAGCAAAGACCCAGCCTACGCCGCGTGGGCTGCCAACCATTTATGGACCGGCGACACCCGGCACAAAGGCTTGGGCATTTTTGCCTCCAACGAAGTAGATTTACGATTGCTTCCCTGGAGCAACACATACCAGGACCATACGGTGAAGCATTTTCTGCCTTGCGCTGTTAACGGAGACTTTGATTTGCTTGCGGTATGGACACATCAGAACAACTCTCCCAATTTCGGGTACATCGGCCAGCTCTGGAAATACCTGCAGGTAAACAAAGATAAGTTGGGCCGCACCATTATCGCCGGGGATTTAAACAGCAACACGCGCTGGGATGAGTGGGACAGGTGGTGGAACCATTCTGATGTGGTGGCAGAGCTCAGAGAAGCGGGTATGGAAAGCTTGTACCACCGGCATACATCCGAATTGCAAGGCCGGGAAAGCCAGCCCACCTTCTACTTTCGGCGCAACCCAGAGCGGCCCTACCACATCGACTATATTTTTAGCTGCCAAGCCCTAAGCAATCACCTGATCAATCTTGAAATTGGCCCAATGTCGGACTGGCTGAAGCTTAGCGACCACCTGCCTCTTTCCTGCGCGTTTGAATACAATTTATAGCTCAAATGATTCACGCTGAAAGGTATACCCTATACCTTCGAAACGCTGTAGCAGCATCAAGTTAGCTTCCCTTTCTTGTTTGTCGTTGGTAGGAAAACGCTATTGCCTCCATTCTCTGGTGGCTTTTATCTGTGCAAAAAATCAGCCTGACCCGCTATATTTTTTTTCTCAACAAATTCACAAACCAATTTTTCCACAGGAAACCCACAAGAGCTGAATCACTTAGCTATTTATCCACTGAATTCAGTTCTTTTTTTGATTTTTAATTCCTAAATCTTCAAATTACCTTCGTAACCTAAACACGAGGAGTATGACCCAAAACGGACTGAAAACAGACATCCGAACCGACTGGAGTCTGGAGGAAATAAAGGCGATTTACTACAAGCCAGTACTGGAGCTTATTGTTGAGGCGGCAAACGTCCACAAACAGTTTCAGGCAACCGGCGAGGTACAGGTATGTACTCTTTTATCCGTGAAAACAGGTGGCTGCTCTGAGGATTGCGCTTACTGTCCGCAGGCTGCCCGTTACCATACCGGCGTGGAGGTGCACAAACTCCTGACCCAGGAGCAGGTACTGACCTCAGCCCAACGTGCGAAGGAAGGCGGGTCTACCCGTTTCTGCATGGGTGCCGCCTGGCGCGAGGTGCGCGATAACCGCGACTTCGACAAGGTACTGGACATGGTGAAGGGCGTGAACGAAATGGGCCTGGAGGTTTGCTGTACCCTGGGTATGGTGAACGAGTACCAGGCAGAGCGACTGAAAGAAGCCGGCCTTTACGCTTACAACCATAACCTCGACACATCAGAAGAACATTACGACAAAATTATAACCACCCGCACTTACGACGATCGCCTGGACACGATTCAGAACGTGCGCAAGGCGGGTATCTCTGTTTGCTCGGGCGGCATCATTGGCCTGGGTGAGACAGACGAAGACCGCATTGGGATGCTGTATACCCTCTCCACCATGGAGAAGCACCCGGAATCTGTACCAGTAAATGCACTGGTGCCGGTAGAAGGCACGCCGCTGGCACATCAGCCACGCGTATCGGTATGGGAAATGGTGCGCATGATCGCGACGGCCCGTATCCTGATGCCGCAAACCATGGTGCGCCTTTCGGCGGGCCGTGAGCAGATGGACGTAACCGAGCAGGCACTTTGCTTCCTGGCCGGTGCAAACTCCATCTTTACCGGCGAGAAACTGCTTACCACGCCAAACCCTGACTTTGATCAGGACAAGGCGATGTTCGCGCTGCTGGGACTTTCCCCGCGCAAATCATTTAAAGAAGAAGTAGTGGACGCGGGCTGCTAGGCACTTGGTTTTAGGCTTTCGGGCTTATTGTTAAAAGTCTGAAAGCTTACGTCTTATGTCCAACGTCTCCAAAAAACTGCAGCAAAAGCTGGCGGAACGGGCAGCGCAAGGAAACTTGCGCCAGCTCAAAACCACCGCCGGCCTCACCGATTTCTGCTCAAACGATTACCTGGGTATGGCCCGCTCTGAAAAGTTGCGGGCAGCTATAGAGGCAGAAGCACAGCAATACAGCCATTTACCGTTGGGGGCAACCGGCTCCCGGCTTTTATCAGGCAACAACCTGTTATTTGAGGAACTGGAAGAAACAATAGCGCACTATCACCATGGAGAGGCCGCGCTGCTTTTTAACTCAGGGTATGCGGCCAATGTAGGCTTGCTTTCTGCCCTGCCGCAGCGTGGAGACACGGTCTTGTACGATGAGGCCAGCCACGCCTCCATGAAGGACGGGCTTCGTTTGAGCTTTGCCAAGTGCTACAGTTTCCGGCATAACAACGTGCAGGACCTGCGGCAGAAGCTACAAAATGCAAACGGGCAAGTGTTTGTGGTGGTCGAGGCGGTGTACTCGATGGAAGGCGACACAGCCCCGCTGCCCGAGCTGGCGCAGCTGTGTGAGCAAGCGGGTGCAGCCTTGATTGTAGATGAGGCCCATGCCTTGGGCCTGTACGGAGCGAAAGGAGAAGGACTAACAGTAGCGCTTGGCTTGCAGAACCAGGTATTTGCGCAAGTGATTACTTATGGCAAAGCCATGGGAGCACACGGCGCCGCAGTTGTCGGACCGCAGGTGCTGCGCGATTTCCTGATCAATTACAGCAGGGCCTTTATTTATACCACTGCCCTGCCGACGCATGCATTGGTTACGCTGAAATGCGCCTATACCCTGCTGCCAAAGATGGATGCAGAGCGCCAACACGTAAAGATGCTGGCCGGGAGTTTTCACGAGCAACTGAATAAGGTTGAAGGCATCCGTTGCCCTGCCACCGACAGTGTGATTCTATCGGTTTTTGTAGAGGATGGCGGAACCGCGAAGCTGAAGGCGCTGGCTTCGTTTTTAGAAAAAGAGAAATTTGATGTGCGCCCCGTGTTAAGCCCTACCGTGCCGAAAGGCCGGGAGCGTTTGCGGGTGATTATGCATGCCTATAACACATTAGAAGAAATTGAAGGCCTCGTGCAGGCCATAGCCAAAGCAAAATGAAAAGCTACTTTATCACAGGCATCGGAACGGACGTTGGCAAAACAGTTGCTGCCGCCATCCTGACTGAAGCCCTTCAGGCCGACTATTGGAAACCTGTGCAAGCAGGTGGCCTTGATTTCACGGACACCGACACTGTTATGAGTCTGGTATCTAACTCCGTTTCTAAATTTCACCCGGAAGCATATCGCCTGAAAATGGCGGCCTCCCCACACCGCGCCGCTGCGGCTGAAGGCGTGGAGATTGACGTACACGGCATGAAACTCCCGCAATCCGATAACAACATCGTGGTAGAGGGTGCCGGTGGACTGATGGTGCCGATCAACAAGCGCTTTCTGATGCTGGACCTGGTGCAGCAACTGGGCCTGGAGGTTGTGCTAGTGTCGCGCAACTACCTGGGCAGCATCAACCATACCCTGCTTACGGCCGAAGTGCTGCGCTACCGCAAAGTGCCGGTGGCAGGCATTATCTTCAACGGGGAGGAAAACCCAGCTTCTGAAGATTTCATCATTAACTATACCGGGCTGCGTCGTCTGCCTTCCATTCGTCAGGAAGCAGATTTCTGCAAAGAAGCCGTAGCCGCCTATGCTGATGCATTCAAGGCTTGTTTATAGAGAACTGCATTTGAGAAAACCGCTACACTGTCATTATTCAAGTATACAAGATAACCGTCCTTGCTGAGTTAGAACCAGTAACGGCGGTTATTCAGTTTTAAGGGAGGTAGTGATCCATTTCAATCATAACTCTGTCATTCTTTACACTATCAGGAATCTGGAATATTATCTATACCCTGGTTTCCTGATGCGTTCAGAATGACGATTTAAGAATTTACCCCATGAACTTAGCCCAACGCGATCAAAACGTTATTTGGCACCCTTATACACAGATGAAGACTGCTGCCTTGCCCGTCCCGATTGTGCGCGGCGAGGGCACGCTTTTGTATGCCGAGGACGGCAAAACATACATCGACGCTGTGGCTTCCTGGTGGGTAAACCTGCATGGCCACGCCCATCCGTACATTGCCCAAAAAGTAGCGAAACAGCTCCAAACCCTGGAGCACGTGATCTTTGCCGGGTTTACGCACGCCCCGGCTGTAGAACTGGCCGAACGCCTGTTGCAGGTTTTGCCGCAGGGCCAGAGCCGCATGTTTTATACCGATAATGGCTCTACGGCCGTGGAAGTGGCCTTGAAAATGGCCATCCAGTACTGGAACAACCTCGGAACCCCCAAGAAGAAAATCATCGCCTTCCGCGACAGCTACCATGGCGATACATTCGGGGCTATGGCCGTGAGCGCGCGCAGTGCCTTTACCGCCCCTTTCTGGTCGTATTTGTTTGAGGTGGAATTTATAGATGTGCCCACGCCGGGGAATGAGGAGGAAACGATTAAGCAGTTGGAAGCCTATGCTACCAGCAAAGCAGCAGCGTTTATTTATGAGCCCTTGGTGCTCGGCACAGCCGGCATGGTGATGTATACCCCCGAGGTACTGGATCAACTGCTTCGCATCTGTCAACAACACGACATCCTGACGATAGCTGACGAAGTAATGACTGGCTTTGGCCGCACAGGCCGCCTGTTTGCCTCTGCCTACATGGAGCACCAACCCGATATCGTGTGTATGTCGAAAGGTCTGACAGGGGGCACGATGGCGCTGGGCGCGACTTCCTGCAACGAGAAGCTGTATAAGGCTTTCCTGCACGAGGACAAGAGCAAGACGCTATTCCACGGGCACAGCTATACCGCTAACCCTGTTGCCTGCGCTGCTGGCTTGGCAAGTCTTGACCTCCTGCTGCAAGACGACACCCGGCAAAGCATCCAACACATCGTCACGCAGCACACCGCATTTATACCGCGTATTCAGCACCTCCCGAACATCCGGGAAGTACGCCAGCGCGGCACAATCCTAGCCGTGGAGTTTCAAGATTCCACCACCTCTTACTTCAGCGACCTACGGGATACCTTGTATAGCTTTGGCTTAGACCAGGGCGTGATCTTGCGCCCGCTCGGCAATATTATCTACATCATTCCCCCTTATTGCATCACAGACCAGGAGTTGGAACAGGTATACCTCACCATACTAGGGATGCAGGAAGTGGTGAGCGGCACCAGATCATACCCCCGGCCAGACAAAACAGTGCTGCACGATTAACCTGAACACCAATCTGTAGGCCTATCATCAAATATTATTTTACCTTTGCCCGCACGTGGAAGAGGAGAAGAAACATATTGTTATCAGGGGTGCCGGCGTTATTTCAGCGCTAGGCCACAACCAGGCAACTGCAGCGGCAGCGTATTGCAAAGGGGCTCCGGCTTTTACTTCCATGCTGCATCATAACGGGGCAACTCCGGTCGCAGCCTTGCCTACCACCGCAGAAGAACAATTACAACTATTAATAAAGTCTAACCCTCATTTTCGCCAGCTCGACCGTTCTGTTTTACTGGCGATTTATGCCGCCAGGCAAGCAGCCTTGGGGGCTGGGTGGCTTCAGGATAAAGCCACCGACCCGCTCGATGACCTGGGCGTAAACATTGGCTCCTCTCGGGGGGCAACGGGTTTGTTTGAGCAGCATTTTGGTGGCTATCAGCAGAACAGCCTGCTTTCCTCTGCCGCCTCCCCTACTACTACACTAGGAAATTTATCGAGTTGGGTGGCCCATGCGGTAAACGCGGGTGGCGCCCAGATCAGTCATTCCATAACCTGCAGTACAGCCCTGATGGCCATTGCCAACGGGGCAGCCTGGCTGAAAGCGGGCATGGCACAGCGCTTTTTAGCGGGGGGCACCGAAGCTCCCCTTACGCCATTCACGCTGGCGCAGATGAAGGCAGTTGGTGTATACTCCAGACTAGCCGACTCACCCTACCCTTGCCAGCCATATGCCCTTGAAAAACAGAACACCTTTGTTTTAGGCGAAGGTGCAGCCGTGTTTGCGCTGGAGCAGGTCGCTGGTTCGCAGTTGGGCTCCGGAGATGTGCTGGTAGAAGCCGTAGGTGTAGGCTTCGAGAAGATCGCCAGTAAAACAGGTATCACACCGGACGGTCAGAACTTTCAGAAGTCGATGCGCCATGCCTTGGCGCAGTTGCCCCCTGATGACCAGAACATAGATTTAATCATCACACATACCCCCGGCACCAGCGCAGGAGACAAAGCTGAACTCGCAGCCATAAAGTCAGTGTTTGGCGTACTCCCGCCCGCCTTAACAACCAACAAATGGTTGCTGGGCCATACCCTCGGAGCATCCGGAGCCTTGAGCCTGCAATATGCGCTGGACGTATTGCAACAGCAGCAGTATGCCCCCATACCTTATCCTAATACACTGCCCCATAACGCAAATACAAAGTATTCCCGGATTATGATTAATGCAGCTGGCTTTGGAGGCAATGCTGCCAGCATTATCCTCTATAAAATATAATTATTGTAATTTCACATTAATAATAGCCATATTCAGATGGCTGTTAAGCGCTCAAACTGATTCCAAATTTTGGAAAAAGCCCTTCTCATTTCGGTACTTTCTCAAAATTCATCTACTTTATCATGTTCTCAGTGCACATTTTTAACCTCTTTTTGAGCTATAAGAGCCCACATTCCTGCTAGATTTAAAAGTTGGCATTCTTTTTATAAGTACTCTCCTATATATTTTTAAACTAATACATAAAAATTTTAATTTTAAAACCAGTGCAAAATATTATACGATTATGATTTTGCACTTTGCCAATAAGCCTTAAACAACTCTTGCAACTATATAATATTCCTTTGAAACCAACTTTATCAACTGCCTTTTGTTACAGACTTACCTTTATTATCCTGCTCTGTATGTGCCTGTCTCAATTCGGAGCTTATGCACAAACCCCAGGCCTTATTTACAGACCCGCCACCAACGGAGGCAACAAAGTACTGGACCCGAACGGGGACGGCTATGTATCTAAGACTACCGCAGGATGGGCTGTAAATACACAAGATGAAGGTTTAGGATTCAGTGAAATCACTTATCGCCCATTTCCTGCCATGGATAATGAGCCACTAAACGACCTGACAACAGGCTCAAATGGTGGCCATACTGATTTGGCTCCTCCAGTTTCATATACAGGTTCAACAGGCTCTCCTATCGCCGCTTTTTATGATGGCACCAATGTGCTGTTCCGTGTAAGGTTAGGGGGGGCGTCAACGGCTTCTAAAGGCTATAGCGTACTGATTGATACGAATGATAATTTTGAGAACCCCGAACGAGGTCATACGCCAACTTCTACCGTAAACCCTGGTTTTGAGTTTGAGGCCGTGTTTGGTTCTAACTTTGATGTTGCGCTTTATGATCACCGCACACCCAACGTGGTAACCAAAATCTGGTCTGGCTCAGTAGACCAGTACTCCCAAAGGTCAGTGGCTGCCTCTACAGCTAGTGGAAACACAGATTATTTTTATGACTTCTATGTGCCGCTATCTGCTTTTCCTGGTGTGACCGCAGACACGCAATTACGCATGTCTGGCATTACCATCACGAGTGCGCAAAGTGGTCTAACGGGCACCGTTTCAGATATAGGTGGGGTTAACTTTGCCGCGTATAACCACGATGCCAAAGCTGCCTGGAAAGTAATTGTGAATGCTTTCCCATTAACTAGCTTGAACGACTTAAAAAATGGGGGCTTTGGAAAACTTACAGCAAGGGCTCCTGTGGTCAACTCAACCATCTTAACCTCCGCTAACTCAATATCCGGAACCTCAACCGAAATTTCCGGCTCAATAATTAGAGTTTTCAAAAACGGAAGTGTAATTGGCTCAACAGTTGTTAACGCAGACGGTACATGGAAATTAAATAATGTATCTGGGCTAGTATTGGATAATATTATCACGGCTGATGTGGAGCCTTCTTCCAAAATACGTTCCTCTATCTCTAGCCCGGTTAAAGTAGTTTCTGGAATCTGCACCTCCCCTCCTCCTCCTACTATTACAGATATCAGCTCTGCACCAGGTGGAAATATGCATAAGTTTTCTATGACTATGCCAGCTACTTCTGTAGCGAGGCTTAGATTCACCTTATATTATGGTAGTGGCACCTTCTTAAATTCATATATCATAACACCATCAGCAACAGCGTCAACCGCCTGGGAGACTCCTGGTATGACGCTTCCAAGCGGTGACAATGTTTTTTATGCTACGGTTACACCTATCAATGACTCCAATAATGTTATCGGGTGCGAATCTTTGAAATCAAACTACGCTTGTTTTAAAAGCGGCCAGCCCGCCATCAACAAACAAGTGGCTACCATTTCTAGTGTCACATATAACAGTGTTCAACATACTAGTACCACAAATCCAACATGGGCAGATGAAGTTCCTACCAATCTTTCTAGCTTCGAAGTTACGTTGAGTACGGTAACCAGTGGAACTAACGGTTATGTTGCGGTATTTATCAATGCGGTTGAACAGGTCTCTTTACGTACAGACATCACAACCTCAACAACTAAAATTTCTATTCCCATACCGAGTAATCTTTTGAAAATAGGAGATGAGATAAATGTCAGAACTGTCTGGACACTGACTGTATCGGGACAAATAACATGTTCTATTTCAAATACGCCATCTAACTTATTAAGCATAGTAGGAACTACTTCCGCCCCTACAATAAGCTCTATTACTACATGCGGCCTTGTAAAAAAACTATCTGGTACATCAACTGAGCCTGCAGGCACTATTTTGCAATTTTATACCGGTGGTACCAAAGATGCCCGTGATGGAAACTTGGTTGTGATTGGCGCAAGCACCAACCCAATTACAGCAACTGTTTCCTCACTAGGCAATTGGACAGTAGACTTCACCTCTGTAACGGGGGGTGGCATTCCGGCTAACACCAATATCACATCAAGAGCCAAAGCTGCAGGAAAGGTAAGAAGTGTCAATTCAAATGTAGTTTCCTCAGTTGCTGCTCCAGCCGTACCAACCGGAAGCGATTTCACTATCAACAATCCAATATTAGAACCATTGCCTGAGGAACAACTCTTTACCTTGCGCGGAACGGGCCCAAAGCCCGCTGGGGATAAAACTTATAAGGTGTTCCTTAGCATTGCGGGCACATCATACCCGGCCGTCACAACCACAACTACTGGGGCTTGGGAGTTAACGGGTATAAGTTCTGCCGAAATATTTCCAGGTGCTGAAATCAGTGCTTCCTTTGTAGAGGTCATCAATAAGGTTGAAAGCTGCCCTAGCAACACTATATCCACTATAGTGCAGTGCCGCGCCCCATCCACAGCACAAACACTTACGCCCAGTTCTTCGACAGTTTGCTCAGGAAGCAGCTTCTCGGTTTCTTTAGCCAACTCTGAGCGCAACGTATCTTATGCGCTATTGATAAGAACAGGTACTAGCCCTAATTTTACCTATAACCAAACCGGCAACTCTGTCATAGGGAACGGAGGTACTATAACATTAATCTCTGGCGCTATCACAAGTGCGGTAACTATTGCTGTGAGAGCCCGGAAAATAAGTGGCGCAAGTTGTGATGCTTTATACACCAATACGTACAATCTAACAGTAACCCCTCTACCAACCACAAATCATGCGCTAACCATCAATACTTCCAGTGGGTGTGCCAACTCTCCTCATGAAATCACTCTAAGTGCATCACAGACAAACTTTAAATATCAACTCATCAATAATATAACCAAGCAACCCATTACCCTTTCATCCGGTAACAGTGATGCATTACCTGGCAATGGAGGGAACCTGATATTTAGGGTAAGTTCTGTAAATGCTACCCTAACATATGGGGTTAGAATTACTAGAGATCTCACAGTATGCACAGCTGATAATGCGAATACCGTTACCTATACGGTTACTGGATCGGCTACAAACCAAGCGGTTACGATCAGCACAACTCAAATATGTGCTGGTGGTGCTGTCAACATTTATGTCAAAACAAATAACGACGGCGCAACTTATCAGATACATCGCGCAGATGGAACTACAGTTGGAACCTCTTTTACAGGTAACGGAAGCTTATACCAGAGACAAGTCAATCCTACCACCACCACCACATATTACGTGAAAGCAACACTTGGGACATGTATAGTGGAACTCGCGACAAGAGTAACTGTTACGATTGCACCTGGTGGGCCAACCGCTACTGCTGGCCCAGAGCAAATTATATGTGGCCAAACGTCAGTTACGCTGCAAGGGAATGATGCGGCTCCGAATACGGGCAGGTGGTCCATTACATCAAGACCAGAAGGTAATACAACCGCCACTATCACTGACCCAGAAAGCTTTACTACCACAGCTACAGGGTTAACTTCAGGAAATTATACTTTTACGTGGACAGTTACCTCCCCAACGTGTGGCGCATCAACTGCTACTACCAGTATAAAAATCAATTGCCCTTCAACCGTAAACGTTGCAGGTCCTAAGTATAAAGCGTCTTACAAGAATGGAGAATTCCTTTCTACTGCATCAGATGTAGATAAAATTACACAAGCGTCTAATGGAATAGAATCTTCAAGTATTGCAGAAGGCCTTTCAGCCCTTCCTCCTGGCACAGAGCTGTCACCAAATGGAGACATTAAGGTAATAAATGCACAAAACCTTACTCCCGGTACTTACAGGTTTACGATGCTTACCACTGACCAAAGAGGAGTTACCACCGCTACACCAATGGCTCTTACCATCTATGGGGCGCAACCAACTGTACAGCCCCTCCCCGTAGAACTCGTTTATTTCACTGCTACGCTTCAGAACGGCACAGTAAACCTGCAATGGCTGACGGCATCGGAGAAGGACAACAGGCATTTCGAGATTGAGCGTAGTGCTGATGGAAAAACCTTTAAGTCTATTGGGATGGTAAACGGAAACGGCGACAGCAGCCGTCCGATCAAGTACAGCTTCCAGGATAGGAATCCGATGCAGGGCACTGCGTACTACCGCCTGAAGCAGGTAGACACCGACGGAAAATTTACTTATAGCAAAGTGATTTTGGTTTATGCGAACGGCCTTGCCGCCGACATGCGCTTACAGGCTTACCCTAACCCCTTCAATGCTGAGCTGAACGTTACGGTAACGTCCCCACAAGGCAGCAGCGCTAGTCTTCAGTTGCTCGATATGCAGGGACGTGCGGTTCATTCGGCTATGGTACAGTTGGAGACTGGCATCAACGAATATCAGCTGCCCCTTGGTACCCTACGTACGGGCGTATATGTGCTGAAGCTAAACGGAAACGGGCTGCAAGGGGCTGTAAAAGTGCTGAAGCAGTAAACGCATAAGTCGTTCATACACAGAAAAGAGGCTGGCCAAATGGTTCAGCCTCTTTTTTTATACGTATTGTTTAGAGAAATGGAACATCGTGCGCTGCTTTTTGCTATTTTTACGACAAATTATTCATTCAATTTTGAATTAGATAAATGAGAATCCTGAAATTCGGTGGCACCTCCGTAGGATCTGCTGAGAGAATGAGGTCGGTTGCCTCGCTTATCCAAAGCGATGAGCCTAAAATCGTGGTACTGTCTGCTATGTCAGGCACCACCAACGCCTTGGTACAGATTGCCGAGACGCTGTACCAGAACAAAAACGAAGACGCGAATGCGCTGATTGATGCGCTGCACGATAAATATAAACAGGTAGTAGAGGAACTCTACACCACCGCCGATAAACGAAAACAGGCAAACGAACTTCTCAATACGCACTTCAACTATCTGCGGGCTTTTACCCAGGATTTGTTTACGGTGCATGAGGAGCGTGCGGTACTGGCGCAGGGCGAGTTGCTGTCAACGGCGCTGTTCCAGTTCTTCCTCGAGGAAAACAACATCCCATCGGTGTTGCTGCCCGCCCTCAACTTCATGAAGATTGATGAGAACGAGGAGCCGGACGCCCCTTACATTGCCAAGCAACTGAAGGTAGAGTTAGCCAAATATGCGGGTGTGAAGCTGTTTATCACACAGGGCTACATTTGCCGCAACGCTTTTGGAGAGATCGATAACCTGAAACGCGGGGGTTCAGACTACTCTGCCTCGCTTATTGGTGCCGCCGCGGATGCCGACGAGATCCAGATCTGGACAGACATTGACGGCATGCACAACAACGACCCGCGCATCGTGAAGAACACCTTCCCGATTGCCCAGTTGTCGTTTGATGAGGCGGCTGAGCTGGCTTATTTTGGAGCCAAGATTCTGCACCCGAGCAGCGTAACCCCGGCCAAACAGAAGAACATACCGGTGCGACTGCTCAACACCATGGAGCCAGAGGCTAAGGGAACCACTATTTCCGCTGAAAGGTCAGGTGGCAGCATCAAGGCGGTAGCCGCGAAAGACGGCATCACGGCCATCAAAATAAAATCTGGCCGCATGCTGTTAGCTTATGGCTTCCTGCGCAGCGTCTTTGAGGTGTTCGAGCGATACAAGACGCCTATCGACATGATCACGACTTCTGAGGTAGCTGTGTCTTTGACGATAGACAATGACAAGTATTTGCAGGAGATTGTGGCTGAATTAGAAAATTTCGGCCAGGTGGACGTAGACCAGGATCAAACCATTATCTGTGTGGTGGGCGACTTTATCGCCAAAGACAGCATTTTGGGCCTGCGGATATTCAATGCGCTGCAAGCGATCCCACTGCGCATGATATCATATGGCGGTAGCCGTAGCAACATCAGCCTGCTGATAGACACTAGCAACAAAGTGGATGCGCTGACAAAACTGAACGAAGGAATTTTTGAGAGGAACGCACCGAATGCTTAATCTGAACCTAGCGGAGCTGGAAAAAAACAGCACCCCTTTTTATGCTTATGACCTAAACCTGTTACGCCAGACCTTGCAAACGGCACGGCAGGAAGCGGCCAAATACAATTATCACGTACACTACGCCCTAAAGGCAAACGCTAACCAGCCGGTGTTGGACGAGATGCGCCAACATGGTTTTGGAGCCGATTGCGTGAGCGGGAATGAAATAAAGGCAGCCATTGCAAATGGTTTTTCGCCGAAGGATGTCGTTTTTGCGGGCGTGGGTAAATCGGATGCTGAGATAAACTACGCGCTGGAGCAGGACATCTTCTGCTTTAACTGCGAATCTAGCCACGAATTGGAAGTGCTCAACGAGTTGGCAGAGAAAAAAGGCCGTGTAGCGCGCGTTGCGTTGCGCATCAACCCAAACGTAAATGCCAACACCCACAAGTACATTACCACAGGGTTGGAGGAAAACAAGTTCGGCATTAATGCCTGGGAACTTGAGCGCGTGCTGGAGCAATTGCAGGCATTGGCCCATATCGAGTTGATTGGCCTGCATTTCCACATAGGTTCCCAGATCACGGACCTGACGGTTTTCAAAAACCTCTGTACCCGTGTGAATGAGTTTCAGGAGTGGTTTCTGGCGCACAACGTGGCATTCCAGCACATCAACGTGGGTGGCGGCCTTGGGGTAGATTACTATAACCCCGCGCAGCACCCTATCCCTGACTTCGAGGCTTACTTCAGTCTCTTCAATAAGTTTCTGGAAGTTAGGCCGGGGCAGGAAGTGCACTTTGAACTGGGCCGCTCACTTGTAGCGCAATGTGGCACCCTCATCTCGCGGGTGCTGTACATCAAGCATGGGCAGAACACCAATTTCGCTATTCTGGACGCAGGCATGACAGAGTTAATTCGACCTGCGCTGTACCAGTCTTACCACAAAATCGAAAACCTGAGCAGCCAAAAGCCTGAGGTGCGCTATGATGTGGTAGGCCCTATCTGCGAGTCGTCGGATTGCTTTGGCAAGGCTGTAATGCTTCCCGAAACCCAGCGTGGCGACCTGATTGCCCTCCGTACAGCAGGTGCTTATGGCGAGGTGATGGCATCAGCCTACAACCTGCGCGATAAGGCAGAAGCAATTTATTTGTCCTGACATAAAGGGAGTTTCTCTAAAAGACCCGGGCCCCGTTCACTAGTGAACGGGGCCCGGGTCTTTTACATAATCAGGTATAATGTTTTCTAGCGAGCCGATTTAATGAAATCAGGTATGGCTTGGGCTATACCCTCTTGTTGGTTTAAGTAGTTGGCCAAAGCGAGGGCATTGCCTTTAGAGTATTTGTTTACTTTCAGCAGGTATACATTCCGCTCTTCAGTGTCCAGTAATTGTGCTTTATACGCCTGAGCCAGTTGTCCTAACCTTTCCGCTTGCCCGGGCAGCAGCCTCACTTCCACCTCGTCGCTCATACCGATTAGCGCATTTCCATCCAGGAAATAGGGAGCCGCATAGGCAATCTTAGGGTTTAAGGCTAGTTCCTGCAAGGCCTGCTCTACTTGGTTGGCGTTCAGCCCATCGGCCAACTTTACACCGTGCAAAAGGCCTGTGCTCGTAGCCAACACTTCCTGCTGTTGCCCCAAAAAGCTATACTGTGCTAAAACGCGTTGTTCTTCATCTGCCGTTAGGCCGTTTTCAAAAGACACTACTACCTTTTGTGTAAACACATTGCCAAGAAATTTCTCCTTGTCGCCTAGGGTGAGGGTGTAAATTTGAAATGGGGCACTGGCTTGGGCTTTTAAGAGTTTAGGTCCGGCTTTAACGTTCCGAATGGGTGCTGGGCCATCCTGGCGGCACGAAGTAGAAAGAAAAAGCAGGAGCGCAAAGCATATAAAAGCAGGTAGGGTAAATCTTTTCATATCCGTACAAATTATATCGCTGTCATATAATTATTGTACGGGCAATCTTGGTTTAAAGCTGAAAGAGAATTAGTTAATATAACTAATTTTTTAGATTAACATTTTGTTAATTAAAAGTTCCATTTCTAATGAAATGTTCTGAGTCAAGACACAGAGCTTACCCCTCAAACATAAACAATTAAAGCTCAGCTGGTTGACCCTAAAACTAAGTATTCTGTACTTAAATTTAATGTGGTTCTGTGCTTAGATCATTTTACCGACCCACCCAGTCTTTGATACCTCCAATTCGCAGCCTTCCTACTTAGCTATCATTCCAGGTTCAACGCTATTACTTACTAGTGCTCATACCTTACCGCTTCAATTTGCTCCGCGTCCTGGTAGAACTGGGCAATAGCGTCTTTCAACTGCTCGAACTCTACCAGAAATCCATCGTGGCCGTAGTTCGACCGAATCAAGTGAAAAGTGGAGCCACGCACGTGCTCATGCAGGAAACGCTGCTCTTCTACCGGGAACAACAAATCCGATTCAACCCCAACAAAAAGGCTGCGTGCTTTGAGCTGGCTTAAGGCTTTTTCCAACCCTCCGCGGTCACGACCGACATGATGCGAGTCCATGGCTTTGGACAACAGCCAGTATGTATAAGCGTTAAAGCGCTTCGAGAGCTTTTCGCCTTGATGTACCTGGTAGCTCGATGCCCTGAAATTATCAGTGATGCTGTTGCCGGGCTCCTGCTGGGTGGCCAGGTAGGTATCGTAATGCCTGTAAGAAAGCATGGCAATGGCGCGGGCCGTCTTTAATCCTTCCAAGCCAGCTGTGTCCGTATCGGTCTCCCAGCTCGGGTCTTGCCGGATAGCCATCCGCTGGGTTTCGTTGAAGGCGATGCCCCACGGTGAATGCCTCGCGTTAGAAGCTACGTGCACCAGCCGCTCGAACACTTCCGGACTCTGCAAGGCCCACTCCAGCGCCTGCTGTCCGCCCAAAGAGCCGCCAATGAGGGTATGGACCTGCTCAAACCCGAGTTCCTGCCGTAGCAGCTCAAAAGCAGCCACCACGTCGCGGTTCGTCAGCTGTGGGAAGGTATGGTAATAAGGTGTTCCTGTTTCCGGGTTAATGCTCAACGGGCCTGTAGAGCCGTAGCACCCGCCTAAAGTGTTGGCACAGATCACAAACCAGTCCTGCGGATCATAAAGCTTTCCCTCGCCAAACAGGTCGCACCACCAGTCGGTAAAATCCGAATTCCCCGTTAAGGCATGGCATACCCACACAATGTTATCACGCTGCGGGTTTAGTTGGCCGTATGTGCTATAGGCAAGCTGAAAGCCGGGAAGTTTCCTCCCCGACTCTAGCTCAAATGTATGATCGTACTCAAATATGTGCTGTGTTGGCATAGTCTATAATAATTAGGCAGCTGGCTCGGGCTGCTTCTCTTTTACCTTGGCAAAAGCTTGTTCAAAATCCGCTTTGATATCGTCGAGGTGCTCGATGCCTGCAGATACGCGCAGCAATGTTGGCTCTACTCCTGCGCTTAACTGCTCCTCACCGGAAAGCTGCTGATGGGTGGTGGAGGCCGGATGGATGATCAGTGTCTTGGCGTCGCCTACGTTGGCCAGGTGGCTAACCAGTTGAAGGCTATTCACAAACGTTTCTGCCTGGTGCTGCTCACCTTTCAGTTTAAAGGAAAGTACGCCGCCGAAACCCCGCTTCAGGTATTTTTTGGCGAGCGTGTGGTACTTGCTGCTCTCCAGGCCAGGATAGTTCACCGACTCCACCAACTCATGCTGCTCCAGCCACTGAGCTAAAGCCAGCGCGTTCTCTACTGTTCTGTCCACGCGCAGGGATAGCGTTTCGAGGCCCTGCAATAACAGGAAGGAGTTGAAGGGGCTTAAGGCCGGACCGAAGTCGCGCAAACCCTCTACGCGGGCACGTATGGCAAAGGCGATGTTACCGAATGGGCCGTCTGATCCGAATACTTCCCAGAATTTCATGCCGTGGTATCCTTCCGATGGCTCAGAGAACTGCGGAAACTTTCCGTTGCCCCAGTTAAAGTTACCACCGTCCACGATCACACCACCGATGCTGGTACCGTGGCCGCCAATCCACTTGGTAGCGGATTCTACCACCACATTCGCGCCGTGCTCCAGCGGGCGGAAAAGGTAACCGCCCGCACCGAAGGTATTGTCAACTACCAGTGGCAGGTCGTGCTTGCGCGCCAAAGCGGCTATCGCCTCAAAATCCGGAATATTAAAACGCGGGTTGCCAATTGTCTCGACATAGATGGCTTTGGTCTTTTCGTCAATCAACTGCTCGTAGCTTGCTACCTCGTCGTTCTCCGCAAACCGCACTTCCACACCCAAGCGCTTAAACGACACCTTAAACTGGTTATAAGTGCCGCCATACAAAAACCTGGTGCTCAAAAAGTTGTCTCCGGCAGCTACAATGTTGTTGAGCGCAATAAACTGCGCTGCCTGCCCCGATGCCACTGCCACTGCCGCTACGCCTCCTTCCAGTGCCGCCACGCGCTTCTCAAACACATCCGTGGTCGGGTTCATGATCCGGGTATAAATGTTTCCGAACTCTTTCAGGGCAAACAGGTTAGCCCCATGCTCCGCGTCCTTAAAGGTGAAAGAGGTGGTCTGGTAAATCGGTACGGCGCGCGACTGTGTGGTAGGATCAACTTCCTGGCCGGCGTGCAACTGCAGTGTTTCGAAGTGTAATGGCTGTGACATGGTTGTTCAGTTTTGGGTTGTGGATTACAATTTAGATTCGGTAAACGCGATGTGCGTGGGTACGTAGTGACGGCAATCGTTTTGTTGCCGCGGTAAATGATGGAGGTCTTGCCTGAATTAGCAACAACAGCCCGGCAAGTTGCGCATGGGCATGGCAGCGTACCAAACAGGGGCAGCAAAACAGGCAAGCCCTGGCCTGGCTGCGGGTATAGACGAGAATAAGTAATGCGAAGAATGGATTTCCCTTTTCATATTCGTATCAATTTATATTCATCCGGATGTTCCGGAATCAGGAATTAGCACCTTAACCGCGGTAGTTAGGTTGCTAGAGTTTCACAGAGCCTGTCTCTCCACTCTTCTTTATAAATCAAAATCCGAAGGGATATTTGACTTGATGTTGCAATTATAAGGCGCTGAATAAACAATTCCAAATTAATCAGCCTTTTTATAATGAATTTCATAATACACCCTACCTCTCTTACGTTACCAAGTTCATCGGATCATGGGCATAGCACTGTCTGCAAAATTTCAATTTCGAGGCATTAGTAAATCAAAAAAGCCGAGCTGATAATTATGCCCGGTACTCCTCCTGTACACGCATAATCAAAAGCACATCATTTATATGTACAAACACATATTCAATATAAAGTACAATTTATAGGTGTATAAATATAAAACTTTGTATATATTTAGGTAGTATCTTAACCTATGCTTGATGACGTTACAAAAGCCTGCAGTATAGCTTGTGGAATGTGAAGACATATTTGTTTCCTTGCCCATAAAATATAATTACCTTTACCCGTCTATCAAAAACACTCACTCGATGGAGGCAATCAAAGAAACCAACTTCTCTTTTCCCGGACAGACCGGATTTTACAAAGGCAAGGTGCGCGACGTATACTATTTCGACGAACAACTGGCCATTGTTGCCACCGACCGTATTTCAGCATTCGATGTGGTACTGCCACGCGCCATACCTTACAAAGGGCAGGTGCTGAACCAGATTGCCAGCCTCAACCTGGCGGCCACGGCAGACATTGTGCCTAACTGGGTACTCTCTACGCCGGACCCTAACGTGACCATTGGCTACCGTTGCGAGCCTTATAAAGTGGAGATGGTGATCAGGGGCTACCTGGCTGGCCACGCCTGGCGCGAATACAAGGCCGGCAAGCGCAGCGTGTGCGGCGTCAGCTTGCCAGACAGGCTGCGCGAGAACGACAAACTTCCGGAGCCTATCATCACGCCGACCACAAAAGCAGATGAAGGCCACGACGAGGATATTTCCAGAGAAGAAATTTTGGCGAAAGGCCTTGTTTCAGAGCAGGATTATATTATATTAGAGCAGTATACGCGGGCGCTTTTTGCCCGCGGCACAGAACTTGCAAAACAACGCGGACTGATATTGGTTGATACCAAATATGAGTTTGGCAAGCACCATGACAAGATATACCTGATCGACGAAATTCATACCCCCGACTCGTCCCGCTACTTTTACAGCGAAGGCTACCAGGAGCGGCAGGACAAAGGGGAGTCGCAGCGCCAGTTGTCAAAGGAATTTGTGCGGCAGTGGCTGATTGAAAACGGTTTTCAGGGGAAGGAGGGCCAGCAAGTACCAGAAATGACTGATGAAATTGTTGCAGGTATTTCAGCACGTTACATCGAGTTGTTTGAGGTGTTCACGGGGCAGGATTTCAAGAAAAACACATACGAAAACGTGTTGGCTCGCATCGAGAAGCAGGTTCTTAACAATAATTTTAACGCTAAAAACTAAAAATATTAAAGTAGTTTTTGGTACATTCGCATCTAAATCTTTAGTGGTAGATCTATGAAGTACACGATTGATAAGAAAGAAAATTATACAATTATAACGATCGATGAGAAGAAGCTGGACACATCTATTGCGCCAGATCTTAAGTCAGAGTTCGTTAAATTGAATGCCGAGGGGATCACCAACTTGATTCTTGACCTGAGCAACGTGAAATATACGGACTCTTCAGGATTGAGCTCT
Source organism: Pontibacter sp. CAU 1760 (assembly GCF_054482735.1). Taxonomy (NCBI): domain Bacteria; kingdom Pseudomonadati; phylum Bacteroidota; class Cytophagia; order Cytophagales; family Hymenobacteraceae; genus Pontibacter; species Pontibacter sp. CAU 1760. Next base: position 25,887 of record NZ_JBTLRL010000016.1, read on the forward strand.
ATCCTGATTGCTAACCGTCTTTGCAACTCTTCCAGTGGCTTGCTCATCTTAACCGGACTGCAGGATCATGTAATGAAGTTGATCACGATCTCCAAGCTGGAGTCTGTGCTGAACATCCTCCCAACAGTGGAAGAGGCGATTGACCGCGTGTTTCTGCATGAGATAGAGCAGGACCTGACCAACAAGGAAGACTAATCTAACTGCCCGCTGTGGATTTCGAACTCAGGATACTGGGCAGTTCGTCGGCCACACCTTCGGCAAACAGACACCATACCGCTCAGGTTCTAACGATTGATAACCAATATCACCTGATAGATTGCGGTGAAGGAACGCAGATGCAGCTGATGCAATACAAGATAAAGCATCAGCGCATCTGCAATATCTACATCAGCCACCTCCACGGCGACCATTACTTCGGTTTGCCGGGGTTGCTGTCTACCATGCACCTGCAGGGCCGTGTTATACCCCTGCACCTCTTCGGCCCTCCCGGCCTCTGCGAAATTCTCAGCCTTCAGTTCAGATACTCCGGCACAAACCTGTGCTACCCGCTCATATTCAATGAGTTGGACACAACGGCGCACAAAAAGATTTTCGAGAACAAGCAGATCACCGTCCATACCCTCCCAATGGAGCACCGGGTACCCTGTACAGGCTTTCTGTTCCGGGAGAAGCAGAAGTCACGCCCCCTCATCAAAGAAAAGCTGCCGAATTTCCTGACGCCTGAGCAACTAGTGCGCCTCAAGTGGGGCGAGGACATCCGGGATGAGCAGGGCGAAATACTCGTGCACAACCGCGACGTGACCTTGGAGCCCAAGCGCAGCCGCAGCTATGCCTATTGCTCCGACAGCCGGTACAAAACCGTGCTGCTGCCTTACCTGCAGCAAGTAGACCTCATGTACCACGAGGCTACGTTCCTGGACGAAATGCGGGAACGAGCCTATTATACCTTCCATAGCACCGCGCGCCAAGCAGCCGAGTTGGCCAGTGCTGCCCAGGTGCGGCGCTTGATCCTGGGTCACTTCTCGGTTCGTTACAAAGACCTGACACCTCTGCTGCAAGAAGCCCAGGACGTGTTCCCGATGACGGACCTGGCAACGGAGGGGAGCATCTTCTGTGTCCGTGACTAAAGCCCCGCAGGCATGGTACCTGGCTCCCAGCGTGTACTTTTGCATCCTTGTTATACCTCATACCTACCTCCTATGCGAAAAGCAGACGCAGCCACCATCTCCAAACGCCGGACAAACCTCTTTTTGGTGCTCAGCGGCATCTTCATCTCCAATGCCCTGCTTGCTGAGCTGATTGGTGTAAAGATATTTTCTGCAGAAGCGCTATTCGGCTTTCCGGGGGCGCAGATACCGGTTTTAGGAGGCACCCGGCTGGACTTTAACCTGACAGCCGGAGTGATGATATGGCCCGTCGTGTTCATCACCACTGACATCATCAACGAGTACTTCGGCAAGGCTGGCGTGAAGAGGGTGAGCGTGCTGACGGTATTACTGATTCTGTATGCTTTTGTGGTCATCAGCGCAGTAACAGGGTTGCCCCCCGCTCCTTTCTGGCAGGAAGTGAACAGCATGGACGCCAATGGCAACCCCTTCGACATGGACTATGCGTTCAACAGCGTGTACCGGCAGGGCTTGGGTATCATTATCGGGTCGGTAGTTGCTTTCCTTATCTCGCAGTTCCTGGATGCCACCGTATTTCATTGGCTGCGCCACATGACGGGAAGCAGCAAGATATGGCTGCGGGCTACGGGCTCTACCCTTGTGTCGCAGCTTGTGGACAGCTTTGTAGTACTCTTCGTGGCCTTCTTTCTGTTTGGCAACTGGACGATGGAACAGGTACTCTCCGTGGGTATCATCAACTATATCTACAAGTTTTGTGTCGCCATTCTGCTTACCCCGCTCCTCTATGTGGCGCACCACCTCATAGACAATTACCTGGGCGAAAAAGAGGCAGAGAAAATGATGGAAGAGGCTGCCGTGGAAAATTAGCCCGGCTCCCTGTGCCATATTGCCCTTTCAGGGGTATAGATCTGCGCAGACTTGTTTTTAAGCCTGCCCTGTACCTACCTTTGCACCCCAGATTAGCCGATGCCGTACCACTTAGCACATACACAAATCTTTATTACGGGTTACATTCTCCACGACCTGTAAGCAACAGCAGCCGTGCTTACTGGCAGCTCCGCCACTTCTTTTAACCATACCCTATACCCTTCTTACTTTTTTACAGAACGATTATGTTCAAAGGAATTCTATTGGTCTTTTTGGGCGCATGCAGTTTCGGCATCTTGTCTACCATCGTGAAGCTAGCTTACAAAGACGGCTTTAGCTTGGGCGATGTAACGGGCGCGCAAGTGCTTTTTGGCTTTGTCGTGCTGTGGGCCATTGTGCTGGTGCGGCACCTGGCAGGCCGCGCAGGCAAAAGCACCACCTTCAAAGAGAAACTACAGCTTGCCGCCATGGGTACCAGCACGGGTCTTGTCAGCATCTTCTATTACAAATGCGTGCAAACAGTGCCTGCTTCCATTGCTATTTTGCTGTTGATGCAGTTCACCTGGATGAGCATGGCTACGGAGGCTGTAGTAAAACGCAAGCTGCCTTCGCTGGCGCAGGCCGGTACCGTCGTGATGATTCTCCTGGGCACTGCCCTGGCAGGGCGGCTATTCTCCAGCCAGCTTCCGGACTTTGACTTAGCTGGGATTGGGTATGGCTTACTGGCTGCTTTCTCTTATACTATTTTCCTGATGATCAATGGGTCGGCCGGGAATAAGATGCACCCCACAACCAAAAGCGCGCTTATCCTGACAGGTGCCTGTGTGCTGATTCTGAGCATCTTCCCACCTGCATTTCTGGTGAATGGCGCTTTGCAGGACGGGCTATGGAAATGGGGAATCGGCTTGGCACTTTTTGGCACCGTTATACCCCCGCTGTTTTATGCCTATGGTATACCGAAAGTCGGGCTGGGCCTGAGTGCCGTCCTGAGCGCCGCCGAGTTACCGGTGGCCGTGCTCATGTCCAGCATCGTGCTGCAGGAAGAGGTGTGGCTTGTGCAATGGCTGGGCGTCGTGCTGATTTTATTGGCAATTGTGCTATCTAACCTCGCTTCATTGCGGGACCGGAAGCGGGTTCAGCGGGCACAGCAGACCGTGCCCGCCTGACAGTTTCGGGCACTCCAATCATAACCCGACTTGTTGGTGCGACTTTAAACTGGGCAAATTCCGGCATTTTAGCTTAATTTGTACCTGAAACAATACAACACCTATACTATGGCACGTTTTCTTACAGGAATCCAAAGCACAGGGCGCCCTCACTTAGGCAACCTGTTAGGCGCTATCATTCCTGCTGTGGAGCTTTCGAATTCCTCTGAAGAGGCCTCTTTATATTTTATTGCCGATATGCACTCCCTCACCAGCATCCGCGATGCGGAGGTGCTACGGCACAATACCTACGCGGTGGCCGCCGCCTGGCTCGCCTTCGGCTTCGATACCAACAAGCATATCTTCTACCGCCAGTCGGATGTGCCGATGGTAACGGAGCTGAACTGGTACCTGAATTGCTTTGCCCCTTTCCCGATGCTGGCCAACGCCCATTCCTTCAAAGACAAGTCTGCCCGTAGAGGGCTAGCGGATGTTAACGCAGGGCTATTTACCTACCCGGTGCTGATGGCTGCCGACATCCTACTGTACGACGCCAACATTGTGCCTGTAGGGAAAGACCAGATCCAGCACCTGGAGATTACCCGCGACATAGCCAGCGCTTTTAACCATGTATACGGGGAGACCTTTGTGCTACCCGATGCCAGAATCGATGAAACGGTGATGACGGTGCCTGGCTTAAATGGTGAGAAGATGAGTAAATCCTATGGCAATATCATTGACATCTTCGAGGCTGACAAGCCCTTGCGCAAAACCATCATGAGCATCGTGACGGATAGCACACCTTTGGAAGAGCCAAAAGAAACCGATAACGACACCGTTTTCAAGCTTTATAGTTTGTTGGCCACGCCAGCGGAAATTGAGGTGATGCGCGGCAACTACAACGCAGGCGGGTATGGCTACGGTCACGCCAAACAGGCGCTTTACGAGCTCATTATCCGGAAGTATGCCAAAGAGCGGGAGCTGTTTAATTTCTACATGAGCAATCTGCCGGAAATTGACAAGAAGCTGCACGAGGGAGCCGAAAAAGCCAAGGCCATCGCTGGCCCGGTGCTGCAGCGTGTACGCAAAAAGCTAGGCTACTGATTTTTAGATCAGCCATACCCTAATATCAATAAAAGCAGAAGCGGCAACCAGGTAATTGGTTGCCGCTTCTGCTTTTATTGATATCCGCTAAGTTAATGCCCTATCGTTCCAGCACAATCAGGTCGGCAGAGCTGCGATTAAGCGCGATGGGGATGTTATTGAGTACCGCCGTGCGAATCAGCGTCTGGATATCGTGTTCGTGGCCGTGCGGCGTTTCCACGTCGATAAAAAAGATAACCTTATGTACCTCTCCCTCCAGGATGCGCGCCGCCAGTAAAATATCACCGCCGCTGGGTCCGTGGCCGAAAGGCTGCACATTCAGGTCCAGCAGGTCGTTGAGGAGTTTCGAGGTGTTGGTGGTGCCGATCAGGTTATACCCTTCCAGGCCCGCCTGGTTTTCTTTCACCCAGTTCAGCAGGTCTGTCTTTTTATTGTTATGCGCTACTAATGCAATGGTCTTCATGGTTTTATCTTATGAATGTGCTGCAAATATGATGGTTCTAATGAATAAAGCCAAGGCTAATATAATACAAATGCTGGAAGTTTGGCGCCTCTCAGCTTAAACTTAACAGCATAGCGCAACAAAAAAACCGCCGGTGACAAGGCATAAAGCATCGGCACCGGCGGTTATGAAAGCTACTGCAAAAGCGGCAGCGATTTTGTCTCAAATGTTTTTTTACTCGGCTGTCCAGAGCACACGCTCCTGGTCGGCCAGAATCAGCAATACGCGCGGCGGGTTAGCCACAATCACAAGGCGCATCTCCACGCCCGGAAACGAATCAGACTCTACCCATACCCCCTCTTTCTCGTCGTGCTCCAGGTCAGCCTCCGGGTCCAGGGTGCTGGCCAAATAGGCAGTAGGCAGCAGGATGTCGGCATCCGACTTCAGCTTGCCGTGCACGTCTTCCAGCACATCCTCCAGGTAGTCGCCATACTCCTCGTTAAAATCGTCTTCGAGGTCGTGTAGCTCTTCTTCTATATCATCATAACGCGCGTCGTTGTAGTCCAGGCCGTTTAGCTCCTGTTTCTTGGCGAGTATCGCAACGATGGATTCGTTTAGGGCATTTACATTCATGGCATCGTATTTTTTACAAAGTTGATAACATGCCGTAGCAATTGCAAGTAATCCATTGATAATTTGCCATGCCGCTGGTCAGGTTTTGTTAACTCACTAAAAGGTGTATTTTTACACAAACCATGAGCTAACTAATCCCAAAACTATGTCACAAGACCTTTTGCCCCTGAACGGCACCGACCATATCGAGTTTTATGTGGGCAATGCCAAGCAGGCCGCTCACTTCTATCAGACTGCCTTCGGCTTTAAACTGGTGGCCTACGCCGGGCCCGAAACAGGCGTCCGCGACCGTGCCTCCTATGTGCTGGTGCAGGACAAGATACGCTTTGTGCTCACCACCTCCTTGGACCCCACCTCTGACATCTCAAAGCATGTGCTGCAACACGGAGACGGCGTGAAGGTACTGGCCCTCTGGGTGGACGACGCCGAAAAGTCATACCATGATACCGTTGCCCGAGGTGCAAAATCAGCCATTGCCCCCCAAACCCTGACCGATGAGTTTGGCGAAGTGAAGATCGCCGCTATCCATACCTACGGCGAAACCATTCATACCTTTGTGGAGCGCAGCAAGTACAGCGGGCCGTTTATGCCGGGTTTTGTGGCCAAGTCATCTCCGCTGGAGGTTAACCCCGTGGGGCTGAAGTATGTGGACCATTGCGTGGGCAACGTAGAACTGGGCCGCATGAACGAGTGGGTGGAGTTTTATGAGAAGGTGATGGGCTTCCAGTTGCTGCTCACCTTCGATGACAAAGACATTAGCACGGAGTATACCGCCCTGATGTCGAAAGTAGTGTCGAATGGCAACGGCTACGTGAAGTTCCCGATCAACGAGCCGGCCAAGGGCAAGAAGAAATCACAAATAGATGAGTACCTGGATTTTTACCGGGGAGCGGGCGTGCAGCACATCGCCGTGGCCACCGACGACATCCTGCGCACCGTGGCGGAGTTGCGCAAGCGCGGCGTGGAGTTCCTGTACGTGCCGGAAACCTATTATGAGACCCTGTTTGAGCGTATTGGGGAAATTGATGAAGAGATGGAGGCCCTGAAGGCGCTGAACATCCTGGTGGACCGTGACGAGGAGGGCTATTTGCTACAGATCTTTACCAAACCCGTAGAAGACCGCCCTACCGTGTTTTATGAGATCATACAGCGCAAGGGGGCAAAATCCTTTGGCAAAGGCAACTTCAAGGCTTTGTTCGAGTCTATTGAGCGGGAGCAGGCACTGCGGGGCAACCTTTAGGCAAGTTTTTAGTAAATGCCCATGTGATTTCATTTAAATTGCTTTATTTTTATATTCCAATACATTACACCAGTCCTCTGATGGCGCTACATGTGCAAAAAGGGCTGGTGTAATGTATTTATACCGAACATTGCATTTATACTTATTCATCAAGCAGAAACGATATGATTGAGCAATCTATCCAGACGAAAATAGACCAGTGGCTGGCTGGCAATTACGACGAAGCTACCAAAGCTGAGATCAGGGAACTGCAGGAGCGCGGAGAGCAGGACACGCTGGCCGATGCCTTTTACAAAGACCTGGAGTTTGGCACCGGGGGCTTGCGCGGCATTATGGGCGCGGGAAGCAACCGCATGAACCGCTATACCCTGGGTATGGCCACCCAGGGCCTTTGTAACTACCTGAAGCAGAACTTCCCGGGCCAGCCAATTAGCGTGGCGATTGCCCACGACAGTCGCAACAACTCGGATAAGTTTGCCCGCGAGACCGCGGCTATCTTTTCTGCCAATGATATAAAGGTATACCTCTTCGAGGCGCTTCGCCCGACGCCGGAGCTGTCGTTTGCCATTCGCCACCTGGGCTGCCAGAGCGGTGTGGTGATCACGGCCTCGCACAACCCGAAAGAGTACAACGGCTACAAAGCCTACTGGAACGACGGAGGCCAGGTAACCGCACCGCACGACAAGAACATCATCGCGGAGGTAAACAAGATCACTTCTATTGACGATGTGAAGTTTGAGGCCAAGCCCGAGAACATCCAGATGATCAGCACGGAGGTGGACGAGGCTTACATGAAAGAAGTACTGGGCCTGTCTATCTCGCAGGAGGCTATCAAACGCCAGCAGGACCTGAAGATCGTGTTCACGCCTATCCACGGAACGGGTATCACGCTGGTGCCGGAGATCCTGAAGCGCTTTGGCTTTAACAATGTGACGGTGGTAGAGGAGCAGGCGGAGCCAAACGGCAACTTCCCGACGGTGGTCTACCCGAACCCGGAAGAGAAAGAAGCTATGACGCTGGCCATGAAGAAGGCCGAGGAAGTGGATGCCGATTTAGTGCTGGCCACTGACCCGGACTCTGACCGCGTGGGTATCGCCGTGAAAAACCTGACTGGCGAGTTTGTGCTCCTGAACGGTAACCAAACCGGCTCGCTGCTCATCAACTACCTGCTGCAGGCGTGGCAGAAAGCAGATAAACTGACAGGCAAAGAGTACGTGGTGAAAACCATCGTAACCACAGACCTGATCAAAAAAATTGCCGATAGCTACAACGTGACCATGTATGAAACCCTGACGGGCTTTAAGTACATCGCGGAGGTGATCCGGAAGCTGGAAGGCAAGGAAACGTACATTGGCGGCGGCGAGGAAAGCTATGGCTACCTGGCCGGCGACTTTGTACGCGACAAGGACGCTATTTCGTCTTGCGCCCTGATCGCGGAGATGGCGGCGGTAGCCAAGGACAAGGGCCAGAGCCTGTTTGAGATGATGGTGGACATGTATACCCAGTACGGCTTCTACAAGGAAGAGCTGGTATCCATCACGAAGAAGGGTATGCGCGGTGCGGAGGAGATTCAGCAGATGATGGCAGACATGCGCAGCAACCCGCCGCAGAAGATCGCGGGCTCCAAGGTAGTGGAGGTAAGCGATTACAAGGCCGGCACCCGCAAAAACCTGCTTACTGGCGAGGAAACCAAGCTGGACCTGGAGAGTTCGAACGTACTGCAGTACATGACCGAGGACGGCAGTAAAATCTCTGCCCGCCCTTCCGGCACCGAGCCGAAGATCAAGTTTTACGTGAGCGTGAACGAGCCTTTGGCATCAAAGTCTGACTACAACGCCGTAGCACAGAAACTGAACGACAAAATTCAGCAGACCCTGATGGACCTGAACCTGAAATAAGGGTAAAATACGCTATTTGAAAACGGCTCCACTGAAGCAGGTTTATACCTGAAGCAGTGGAGCCGTTTTTTCATACCCCCTTCACGCCCGCAAGTCAAGGGCGCTAAGGATTGCTTTTGAAACAGAAAAGCCGCTGGTTACAAACACAGCGGCTTTTCTTCCTTTGGCTTTTCTTTAAACTACAGGCCGTTTTTAAAACGGCGGTTCTTCATCAAAACTTGAGGTAGGGAATCCTCCCCCACCATTGCTACCGTCATTCATGCGGCTACCCAAGCGGATAGACCCAGGCGTATCCGCATCGAAGGTGCTGTTTGGCAAGGCATTGAAACCACCCATGGCATCGCCCCCGAAATCGTTATCCAGGTTAGTGAACTTGGTGTACTTACCGATAAATTTCAGCTGCACATTCTCCAGCGAACCGTTACGGTGCTTGGCGATGATCACTTCACCTACTCCAGCTGTCGGGTTGCCCATCTCATCTTCGGTAATGCCGTAGTATTCCGGACGGTACAGGAAAAGCACCATGTCGGCATCCTGCTCAATAGACCCCGATTCACGTAAGTCGGATAGCTGCGGACGCTTGTCACCGCCACGCGTTTCCACGGCACGGCTCAGCTGCGACAGGGCAATTACCGGCACGCTCAGCTCCTTGGCCAGCATCTTCAGGGCACGTGAAATGGAGGCGATCTCCTGTTCACGGTTTCCTCCACCCTTGCCCTCTGCATTTCCGCTCATCAGCTGCAGGTAGTCAATAATGATCATCTGGATGTCGAACTGCGCCTTGAGGCGGCGGCACTTGGTGCGCAGCTCACGTATGGACAAGCCCGGCGTGTCGTCAATAAAGATGGGCGCCTCCGTTAACTTAGAGATCTTATGGTTGAGCTGCGCCCACTCATAATCCTCCAGGTTGCCTTTTTTGATTTTTTCTGAATCCAGTTCCGCCTCCGACGAGATCAAACGGTTCACCAGCTGCAGCGAGGACATCTCGAGGGAGAAGATAGCCACTCCCTTCTTAAAGTCTACTGCCGCATTGCGCATACAGGATAGAACGAAGGCTGTTTTACCCATCGCCGGACGTGCCGCCAGAATCACCAGGTCAGATTTTTGCCAGCCAGACGTAACCCGGTCCAAAGCGGCAAGACCGCTTGGCACTCCCGTCAAACCATCCGACTGCTTTCGTTTCTCCTCCAGCTCCTTGATGGCCGAGTGCATGAGCGAGCGCATGTCGTCGAAGTTCTTGCGGATGTTGGATTCCGATACTTCATAAAGCTTGGCCTCCGTTTTATCCAGCAGGTCGAATACGTCCGTGGTATCTTCGTAAGCACTTGAAAGCACCTCCGAGGAAATAGAAATCAGGTCGCGCTTGATGGAGTTCTCCGTGATGATACGGGCATGGTACTCGATGTTGGCGGCAGAGTTTACGCGGGTGGTCAGTTGCGTGACGTAGTACGCACCGCCGGCCAGCTCCAGCTCGCCGTTTTCCCGCAGCTCGTGCGTCACGGTCAGGATATCGATAGGCTCTGATTTATCGAAGAGGCCGATGATGGCTTTGAAAATGCGCTGGTGCGCTTCTTTGTAAAAGCTCTGGGGTCGCAAAATATCGATCACGGAAGTGAGGGCGTCTTTCTCCAGCATCAGGGCACCCAGCACAGCCTCCTCTAAATCAAGGGCTTGCGGTGGCTTCTTGCCTAACTCCGACACCAAAGAGGGTTTCTTCTGCCACCCATTCCGATTGCCCGCAGGCCGCACGTTCATTTTCATCTCCTCCATAGGTTACAAATTTAAAAAACCTGCCATGCAAGTAATCCACACTCCCCGCTGAGTAATCCACATTCACCTACAAGATATCAACATATTAAGGGTATGCTATTTTATATTTGGGCAGGTCTTATAACTTTGTCTGTTTGCAACAATCTATGCTGCGCATATGGAGAAGAAGGAACTACAGTACATACACCTGATAGCAGTGGGTGGTAGCATCATGCACAACCTTGCCCTGGCACTGCACGACAAAGGCCTGAAGGTAACAGGCTCGGATGATGAGATCTTTGAACCTGCCAAAAGCCGGCTTGCAAAAGCAGGTCTGCTGCCGGAAGCAGAGGGCTGGTTCACGGAAAAGATTGATGCCAGGCCGGATGCCGTGATTCTGGGGATGCACGCCCGCCCGGATAACCCGGAGCTAAAACGTGCACTAGAGCTGAACATTCCTATCTACTCTTTCCCGGAGTTTATCTATGAGCAGAGCCGCGACAAGCAGCGCATCGTAATTGGGGGCAGCCATGGCAAAACCTCCATCACGTCCATCATCCTGCATGTGCTGCAGCACCTGGGCCGCAAGTTCGACTATGCCGTTGGTGCCCAGCTGGAGGGTTTCGACCGCATGGTAAAGTTGACGAACGATGCGCCCATCATTATTATCGAGGGCGATGAGTACCTCTCCGACCCGATCAAGCGCGTCCCGAAGTTCCATTTGTACCATCACCACATCGGTGTGATCAGCGGCATCAGCTGGGACCACATCAACGTGTTCCCGGACCCGGAGAACTACCGCAAGCAGTTCCGCCTGTTCGCTGAGATGACCCCAAAGGCAGGCACGCTCATCTATAACCAGGATGATGAGCAGGTGCAGCTGGTAGCCGTGCCGCGTAACCCCGCCGACATTGCCTACATCGGCTACAGCGCCCACGACCACAGCATCCGGAATGGCAAAACCATTCTGCACACCAAAAAGGAGGGCGATGTGGAGATACAGCTGTTTGGGCAGCACAACCTCCAGAATATCAGCGCTGCAAAGGAGGTCTGCAAGAAAATCGGGGTGAAGGCGCATGACTTTTACGAGGCCCTGCAAAGCTTTAAGGGAGCCGCTAAACGCCTCGAGAAGATCGGGGAAAAGGATAACAGCATCATCTTCCGGGACTTTGCCCATGCCCCTTCCAAAGTGAAAGCCACCACGGAAGCCGTGAAAACGCAGTACCCGGAACGAAGCCTGGTGGCGGTATTGGAGCTTCATACCTTCAGTAGCCTGAACAAGAGTTTCCTGCCGCAGTATGCTGGCGCCTTGGACAAGGCCGATGAGCCGATTGTGTACTTTAACCCGAAGACGGTGGAGCACAAGAAAATGGAGATGCTGTCCGAGGAGGAACTCAAGCAGGCCTTTGCGAACCCGAACCTGAAAGTCTACACCGAATCCGAGGCATTGCAGCAACACCTGACCTCGCGCAACTGGCAAAACAGCAACCTGCTGCTCATGAGCTCAGGCAATTACAACAACATTAACATGGACGCGCTGACGAAGGCGGTTCTCTAACCCTAACACATGAAACTGAATCTAAAGCGCCCCATCATCTTCTTCGACCTCGAAACCACCGGTACTGATATCTGCAAAGACCGGATTGTGGAGTACAGCTTGCTGAAGGTGATGCCAAACGGAGAAGAAATACTGCGCACCCGCCGCATCAACCCCACCATCCCGATTCCACTGGAGACTAGCCTGATTCACGGAATTTACGAAGACGATATCAAAGACTGCCAAACGTTTAAGCAGGTGGCCCACGAGCTAGACCTGTTCATGAAGGGCTGCGACTTGGCAGGGTATAACCTGCTGCGCTTTGACATCCCCTTGCTGGCCGAGGAGTTCCTGCGCTGCGACATCGACTTTGACATCGACAACCGGAACATCGTGGATGCCTGCCGCATCTTTCATCAAATGGAACAGCGCACGCTTTCAGCTGCCTATAAATTCTATTGTAACAAGAAACTGGAGAATGCTCACAGCGCCGAGGCAGATACCCTGGCAACCTACCACATCCTGATGGCGCAACTAGACCGGTACGAGCAGACGGCCGTGGAGGTAGCCGAAGGCGTAGAGGAATTCCCGATCCAGAATGACATGGAGCAGCTGCATAAGTTCACGGTACAGAAGACCGCCGACCTATCCGGCAGAATCGTGTACAACCCCGCTGGCCAGGAAGTGTTTAACTTCGGGAAGCATAAAAATGTGCCGGTGGAGGAAGTGTTCCAGAAAGAGCCCGGCTACTACGACTGGATGATGAAAAGTGAGTTCCCGCTACAGACCAAAAAAGTACTCACGCGCATCAAACTGCGTAAAGTACAGTTCTCCTAACCTACGCTGGAACTGAGGTATAAAATTGAGGGCCGCTGACGAGATGTCAGCGGCCCTCAATTTTATACTACCAACTATAATTTTAACGATTGTTCCGAAGCCTGACATCCTTCAACAGCGTGTTTCCTTGGATAAACCGGTGCGAACAGGTGTTAGCCGGCGAGCGCGAGTCGCACTCACAGCCTGTAATCTCATTACCCGAGAAGGTGAAAAAGCAAAAACTGCACCCGATGGAGGCCCGGCAGATATGCTTGTCCCCTTTACTGCTCAGGTATAGACTGTTGTCTGAGGCGACATCCAAGTTGATGGCCATGGACCGAAAGGCGCCGTTTTGGATACCTAACCCTACCAGGTAATACACCGGCTGGTCCTCCTTCGTCTCCTGCACTTTCCGGATCATCACCTGGTCTACCACCGTACCGTCGCCAAACTCCTTGATGAAGGGCTGCAACAGCTCCTGGCGGGGCACAATGTAGTCCACGGTATCAAACACCACCTGGGCCAGCAGTTTGCCGTCGTAAACGGGCGGCGGGATATCTGCAACCTCACCCTCCGAGACTCCCTCTTCATAGTCATCGTACTCGTCATCAGCAATTTGCCGGCGGCCAGCACAGGAGAACAGGGCGAGCACCACAAAGAAAAGGGCACTGTAAGCAAAAGCTCTGCTATACAGTTGGAAAGCGGAACAGATGAAAGGCTGTTTGTTCATATATCAGGTTGATAGTTGATCTCGCTATACCTAGTTTAGCGTTTGTAGTACTTCATGGCTTCCGGCATCCATTGCTGCAGGTCGTTTTGGCGTCTGCCAGAGCTTGGGTGCGTAGAGAGGAATTCCGGAGGGGACTGACCACCGCTTTTAGCTTCCATGCGCTGCCAGAACGGGATGGAAGCCTGCGGGTCATACCCTGCCATGGCCATAAAAATCAAGCCCAAGCGGTCAGCTTCTGATTCCTGCTGTCGGCCATACTTCAGCAGGCCCAGTTGCGAGCCCACCCCGTATACCGACATGAGAAGGTTGGACGCTGCACCTGGTTGCGCACCGGCTAAAGCCGAGAGCGTCTGGCCACCGAATTGTTGCGCCAAGGCCTGGCTCATGCGCTCATTGCCGTGTTTCGCAATGGCGTGCGCAATCTCATGGCCCATCACCACGGCAAGCCCGGTTTCGTTTTGCGCTACGGGCAATAGGCCGGTATAAACCACGGTTTTACCGCCTGCCATCGCGAAAGCATTCACCTGTTCGTCCTGCACCAGGTTAAACTCCCATTCAAAGCCTGCCAGTTCGTTCTGCATGTTGTTGGCAAGCATATACTCTTCCACAGCGTTCTGAATGCGGCGGCCCACACGCTTCACCATGGCATTTGCCTGCGCGTCGCGGGAGAGCTTGTGCTCGCTTAAAAATTGATTGTAAGCGGCATAGCTCTGCTGCTGCATCTCTGCATCCGACACCAGGTTAAGCTGCCGCCTGCCTGTAATGGGTACCGTTGTGCAGCCCACAAACAGGGCTGTTGCTAGTATAAAGGCACTTATTTTCTTGTACATCTTCGTTTAGTTTTTGGTGAGTAAAGAAAGCAAATCAAAATCTGAACCACTTTCCAGGATATCAAAAATTAACACAACACTAAATTAGTATATAACTATACTTTAATTTTAATAAATGGTTTTACAATAATTGACTTAGCTAATGGATTAGCCGTTTACGCAAAGTTTATACGGCTGACAGTCTTTAAAGTGTTTTCTTGGCGCTAAACACAATTTTTACTGCTCATATAGGTTTATACCTATAGATGAGATACCGGCAAAACAAATCAATTATTATAGTCCGAACCGAATATTTTTCGGATCTTTTTCGGTGAAGCAACGGTATAAACCCTATTTTTGAAAAAAGGACACTCAACTCAAATCAGATGAAGATAATTGCCATCGGCAGGAATTACGCCGACCATATAGCTGAACTGCAAAACGAAGTGCCGGACGAGCCGGTGATATTCTTTAAGCCCGACACAGCGCTAATTCGTCAGAATGAGCCTTTCTACTACCCTGAGTTCACGAAGGATGTGCATTATGAAGCTGAGTTGATTTTGCGCATTTGCCGCGAAGGGAAAGAAATTGACAAGAAGTTTGCCCACAAGTATTACGACGGTATCGGGTTAGGGATCGACTTCACGGCACGTGACTTGCAGTCCAAGGCTAAAGCGAAAGGCCTGCCATGGGCTTTGGCGAAAGGGTTCAACGGCTCTGCTCCTGTATCGGAGTTTTTGCCGCTGAGCCAGTTCCCTGAGCCGCACAACATCAGTTTTAAGCTGGATGTGAACGGACAAACAAAACAGGAGGGCAACTCCAGCATGATGCTCAACACGTTTGATGACATCATTGCCTATGTTTCTAAGTTCATCACACTTAAAACAGGCGACATCATTTTCACGGGCACGCCACAGGGCGTAGGGCCCGTACAAATAGGAGACAGATTAGAAGGGTATGTTGAAGATAAAAAATTACTTGATTTCGAAGTTAAATAAACGAAAGCTGTTCGCGCTTTCGGCACTTGCACTTTATACCTCACTGAGCGCAGCGGCGCAAGTCGCACCACAACCAGGCTACTTTCTTTTCCCGATAAAACCGGGTGAGCGGAACTACCTCTCAGGTACCATGGGTGAGATTCGCTCTAACCATTTCCATGGGGGCCTGGATATCAAAACCGACCAGCGTGAGGGCTTGCAGGTATACGCCGCTGCAGACGGGTATGTGTCTCGCATCAAGCAGTCTACCTATGGGTATGGAAACATTATCTATGTAACGCACCCGAACGGCTTGGTGACAACGTACGCACACCTCTCGGCGTTTGGCAAGCCCATGGCGGACTACATGCTGCAGAAGCAATACGAAAAGAAGACCTTTGAGCTGGAGATGTTCCCGGAATCTACGATGTTTCCGGTGAAGCGAGGCGAGGTCATTGGGCTGTCCGGTAACACGGGTGGCTCCGGAGGACCGCACCTGCACTTCGAGATCAGGGACGAAAAAGACCGCCTGTGTAACCCGTTGAAGTATAAATTCGGGGAAGTGCTTGACACTACCCCTCCGGATATTTACAGTGTGGGCATCACGCCACTGAACATCCATGCTCGGGTAAAAAACGAGTTTGACCGCGCGGAATTCCGCACAAAGCAGGTTGGAAACAACTACGTGCTGACAGATACGGTAAGGGCCAACGGGCTGCTAGGGTTGGAACTGCAGACTATCGACCGGCTGGACGGTGCCGCCAACAAGAACGGCACCCAGGAAGTTACCCTCTTCGTGAACGGCAAGAAAATGTACAGCCACTACATCGACAAGGTTCCTTTTGAACTGTCCAGGCAGGTATCGCAGCATATCAATTACAATGTGTACAAGCGTGAGGGGCGCACTTTCCAGAAGGCTTATGTGGATTACGGAAACGACCTGCCGCTTTATACCACCGCTAACGGCAAACAAGGCCGCATGCAGGTGCACCCAGATTCTACTTACCAAGTAAAACTGGTGGCCCGCGATTCTTATGACAATTCCTCCACCCTGAGTTTTGTGGTGAAAGGGCAGCAACCTACTTTCACAAAATCGGTTGCCAAAACGGTGAGCAAAACAAAGCTAGACTATGAGTTGATTGGCAACGTGCTCAAGATCATGGCCACCGATACCAGCAGCACACCCCAGAACATCGAGCTAATCAAGGGAACGAAGGCGCTGATGCTTGTGCCCAGTTACATGAAGAACTCCCAGTCGGTGGGCCTCTTCGACCTTCGGGCGGGCCTGCCTGACTCCATGCGCTTCTGCGGCGTTACAATGCCTTTCAATTTTGAGAAGCTCATCCCACCGGGGCAGGAAACCTCCTTTTCGAATGACTACTTAAAGGTACTGTTCGACAAGCAGTCGCTCTACGACACGCTGTACTTCCAGACCAACCTGGAGGATAACGTCTTTACCGTCGGCGATTACTTTACGCCTTTGCTAAAGAGTGTAAAAGTAACGCTTAAGCCTAATATGGCGGAAGTAACAGACAAATCTAAAGCAGCGGTATACTTTCTGGGTACCGGGCGGGGCAAGGGCTTCGTAGGGGGCAATTGGGCCGACGACAACACCATCTCCTTCTGGACCAAGAACATGGGTAAGTTTAAAGTGTTGGAGGACACCCAAAAGCCATACATCCGGCTGGTGAGCAAGAGCCGCGACCAGATCCGGTTCAAGATTTCGGATGACTTATCGGGGCTGAACTCCTTCAATGCGTACCTGAACGGGGAATGGGTTCTGATGAAATATGAGCACAAAGCCGCCACCATCTGGTCTGAGAAGCTGGATAAAAGCACCCCGCTTTCGGGTGAGTTTGTTCTGAGAGTAAAAGATAACGCAGGCAACGAAGCCGTTTATACCACCACCATTTGACACAACACATGGAATTAAACATTGGAGACAAAGCCCCTGAGTTTGAGGGCAAAGACCAGAACGGGAACACCGTGAAGCTAAGTGACTATCTGGGCAAGAAAGTGATTCTGTATTTTTACCCCAAAGACAATACCTCGGGCTGCACCGCCCAGGCCTGCAACCTCCGCGACAACTATAGCGACTTGCAGCAAAGCGGGTATGAAGTGATCGGCATCAGCACCGATACCGAAAAATCCCACCAGGGCTTTATAAGCAAATATGAGCTGCCTTTCACGCTGATTGCCGACACAGACAAGAAGATCGTGGAGCAATACGGTGTGTGGCAGGAAAAATCAATGTACGGTCGCAAGTATATGGGCACCATGCGGTATACCTTCGTGCTGGATGAAAAAGGCACCATTCAGGACATCATCAAGAAAGTAAAGACCGCAGCCCACACTGAACAGATTTTAGCTAAAAAGTAGCACATGCTAATATTAATGGCGCCCGGCAATTCATTGAAACTGCCGGGCGCTTTTATTATTTTCGCTAAAAGGCTTTACTGTTTTTACAATCTTCCTATCTTACACAAGAATTAGCAGCAACATTTGTTTTATACCAACATAAGTGTAATTTTAACATTTATGAGGCGCCAACCTTTAGCTTGCTCAGCCATACAAAGCACTGCTGCGCCCGGCATTGCTACTTTGTTCTAATTATAGCCTCACGGGTTTGTAGAACAGCAACAAAAATGTGTATTATTACAAAACTGATAACTAATAACCTGTATATAAAGTGAATCCACACAACAAGAGTATTGAGGAACTGAAAGACATTGCGGCACAGGTTCGCCGAGACATCGTACGCATGGTGCATGCAGTAAATTCCGGCCACCCAGGTGGTTCGCTAGGCTGTACGGACTACTTCGTGTCGCTGTACTTTAAAGTAATGAACTATTCGCCTGAATTTGACATGAATGGCGAGGGCGAGGATTTATTCTTCCTGTCTAACGGCCATATCTCTCCGGTATGGTACAGTACACTGGCTCGTGCTGGCTTTTTTGATGTAGAGGAACTGAAGACTTTCCGGAAGCTTAACTCGCGGTTACAGGGGCACCCTGCCACCGAAGAGGGGCTGCCAGGAATTCGTATCGCTTCTGGCTCTCTCGGCCAGGGCTTATCGGTGGCAATTGGTGCTGCCCAGGCCAAAAAACTCAACAAAGACAACAGCCTGGTGTATGTGCTGATGGGCGATGGCGAGCTGGAGGAAGGCCAGGTATGGGAGGCTGCGATGTATGCCCCGCACAACAAAGTAGACAACCTGATTGCTACGGTAGACAGAAACGGTCAGCAGATTGATGGTTCTACCGAGGAGGTATTGTCGCTGGGCGACCTGCGTGCAAAATTCGAATCGTTTGGCTGGCATGTGCTGGAAGCAGACGGAAACAATTTCGAGACACTGCTGCCGGCCTTGGACCAGGCTAAAGCCGCCACAGGCAAAGGAAAGCCAGTGATGCTATTGATGGATACCCAAATGGGCTACGGAGTAGACTTTATGATGGGCTCCCACAAATGGCATGGCGTGGCACCTAACGACGAGCAACTGGAGATAGCGCTGCAGCAGCTTGCCGTAAACGAGGCTGCTGATTATTAATAAAGCCGCCACCCTTCGGGGTCGGCAATAAGTATCTTTTGGCCTTACTCCTGCATGGCACACTGGCGCACCCTAGTTTTTGCACTGTCGCTTTTGCTGATGCTCTCGGCAACAGGCCGTGTTTTGGGCCAGGAATCAGAAAAGGAGCTTCCTAAAACACGCATCCTTTTTTTGCTGGATGCCTCCGGAAGCATGCTGGCCAAGTGGGAGAACAGCGACCGGATGTCCGTTGCCAAAGCGCTGCTGACACATTTAGTTGACTCCCTGGACCGGTACGAGAATGTGGAAGTGGCGCTGCGGGTATACGGGCACCAGTTTGGGCGTGAGCGCAACGACTGCAAAGACACCCGACTGGAAGTGCCGTTTTCGCCGAACAGCACAGAGGCCATCAAAAAGAAACTGACCGGGATTGTGCCTCGCGGCAACACCCCCATTACTTACTCGCTGCAGCAGGCAGCGAGCGACTTTCCGGAAGAAAAGACACGCAACGTCGTCATTCTGATCACAGACGGGCTAGAATCGTGCGCAGGCGACCCCTGTGCCATGTCGCTGGAACTGCAGAAGAAAAGGATTTTCCTGCGGCCCTTCGTGATTGGCATCGGTATAAACCCCGAATATGAGAAGCAGCTGAACTGCATCGGCAATTATTACAATGCAGCTGACGTGAAGACCTTTGAGTCGGTGCTGACTGAAATTGTGATGCAGACGCTGAGCAAGACCACAGTTAGTGTGGAATTGCTGAACCAGGACGGCAAACCGGTGGAGAGCAACGTGAACATAACGTTCCTGAACGCGCTAACCAAGTTGCCTGAGTATAACTTTGTGCATTACAGGCCTACTTCTGGTAAGCCCGACATGCTTGAGATTGATGCCCTGCTCCCGTACGACCTGGTAGTGAATACCACCCCGGCGGTAGTAGAGCGCAACATCAGCATCAACCCGGGCAGGCACAACGTCATCCAGGTGAAAGCACCGCAAGGCACTTTATACCTGCGACCAGATGGCATTACCCCCTACGGCAGCCTAACCGCTATTGTGCGGGAGCAAGGGGATAAACAAACCCTGCACGTGCAGCCATTTGGAGAGCAGCAGAAGTACCTGGCCGGGCGCTACGAACTGGAGATCCTTACCCTGCCCCGGATCTACCTAAAAAATGTAGAACTGAAGCAGGGACAGACCAACACGGTCAGCATCCCGCCGCCTGGGCAGCTGTCAATCCCCTCGCAGATGAAGGGCTACGGCAGCATCTATGCGCTGGAGGCAGACGGTGCCCAGCGTTGGCTGTATAACCTTCCGGAAGAGAACAGCAAGGTTACCCTGGCGTTGCAGCCAGGCAATTATAGGTTGATTTACCGCATGAAAACCGCCCAGGCGAGTAAATTCACCGACATAAAGGATTTTAACATTAAATCGGGCGCAACCACAACCGTAAAAATTTTCAACAGATAGATGAAAGAGTACACGTATACAGAGCAAAAAGACACACGTTCCGGTTTCGGAGCTGGCCTGCTGGAGCTTGGCCGCACTAACCCAAATGTAGTAGCCCTCTGCGCCGACCTGGTGGGATCGCTGAAAATGGCCGATTTCATCAAGGAAAACCCGGAGCGCTTTTTCCAGATTGGTATCGCGGAAGCAAACATGATGGGCATCGCCGCCGGATTGACGATTGGTGGAAAGATCCCGTTCACCGGTACTTTCGCCAACTTCTCCACTGGCCGTGTGTATGACCAGATCCGCCAGTCTATCGCGTACTCTGGCAAAAACGTAAAGATCTGCGCCTCGCATGCCGGTGTCACCCTTGGAGAGGACGGTGCCACGCACCAGATCCTGGAGGACCTTGGGATGATGAAGATGCTGCCGCACATGACCGTCATCAACCCTTGCGACTACAACCAGACGAAAGCAGCCACCATCGCTATTGCAGACTACGAAGGGCCGGTATACCTGCGCTTTGGCCGTCCGGTTATTCCGGTGTTCACAGACCCGAACCAGAAGTTTGAGATTGGCAAAGCCTGGATGGTAAATGAAGGCACCGATGTCAGCATTTTCGCGACTGGCCACTTGGTTTGGAAAGCTATCCTGGCGGGCCATATCCTGGCTGAGAAAGGAATTTCGGCTGAGATCATCAACATCCACACCATCAAGCCACTGGACGAGGAGGCTATCCTGAAATCTGTTGCCAAGACGAAATGCGTGGTTAGCGCAGAGGAGCATAACCGCCTCGGAGGCCTCGGCGACAGCATCGCACAGCTGCTTGTGAAGAACACGCCGCTGCCAATGGAATACGTGGCCGTGGACGACTCCTTCGGAGAGTCAGGCACACCAGATGAGTTGATGGAGAAGTACGGCCTCACAGAGAACGACATTGTGGCCGCCGTTGAGCGTGTCATCAGCAGAAAGCAGCAGTAAAAGCGGCTTCTGACCTATAGGTTAAGAAAGGCTGTGCCGCAAGTGGCACGGCCTTTTTGCTTTAAACCCATATCCTTTGCAGCTCCCTGCCCTCGAAAAGTGGAAGACAAAGAGCTTTTAGAAAAATTCTCCCACCCCGATAGCCGTAACCTGGCCTTCAGCCAGCTTGTCCGAAAGTACCAGCAGAAGGTCTATTGGCACATCCGCAAGATGGTGATCGACCATGAGGACGCGGACGACCTGACGCAGGAGGTATTCCTGAAAATATGGAAGAACCTGGAGGGATTCCGTAAGGATGCGCAGCTTTATACCTGGATCTACCGCATTGCCACCAACGAGTGCCTGTCTTTTCTTTCGAGCAAAAAGCGGCGCTTCTTCCTGCCCCTGCACGACATCACCAACGAGCTGACCGAAAAGCTCACCTCCTCCCCCGACATCGCTGGCGACGAAATCCAACTGAAGCTTCAGAAGGCGATCCTGCGCCTGCCAGACAAGCAGCGGCTGGTGTTTAACATGAAGTACTATGACGAGCTGAAGTATGAGGAAATGTCCGAGGTACTGGGCACCTCCGTAGGTGCCCTGAAGGCATCTTACCACATCGCGGTAAAAAAAATAGAGGAATATCTGAAGCAGGATTAAACTATAGCACAGCTATTGCATCTAAACTATGGAAGGTAACCAAAAAATGAAAAGACATTTGAAGCTAAACGAAATTCCGAAGCGACAGCTGCACCAGGTGCCCGATGGGTACTTTGACCGCCTGCCGATGCGCATCATGGAACGGACTGCCAGCCGGCAGCCTGAAGCAAGCCTTGATTCGCCCGCCTGGCTGTGGCAGCACTGGCGCCTACTACGGCTTGCGCTGGCTCCTGTGCTGCTGCTTGTCCTGTTTATAGGGGTATACTTTTTGGGGATGCAACAGGCGCCACAGCAGGAAACCGTATCTGTCGCCTTGTTGTCTAAGGATGAGATGGTGGAGTACCTGGACCTGTATGCCAACTTAGAGTTTTCTGACCTGGAGGAGCACTTGGAAGCAGATCAGTTCCTGACAGCTGATTTCCTGAATGTTAGCCCGACTACCGCCGAAGAAGAGCTATATTACTATCAGTTAGACGACATAGACTACTAATTCACCCATGAGACATTCCTTTATACTACTGCTTATGTGCTGCCTGTTTGCCTTTGGCAGCACAACCGCTATGGCGCAGCGCCATGACAAGAGCGACAGGCACGAAAAAATGGAAGCCGCCAAGGTGGCTTTCCTGACAGACAAGATGGGCCTGACACCCGAGCAATCGCAAAAATTCTGGCCACTGTATAACGAGCACGAGGCCAAGCGCCGCGAGTTGGTGAAAGGCTACCGCATCGATTTCAAGCAGGATATCGACCAGCTGACGGATGCGCAGGTAGAGGCCCGCGTGGCTAAGATATTTGATCTGAAAGAAAAAGAGCTGGCACTGGACAAAGCATATGCCGAGCGCTACCAAAAGGTAATCACGATCAAACAGCTGGTGAAGCTATACCGCGGCGAACGCGAGTTTATGAAGATGCTGATTCGGAAGCTGGACCACAAAAGCCCAAACCAGTAAGCTTACCAACATTCCCAAAAACAGAACAGGCGCTCCAGTAGGATGCGCCTGTTCTGTTTTTGCTTAGTCAAAACTTATTGGTTCTTTTCCATGGCAATCCACTCCTCTACTCTCTTTTCGAGTACGGCAAGCGGCATCACGCCACCTGTCAGGATCAGGTCATGGAAAGCGCTGATTTCGAACTTGTTTCCAAGCTCCTGCTCTGCCCGCTTCCGCAATTCCTTTATTTTCAGCTCCCCGATCTTATAGCTCAATGCCTGCCCCGGTATAGCCATGTAACGCTCAATTTCAGCCACGGCAGCCTCGCGGCTGGTCAGCTCGTTGTCCAATGAGTACTGGATGGCCTGCTCTCTGCTCCAGCCTTTGGCATGCATGCCTACATCCACCACCAACCGTATGGCGCGGTGCATCTCATCGCTTAAGCGGCCGAAGTACTGGTATGGGTCGGTATAAAGGCCAAGCTCCTTACCCAGGCTTTCAGAATAGAGGGCCCATCCTTCGCCAAAGGCTCCATACCAGGCAAACTTCCTGAACTTAGGCAGCCCCTCCTGCTCCTGCTGGATTGATATCTGGTAATGATGCCCCGGTATCGCCTCATGCAGGAACAAAGACTCCATGCCTACCTTATTGTAAGTGCTGGCATCCAGAATGGGTACATAGAAAATGCCGGGCCGCGAGCCATCAGGGGCGGCAGGGTTGTACTCGGCACTGGCCGAGGCGGCCCGGAAAGCCTCCGTTTGCCTTACCTCAAACTTCGATTTCGGTGTAATGCCAAACAGCTTCTCCAGTTGTGGCTGCATCCGCGCCTCTATTTGTCGATAAGCGCCCAATACCTCTTCAGGCTTTTTGAAAGGCATAAACGTGGGGTTATCATTCACATGCTGGAAAAACGCCTTCAGGTCACCCTTAAAACCAACCTGCTGCTTCACCTGCTCCATTTCGCTGCGTATACGCGCCACTTCCTGCTGGCCAATCTCGAAGATCTGGTCCGGCGTCATGTCAGTAGTGGTCCAGTAGCGCACCAGATATTTGTAGTAGTCATCGCCTCCTTTTATACCGCTGATGCCCGTGGAGGTGCGGCTCTTGGGCAAATACTCCTGCTGCATGAAATCTTGCAGTTTCTGGTAAGTAGGGACCACTTCTCCCCGGATGGCTTTTGTATATGCCTGCCGGATGCTGTCCTTCTGCGCAGCCGTAAAACTAGCCGGCAGGTTCTCGACAGGAGCCCAGAATATAGATTTCGTCGGATCGCTTACCACCATGGCCTGCAGCTGTGGCAACACTTTTTGCGTGAGTGCGCGCGGCAGCACAACGCCGAGTTGCATCCCCTTCCGCATGTTAGTGATCGCAGTGTCGCCCCAGACGGCAAAGCCTTTGATGCGGCCCAGAAAATCCTGGTAATCTTCAGGGGTTTTAAACGGCTGGTTCCCGGAACCCGAACCAAGCTGCGCAAGAGAGATCGGGAGACCCCAGAACTGATTTACGGGCAACAGCATGGACGGCTGCTCTAAGCCCTCCAGCGCCATCTTCATTTCATAGGCAAAGATATCGTAGCTCACCTGCTCCTGCGGCCCAAGCCGGCTCCGGTCTATTTTCCCGATCTGATCGAGATACGTCTGGTATAACTGCCGTACCTGCTCCTGGTGCTCCTGGCTCAGGTCATTCGGCAGTTGGTCGTTGTAGCGGTTATCGGCAATGCCGGTGGCCTCCAGCGGGAAGAGCTTCAGGCGTGCCTCAAAGTAGTCCTCGAACAGCTGGCTTATCGTCTGGTCGTTTTGCACGGCCTCTGTCCCTTCATCGGGTGGGGTGGTGCGTGTGCAGCCGACAGTACCTGCGGTGGCCACAGCCATAGCCGCATATAAAATCAAGTGGTGCCTTTGCATAGATTTTGTTTTGGTTACCTGGGTCTATCCCGTTTCTGCTGCTCCTGTAAACCAGCAGAAAACTGTATGGCGCGTTTTCTCTGAAACCAGGAATCGCTATTCTGTTTCATTAAAAGGATTTAGTACGACCAGCCTTTGGCCACACCGCAATTGAGTAGCCTTTAATAAGCATCCAGCAAAAAGCCGATGTCATCGCCCGGTTTGAACTCCATCGGCTTCTGGCCCTGCAAAAAGATTCGGGCCGAAAGTGGGCCTTTCAGCGTAATCCGGTCCCCTTGCACGCGCAACATGCTTCCTTCCCGCAAACCTACTACCGGCTGGCGGTTGTGGTGATGGAACTCGGCAATGCGTGTCTCGCGGGTTTCGCCCATATGGGTAGAGCCCTCCACCGGATCCTGGTAGTGTGGGTTGATGTTGAAAGGCACCAATTGCAGCGCATCAAAAGACTTGACGGTCACGATGGGCATATCGTTGGTGGTGCCGATGGTTTTGCCCGCTACGTTGGTACCGGCGCTTGTCCCCATATAAGGCATTCCTTTCTGCACGCGTAGTTTCAGCGGCTCCACCAGTTTGTTGAGGTACAGGTTGCGAAGCAGCACAAACGTGTTGCCGCCACCAATAAAAACAGCTTCGGCCTCATTGACGGCCTTCACCGCATCCTCGTGCTCATGCACGCCGCTCACGCGCATACCCCATGGCTCAAAAGCCTGACGTACCGTGTCTGTATATTCCTGGTGCGAGATGCCTCCCGGACGGGCGTAGGGGATAAACAAGATGCTTGACTTGCCCGCTAACAAGGCTTTCACCTCCTCAGCTGCGTGCTCCAGGTAAGCGGTGCCGTGCGTGGTGGAGGTACTGATCAATAGTAAATTTCTGCTCATGCCCTAAAGATAAATATTTTGAATGAGCGATAGCAGCAATGCCTGGTCGTAAATTGTCAGAGCCCAATAATCAGAGGACTTCATACTAGGCTTTGTATCAATCTTTCCGGATGAGAGCGAGTTTGAGCTTGATGGTATCGAGGTATGGCTCCAGGTGGCGGTAGTCTGAGAGGGCCCTCACCAGGCCAATGCTTTTGAGGTCGTACAGGAACCACAGCTCCACATAAAAGTCATGCAGCCAGTAAAGGTCTATTTTGCACCATCCCTTGATGCGGTGGTGCAGGTAATGCCCCTGCGCCAGCACCAAGTCGGCCTGCTGCTGTGGCAGTAGTTCGTTAAATTCCTCAGCACTCATACTTGTTGCGGCACCTTTAAGTAAAATAGGAAAAAAAAGGCTGCACGCGGCAGCCTTATAAGTTTAACGATATTTTCCTGATTTTGGTCTAATTGAGGTGAAGGGTATAAAGTTCGAAGCGGGTGGAGGCGAAACTCCAGTGCGACGGCGATGGATGGATCTCAATCCCATCCTCATCAATAATAGTGACGGCAAAACCTTCGCCTTGGTTAAGTGGCTCCGTGAAGTGTTTCACCGGATACACCTTCCCTTCCTCAATCCACTCCTCTGGCTCAAAGGCCGGCATGGTCGCGTCTACGCATTTCGCGAACACGGCCATATAGCTTGGGGGTACAAATAAATTAACCATAGTAGAACAACTTTCCAGTAAGATAAAAAATTCCTCTTTAACAGGAAATCATAGCAAACCGATTCTTGAATATTTTTAAGATTGCCGGTACGCACTAATGCCTTGTTTAAATTAAGCGAATTTTCGGCAAATATACAAAGAGCAACATCCGTACCAGCATAAAGTTTTCAAAGCCGGTAGAATTTAGGCAGCTTCCTGCTCACTTCCTCCGTACCTTAAAGACTAACAAAAAATTAAACTGATAACCTTGCGTATGGTCGCATATAAAAACAAAACCTCTTCCGGCAAAAGCGAAACATTTGCCGTGGCTCCACGGGTATGGGGCATAAAAACTGTTTTTGTGAACGTTTATTTCATCGCAGACACCGACGGCTCCTGGGTACTGGTGGATACCGGTGTGCCCGGCTTCACTTCCAAAATCGTGCGGGCCGCGGAGCAACTCTTCGGGGAGAATTCCCGCCCCAAGGCCATCCTCCTCACCCACGGGCATTTCGACCATACGGGTGCCGTTAAAGACCTGGCCCGCGAGTGGGATGTGCCCGTTTACGCGCACCCCATGGAACTGCCTTACCTAACCGGGGCGTCCAGCTACCCGCCACCAGACTCCAGCGTGGGCGGCGGCGGCATGGCGTACATGGCTTTCGCATACCCTAAAAAACCCATCGACATTACCTCTAACCTGGAGCTGCTGCCCAAGGATGGCTCCGTGCCGGGCATGAGTGAATGGCGCTGGCTCCATACCCCTGGTCACTCGCCGGGGCATGTGTCGTTTTTCAGGGAGGAGGACCGCGTGTTGGTGCTGGGGGATGCCTTTACCACCCGTAATGCCGAATCTACGATAGCGGTGCTGACTGAGAAGCGTAAAGTGCACGGCCCCCCAACCTATTATACCCCCGACTGGGCCGCAGCACACCACTCGGTTGCGGCATTAGCAGAGTTAAACCCGGAGGTGGCTGCCTCGGGCCATGGCATGCCTATGGTGGGCCAGGACCTGAAGCGACAACTGGATGACTTAGCTAAAAACTTCTGGGCAGTGGCAGTACCTAACAAAGGGCGCTACGTGCACCAGCCCGCCATCACCGACGAACGCGGCGTGATATCAGTGCCGCCGCCGGTAAACTATACCGTACCAAAGATCGTGGCGCTGGCGAGTGCTGTGGCTCTGGCGGGCATTGCGCTATCCGTATTTAAAAAGCGCCAGAACAGTGTAAAAAACGGCAATCTGCAGCGAAGGCCTTATTCCCATAACCGCGTGGCATCGGGTTTGCCCCCTACTGTAAACCCCGACCATGACGACCCAACAGAGCATACCAATAACTATCCGTAAGTGAAAAAGAGAGAGGGGCCGGCAGCAATTGTGCTACCGGCC
Organism: Pontibacter sp. CAU 1760; assembly: GCF_054482735.1. Lineage (NCBI taxonomy): Bacteria > Pseudomonadati > Bacteroidota > Cytophagia > Cytophagales > Hymenobacteraceae > Pontibacter > Pontibacter sp. CAU 1760. The sequence goes on from NZ_JBTLRL010000016.1 coordinate 53,343, forward strand.
CCTCTCTTTTGAACAAAGGCACCAAGGTCAGCTTTTATGGTTCGCCCTGCCTGAGCCGCTCTTTTTACCGCCGCCGTCTTGCTTGTTCACGGTAGCCCAGGCGCGCTTCTCGGCTTCTTTGTGGCTTACGCCTTTGTCCACATAGCTTTCCTCGATGTGTTCTGCTTTGCGTTTCTGCTTATCAGTGTAAGCAGACTTATCTCCTTGTGGCATAACTTCCTCCTTCTGATATTTGTGAAACATAAAAACCAGGAGCCTTGGCCCCTGCTTGTTGTACGGTACCACTTGTCTTTTTGCTTTGCCTTGCTGGTGTTTTTTCAGGCAGCGATTCCAAGGCTACGGACCGCTGCGCCTCTTCGACGGCAAGCTTGTGTGATGACTTTATACCCTCTGAAAAATGCCTGAACTGATCCCGAGTGTGTTTAACTGGAGTGGCGGCAAAGATGCTACCCTGAGCCTGCACCATGTGCTGGCAAACAAGACCTATGCTGTAAAACAACTACTGACGACGCTTAGCGATGCGACCCGGCGTGTGAGCATGCACGGGGTGCGGCAGGAACTTTTGCATCAGCAAGCGGCCGCTGTGGGTATACCGTTCCGAGAGGTGTTCTTGCCGGCCCAAGCTTCTATGCAAGCCTATAATGCGATCATGCGAAAGGAGATGCAGGCCTGCAAGGAGGTCGGTATGACGCACGCCATTTACGGCGACATCAACTTAGAGGATTTGCGCACCTATCGGGAAGAGGAATTAGCCAAAGCAGGCATGCAAGCCGTTTTCCCGCTTTGGAACCGCCCCACCCATCAATTGGTAAGGGAGTTTCTGCAGCTTGGCTACAAAGCCATGGTGGTATGCGTGAATGCACGGCTCCTCGATGCCTCTTTTGCCGGCCGAATACTGGATGAGCAGTTTCTCGAGGACCTTCCGCCGGAAGCAGACCCCGCTGGTGAAAACGGCGAGTTCCACACCTTCGTGTTTGACGGGCCGATTTTCCGAAGGCCAGTGCTTTATACCCTCGGAGAGACGGTGCGAAAGTCCTATGCTCCCACAACCAACCCGAAGGACAATTGCTTTCAGGACGAAAAGAAACCTACTTTCGATCAGGACTTTATTTTCAGGGACCTGCTCCCGGCTTAGGTATACTGCCGTTCTCAGCCATTCTTGTTACCTTTGCCCCATGGTATCACAAAGGCAACTTTTCCTGCAGCACGTGGCGCAGACGTCGGATTTTCCGTTGATGATTGAGATTGAGAAGGCAGAAGGAGTATACATGTACGGCCTGCAAGGCGAGCGCTACCTCGACCTGATTTCGGGCATTGGCGTGAGCAACGTGGGGCACCGGCACCCGCGCGTGATCAAGGCCATACACGAGCAACTGGACAAGTACATGCACCTGATGGTGTATGGCGAGTTTGTGCAGGCGCCCCAAGCTTTGCTGGCGCAGGCGCTAAGCGCTACACTCCCTTCGTCGCTCAACAACACCTACCTGCTTAACTCCGGAACCGAAGCCGTGGAAGGCGCCATGAAGCTTGCCAAGCGCTACACCGGACGCACCGAGTTGATCTCCTGTTTCAATGCCTACCACGGCTCCACACAGGGTGCCCTGTCGATGAACGGCAGCGAGCGTTTTAAAAACGCTTTCCGTCCTTTGCTGCCCGATGTGCGCCACATCCGTTACAATGCCGCCGAAGACCTAGATCAGATAACTGAGCGTACGGCAGCCGTGCTCATCGAAACAGTGCAGGGCGAAGGCGGCGTGCGCGTGCCTACAAATGATTACCTGCAGAAACTGCGCGCCCGCTGCACAGAAACCGGCACACTGTTGATTCTGGATGAGATTCAGTGTGGCTTCGGACGCACGGGCACCTTCTGGGCGTTTGAGCAATTCGGCATCATACCCGATATCCTGGTTTGTGCCAAGGGAATGGGTGGCGGCATGCCCATCGGGGCCTTCATTGCGCCACAGGAGATCATGGCTGCTTTCAAAACCGAGCCTATCCTGGGCCATTGCACCACTTTCGGAGGGCACCCGGTTAGCTGCGCAGCTTCGCTTGCCACCCTGCAAGTCATTCAGGACGAGAACCTAGTTGCTGGCGTGCAGCAAAAGGCGGAACTGTTCAAGGAGCTCCTCGTGCATCCCCGTATCAAGGAGATCAGGCACCAGGGACTTTTAATGGCGGCCGAATTCGAGTCGTTTGAAGTGCTGAAGGCTGTGATTGACCGCGCCATCCTGAACGGCGTGCTTACGGACTGGTTCCTTTTCTGCGATAACTCAATGCGCATCGCCCCTCCCCTGGTCATCACAGAAACCGAGATCAGGGAAGCCTGTGCGCTTATTCTGCGCTCGATTGAAGAAACAGTAGGCCGCTAACACAGGAGTAAACGAGAGAGTTTCTTGTCGTGAGCCGATGATCTATTGCTTGCGGGCATTTTTTTCCAGCATCCGCTTATCTATTCTGGATTCCTGCACGTAAAAGGCCGAAGCTGCACCTTAAGCCAAAGGTTAGCTTTATCAGGACTTTTATGGAAATAGCCCTTGTGCTGGCGCTGCTAGTGATTGCCATCGTGCTTTTTGCAACAGAAAAGCTCTCGATTGAGATCGTTACCCTGCTGATGCTGATCATACTGGCAAGCACGCGCATCATCACTGCCGAAGAAGCGTTTGCAGGGCTCAGCAGCGACTTCATCATCATCATTGCCTCTATCTTCATCCTCAGTGCGGCGTTGCAGGAAACCGGTATCCTCGATTTTGCCGTCGTCAGCCTGGTGCGCCTGGCCAATAAAAGCTCTAACATGATGCTCTTTACCATCATGGTGGTAACGGGCATCGTCTCGGCTTTCATGAACAACACCACCGTGACGGCAATGTTCGTGACGCCACTGGTGGGCCTTTCCAAACGCATTAATTTAAGCGCCTCCAAACTGCTGATGCCCCTGGCCTTTGCAGCTATCCTGGGAGGCACCTGCACCCTGATCGGTACTTCCACCAACGTGGCTGTGAGTGGCTACATCGCCAAAACAGGCCTCCCCCCTATTGGCATGTTTGAGATCTCGGGGATTGGCTTTGCCATATTCGTGGTGGGCATCCTGTATATGATGACCATTGGCCAACGTATGCTGCCGAGCCACAACGACCAGGAACTGACCGAGGAATACAAGCTCCAGAGATACCTGACTGAGATCGTGGTGCTGCCAGACTCCCCGCTGATTGGCCAGCTGGTATTCGCCTCCGACCTAACTACCCTCAACTTCAGGATTCTCAACATCATTCGGGGCAAAGACAACTTCCTCCCCGACTTCCGCACCCGCATAGCAACCGACGATATTTTGCTGGTGGAAGGCGACCTGGACAACCTGATGCGTGTGAAAGAAACAAAGGGCATCCAGATCATGGCGGATGTGATCCTGAAAAAAGACTTGCAGACGGAGAAGATTCAGCTCGCGGAATTGCTTGTGGTGCGGCAGTCCGACCTCATTGGCAAAACGGTGAAGGAGGCGAACTTCCTGCAGCGGTATGGCCTGGTGGTGATCGCGGCCTCCCGGCACGGCGAGACGCTGCGCAGCAAAATTGGCAGCATAAAGATGCAGTTAGGAGACCTGCTGCTGGTGCAGGGCTCCTCCGAGAGGCTGAAGCAATTGCGCAACTCCAATAACGTGGCCCTGCTGGGTGAGTTTGAGCCGGTACTGTTTAAAAAGCGCAAGGGCATCATTGCCATCAGCTGCTTCATCATTGCCATCCTGCTGGGCACGCTCAAGGTCCTTCCGCTGTCTATCGCGTTTCTGCTGGCCGCCATTTGCACGATCCTCTTCCGTTGCATCAGCAGCAACAAAGCCTACGCCGCCATCGACTTCCGCCTGCTGATCCTGATCGGGGGTATGACGGCCTTTGGCACTGCCATGGAAAACTCCGGTGCAGCCGACTTTCTGGCGCAAGGTATTGTGGACATGTTGGGCCATATGGGTAAAATGGCCGTGCTGGCGGGCTTTGTGGTGCTGACAGTGCTGCTTACCCAACCCATGTCGAATGCGGCGGCGGCCTTGGTGGTGGTGCCTGTGGCGCTGCGTGCAGCCGTGGAGCTGGGCGCTGACCCCAGGGCCTTTGCCATTGCCATCATGCTGGCGGCTTCCGTGTCGCTTGTAACGCCCTTCGAGCCTGCCTGCATCCTGGTCTACAGCCCCGGCAAATACCGCTTCCGCGACTTTATCCAGATCGGCTCGCCACTCACGCTGTTGCTCATTGCCGTCATCCTGCTTTTGGTGCCCGTTTTCTGGCCTTTGTAACTGCATGGCCCCTGCAACAGTAAGGGATAGGTATAAAACCGAATCACATGAAAAACTATTTATACCTGCTGCTAGTGCTCACTTTTGCCTGTGGCCCGAAAAACGATGAGGTAAAGGACGAAATGGTAGACGTTGCCCCGCCAGCCGACGCCCTTGATTCTATTGCCGCCACCAACAAGGATGCCCTGAAAACAGATGAGAACGAAATCAGCGTGACCCTGCCCATGCCACAGCCCGTAATGCAATTGCTGGCGCAGCAGTACCCAGGCTGGAAGCAGCCTGAGTTGAGCGAAGAAGCCAGGCAATATGCGGATGCATCCAAAACACAAGGACCGATTATTGTGCGTGGCGACCTGGACAATGATACCCGGCAGGATGTGGCCCTGCAGTTGCAGCAGGACAAAGACATTGTGATGGTAGCAGCTTTGCAGCCGCAGGATGGCGTGTTCGAACTACATGAGCTCACACGCGATATCATGTTCAATGACCGCGGAAAGCTAAAAAGCATGTACTATCTGTATTTGCTGGAAAAAGGTGAAAAGCTGCTACGGGAGGATAATGCTGAACTGGGGGCTGAACACGATGCCGTGGCAGTTGGCATCGAAGGGCAGGTGAAAGGGTACCTCTACCAGAACGGTGCCTTCCAGCCCTACCGAATAAGCGAATGAAACAGCTTGGAAGCCGGCCATGCCCCCGGCTATAGGTTTACTATGTGTTATAGAGATAAAAAACCAGTAACATGAGCAGTGCTGCCGCCACGGCCCCAAAACTAAACGCATACTTGCCCGTCAGAAGAGCAAAGCTGCGTTCTGCCACAGGCATCTGTAGCTGGTAACGCCGCACATACGACAGGTAGACTAACAGCGTAAAGACAAAGCTGATAAACCAGAACACGCCAAAACGCAGCAGAAAATGCAAAGGAAGTTTGTAATGCATGTACTGCAGCAGGTAATCCTCGCGCCCCAGAAAATAAAAACTCAGGAAAAGCAGTATGGCGCAGTGCAGCAGCAGCAGCGAGAAGCTAAATGGCCGGGAATTTAAGGTCATACTCTAATAATTCAGAAAAGACTGGGCATCGCGCTTGATGTTGTCGCGGCTGAGGCCATCTTTCACGCCCGTCGAAATCTTACGCACCAGCACCCCCACAATTGTTTTCTTGAAACCCAACCGCGAGGCCATGTTGATGCAAAAGTCCATTTCGTTTTCATCCACAATGCCGTCGGCCAGCATCATCTCCACCAGGTCGTAAATCTGGTCGAAACGCTCCGAGTCATTAGCGGGCATCTGCGGCTCTATATTATCTGCATTTGAGATCAGGTTTCGCACCTCCGAGGCTTTCATACCGTGCTTCTTCCCGATCGAGACGATGTAATTCATCTCCGTCGGGTCCAGGTGCCCGTCAATTTTAGCCAGTGCGCCTAGATTGGTGATGTGGCTTTTTAACCTCTTTGTTTCTTCGCTTTCAAAAAAACCGAACATACGATGCCTCTAATTTAAAAATTAATTAATTCGTCTGATATTGTGGTAAAACTCTAGTTTCTACTAAATTTGCGGTCTTACGCTCTACGTGTAAGGACGACGCTCAGGCAAACACAGAAAGTATACCGTCTGCGAATTGCTAATGCATACGGTTTTCTGTTTTTAAAAGTCGTGCTTTTAGGCCCTTAATTTTACCAGGCCCTACAAGCGATTGTTTTTAGCAATACCTCTCCCGCACGTTTTGCAGTATTTGCTGGCACGCTCAGCGAATAATATATAAAATGATTTAACTAAACACATTATTACTCCATGAAAAAAATTGGTGTATTTACTTCCGGCGGTGATGCTCCAGGCATGAATGCCTGTATCAGAGCAATTGTGAGAACTGCCGTTTATCATGGTATAGAAGTATACGGGATTCAACGCGGATATAACGGAATGATCAAAGGGGAGATATTCAAACTTGAGTCTCACTCTGTCAGCAACATCATCCAGAAGGGCGGCACGATCCTACGCTCTGCGCGCAGCAAGGAATTCATGACCAAAGAAGGGCGGCAGAAAGCATACGATCAGTTGCAGAGCTTTGGCATTGAAGGACTGGTGGCGATTGGCGGTGACGGAACCTTCACGGGTGCGAATATATTTTTTGAGGAGTACGGCATACCTACCATCGGCGCACCAGGCACGATCGACAACGACCTGTATGGCACGGACTATACCATCGGCTACGACACAGCGGTAAACACGGCCCTGGACGCCATCGACAAGATCCGTGACACGGCTGACAGCCACGACCGCGTGTTCTTCATAGAGGTGATGGGGCGTGACTCCGGCTATATCGCGATCCCCTGCGCCATTGGCGGCGGTGCCGAGATTGTGATGATCCCGGAAACGGACACCAGCATCGAATACGTGGTGGATACACTGCGCACCGGCTGGAGCCGTTCCAAAACCTCGTTTATTGTGATTATTGCTGAGGGCGACGAAGAAGGAAGCGCTACAGAGGTTGCCAGCAAAGTACAGGAGGCCCTGCCGCATATGGATGCCCGTGTCACGATTCTGGGTCATGTGCAGCGTGGAGGTTCTCCTACCGCAGCAGACCGCATGCTGGCGAGCCGTCTGGGTATTGCCTGCGTAGAGGGACTACTAGCCGGGCACAAGAACAAAATGGCCGGCATCATCAACACGGAGTTAGTGTATACCCCTTTTATCGATACGATCACCAAAGACAAGCCGATAAACTCAGAGTTCATCAACATGGTGAACGTGCTTTCGAGCTAATCCGGCATCCGGGTTTATACCTTCCTGAATCACTATTTTATACTTCTGTGGCAGTATTGCCCAGGGGTATAAAATAACCTTATTTCAAAAAGCCCACCCATCCTATCCAAGAATATCGCTGGTGCAATGCTTCTTTTGCCGATATTCTAATATACCTATCCATCTCCGAAGATTTCCGTAAAAGCAGAGCGAACTAACATTGTACTGCTATCGCTTCTGCTAAACATACCGGTCGGATCATTTTAAAAGTCATCTTATGGCCTCTTGCCATTATAGTAGGGCTTTTGCTGCTCATCATCATTGCACTACAATTTCAGGGAGTGCAGAATTTCCTGGCCCAAAAAGGCGCAAACTACCTGGAAGACACCCTCGAAACGCGGGTGGATATCGGTGGCTTTACCACAGATTGGCGGAACACGCTGGTGCTGAAGGAAGTGTATGTGGAAGACCGCCAGCAGGACACCCTGTGGTATAGCGAGCGGTTGGGCGTTGACATGGCCATCCTTTCCCTCATCAGCGGCGAGATCAACATCAGCAAGGTAGACCTCGACAATGCCACCCTGAAACTGCATATCCGGGAAGACAGCACCACCAACTTCGATTTTATTGCCGAAGCCTTCTCCACCGACACTGCTGCCGCACAACCCGCCGACACAACTGCTGCCTCCATGCCCATCTCGGTGGGCATCGTGAACCTCAACAATGTGTATGTCAACTTTAAGGATGAAGCGGGAGGCAATTTCGTAAAGACGCGCGTCGGCAAACTCACCACCACCATGGACGAGCTGGATATGGACGCCCAGCGCTACATAGTGGATGAAGTGAGGCTGGCCAACACGTGGGTGGAATTTGAGCAGACCAAGCTTCCGCCCCCCGACACTACGGAGCAGGAACCCCTGGAAATGGACTTTGGCATCAGTCGCGTGGCCCTCGAAAATATCCGGCTCAGCTATATCAGTCATCCCGCAGACCAGCAGATAGAACTGGCCCTGGGAGAGTCGGAAATAGTGGCCGACAACATTAACCTCAAGGAGGCGCGTGTGGACCTGGCCAGCTTCAAGCTGCATAACACAGACCTCAAGTATGTGTTAAAGGAAATCAAGCCGGTAGACTCCCTTGCCGTGAACCCGGCCAAAACCGCGGAAGAACTAGATAAGTCGGTGGAGGAAACTGCCGGGCAGCCGATGAACTGGGTGCTCGCGCTGGGCGAGCTGGACGTCGTGGACCTGGACGTGCAGTATGACAACATGGGCCTGCCTAGACAAGCCAAGGGCATGGACTACAACCACCTGCTGTTTTCCGACATCAGGCTCGATGCCCAGGATATTCTGTACAGCCTGAACCGTATGCGGGTAGACCTGAACCAATTCACGCTGCGAGAGCAAAGCGGCTTCCAGCTCGAAAACTTCAACACGAAGCTGGTCATGGACTCTACCAGTGCCCAACTGACCAACCTGGACCTGAAGACGGGGAACAGCCATTTGCAGAACGACTTGAAAATGACCTACCCCTCGCTCGAAGCCATTGCTGAAAACCCTGCCGCTGTCGGGCTGAACGTTGACATCAACAACAGCTACATCGGGATGCAGGATGTCCTGTATTTCATGCCGGAGATGGCCGACAACCCTTCCTTTAGGAGCATCGCCAACTCTACCATCAAGCTGGAGGCAGAAGCCAATGGCCAACTAGATAATTTATACATCCAGAACCTCCAACTGGCGGGCCTGAAGGATACTTACGTGAATGTGAGCGGACAGGTGCGCAACGCCATGGAGCCAGACAATTTATACCTCGACCTCGATGTCAAGCGCTTTGCCACGACCCGAACCGACATACAAGCCCTCACGCCAGCCGGCATGTTGCCCCCCGACATCCGAATACCTGCGGAACTCAGCCTGACGGGAAACTATACCGGCAGCCTAACCGCTTTCGACGCCACCGCCGATCTGCTCACTTCATTCGGAAACATGGATGCTGTGGTGGACATGGGCGCTAACGAGCAGTTTACGGCAACCATCCAGACAAAGGGCTTTCAGCTCGGGCGAATGCTTACCGATAGCCTGGGCCTGGGCACCGTGGCGCTGGTGGCCAAGGCAAGCGGACAGGGCCTGACACCTGAAACCATGCGGGCTACCATACAGGCCGATGTGCAGCGCTTCGATTATAACAACTATACCTATAACAATGTGGACATTGATGCCCGCATTGACCGGAACATTTACCAGGTAGACGCCAGGGCTGCCGACAACAACCTGAACTTTATACTTGCCGGAAACTTCAACATGCGCGATGCGAAGCAGCCAGCCTATACCTTTGACCTGGATTTGCAGCAGGCAGACCTGAAGGCGCTTAACTTCTACCCGGAGCCGCTGGCCTTACGAGGGCAGTTGCAGGGCAACTTTACAGGTGCCGATGCCAGCACCCTCAGCGGCAAACTGAGAGGCGGTGCACTTGTGGTGAAATACAACAACACAAGTTACCCGATCGATTCTTTGCTGCTGACCTTGGAGCAGTCCGGGGAAATGGCTGAGATCGCGTTGCGCTCAGATATTGCCGATGCGGAAATGCATTTCGAGAACTCCCTTGCCACGCTTCCCACGGCCCTGGAGAAGCATTTCTCGAACTACATCGACATGCAGCCTGATGTGCCATACCCTGCCAACACCAACCTCGAAGACTTCCGGTTTACGCTCGACCTGAAGCGCACCAAACTGATCAGGGCCTTTGTGCCCGGGCTCACGGCGCTCCAAATAGACTCTGCGTTTACCGGCTCTTACAAGGCGCAGTCCAAGCAGCTGCGGGTGGATGGCCACATCAACACCATCACTTATACCGATTATACCCTCCGCAACCTCGCGCTAGAGTTACGCGGCAACCAGGAACAGATCGGGTATAACCTGAACTTGCAGAAACTCATTTCCCCATCCCTGAACATGCAACAAATCACCTTGGATGGCGCTGCCAAAGACGACGCCCTAACAACCCGGCTGGCCATAACCGGCGATACGCTGAAGGGAGGCGAGCGACTGGTACTGGGCGGCACCCTGAATAGCCAGGGCCAGGGCTACCGCTTCTCGATCAACCCAGACCAGTTGGTGATCAATGGCGATGATTGGGACGTACCCCAGGATAATTTCCTGCATTTCAGTACGGGTGTGCTGTATGCCAACAACATTGTACTGCAACACGGCAGGCAGGCCATCGCGCTAAACAGCGTGGGTTCCATACGCCCGAACGCCCCGCTAAATGTGGGGTTTGAGAACGTGGACATCGGTTACATCATGAGCACTTTCCAGAGTCCGGAAGATAGCCTGATAGCCGGTACGCTGAACGGTGAGGCCACCCTGAACAACCTGATGGCGGGCACTATGGGCTTTACATCAGATTTGAAAATAGACGATTTGCTTTTTGAAGGCACTCCGGTTGGGGATATTGCCCTGCAGGCCAGCAGCGCAGGGGGCAACCGCTATAACATCAACGCAAAGCTTACCGACAACGGCAACCAGTTGCTGGTGGACGGTTTTGTGGAGACGCAACCGAACGCTACCCTCCTGAACCTCGACGCAAACATTGAGCAGCTGAACATGCCCTCACTACAAGGATTTACCGCCGGTATGGTAAACCAGCTGGATGGTCGCGCCAACGGCGATCTGCGCATCACCGGCACCATAGCGAACCCCTCCATCAACGGCCAGCTCAACTTCGACCAGGCCAAGTTTAACATTGCCATGTTCGGCTCGCTGTTCACGCTCGAGAATGAGCGGCTGGTGTTTGATGAGCAGGGCATCAATTTCCCGAACTTCACCATCACCGACACCTTGGGCAACGACCTGCTGATCAATGGGTCGATTGCGACACAAACCTATACTGATTTTAAGTTTGACCTTGATGTGGACACCCAGCGGTTCTTGGCCCTGAATTCCACTGCCGCCGACAACGAGCTGTTTTACGGCACCTTGTTCGTGGCCGCCAACGCAGCCATCACCGGCAATATGGAGGTGCCCAAAATTGAGGTAGATGTGCGGGTGCTGGATGGCTCTGACTTTACGACCGTTATACCTGCCGACGAGGTGGGCGCTGCCGAGCGCGAGGGCATTGTGGAGTTCGTGAACCTGAACCCGGAAATGACGCGCATTATCAGCAGACCGCAGGAACAGGACTCGGTGGAAGTGACAGGGTTTGTGGGGGCAGACATAGAGGCAGAGATCAAAGTGACGGATGCCACCCCGATCACCATCGTGATCGACCCGATTACGGGCGATAACCTGGTCGTGCGCGGCACCGCAGACCCGCTTTACATTGGGATGCGGCCAAGCGGAGAGATCAACATGAGCGGGCGGTACACCATCACAGAGGGCCGTTACAGCATGGATTTCTATGACCTGGCCTCCCGCGAACTTGACATTGCCGAGGGCAGCTACATCAACTGGAGCGGCGACCCACTGCAGGCAGACATGGACATCACGGCCATCTATAACGTGAAAACCGCCCCCCAGGAATTGGTGGCCTCACAGGTAGCGGGGGTACAGAACCCTGCCCTGCAGAACCAGGTGGAGTTTCAGGTGCTTGTGAAAGTAACAGGCGACTTGCTGGCCCCGGAGATTGGCTTTGATATACAGCTGGCTCCGGAAGAGCGGGGCCAAGTACCAGAGCAGGTGAACACCAGCTTGGGTAACCTGCGGCAGAATGAGTCGGATTTGAACAAGCAGGTGTTTGCCTTATTGGTGCTTAACCGCTTCCTGGCCCCTGACCCGCTGGCTAGTTCCGGAGGCGGGTTCGAGGCTTCGGCACGGAACAGCCTAAGCGGCGTGCTCACAGACCAGCTCAACCAGCTGACCAACAAATTTGCCGGAGGCCTCGGGCTGGAGTTCGGCGTGGACTCTTACCAGGATTACTCCTCAGGCAGTGCCGAGGGCCGCACCGACCTGAACGTCGCCTTGCGCCAGCAGTTCCTGAACGACAGGCTTACCGTGCGCGTCGGCACCGACATTGGGCTGGAGGGCGGTGGCCAGGCCAACCAGACGATGAGTGGCTTTGGTGGCGACATTTCCGTGGAGTACTCCCTGACCCAGGATGGCCGCCTGCGGGTACGCGCTTTCCAGCGCAACCAGTATGAGGGCGTGCTGGAGGGAGGCGATGTACGTGCCACAGGGGCCTCCCTCATCTATGTGCGCGAGTACAATAACTTCTCCGACCTGTTCCGCAGCGTGGAGGCGGTGCAGTTAAGGGAGGCCGAGCGCAAGCTGGAAGCAGAGCAAAAATACCGCCAGGAGCAACAGGCATTAAAAGAAGAAGAAGAGTTACAAGAAAAGGGTATAGACCAGTAATTTATGTTAAACGATACACCTCTTAGCAGGCTTACCATTCTAGTTATACTACCACTGCTGCTACTGGCATCCAGCTGTAGCGTTACGAAGGTCGTGCCCGAAGGGAAAGCCCTTTTCTGGGGCTACGATGTAAAAGTGAACGGCGAGAAAGACAGCAGCAAGCGCTCCTCGGACCTGGAGCTTGAACTGAGCCAGGTGGTGCGCCCCAAGCCTAACGCCTCTATCCTGGGGCTTCGGCCAAAGCTGGCCATCTACAACGCTTTTTATACAGAGAAGGAGAAAGGCCTGAAGCACTTTATCATGACAAAACTCGGCGAGCCCCCCGTGTATTTTTCGGAGGTGGACACGGGTACAGTGAGTGGAATCATGGGCAACCGGCTGCATAACCGCGGCTACTTCAACAACGAAGTGGGGAGCACGGCCACCATAGCCAAGAAAAAGGCCACAGTAGAATGGACAGCCAAAGTAGGTGAGCCCTACCGCATACGCAAGATCGCCTATACCCTTAACGACTCGCTGCCTGTGCACCGGGACATTGAACGGGCAATGGATGAGTCGCTGCTGAAACCGGGTGAGCCTTATGACCTGTCCACACTCACAGCCGAGCGGGTTCGGATAGACGGTATCCTCAAAAACAAAGGGTATTACTTTTTCAGTCCGGAGTTACTGATTTTCAGTGCCGATACCACTGTGGGCGATAGAAAAGCAGATGTGCTGTTGCGCGTGAAAAACGCTGCCTCGGCTAAAGCCCTGAAGCCCTACCAAATAGACGACATCTTTATCTTCGCCAATTACTCTGTTGGCGACAGCCTGGCCACCAACGACACCATCGACTACAAGGGCTACCATTACATTCCGAACGAGAACTATGTGCGGGCAAGGCATTTGCTGCGCGGCGTTTTCCTAGAGCAGGACAGCCTCTACACCCGTCAGAACCATCTCCTGACCACCAAGCGTTTGGCAGCATACCCCGCTTATAAGTTCGTGAACGTGGAGTATGCCGTTGATACCCTGAAAGACAATGCGCTTGATGCCTTCGTATACCTGACCCCTGCCCTGAAGAAATCGCTGCGAACGGAATTGCAAATGGTCAGCAAGTCGAACGGGTTTGCCGGGCCGGGTATAAATGTGTCTTTCCAGAACAAGAATGCCTTCAAGGGGTCTGAGCTTCTGAAAGTGGAAGTCTCCAGCACGTTCGAATCCTACGTAGGGGGCCGGGGTACCGGAGACACCCCGGAGGGTGTGGAACAAGTGGGCAACGAAAATCTTTCTTCCTATGAGCTAAGCGCCAAAGCATCGCTCAGTATTCCACGCATCATGTCGCCGTTTAACCTGCGTAACCTCCGGACAGAGTTCGCTCCCCAAACCCGGATCGGGCTTGGTTTTAGCCTGTTAAACCGGGTAGAATTTTTCCGGATGAACTCTTACAGCGCCACCTATGGCTACAACTGGCGCCCCTCGCAAACCCTTACGCTCGATGTAACCCCCATCAACCTACAGTATGTCCGGTTGTCGAACACCACGCCAGCCTTTGATGAGTTCCTGTTCAAAAACCCGTTCCTGCAACGCAGCTTCGAGAACCAGTTTATCATCGGCTCGATTTACCAAATGACCTATAGCACGCAGGTATACAAGGAACGCACGAACCAGTTCTTCGATCGGGTAGTGCTGGACCTATCAGGCAACCTGCTCAATGGGGTACAATCGCTGACTGGCTTTCCGCCCCCTACAGATGAAGAGCCCCGATCGGTGGCTGGCAGCAGGTTCTCGCAGTATGTGCTGCTTGACAACGATTTCCGGCATTATTTGAATATCGGCCAGGAAAGCCAGTTGGTCACGCGGTTAGTCACCGGAGCGGGCTATGCTTACGGCAACTCCTCTACCCTGCCCTATGTCAAGCAGTTCTCGGTGGGCGGACCTAACAGCATCCGCGCCTTCCGTGCCCGCAGCATTGGCCCTGGTTCTTACCAAATCGCCGATTCCACCATTTTCTCTTACTTCGACCAAGTAGGCGACATACGCTTAGTGGGCAACGTGGAATACCGCTTCCCGCTGGCAGGATTCTTTAAAGGGGCGCTGTTTGTAGATGCCGGTAACATCTGGACGTTTAAAGAAGAGAGGAATGAGCAAGGGGAACCCCTGCGTGAGGGTGGCCAGTTCAACAGCAAGAATTTCCTGGACCAGCTGGCTATAGGTACCGGTTTCGGTCTGCGGGTGGATGTGGAGTTTTTCGTGTTGCGCCTGGATGTCGGTATACCGGTGCAGGTACCCTACCTGCCCAAAGGAGAGCGTAACGTGTTGAAGGACTTTAACGGCAGCTTCACAGGCGAGAACAGCATGGTGCTGAACATCGCCATCGGCTATCCTTTCTAACCAGGGATATAGGTTCAGGAGTTGTTTATGGCTCGGCGTCCTGGCTCGTGGCCTCCCATTCAGCGGGCTTCCGGCCCACTTGATGGAAGGCACAAACCCAATGCTGGTATAAAACTCCAGGATGCTTTCGGGCCGCAATAAAAGCAATAACCTCAGTCCCAGTCAGTGCTAAGCAGGAAAGAATCAAAAATCAGGGCTGCATTTGTGCGTTTATGTACTGCACGATCTCTTGCCACTGCTGAGGCTCAAACCAGGCATACTCGCTGGGGTCCTTTTTAAACCAGGTAAGCTGGCGTTTGGCGTAGCGGCGGCTATTGCGTTTCAGCAAGCGCACGGCCTCTTCCCAATCATACTTCCCTTCCATGAAATCGAAAATTTCTTTATACCCTACCGTTTGCAGGGCATTGTGGGCCCGATGCGGGTATAGCGCTTTCGCTTCCTCCAGCAGCCCTTGTGCCAGCATCAGGTCCATCCGATGGTCAATGCGTTGGTAAAGCTCGTTTCGGTCGCGGTTCAGGCCGATCTTTATCAACTGGAAAGGGCGCTTTTGCTTTTCGCTTTTCCGGAAGCAGGAATAAGGCAACCCGCTGCTCAGGCTCACTTCCACCGCTCGGATCACGCGCTGCGGATTTGCTCTGTCAACCTGCTCATAATAGGCGGGGTCCAGTTCGGCCAATTTTTCCAGCAGCGGTTGCAGCCCTTCCGCTTCGTATTGTTGGGCCAGGGCGTGGCGCAGGGCAGGGTCTGTCTCGGGCATCTCGTCCATACCCTCTAGCACAGCCCGCACATACAGCCCTGAGCCACCCGTCAGGATCACCACATCCTGCTCCTCAAACAATTTGTCCAGCAGCATTAACACATCCTGTTCATAGGCACCGGCATTGTACTCTTCGGCAATGTTATGGGAGTCGACAAAATAATGCTGTACCCCTTGTTGCTCTGCTGCGGTGGGTTTAGCGGTGCCAATACTCATCTCGCGGTAAAACTGCCGTGAGTCGGCTGAAATGACCTGGGTATGAAAGTGCCTGGCCAGTTGCACGCACAAGTCTGTTTTGCCCACCGCTGTCGGCCCCACTACCACCACTAAATGCTTCTGCTTTGTCATACCCCTATCTGTTCGTAAAATCGAATAAGCTTTTGTTCTTCCCGCTGCCAGTTCAGGTCCTGCCGGGCGCTGGTGCAGTTTTGCACCAGTCGCAGGTACAACTCCTGGTCAGTGAGTAATTGCCGCAGTTTGTGCTGTATCTCCGGCACGCTTAGTCTCGTCAGCAAGCCCACCTGGTACTGCTCGTTGAGTTGCCGGTACTCCGGGAAGTCGATGACCAGTTGGGGCACGCCGGCGTGCACGTAATCAAAGAACTTATTGGCAAGCGAGTAATAATAGCTCAGCCCTTTGTTTTCCAGCAACATCACCCCTACGGTGCACCTGCGCGTAATCTGCAACAGGTCCTGGGGCAATACCATCCCTTTAAACTCAACCCGAGAATGTAGCCCCAAAGCCAGTGCCTGTTCTTTTAGCTGTGGCAGGATATCCCCATCGCCGCAAACAACCAGTTTCGCATCCAGCCCGACCATGGCTTGCAGCAGTTGCTCCAGGCCCCGACCGGCGTTTACGGCACCTTGGTATAGAACAGTGCGTGGCTCCCGCTCAGGCGGCGCGAAGGGCTCTAACAAGGGCATGTTTCGGATAAGGGCAAACTTTCGGCCATACTTGCTATAGAAAATACCGGCGATAGACGAGGTAACCGTATAAGCATAGTGGGTTCGTTTGATGATAAACCGCTCAATGGCTGTCCAGGCAGCTTTCACCAGTTTGCGGTCTGTCACTTCTATCACCTCCGGAAAGTACTCGTGCGCATCATATACAAACGGCTTCTGCATCTGCCTTGCCCGGAAGTATACCGGCAAGGCAGTATCCAGGTCGATGGCGCAATAGGCATCGCAAGGCTGTTTCCGGAGGTAAAAGTAAAGCCGCAGCATAAACTCCAGGTAAAAAAGCTTTCCGCTATGATACCGGCACACCAACCGCTGCTGCTTATAGGGCTGCTGTAGCAGCGGGCCTGATTTCGGGGTGACCCGCCCTACCAGTTCCACGGCATACCCGGCCTTAGCCAGTGAGCCGCAGATGCGTTGCATCCGCTGGTCATGGTTAAGGTCGGTGGTAACAGCGAAGATGATTTTTTTCATATTTTCACGGCAAGCAAAGCCCGGCTACCCGGCTAATCGAGCCAGAAGGATAATTTTTTTGCTAATTTATCGCTAATTTTATAAAATGAACACTGGAGCTACCTCCGCAACTTGTTTCGGGGGCTTCTTATACCTAGTTTTTATACCGGAATGCCTTTTATACCCAACCTGGAAACAAACGATTTGCTTGCCAAACAAGCCCAGACGCTGCTGCAAGTATTGGCGCAACTGACCACGCCTGAGCAGGGAGTGGCCATTGCGCATCGCGACGGTAAAATATTAGCGAGCAATGCCCAGTTTGCAGGCTATTACCGTGCCCGGAACCCAGAGGCTGAAGCAGACTTCACCATCCAGGAATTACTGCATCAGTCAGAAAACCAGTTTCAGGCATTTCTCGGCAAGCTCAAAGCAGAAAAAAATGCTTCAGACTATCTTCCCTTTCAGCCCGATGCAGAGGAGCAGCAAGTGGCTTACAAGTGCCGGTTACTAGAATATCAGCGCGAGAATTTCATTTACCTGGAGCTTTCAGAGCAGGTGCAGAAGGCTGCAGAAGAGACGAGCTACCATTTGGTGTTTGAGGGCAGCTCGGAACCGTTGTTTATACTGGACTACGAAGGCAATTTCATTGATGTCAACCAAAGTGCCCTTACACTCGCCAAGCAGAAAAAAAAGCAACTGATCGGACGGTCAGTTTATGACCTTTTTTCCCTGACGCACTTTGAGCGCACCACACTGCGCAAGCAGGTAAAACAGGCGCTGCAAGGCACAACGCAAAAGTTTGAATGGTGGCTGCATGGAAAAGACCCGCAGGATTTGCTTCCGGTAGAGATAACGCTCTGCCGGGGTACCTTTAAGGGGCAAGACGTACTGTACGGCTCTGTTAAGAACCTGGTGGAGATGATCGCGGCCGAACAGGAAGTGCGTTTCAGGAACCACCAGCTGGAGTTCATCAACAACCTCATCACCAACCTCTCTTCCTCCGACAGTAAATACGAGGTGCTGCAGCATACCCTGGACAGGCTGCTACAGCAAAGCGGTATGGAAGGTGGCTATGTTTATACGTGCCAACCGGACAGCCATAAGGCCAACCTAACCTATGTAGCCGGCAAAGTAAAAGGTGTTCATAAACCAGAAGTGCTGCAGTTAGACGCCGGCCTGTTAGGGCAGCTCGTAACACCTCACAAGCCGTCGGCGCTGAAAACACTGACCAAGCACTTGGAGAGCGAGCTGCAGCATGAGGTAGTGCTGGTGCCCGTGCAGACGGAAAGTGAGCTGCTTGCACTGCTCGTAATGTGGCAAAGAGGCAGAATCCGCACCAGCAGTTCGTTTATGGCCCTGCTCGATTTTATCGGGGCAGCCATTGGCAATTATATTGCGCGCCACCAGTTACAGCAACAGCTCATCACCTCTGAGGATAAGTACCGCAAGTTATTTGAGTCATCGTATGATGCCATCTTGCTATACAAGGACGGGGTGGTGGTGGAGTGCAACGATAAAGCCCTGGAATTTTTCAGGTGCACCCGCGACGAACTGATCGGCTTCTCAGCAAAGGATTTCTCCCCTCCCCTGCAACCCGACGGAACAGACTCTAACCTGAAGGCTCAACGGCTCATGCAGGAGATCATCGAGACAGGCAAGCCGATGACTTTTGACTGGCAGAACCTCCGCAAAGACGGCACACTTATCGACGTTGAGTTGAGCGTGAACCGTGTGGTGATCGACAACGAATATTACATCCAGGTTTTTAAGCGCGACATAACACAGCGCAAGCAGGCCCAAAAAGCCAAGCGCCGGCAGGAGGTCCTGCACGAGTCTATGGGCCGCTTCCGCGATTTCCTGGACAAAGTAAACCTGATTTACTATAGCCTGGACCTGGCAGGAAACATCAAGCACACCAATAATTACTTCCTGAAGTATGTGGAGTATAAAGAAGAGGAACTGATTGACCAGAACTTCTTTGAGCTGCTGGTGCCTAAGCATGAGAGCGCACAGTGGAAACAGGAGCACGAGCAGGCGCTCCGGACTAACCACCTGAACTCCTACTACGAGCGGGATATTGTCACGAAATCGGGCCAGTTGAAGACACTCCGCTGGAATTCGATGTTTGACTACAGCGAGAAGGGCCATGTGATCGGGGTAACCAGCGTGGGCAAGGACATGACCGACAAACGGGTGGCCATGGAAGCCCTGAAGGATAACAAAATCCGCCTGCAGGACCTTTTCGATAATGCCCATGACCTGATTCAGAATATCTCGGTCGACAACAAGTTCATTTTTGTAAACAAGGCCTGGAAAGACCGCCTGGGCTACAACGACTTCGACATAGAGTCGCTTACGCTCCACGACATCGTGCACCCCTATTACAAGGCGAAGCTCATTTACCAGCTCCGCAACCTGTACAAAGGCGAGAATGCAAACAAGATCGAGACGGTATTCCTGACCAAGGCGGGTAAGCCGGTACACCTGATCGGTAGTATAAACTGCAGCTGGCAGGATGGCCGGCCAGTGGCCACGCGCGCCATCCTCCACGACATCACCGACCGCATCAAGGCCGAGCGCCTGCAGAAGGTATACTACAGCATTGCCAACCTGGCGATCAGCAGCAAAGACCTTAACTCGCTCTACGCGGCCATCCACCGCGAGCTGAGCAAGATCATCTACATCGCGCTGGTCGACAACGAGCGCAAGTACCTGAACTTCGTGTACCTGGTTGATCAGTATGTGGAAAAAGGCAGCAAAACGCAGGTGCGCCGCCCTTTCTCTACCGGATTGTCGGAGTACATCATCGAAACGGGCAAGCCGCTGTATATGCAAAAGGCTGACCTGAAGGACCTGGCGGTACAGGAAAACCTGAACCCGTATGGTACCCTGCCGGAGGTGATGCTTTGCTCCCCCCTTGCTATCGGCGACCGCATTATCGGGGTGATTGCGTTGCAGGATTACCAGAACGCCGAAGCCTATGTGCATACCGACATCGAGATCCTGCACTTTATCTCGAACCAGGTGGCCCTTGCCATCGAGCGCAAGCGAAACGAGGAGCAGATCAACAACCAAAACGCACGGCTGAACGCGATCTTTGAAAGTGGCACGCACCATATGTGGTCCATCAACCGCAGTTATGAGCTGACCTCCTTCAACAAGAATTTTGCAGAAAGCTTTGAGATGCGCAGCGGGATGGAATTAAAGCCATATACCCGCCTGAATGGCCCGAATTTGATCAACATTCATGAGCTGTCATTTGATTTCTGGGATGAGAAGTATAAACTGGCCTTCAGCGGCAAGCCACAGCACTTTGAGGTTCGTTTGGATGAACTTGGTATATGGCGAGAGGTATACCTGAGCCCGATTTACCTGGAGGATGGCACCTTTGAGGAGATCTCGGGTATGGCGCTGGATATTACGGACAAAAAGAAATCGCAGCTCGACCTTGTAGAGAGTGAGGAGAAGTTCAGGCACATCTTTGAGTCTTTCCAGGATGTGTTTTACCGTTGCACGCTGAATGGCACCATACAGCTGGTGAGCCCGTCGGTGAAACAGCTGCTGGGTTACCGCGATGATGAGATGCTGGGCAAAAATGTGCTGGAGTTTTACATAAACGCCCACGAAACTGCGGTTATCCGTAACCGGGTACTTACCGAGCACAGCGTACGCGACATTGAGGTGGAGGTGCAGACTAAAAACGGCACGCCCAAAACTGTGATTCTCGACTCAAGGCTGGTATACGACAAAGACGGTGATCCTGTAGCCATGGAGGGTGTACTCCGTGACGTGTCGGAACTGAAACGCACCCAAAAAGCCCTGCTGAAAGCCAAGGAAGAGGCTGAGAACCTGCTGAAAGTGAAAACCCAGTTCCTGGCCAACATGAGCCACGAGCTGCGCACCCCAATGAACGGCATCATCGGCATGATCGACCTGTTGAATCAGGTGAACACGGACCCGGAGCAGGGCGAGTACATCGATACCCTGCGCAAATCGTCGGATGCCCTCTTAGCCATCCTGAACGACATCCTGGACCTGAGCAAGATACAGGCGGGCAAGCTGGTGCTACACGAAAGCGGCGTAGACCTGCACGAGACCCTGGGTAAGATCCACTCGCTTTTTGCCAACCGGGCACAGCAGAAGGACCTGGATTTCACCTATACCATCTCCCCTGATGTGCCACGGCACATTTACACTGACGAAACGCGCCTGTTGCAAATCCTGTCGAACCTGACCTCCAATGCCATCAAGTTCACCAACGCCGGCAAAGTGGTTATCGATGTGAATGCCGAGGCGCTGGACAAGGAGTATTACAGGCTGCACGTGCGGGTAGAGGACTCGGGCATTGGTATATCCTCTGAAGACCAAGTGCTGCTCTTCAACGATTTCGCTCAGTTGGACAATTCCTCTACCAAAACATTTGGCGGAACGGGCTTAGGCCTGGCGATCTCGAAGCAGCTGACCCACCTGCTGGGCGGCGACATTGGCGTGGAGTCTATGAGCGAGGAAGGCAGCGTGTTCTGGTTTGACATTGTGGTACGCAGGGCCACCACCGAGGAGATGGCGGTTAGGGAGCAAAAGCAGCAGCGCCAGAACACAGAGGTAGCCGCCCTTGAGGACCGCCCGAATGTGCTGTTGGTGGATGACAACGTGATAAACCAGAAAGTAGCCCAGAAATTACTGGAGCGGCTTGGCTGCTATACCACCGTTGCCTCTAACGGTTACCAGGCCATCGAGCTGGCGACAAGCAACTTCTACCATATCATTTTCATGGATATCCAGATGCCTGAGATGGATGGGGTGACGGCCACGAACATCATCAAAGAAAAATTAGGCGCTAAATGTCCTCCTATTGTGGCCATGACCGCGTATTCAATGAAAGATGATGCCGAGAAGTTCATGAACCAAGGCCTGGACGACTATATCTCCAAACCTGCCAAAAGCGTGGACCTTCATACCGTTATCGTGAAGTGGCAGCAGCGGCAACTACAGGCACATCCCTGGCCGGAAGCCGTGGTGCAGGAGGAAGAAGCGCAGCAACCGGAGGAGGCTGAGACGCCGGAAAAGGTCATTGACATGGACGTAGTGGAGCAACTGAAACAGATTGGCGGCCCTGCCTTTGTGGAACAGCTTTACACCGAATTTGAAGAAGAAGCAGCTGAGTTGTTAGAGAGCGTTAAAAAAGACCTGGAGTTACAACAATATAATACCATATTAAGTACATTGCATCAATTGAAGGGCACTGGCTTTACGTTGGGCATCGTTTCGGTTGCCGAACTTGCCAAACAGCTGGAGCACGATATTAAAGCCAACCATTTGGAGCATGTAGATGAAAATTTCTACAAATTGCAGTCCCATTACGAAAACTATCGAAAAACTTATAAAGACATTATACTCTGTTAGCACATGGCTGAAAGTAAAACTATATTAATCGCCGAGGATAGCTCCGTTATCCTGAACCTGACGAAAAAGATTCTGGAACTCCAGAAATACAAGATACTGGTCGCCAAAAATGGTGGCGAGGTGATCAAGCAGGTAGAGAACAATAAGATCGACGCTATCCTGATGGACCTGAACATACCCGTGAAGAGCGGTATGGACTGCACCCGCGAAATCCGTGCGCACGAGAACAAGGACATTGCCAACATTCCGATCATCGCGGTTACCGGCAACGCTAACAACTACAGCATGGAGGATTTTAAGGAAGCCGGCATTAACGACTACCTGCCAAAGCCGCTGGACTTTGATGCGCTGGTTTTAACCGTAAAAAAATACACCGCTGATTAAATGGAATTAAAGTACACGCGGCCATTCCTGAATAAGCTAGAGGATATTTTTGCAGAGTCTGACTTTGTGCTGCGCTACGAAAAAGGAAATTTCAAAGCCGGTTACTGTCTGCTGAAGGATATGAAAGTGGCGGTAGTGAACAAATACTATAGCCTGGAAGGCAAGATTAACTGCCTCTATGACATCCTCCGCACCATTGCCGTAGACGAAACCCAACTGAGCGACAAAAACCGCCAGTTATACCTTGCCATCCGCAATCAGGAGAAAGCCAATTGAAAGTTACATTACTAGGAACAGGCACCTCGCAGGGCGTACCCGTGATTGGGTGCACCTGCGAGGTGTGCCGTTCTGTTGACTACCGGGACAAGCGCCTGCGCGTTTCCGTTCATTTGCAGGTGCAGGGCAAGAGCATCATCATCGATACCGGCCCTGATTTCAGGCAGCAGGTGCTGCGCGAACGCATCCGCACCCTCGATGCCTTGGTATTCACGCATGAGCACAAAGACCACACCGCGGGGCTAGATGATATCCGGGCCTACAACTTCGCTCAGCATAAAGACATGCCTGTGTATGCGGAGGAGCGCGTGCTGAATCAGCTGAAAAAAGAGTTCGCCTATATTTTCGCGGATTTCAAGTACCCCGGTATACCGCGCGTTCAACTCCACACAGTAGAGAATGAGCCCTTCGAGGTAGAAGGCGTGTTGTTTACCCCTATACGGGTAATGCACTACAAGCTCCCCGTGTTTGGCTTCCGTGTGGGCGATTTTACGTACATCACCGATGCCAATTTTATTTCTGAGGAGGAGAAGGAAAAGATCAAAGGATCGAGGGTGATTGTGCTGAACGCGTTGCGGCATGAACCGCATATCTCTCATTTTTCGTTACAGGAAGCCATTGCCCTGTTAGAGGAACTGCAGCCGGAGCAAGCTTACCTGACGCACATCAGCCATTTGCTGGGCCAGCACCGCGAGGTAGAGCCGCAACTCCCTGACTTTATCCGGCTGGGCTACGATGGCCTGCAGATTGAACTATAAGTGCACCAGAACTACTATTTTTTAAAACAGCTCACCAAGGCCCTCCAGCACCAGCTTGTTGGGATGCAAGCCGTTACGGCCTTTAGCCAGAATAAGGACGAACTGGTGCTGGGCTTTGCAAAAGGAGGCCGGGAGTTTTATATACGCGCCTCGCTTACCTCACACTTCGCTACCATCTCCTTCCCCACCGACTTCCGGCGGGCTCGCGCTAATACCGTGGAACTGATGCAGGACCTGCACGGGCAAACAGTGGAGAAGGTGGTGCAGCACCTGAATGAGCGCAGTTTTTACATAAACTTTTCCGAGGGGTATACCCTCTTGTTCAAGCTTTTTGGCAACCGCTCCAACCTGGTGCTGTTCCGTCACGAAGCGCCTATTGAACTGTTCCACCATAAGTTCAGTGCCGACGCTGAGCTTAACCCGGGGGGTATGGACAGGCCGTTGGAGCAGAACCTAGCCGCTTTTACGGCAGCACAGGGTAATCTTCGCAGGATATACCCTACGTTCGGCGACTTGCCTGCCGCCTACCTGCAGGAACGGGACTATGCCCATCAGCCCTTGGAAACACAGTGGGAAATGGTGCAGGAGATGCTGGAACTGCTGGAAGAGCCGGAGCAATACTACATTATCCGTTACCAGGGCAAGTTGCGCCTATCCCTCCTGCCGCTCGGCGAAATCATTGATTCTTATCAGGGTCCATTAGAGGCTTTGAACGCTTATACCCGTCGCTACCTTTCCGAAACCGGCTTTGAGCGCCAGATGGCACAGGCACAGCAACAACTCGAACGGAAGCGCCACATGACCCAAACGGTGCTGGAGCAGTCATCCAAGAAACTGAACGAACTCCGCCACGACAAGTCTTATGCGCAAACGGCCGATGTGATCATGGCAAACCTGACCAACATACCGCCCCGTGCCGAAGTGGTAGAACTCTACGACTTTTACATAAATCAGCAGCGCGTCATCAAACTGAAGCAAAACGAATCCCCTCAGAAGTTTGCGGAGCGTTTATACCGGAAAGCCAAGAACCAACACGTGGAGGTAAAGCAGCTCGAGGAAAAGACGGAACGCAAGCTGGAGGAACTGATTGTGCTGGAAGACGCGCTACAGGCGCTGGCGGAAATACAGGAGTATAAGCAGCTGAAGCCTTTTCTGAAGGAGTATACCCACCTGCTATCAGGTAAGCAGCAGGAGCAGCAGGAAATACCGTTCAGGCTCTTCGAAGCGGAGGGCTTCCGGATACTGGTCGGGAAAAGCGCCAAAAGCAACGACCAGCTGACGCAGCGCCACAGCTACAAGGAAGATATATGGCTGCACGCCAAAGACGTCTCCGGCTCGCACGTGGTCATCAAGCACCAGGCCGGTAAAACGGTGCCGGTAACCGTGCTCGAGAAAGCGGCCCAACTGGCAGCCTATTACAGCAAACGTAAATCAGATAGCCTGTGCCCTGTGATGTATACCCCAAAAAAGTGGGTGCGGAAGCCAAAGGGCGCAGCGCCGGGAGCCGTAGTAGTAGAGCGGGAGCAGGTGCTGCTCGTAAAGCCGCAGAATCCTTTTGCCAATCAACCTAAATAGCATACTCAACCAGCGAGGCCCTGAAACAGAAAAAGCAGCGTAAAGCTGCTTTTTCTGTTTAGCCAAATAGGCCGAATCCTTGAATGTGCGCGCGGGGAGATTCGAACTCCCACACCCGAAGGCACCACCCCCTCAAGATGGCGTGTCTACCAGTTTCACCACGTGCGCAGGTAAAATGTGGTTGCAAAAGTAACCACGCCCCTCGACATTTGCAATGCCCTTTTGCCAATTTTAACGCATTTATTTCAGGTTTGAGTTAATTATCATCATCATAGAACTTTAAATCTTAGTCCGTGTTGTTATTATACAGTATACCTTATAAGCTTCAGTAAGGCAGTAAGTATAAACATTACAAGAACCTTTCTCGGGCAGCAATGGCTTTATACTTAACTTTATACCTCTGCAGCCTTTTTTGCTGCTATATAGTTTTTGAGTAGACAATTCGTACCGGGAAATATATGAGCGTTGTAATAAACCAGTTAACCAAAACATTTGGAAAGAAACATGTACTAAATGAGCTTGAGGTGTGCATTGACACCGGGCAGTGTTACTGCCTGCTGGGGAAAAACGGCGCCGGCAAAAGCACTTTCCTGAATTGTATTCTTGATCTTGTTCAGCCAGATGCCGGCAGCGTTTCGCTGTTTGGCAGAACTTACGCCGATGATGGCTTAGCTGTTAAGCAAATGCTGGGAGCCTTGTGTGAGGACAACCCGCTTATTGAGGAGTTCACAGGGCTGGAGTACCTGAATTTCGTAGCCAAGCTTTACAAACTGCCTGTCCAGGAAGCAACTGATCGTATCGCCAGCCTCACTAATTACTTCTTCTCAGATAAAGAGTCGCTGCACAAAAATATCGCAGGTTACTCTACCGGCATGAAGAAAAAAGTAGGCATTGCCGCTGCCATCCTGCACAAGCCACAGGTGCTGATCCTGGACGAGCCGTTCACCGGGCTGGACCCTATAGCTGCACAATTGCTCGTGAACCTGATTCGCAGTTACCGCAACAACAACCGGGTGATTCTGATCTCCTCGCATGACCTGAATTATGTTGAGAAGATTGCTACGCACATCGGAGTCCTGAACGAAGGCAAGCTGATGTACAACGGATCGGTGCAGGAATTTACGATGAACGGTGCCAACCTGATCGACCAGGCGCTGTTTCAGTTGCTGCTGCCGCACCACCCAGCCGAAACCAACATGGACTGGATGCTAAACTAACTCAGCCAAATGGATTTATTACTTTTCTCGTGCCAGGCAAGAATTGCCGGATACTTCCGGCAGCAAAAAGAATTGCGCACCCTGTTGCTTTCGGGGGGCATTGTATTGGCCGGCGTCCTGAGCTATACCATAACCTTTGTGCTGCAACAGGCCACAGAAGGCGCTATGCTGAAATACAGCACCGAGCAGCTGATCGAGTACGCAAACCTGCTGTTGCTTTCTCTGATCATCCTCAAGGGCTTTTTTCCTGCCTACGTACCCAAGGCCAACCTCATCCAGCGCATTTACCCTATCCGTGCCCTTCAAAAATTCTGGACGGAGTTTCTGGTGGAACTTGTTTCTCCCTTTTACTTTGTGATCCTCAACTTCCTGCTGCTGCTTTTCCTGATGTCGCCGCAGTATAGCTTTGTGCACCTGCTGCAAAGTGTTTTAGTGCTTCTGACAGCCCATGTAACCCTGCGGAGCCTGCAGGTGCTGGTAGAGCGGAAAGTGCGCTGGAGCAGTGCGTTCTTATACATGGCAGCCGTGATGGCGGCTTCTTTTGTGGCCTTGCAGGCGCGGGTCCCCATGTTCCGGCCCCACGAAGACTGGCTCATGCTGGTTGTGCACATGGCTGCCCTGGGCTTTTTTATCACCAGTAACTTTCTGTTAGAGCAAGGCGCTACCGAACCACGGCGCAAAGTCGTGACGTACAGCAGCTCGGCTCGGCGGAGCCTGGGATGGCGCCTGTTTAAAAACCACAAGCTCGCCAAGCAGATGCTTCTGTTCGGGTTTGCCTTCAAAGCCATTATCCTGGCCGTAGACGCCGTTGCCTTTAACCGGAAGGGCACGCACATTTTCGACGAGATCATTTCGCTGTGGATGTTTGTGGGCCCTCTGGTGATCTTCTCTTATGTATTCAACAATGCCTGGGGATTTTACCGCAACCTGTGGCTGACCATAGAACGCAGCAACGGCACGTACAAAGACTTCATCAAAGCCAGCCTTTTGCCGCTGTGTGTGCCGCTTTTGCTGGATGCGGTGCTGACGTTTGCATACGTTACGTTCTTTAACCACGAAAGCGCCCTGTTCATCGTGCTGATGTACCTGGCCGCTATACTGGTCCTCACGCCGATCGGCATCATCTCTTCCATTGTCAGCCCGAAGGCTGTGAAGGGAGGTATCTTCAGTTTCAGCGCCAAAACGTCTTACCTTTTCAACTTCATTTCCATCGCGCTGTTCAGCATGCTGTTTCTGCCGCGCATACACCCGTTGCTCTATTTGTTGTACCCGCTGCTGATTGGCGGTGTTTTCTTTGCGCTGGTAGCGGTGCTGCGGGAGTACCCCAGGTATAAACACAAGATGTTTGAAAAGCTTTTCAAAGCAGAAGCTTAAAAAAAGGCCCTAATCATACTAAAAAGAGCAGCCCCGCTTAAATGCCGGGCTGCTCTTTTTGTATTTATACCCTCTATAATCAGAAAATGACTTGCTTGAAGCCTTGATTTAGGCTGGAGGCATTACGCTCAGCAGGTCCTTGATGTGTACTTGCAGGTTTCCCTCCAGCTTCAGGCTCAAGGAAACGTGTTGAGGCTGCGGAACTACATCCAGTATGCTCAACTCCTTCACTTCCCCTTGCAAGGATGCCCCTTTCAGAGCCACTCCTTCTGCCAGCATGCCATTTACCCGCTTCATCTCCGCTGCAAGTATGTCGTTGAGGTATACCTGCGATTTGCTCACAATTTGACTGTAGGCTACCTTGTTCGCCAATACCTCCAGCGCGGTGTTGTAAAAGCTGCTGGAAGTCATGGAACTGAGTTTAAACTGGCGCACATACAGATTTTGCGCGGCATTGTCATACCCTACCGTGGCCAAAATCTGCAGGTTCACTTCGTCACGCTTCAGAACGGTTCGCAGGATCTTCAGCTTCACCCAAAGCACCACATTATACCCCCCCGTGGCGTGCCCGGTCATCTCCACCCCAAGTATCTTAGCGTAAGGTTGGCTGTCTACCCCGGCTTCGGGCTTGGGAATGTATTGGCCTACTGCCTGCTTCTGCAATACGCCCTCCAAAGCAGGATACGAGATGGTAATGGGCAAGTGGATGTTGATGGGACTTTCCATGAGTACGTGCTGCTGGTGCTTTGTCAGTAACGGAAATTGGCGGCAAGCTGACGAAGGGCGTTGCCGTAAGCAGAAAAAAAAAGCCCCAAACGTAAGTTTGAGGCTTTTGAAGTGATCCCGCTGGGATTCGAACCCAGGACCCATACATTAAAAGTGTATTGCTCTACCAGCTGAGCTACAGAATCGGTACTATTTCCCGTTGATTGGGAGTGCAAAAGTAGAGCTAAATTTTAGAAAAGCAAAATTAAACTCCGAAGTTTTTTTCGTTGCCCTTCTGGCAAACGTGTCAGCAAAAATGAACTCACCTTCGTCAAAAGGCTTATTTGCTTTTGTGATCCCGCTGGGATTCGAACCCAGGACCCATACATTAAAAGTGTATTGCTCTACCAGCTGAGCTACAGAATCTTTTTATTACCTTGCATTTCGTGGGGCGTTTCCCTGAATTGCGATGCAAAACTAACAGCTAAGATTTTAAATGCAAAACCTTTGGTTCAAAATATCTGCCTTTTTTGTCTTTATTTCGCTCACTATCGCAAAACCCGCTTATGCTCAGGAAGATAAAAATCAACTCCAAAAAGCAGATTCTTTGTTCTTAACGCAGCACTACACCGAAGCGTTGGCCGAATATGAACAAATCCTGCATACCGAGCTGCTCTACTCCCCCCAGATGCTCCTGAAGATGGCTTACATCAAAGAGGGCCTGCGCGACTATACCGGCGCCATGTATTACCTCCACCTTTTTTATACCAAAGAGCCCAGCCGGTCGGTGCTCCGCAAAATGGAGGAGCTGGCGCAAGCCCACCGCCTGCAGGGGTATGAGTACAACGACCTGCAGTTCTTTAAAACGCAGCTGAGCAAGCACTACATGCGCATTCTGGAATTGATGCTGCTGGCCGCTGTGGTTACGGCCACCATCATGTTCTTCAGTTGGCGCAAGGGCCATACCTTCACCAGGACTTTCAAGATCACTTTTACGCTGTACCTGCTTTTTATCCTGTACTACATCAATTTTCTGAATTTGGGCGAGGCAGGCATCATCCGGAATAACCATGTGGCCATTATGTCGGCCCCTTCGGCAGGCGGTAACTGGATTGCCACAGCCACGGAGGGGCATAAAGTCCCGATTAAGGGCGAACAGGATATCTGGTATGAGATCAGGTGGAAAGGCGAGAAAGCCTTTATCCGGAAAAGCAACCTGTTGGAACTACCTTAGGTTGGCCTCTCATGCCTTCTCTTCTTAAAACCATTAACCAACAACATAAAACTGCCGCTTCAGCAAGTCATAAAATATCACTATTTAAAACCACATCAGTTACATTTAAATTTGCTTATATTAGCACCTCTGTATGATATGGGTCATACTGCCTCGCTAACATAAGCTATACATGAAAACAACTCTTTTTGTGGTCTTGCTCCTTTGCAGTGTCTTTAGCAGCCACGCGCAGGCACCTGCAACCAAAACCGATAACCTGCGGGTTTTCATTGATTGTCAGGCCTTCTGCGATACCGACTACATCAAGCGTGAAATCACGTTTGTAGATTATGTGAACGACCGTTTTCAGTCGAATGTATATATCCTGATTACGGCACAGACTACGGGCAGCGGGGGCCGGGAGTATAAATTGCAGTTTGAGGGGCAGGAAAAGTTTCAGGGGATAAGCGACATGAAAACGTACATCCGGCAGGCGACCGCCACCGACGACGAGAACCGCAAGGAGGCCGTGGAGAAAATCCGGCTTGGCCTGCTCCCCTATCTCCTGAAAACAGACAAGGCCAATGATCTGGTTATCTCTTTCAAAGAGAACAGTAATGAAGGGCAGATGGCGACGAGCCCAGATGAGGACCCCTGGAATTTCTGGGTGTTCAACCTCCGCGCACGTGGCTACTTTAACGGCGACAAGAATTACTCCAGCAGCAACCTGAGCGGGGGATTTACTGCTGGCCGCGTTACCGACAAACTAAAGACAAACTTCTCGCTGGATGCCAGCAAAAACAAGAACCGGTTCGGCGAAGGTGACGAAGAGTTTACCTACACCAACGAGCGCTACAGTTTCAACAACATGACAGTATGGTCACTTAGCAACCATCTTTCGGCAGGCGGTTATGTGGGGGCGAGCAGATCAGACTACAACAACTACGAACTCGATCTGTCAGTAATGCCGGCTATCGAGTATAACTTCTTTCCTTATTCTGCTTCCAACAACAAGTATGTGGGGTTGATGTATAAGGTCGGGCCGCGCTATTTTGATTACAAAGAAGAAACCATTTACTCCCAAACCGAGGAGTTCCGCTTCCAGCAGAGCCTTTCGCTGGATGTGAGCTTGAACCAGAAATGGGGGCAGATCAGCGGCTCCACCTCCTATAGCCACTACTTCCACGACTTCTCCAAAAAGCGTCTTTCCTTCTCCGGTTTTGGGGATATCCGCCTCGTGAAAGGCCTGTCGTTCAACGTGGGCGGCTACTACGCCATCCAGCACGACCAGCTCAACATTGTGAAGGGAGCAGTATCCGGGGAGGACCTGCTGACGCGCCGTCGCCAGCTTAACTCCAACTACGACTTTTACGTGAACTTCGGGATTCGCTACCGCTTCGGCTCGCTGTTCAACAACGTGGTGAACCCGCGCTTTGAAGGTGGCGGCGGGATGTACTTTTTCTAGGCCCTTGGTATAAAAACAGCGAAGCACGATGTATGGTAACTGGCCATACATCGTGCTTCGCTGTTTAGGTATGAATGCTAAACTACTGCTTTTTTGGCAGCGGAGAATCCTTCTCTTTCGCCATCACGTTGTACACCAGCTTATCGGCCAGGCTCGGAAACAGCTTGTTTACCCATACTGCCAGCTTGCCCTGTGTGGTCATGATGAGGTCGCGTTTGCGCTTTATGGTCGCGATTAAGATCCTGTCGGCAACTTCTTCGGCGCTCATCATCTTCTCTTCTTCGCGCGGTGTTTCGCCCTGCTGCTGTCCGTCTGCGGCCAAGGCTGAATTTCGGATATTGGAGGCCGTAAAGCCCGGGCAGGCCAGTAGCACATGCACGCCCGAATAAAGCAGTTCCGTGCGCAGCGTCTCCAAGAAACCGTGCATGGCAAACTTGGAGGCCGAGTACCCGGTGCGCGCCGGCAAGCCACGGTAACCCGCCACCGACGAGATGCCGATAACCGAGCCTTTCGCCTGCTTTATGTAGGGCAGCGCGTATTTGGTGCTGTATACCGTCCCCCAGAAATTAATGTCCATCACCTGCTTCAACACAGCCAGGTCGAGGTCTTCGAACAGCGCCCGCATCGAGATACCGGCATTGTTAATCAGGATGTCCAGGCGGCCATACTTCGCTACCGTTTCCTGCACCATGCGTGCGCAATCAGCCTCCTGGCTCACATCGGCCTGTATGGCCAGGTTCTCTATACCGGCTGCAAAAAGGGCATCGGTTGTCTCGCTTAGCCCCTGCGGCTTGCGGCCCGAGAAGGCAACCTTCGCTCCTGCCTTACCAAACGCAAAGGCCAGTGCCCGGCCTATTCCTGAAGTTCCTCCTGTTATTAAAACTACTTTATCTTTCATGCTGCGGAATCCGTGTTTGAAACGCTACAAAGATAGGGCTTCTTGTTGATTGCCCGATAACGATCGGTTCATACCATCAAATTGTCCTTATAAGGGATGGATGAATCTGAATCATTGAGCTATACCCTATCCGCTTTTGCGCTGAGTCCAATATGTCAGCATTTTGATCCTTTATTCAGAGTTACACCAAATCTATACCGCTGCTAACTGAGTTCTAAGATTTTCGTACTTTTGCAGCATCGTGAGAAATAAGCATAAGAAGAACAAATTCGAGATTCTCGAAAATATAAAGATCGAGGAGATGGTGGCCGAGGGGAAATGCCTGGCGCGCCATGAAAACATGGTCATTTTTGTGGCAGGCGTGGCCCCTGGCGACGTGGTGGACCTGCGCATTACCCGCAAGAAGAAAAGCTTCCTGGAGGCCCAGCCTGTGGCTTTCCGGGAGTTCTCCGATTTGCGCGTGGAGCCTTTCTGTGAGCATTTTGGGGTATGCGGCGGCTGCAAGTGGCAGCACATCAGCTACGACACGCAACTGCACTACAAGCAGAAGCAGGTGAAGGACAACCTGGAGCGCATCGGTAAAGTACCGTTGCCGGAGTTTGACCCGATTCTGGGTTCCGCCAAAACGCGCTATTACCGCAACAAACTGGAGTTCACGTTCTCAAACAACGGCTGGCTGACAAACGAGCAGATCAAGTCCGGGGAAGAGTTCGACCGCAACGCGCTGGGCTTCCATATACCGGGCCGTTTCGATAAAATTCTGGACATACAGCATTGCTACCTGCAGCCAGACCCATCGAACGCCATACGGCTTGCTGTTCGGGAGTATGGCCGTGCCCATGGGCTGGAGTTTTTCGATGTCCTGAAAATGAACGGCTTCCTGCGCAACCTCATCATCCGGACAGCCAACACCGGCGAGTTGATGGTGATTCTGCAGGTATTCCGCAACGACGCGGAGGCCATAGAGGGCATCATGCAACATTTGCAAACTACCTTCCCGGAAATAACGTCGCTGCAGTATGTGGTGAATGGCAAAGGCAACGAAACCTACCACGACCTGGACGTAGTATGCTACCATGGCCTGCCCTACATCCATGAAGAGATGGAGGGTATAAAATTCCGTGTGGGCCCAAAGTCTTTCTACCAGACCAACGCCGATCAGGCGTACGAGCTATACCGCCTCACCCGCGAACTAGCAGACTTAAAGGGCGACGAGTTGGTGTATGATTTGTATACCGGGGCCGGAACCATTGCTAATTTCGTGGCGAAGCAGTGCCGCGAGGTGATCGGCATTGAGTATGTGCCAAGCGCCATCGAAGACGCGAAGATCAACTCAGAGATCAATAACATCACAAACACCACCTTTTACGCCGGCGACATGAAAGACATCCTTTCGGATGAGCTGATCGCTAAACACGGCAGACCGGACGTGGTGATAACGGACCCGCCACGCGCCGGTATGCACGAGGACGTGGTGGCAAAGCTGTTGGAGGTTCACCCGGAGCGCATTGTGTACGTGAGCTGTAATCCCGCCACGCAGGCCCGCGACCTGGAGCTCCTGCATGCCAAGTATGACGTAACACGCGTGCAGCCCGTGGATATGTTTCCGCAGACGCACCACGTAGAGAATATAGTATTGTTGAATAGACGCTAGAATTTGGACATTAGATGCTAGACATTAGTATTTAGACTGAAGGGAAACCTCAGATACTTTTAGTCTAAATACTAATGTCTAAAGTCTAACATCTTAAAAAGAAACATATGGAAAACGATCCGGAATTAAACGGTAAATACCTCGGCACAATTTCCAAGGACTTTGTAGTGGTAGCCGAGACACTGCGGGAAGCCTCGTACCAGGTGCGCAAGCGCAAGATATCGGACTACCCGATCTTTGTGTTTAGTCGCACGCAGGTACCGGTAGGCTCTAATTTTTTAAACAAAGAGGAAGTGGCCCTGGAGTGGCATATCAATGCCTCCTACCTGGAGGACTTCGTGCAGCGCCAGCTGGTGCTGGAGGATAAAGCGGACGACTTTAAAGCCGCCTACAAAGACCCCGACGAGTTCTGCTGCCTGTTTGTAGTAGACGACGACTTCCAAAACTTCGTCTTCATACCATTCCCGGAGGATTGATGACGTAGCACGTATCTCGTAGCACGAAGCACGACAATACATAAGTGGCGCCGAGGCTTCTCTTCACAGACTTAAGCTTAATAGAGGTAGCTATGCATAAAATAAGAAGAGGGAGCCAGTACGGTCTCCCTCTTCTTATTTGTCGTGCTACTTGATACGTGAATCGTGATACGCTGTAACTAAAAGTGCTTCCAACCCTGCGCATGCAGCGGGAACGCCTGGCCGTGCTTATTGGCAAGGTTTACGCCTGAACTGGCCTCAGTGATGTTACCGATCACGGTGATGTCCGGGTGGTTCTTCACCTTGTCATAATCAGCCAGTGGGATGGTGAAGAGCAGTTCATAGTCCTCTCCCCCGTTCATGATGCAGGTAATCGGGTCGAGGTTAAACTCTACGGCAGTTTCCAGCATCTGGCTGTCGGCCGGCAGGTTGTCTTTATACACCGTTGCGCCCACACCCGACTGGCTGCAGATGTGCATCAGTTCGGAGGCTAGCCCGTCAGAAATATCAATCATAGAAGTTGGCTTGATGTTCATTTCGCGCAACTCATAGATCACATCCATACGCGCCTCAGGGCGTAGCTGACGGCCTACGATATACTGCTTGCCTTCCAGTTCAGGCTGCATTTCGGGGTTTGCCAGAAATGCCTGCTTTTCGCGCTCCAGTACCTGCAAGCCCATGTAGGCAGCGCCCAGGTCGCCGGTTACACACACCAGGTCGTTCACGCGCGCGCCGCTGCGCAGCACCGCCTCGCCTTTGCCAATCTCCCCAATCGCCGTTACGCTGATCACGAGGCCGGCATGCGAAGAGGTTGTGTCGCCACCCACCAAGTCTACCTTATAGTTCTCGCAGGCCAACCGAATCCCTTCGTAAAGTTCTTCCACGGCCTCCACGGTATAACGCGCCCCAAGGGCAACGTTCACTGTAATTTGCGTAGGAGTCGCGTTCATGGCTGCAATATCCGACACGTTCACGGCTACTGCTTTGTAACCTAAGTGCTTCAGCGGGCAAAAAGTCAGGTCGAAATGCACACCTTCCAGCAGCATATCCGTGGACACAACGATTTGCTTTGACTGGGGCTCCAGCACTGCCGCATCGTCGCCTATGCCTTTAATGGTGGACGTGTTTCGCAGTTCAATTTTCTCATTTATCAGCTTGATCAGGCCAAACTCACCAAGCTCACTCAAAGGGGTATATTCGCTCATGCTTATTTTTCTTTTGGATTTGCAAAGATACGGAAAATGAAGGAAGATGTCTTGAAGCGTTGGAAGCCGTTGTGGCGATACCGCGCCAGCACTCCTGCCCCTCCCTGGGTTTTTCGAGGGCCCCTACCCCCAGGCGGGGAGTTTAACCTCTCCCCGGCCATCTTCTAAAAACAGGAGAGGAAGTATTGCACTCGTTACCGCCTAACCTTCTAAGTATAGGTATAGCTTTAAATTGCAGCTTTAGTATGCAGCTGCAGCCATGAAAGCTGCACTGACAAATGCATGAACGGACTCCCTTGGACAAGGAGGGGCTGGGGGTGGTTGGAACCGGCTTACCAAAATCGAGCACAGCAACTTACTTCAACCGCACTACTAAAGCCCCGGAATCTACGACATCATAATAGGCAATGCCCAGCGTATCCAGTTGCTGGTGCAGGCGCTGTCTGTACCAAGGGCTGTTGGAGCCATCCAGAATGACTTTGCCTACTTTGTAACGTTGCAGGTCCGAAGGCCAGAGGCGCACGTTTCGGCGAACGAAAAGATAATCTAAATACAGCGGTTGGGGTGCCTGCAATTTTGGTGGATGCGACAAGAACAGCATCCGCTTGCCCTGCCATACCAGCATACGGTTGCTATCCGGTAATACGGTATAGGCTAAGGCTCCAGTGCCGGTGAAAGTCCCTGAAATGGGCATGCGCTGCGGCTGCTCGATGCCTAAGTACCGGAGGTGCGGCAGTATGTTATAGGTATAGCTGTCTGCTGAGGGCAGCAAACTTGAGTCGGTCAGCAAGGTTGCCTGCTGTCTCTTCACCAAGGCGATACCCGTTTCACCCCGCAGCTTATAGACAGCCATTAGTCGCTGGTCCTCCTGTTCCAAGTCCTCTCCGATCGTTTGCACCGACAAAACGCCTGTTACCACAGTTGCTAAGGCAAAATAGGTCAGCTTTCGCAGGGCCAGAAAAAGCAGCAGCAAACATAAAAGCAGGTAAAGCAGCCATGTTTGTTGCGCTGTGATGTCAATGCCATCCAAAACGGCATAAGGTATACGCTGTACCCAAAGGTTAAACACATTCATCCACTGAATCAAACCGCCATGCACCCAAAACAAGAACGCCCCTACACCCGGCACCCAACCAAATGCCAAGGCAGGCAACCCGGTATAAAGCACCAGGGTGGCAACCGGCACCACGACTAAATTGGCAAACCAGAAGTATACCGGAAACTGATGGAAATAGTATAACCCCAGCGGCAACGTAGCGAGTTGCGCCGCCACAGTTACCGTAAACCACATCCATACCTTATCCAGCACATAGCTGTCTGCCTCCAACAAGTTGTAGAGACGCGGTTGCAGGTAAACGATGCCCAATACCGCCAGAAACGACAACTGAAACCCCACTTCCTTCAGGTTATAGGGATTTAGCAAGAGCAACACAGTGGCGGCAATGGCGATGGTGTTGTAGATGTTCGTTTGCCGCCGGATACCGTCTGCCACAGTCACCATGCTAAACATGACTACCGCCCGCAGCACCGACGGCGAAAGCCCTGTCAGGAAGG
Organism: Pontibacter sp. CAU 1760; assembly: GCF_054482735.1. Classification (NCBI taxonomy): domain Bacteria; kingdom Pseudomonadati; phylum Bacteroidota; class Cytophagia; order Cytophagales; family Hymenobacteraceae; genus Pontibacter; species Pontibacter sp. CAU 1760. Next base: position 90,405 of record NZ_JBTLRL010000016.1, read on the forward strand.
CATAGGTCCACAGAAAACCGAGGATTAGCAAGACCTTCAATACCCGCTGCCGACGAGAGGGAGCAAACAGATCGAGCAGCCACTTGAGGACTACGTAAATAAGCCCGACATGCAAGCCAGAAACTGCCAGCACGTGCATGGTGCCGGTGCTGGCATAAGCATTCCGGATGGCATTGTCGAGGTCGTCTTTCACCCCTAGTATCAGCGCAGACGAGATCGCGTAAACCTCCCGCTTTGTGATGTGCTCGCGCAGCAGCTGGTCCAGGTTGCGGCGCAGCTGGATGCTGGCGTAAACGAATGCATTCGGCGGAGCTTCGGCTATCTTCTTAAACTGGAAGGGCTGCAAATAGTGCCTGTGGTGAATGCCCTTGTTGGCAAGGTAGGCACGGTAATCGAATTGGTTAGGGTTGGGAGTGCGCGCAACTGACTGCGGCGCGCCTTTCACCAGCAGCACATCGCCATACCCTACCTCATAGGTTTGCGCGCCATCATGCGGAAGTGACAGTTGCACCTTGCCATTGGCTTGCTGCCATACCCCATGCACTTGCACCTGCTGCACTTCTAGAACCGTTTGCTGGTAGCCGGGTTTCTGTACTACGTAATCGGTTACCACGCCTGTATAATAGGTTGGCGCAGCTGGCAGGTATGCCAGATGCCGGGAATTGTTAAGTGAGGTATGCAGCTGCGTGGCCCAAAAGCCCAGGCTACAGACGCATACGAGTGCTATAAAACCGGCCAGGTTGGTAGCTGCAACTGTCCGGGCGCGACGGGCATACAGGAAAGCCGCTACGTACAGGGCCACAAAAAAAGCAAAGATCCCCAGCGGGTAGTGGAAGTCTTTGCCCCAAATGAAATACAGTAAGATGCCTGCGATCAGGCTGAGCGCGATACGAATAAAGGGGTATGGCGCCCACCGGAACATCAGCCTTTATACACCATTTTATAGTGCTGGATGTCGCACTCCGTGAACATAGCACCCTCCGGCTCGAAACCATGGCGTTTGTAAAAGTTAACGGCGGGCAACTGGGCGTGCAGGTAAATCTTGCTACCGGGTTGCTCCTGTTGCACGTCTGCCAGCACATTGCGCAGCACTTCGGCCCCTACGTTTTTGTTGCGGTAGGTCGCCAATACAGCAAAGCGCTCCAGTTTTACGCCATCAGCCGTAGTGCGCCAGCGGGCAGCGCCGCAGGGTATGCCTTCGTAAGTAGCCAGGTAATGCCGGGCACTGTCTTCGTGCTGGTCATACTCTGCCTCGCGGGGCACTTGCTGCTCCTCCACAAACACCTGCTCCCGAATCCGGAAGGCGGCCTTCAGGTCTTGCTCCTCTTTTGCTCTTTTAGATGAAATCATAATTGATAAAAATTCGGCTGATGGGTATACCCTGTATGAGCCAAAAGTTATTGTGATCTGAAATACTGAACCAAAAAGGAAGAGACGCAATCCTGCGCCTCTTCCCTCTCACTCTAATTTATCTTTTACTCCGTCAGGCTTTTCCGGTTGCGCCGGTCGTAGCTCGACTTAGTGCCGTCTTCCAAAGCTTTCGCTTCTTCGCGCATAGCACGGCGCTCTTCCTCTAGTTTGGAGTACGCCTGCACAATGTCGCGTACCAGACGGTGGCGCACCACGTCTTCAGCGCTCATCTCTACAAAGCCAATGCCCTTCACGTCCCGCAGAATGTTCAGCACCTCCATCAGGCCGGAGCGCTGGTTGCGCGGCAAATCCACCTGCGACCAGTCGCCGTTCACCATCACCTTCGCGTTCGGGCCCATACGGGTCAGGAACATTTTCATCTGGGCTGGCGTGGTGTTCTGCGCCTCGTCCAGCAGCACAAAGGCGTTGTTCAGGGTTCGGCCGCGCATGTAGGCCAGCGGCGCGATCTCAATGATCTTGTTCTCCTGGTAATACTTCAGCTTCTCGACCGGAATCATGTCCTCGAGGGCATCGTAGATCGGGCGCAGGTAAGGGTCCACTTTCTCCTTCATGTCGCCGGGCAGGAAGCCAAGGCTCTCGCCAGCCTCTACTACCGGCCGGGAGATGATGATCTTCTTCACCTCTTTGTTCTTGAGCGCCCGCACCGCCATCGCCACCGACACATAGGTTTTACCCGTACCGGCTGGCCCGAGCGCAAACACCAGGTCGTTCTTCTCCACCGCGTCCACCAGTTTCTGCTGGTTAGGCGTTTTGGCTTTGATCACGCCGCCCTTGCTGCCATATATAATTACATCCGGTGAAGTCACAATCACTTCCTCGTCTGTAAAAGAATCGGCAGACAGGTATCTATTTACACTGCTGTGCGTAATCTTTCCGAACTTGTGGTAATGGTCTATCAGCGATCCGAGTATTTCGTGGATCTTGGTTATTTCGGGTGTTTGCCCCTGAATCTTGATCTCGTTGCCCCTAGAGATGATTTTACTGCTTGGGAAGGCAGCGGCCAGTTGCTTTATGTTCTGATTCTCTGTCCCCAGAAAGTCAATGAGAGAAATATTCTCTAAGGTTATTATTTTCTCGACCAAATTTATGCTCCTGTATATAGTAAGTAGGTAATATTTCTTTAAATTAAGTAAATTTCATTACATTAATTACAATTTCACCTGGATTATAGTTCGTATTATGGCTCTTATTACGTTTACATCAGATTTTGGGTATAACGACCATTATGTAGCTGCCGTGAAAGGCGCAATCCTCTCGCAGGAGCAACAAACTACCGTGGTGGATGTTTCGCATGCGATAGAACCCTACAACATTGCCCACGCCCACTACGTGCTTGGCTCGGTGTTTCAGGAGTTCCCGGCTGGCACGGTGCACCTGGTGGCTGTAGACACGCACGTGAACAAGCATGGCCGCTACCATGCCGCCAAGTACAAAGGGCACTTCTTCCTGATGGCTGACAACGGCCTGCTCTCGCTCCTGACGGATGGGAAACCCGAGATTATTGTGGAGCTGAAAACCGAAACGCCCCTTATGCCTTTCCCGGCGAAGGACCTGCTGGCCCAGGCGGCGGTATACCTGGCCAAGGGTGGCGACATTGAGGTAATGGGCGAGCGCACCACCGAGTTCCGGCAATTGCTGCACCGCCAGCTGCGCCTGAACGACCACTCTATTATAGGCCACGTGATTCATGTGGATGGCTACGGCAACCTGATCACAAACATCACGGCAGAAAGCGTAGATACCATTGCCCACGGGCGGACATTTACGATTCACTTCGGCCGTGAGACGGTCGGCCACATTCAACCCAACTACAACCAGGTAGAGAACGGCGACTGCTGCTGTATCTACAACAGCCAGGGGCAGCTTTGCATCGGCATCAACAAAGGCCACGCCGCCGAACTGCTTGGCCTCGGCTTCGACTCGCAGGTAGATGTGCGCTTTTACCCCGGAGGTTAATTTTGAATGACTGAATGACTGAATGAGTGAGTTTGTACAATTCTGTTTTGACAGGCTCTGATCTAACAATTTATAGATGGATAAAACCTCTGCCCGAACCAAAAGCTACACTCTCTGGAAGTACAAAGTATAATTTTCTATATTCACATATTCACTCATTCACTCACTCAAAATTAAACTATGTTAGTTCGCATTGTCCGCATGACGTTTCAGGAGGATAAGACTGCTGCGTTTCTGGAGATCTTCCGCACTTCTAAAGACAAGATTCAGGGTTTTGCAGGCTGCAACCACGTGGAGTTACTCCAGGACATCAACCACCCTAACATTTACAGTACCTACAGCCTCTGGGATTCGGAGGAGCACCTGAACAACTACCGTGACTCGGAGCTGTTTGGGCAGGTATGGAAAGCCACCAAAGCGCTTTTTGCTGACAAGCCGCAGGCCTGGTCGCATAAGGCAGTAAACATTTGAACAGTGAACAATTAACGATTAACAGTAAACATTTAGCAATTCCTGTACCTTTGCCACGTATACCTGTTAGCTCAATTGATAACCGATTACTGGTAACTGTTTACTGAGATAACTGTTTATTGCTAACTGTTAACTGCAAAAGATGAACTACTTCGATTTTTATAACATACCAGAGCAATTTCTGCTGGACGAGAAAGCCCTGAAAAACACCTATTACAAACTGAGCCGCGAGTACCACCCCGATTTCTTCGCGAACGAGCCGCAGGAGAAGCAGCAGGAGATTTTACAGCTCTCCACCCAAAACACCAATGCCTACCGCACCCTCTCTGACCCCGACCTGCGCATGCAGTACATCCTGAAGGAGCACGGCCTGCTGGAGGAAGGCGGCAAAAACGAGCTGCCATCCGATTTTCTGATGGAAATGATGGAGCTGAATGAGGAACTCATGGAGCTGGAGTTTGACTTTGACGCTGCTAAACTGCACGAGATCGGAGAAAAAAGCAGCGGCGTGGTAGCCCAATTAGAAAATGATATTCTGCCGGTTTTGCAGCGATATCCTGAGCTTCATGGAGTTACAAAAGACGAGGCCCTGCAGCAGATAAAAACATACTATCTGAAGAAAAAATATCTATTGCGCATTCAAGAAAGTTTATCTAAGTTTGCAGCACGTTCTTAGCAGAAGGACATGCCCAGATGGCGGAATTGGTAGACGCGTTGGTCTCAAACACCAATGAGGTTACACTCGTGCCGGTTCGACTCCGGCTCTGGGTACAAGAACAAAAAATAAAGCCCTGTAAGTTTATTCTTGCAGGGCTTTTTTGTTTTTGGAGGACGTATTAGGGGTGGAATTTAATCTGAAAAACTCTTAGGATTAAGTATTTATTTGCGCGTATTTTAGTAAAGCTATTTCTTCATATCCATCAATATCACTTATCATGCATGACAATAATATGACTGGCAAAGAAACTGCTTATTTAATAAATGCATTCAAAGGTCCTTTGTTAAAACTGTTTAGCAATTTAAAAGACGAAGTTTCTTATTTTATTAATGATGGCCTACAAGACTATATTGAAAACATTAGAGGAAAATATAGTAGCACCAAGACCTTTCTATATAGAAATGAAAATGTAGACTTCTATTCAGTTTTCTTTCCAGTTTCTCTAAGACTAGGCAATTCTACAACGAGAATACAATCATTAACAGACTTGTTTGATTCTTCTAGATTTGCAACAATCATTGGAAATGCCGGAAGCGGTAAGACAATGTTGATGAAACACTTTTTTTTAAGCAGTATAAATAATCAATTCCGAATTCCAATAGTCTTAGAACTGCGGAACCTAAATGATTTTGATGGAAGTATTATTGAATATATATATCAAGTCATTTTTCACAACAAACTTTCTCCGAATAAAGACATATTAGAACGACTACTATCTAGTGGTAAGTTTATTTTTTTACTGGATGGCTATGATGAAATATTTTCTACTAGAAAAAGCAAAATCACTTCTGATTTAGAAAGTTTTATTGATAAGTATAATAAGAATAACTTTTTAATAACTTCAAGACCCGGATCAGGTATTGATTCATTTCCACGATTTAACAATTACTTTGTAGAGTCATTAAATGATGATGAAATTATAGAATTTATTGAATTACAATTAAAACATAAGGATAATGAAGCGTTAGCAAAAAAAATTAAGACTACAATTGAACGACCTGAAAATAAGGATTACAATATTTTTTTAAGTAGTCCACTTCTACTTTCAATGTTTATATTGACTTTTAACAGTTATCCTGAGCTCCCAAAGAAGAAGAGTAAGTTTTATTATAATGTATTTGATACCCTAGCAATTAAACATGATAGTTTTACCAAGAAGGGTGGTTATCAACATGAAAGAAAAACTGGACTTCAGAATGAAGAATTTGAAGAAATATTAAAATATTTTTCTTACATCACCTTGTTTGAAGGAAAGTACTCATTTGACTCTCAATATTTAACTAGTAAGTTTGATGAAATAAAAAGGTCTAAAAGTCTATCATTCAACACTCAGCATTTAATAGAAGATTTAACTCTTTCAATTGCCATCATAATAGTAGATGGGGTTGAATTTAAGTTTCCTCACAAATCCTTGCAAGAATATTTCTGCGCATTATTGATAAAAGATCTTCCGTTAGTTCAAAAAGAGAAAATTTATACTAGGAAATTCGAGAATCAACTACTACAATCTACTGGGGGACATGAGAACTTTTGGAGTTTATGTCAAGAACTTGACAAAGCTGATTTTTCAAAATATTTCCTCATAAATCAGTTAGATAAAATTCATAAAGAGTTAGACTCCACCCCTGTTGTAGATCTTATCATGAACTTATATCGTGAAACAAGCTTCCGTGAAGACTTTTCATATACTCCAAATAACTTTACATTTATGTCATATATGATATGGGGTAATCCTTTCCCTGTATTAACTTATTTAAAAGTCAATATAATAAGCGTTCTTTCTTTGAATGTTTACTTTAGTAAGCACTCTGAAATTATAAAATCTTTCGTAATTAATAATTTTACTTCACAATTATCCCCTATCGAAGTTCCATCTCATTATTATATAATATATTTCAGAGAATGGAAGTTAGAGTTTGAAAGGTTAATAAATGATATAGGTATGGTTGATGAACTAGTAGATAAGATTGAAAGAATTAAAAGGAAGGCACAGGAACTAAATGATGAAATAATTCAAGAAAGTCAGAGCACTACAAGCTTGTTAGATTTATAGATAGATCAAATCCGACATACTATCTTGCTAGACTTTATCAAAAACTTAATAAACTGTAAAACTCGTTACAGTTTGAATAGTAACTAGAACAGTCGATTGAATCTAACATTACTGATTTTTTTCAATGTGGCTGCTCCTTATAAGACAGCTCCTTATAACTGAACTCGTCCCTTACCCCCTCCACATATCCTGCAGAGGTTTGACTGTAGCCTGAGCAGTTCATGAATACACATAGGTTTAGCAGCTTTGGGCTTGTGGTTGCTGTAGACTCTTTGTCACTGCTAGCAGAACTTTTTTTGTAAGAACAAGAGTTTTATTGATAAAGCAAAGAGTGAGCGTCTTAATATATTTAGCACAAAAAAGCCATGCAAGTCAAAGATTCACATGGCTATATGTTTTCAGGATGTCCGTCTAGCTATACTATAAATCTCTCGCCCAATTAGGCTGAGTATAAGATTCTAGCCAAGTAATCGTTTCGGAATTTTCCCTTTGGGTCATACGTGGCAATTAGTTGCTTGAAATCATCCAGCCGCTGATACTTTGCCTGTAAATCTGCAGGCGACATGGTGAAAAGTTTTGCCCAATGCGGGATAGGATTGAAAGGGGCCAGTTTTTCCTCCATCAACGGCAGCAGAGTCATCACTTTTTCTTCGTCCTGTTTCCAGGTGGTATGGAAGGCAACGCAGGTCCTTTTGTAACACGGGCTCATCCAGAAATCATCAGCCTTTATCGTCCGGATCTCGGAGATGAACAGGTGCGGGCTTATCTGCTCACTTAACTCCTGTATCGCCATCATGGCCTCGTAGGCATGCTCGATGGGCACAAAGTATTCGCTTTGGAGCTCGCGGCCGACACTTGGGTTAAAGCCCATTTTAAAATGCGGCAATCTGTCGTACCACGGGCCAGGCTTCCCCAGTTGCTCCGTCGCGTGCTCAGCCGACTCCGTTTCTATTGGGTGCATGTTTTGGGTGGCAAGCTTGGCGCCCCACAATTCCGGGGCAGGGGTCGTAGCCTCTCCTTCTTCCACCCGGCTCTTGATCCAGGCCTCGCTGATGTTCTTGTTTTTCCAGTTGGTAAACAAACTCAGGCTATACCCCAGGTCCTGCAGCTCCTCAAATTTATCCTGCAGATCCTCCATCGGCAGGTTGCGGTACACCAACTGTTTCACGCGGAAGGTAGGCAGCAGGTCGAGCGTTACTTTGGTAACCACTCCCAAGGCACCCAAACCCACTACGGCTCCATAAAATGCCTCCCCGTCCTGTTGCTTTGTTAGGGTAACCACCTCGCCGGCAGCGTTCACAAATTCTATCCCCGAAACAGCGGTAGCTAAGTTGCCGTTCTTCACGCCCGAACCATGCGTGGCCGTAGCGCAGGCACCTATCACCGTAATATGCGGCAACGACGCCAGGTTGGGAAGCGCATATCCGTTTTCATGCAGATAGGTCGCGAAATCGCCGTATTTGGCTCCGCCTTCCACAGTCACGGTATGGGCGTTTTTGTCTAAGGCCACAACCTTGTTCATCTCCTGGAGCGAGATCTGGTTCACGTGGCTATCGGCAATCCTGTTAAAAGAGTGCCGTGAGCCCAGCGCCTTCACCTGATCGCTTTCCCTAACGATGGCCTGCACTTCCGCCACGGTTTTGGGGTAATGTACATTGCTTGTGCTATACTTTAAGTTGCGGGCCCAGTTTTGCAAAGGCTCCTTCCCTGCCTGGGGTGTGTTTTCCATAGTAGTGTTTGGCTGAATAATTTAAAAAGGGTATGCAGATGTTCCGCCTGAGCGCGTGTAGTACAAGTTAATTTAAAAAAGGGGATGCTCGCAGATATTTCGTATTTTGTTGCTACTACAGTTTTCTCCAATTTCTTTTGCCTCTATCAGTTATACCCGCTTGTCGCGATGAACTGTTTGATGAGGCATGGAATTGAACTCACCCGTATAATGCGGCTAAGAGTTATTTAAGTACTTTTCTTTCTCACATTACCTGATCGACAACATGAGAAATCTCCTGCTTCTGGCTTGCCTCTTTTCCAGCCTGGCTTTTCACCCTGTGCTTGCCCAGAAAACAAAGCAAGCAGCCACTGCCAAGGCCACTTATAGCAATCCGCTGGATGTTCAGTTTGGCGACCCTTACGTGCTGCACGCCGGGGGGATGTATTATATGTATGGCACAGGCGGCGGAGCGGAGAAAGGCTTTGCGGCTTATTCCTCCAAAGACCTGGTGAACTGGAAGAACGAGGGGCAGGTGTACTTTCATGACAACAAGAACGGCTGGAGCGCCCCGGAAGCCAGTTGGGGCGGGGCATATTGGGCACCGGAGGTATACGAGGTTAACGGAAAGTTCTACATGTTTTACAGTGCGCAGTGGAAGGAGAACCCCGCAAACGAAGAGGAGAATTTCCGGATTGGCGTGGCTGTAGCCGACAAGCCGACGGGGCCTTTTGTGGATATGGCCAACAAGCCTGTCTTCGACCCGGGCTACCCCATCATCGACGCCAATGTGTTTTTTGATACCGATGGCAGGGCCTATTTATATTATTCGCGTGCCGCCTACAAACACCCCGTAGAAAGCGAGGTGGCTGATTGGGCCCGTAAGCAAGGCTGGTATAAGGAAATAGAGGAAAGCTGGGTATACGGTGTGGAGTTAAAACCTGATTTTTCCGGCGTTATCGGCGAGCCTGTGCTGGTGTTGCAACCGCCTGTTCGTCTCAGCGACAAGCAGGCAGAATGGGAAAGCCGATCTGTGACGGCCCGTGAAGTGAACCGCCGCTGGACGGAGGGCTCCGTCACGTTTAAGAAGGATGGTTTATACTATATCATGTACTCGGCCAATTACTTTGGTGGGCAGCATTATGCGGTGGGGTATGCCACTGCAACTTCGCCGTTAGGGCCCTATACCAAGGCAGCCAACAACCCGGTGCTGCAGAAAAATACCGGCCAGGGCGGTGTGGTAACGGGTACGGGGCATAACAGCATCACCTACTCCCCGGATGGTAAAGAAATGTTTATCGTTTACCACGGCAGAACAACCAAAACCGGCGACGAAAGAGTGGTTTTTATTGACCGTATGCTGGTGGAGGCCGGAAAAATCACAGTTTCTGGCCCGACCACTACCCCGCAAAAACTGCCTTCAGGCGTAAAGACAGTTAACAAAGATTGATATCTACCACTGCTGCTGTGATGTTTCCATTGGTAGCGCTAAATCAAAATACCCGCATCATGTTACTGCTGCATTAACTGGATCAGGAATAAGCAAAAAGAAAAAGCGCTGTGTAGGCCAGAACCTTACACAGCGCTTTTTCTTTTATAGCTTCAGGACGAGACAAGCTGCGTTCAGGCAGCTCTTTCATGCACCTGCATTTATGCTGGCATCTGCTTTACCTGATTTGTGGTAGTGGATGCTTTTTTCTTCGCCATCTTCTTCTTGTTCCACCATACCAAAAATCCAGTGATGGGAAGGCTGGCGCAGATCAGGCTGAGGAAGAAGGCAAGCAGCTTACCCGGAAAGCCCCAGACTGCGCCAACGTGTACGTCGTAGTTAAGGCTCACGAGTTGGTCGGCAAAGCTGGCTTCTGAGAACCTATCCCCTTGCACCCGGAAAGGCTCCAGCGTATACTGGTCGTAGTAGTACTCGTTCTTGTCGTACCAGGAGCCGTGGTCCTGGTATGCGATGACCTCAATCGCATCGTCTTTGTCCTCTAGCATGGGCGTCATATAAAACCCTTGCGCACCCGGCTCCTGGGCCAGGGTTTTATACCAGGCTTTATCCAGCACAGAAACCGTGTCGTTCGCCAGAAGGCCTGCCTGCGAAATGTCGGAGTGTGGATGGCTGTGGCCGGGCATGGTTTTTCCGCCGGATGTCACGAAGTACAGACCATCACTGAACCACGAAAAGCTCCAAACTAAACCCGTAACGGCCAGCACCAAGGCCAGGGACAGGCTATAAAACCCGACCACGTTGTGCAGATCGTAGTTAACCCGCTTGAAGCTGCCGTTCCACTTCACTTTAAAGCTCTTGTCACGGTTGGACCTGTTCCATTTTTTGGGCCACCACATCACAAGCCCCGTCACCAGCAGCAGCACAAAAATGAGCGTTGCCACCCCTACAATCGGGCGGCCGATCGCGTAAGGAAGCCAAAGCGCCCGGTGCCCGTCGATGATAAACTGGAAAAAATCAAAAGGCCCGTCTTCCAGCACCTGCTGCTTGTAGAGAAAAGCACCGGTATAAGGGTTCAGGAAAACAGCCGTAAAGCCCCGTGCTCCGTTTTCAGTGCTCTCATACCCCACAGCGGCAGCGCCCTCTTTGTTGCTATAGGTAAGGCCCGTTGGGGTGGCACCGGCCATGTATACCTGTGCGGTGTCCAGCAGCTGGCTGGGCGGCACAAATGCCTTGTCCTGCACTTCCACAAAGCGCCAGGGCTCCAGCGCGTCTTTTATCTCCTGCTGGAAGGCGTAGAAACACCCCGTGATGCTGACAATAAACACCACCAGACCTGACCCCAACCCCAGCCACAGGTGCAGCCAGTCATTGAATCGGCGAAAGGCACTTTTGCTTTTTTTCTGTTTATTCTTCATCCTTTGCAACAAGCAGGTTCATCCAATATAGGTATCAGCCACATTATTGCGAACAGGGCTGATACCATGGGGTATGAGCTATTTTATACTACAGCTTAGAGAAGCCCGCCACAAAATTAGCCTGTACTTCTGCTCCTTTGGTTGCGGTATGGCTTGCTATATCAATCTTATACACATAAATGCCGTTCCCTTCCGGAATGCTCATGTATACAGCTTCGCCGTCGTGCAGGGCAGCCAGCCTGCGGCCATTGCCCGCGTGCTCCGGCAAGCCGCTGATGTAGGTAACCGTTTTGTTTTGCAGGTCGATGATCGCTGATTTCAGGGGGCCGTCAGACCACCTTACCTGCTGACTGTTGCTGGCCGTGTTGATTTCTGCGAATGCTTTCCCGTTGCCCAGGTACTTCAGGTGCGCGATGTTCTTGCCGCCCGTTACTTCTGCCACATCAAAAAAGTAGCTTTGATCGAAGGTTGTCTGGCCGCTGTTGATGCGCAGGATGCCGCCCTTGTTGGTCGTTTGGCTGTAGCCGTTGGCAGGGTTAGAGTGAGACAAAGCATACACGTCGCCTTTCTCATCTCTGATCAGCCCTGATTTTGTGTTGAACCCACCGACTGGACCAGTGCGGGCATCTTCGATCACTTTCTGGAACTCCAGCTCCGGGTACGAGTAAACCGCTATTTTAGCCTTGTCGGTGTGCGGCGTGGCATAGGTGTTAGGGTCGCTGATATAATAGCTCAGGAACAGGTGGTTGCCGCTGATGGCCATACCGGAGTAAGCCGGTGCCGAAAGCGTCGTGATGTCTGAAACCGGGTGCTGCCTGGTGCTGGCCACCGTAACGGTATTGGCGTTGATCTTGTGGAACTTCACCTGATCGGAAGTAGGGGCCATTTCCAGGGCCACCAGCGTGTTGTCATCTGCCTTCACGATGTCAGAAAGGCTGTTCGGGAAAGACACACTGCCCACCTGCTTTAGCTCTCCGGTCCCGTTTTTGGTGATACCCACCACGTTCACGTCATCCAGGCCGCCGATGCTGTAGATGGTGCTGCCAAGTTGGGTAAAGTCGTAATAGCCCGGCTGCTCTATCCCTTTTCCGACCGCCGAAAGCGACCCGCTCATCACATCATCAAACGGAACGGTATAATAGGTAAAGCCCCCGTTGCTCCCCTGTATGGCCATCGACACGACATAAGGGCTGTCTTCCGTGGGCTTTGTGTTATCATTTTCGGTATCGCAGGCGGTGAAGGTAAGCGCCGCGCAAAGGCCGAGGACTGGCATGGCCAGCTTTCTGGCAAGTGTTGTTGAGAACATATGATTTGCTATAATATATAGAGTATAATTAAAGGACGTATCTGAATTTCAGGTAAAAGGCACGGCCGGGCTTCTGCAGGTAGAACTTATCGTATAGCCGGGCATCGGTGAGGTTGCGGCACTCCGCCGCGATATTATATCTGCCCTCGCTGAAACTGCAGGAAAGCTCCAGGTTGTGCGAAGACTGGCTTGGGATAACTTTTTTGGAGTCTCTGGAGCCAAGCTCCGCCCAGCTCAGGAAGTACTGCTCCACGAAATTGTAGTAGTAGTTTATACCCCACACTGACTCCTGCACCAGCGCGTTTTTGAAAGTGAGGCCAGCAGTGGCGTTGCCAAACAGGTATGGGATGTTGGGCAGCCGATATCCTTTCTGGTAATTGCGCTGGTAGCCTGTGTTGGTATAAGATTCATTGTATACCTGGTCGGCCTGGTCCGTGATATCCTGGTGGGTAAAGCTGCTCCCCAGGTGCAGGGTTTCCCGCCAACGGTACTTCAGGCTTCCTTCCATGCCCAGCGTGCGTGTTTCGCTCAGGTTGTCGTAGTACGTTTCCGGGCTGGCTACGCGCACCACCTGGTAAATCAGGTCTTTGGACTCACGGTAGATAAAGCTGCTCTCCAGGTTAAACTGGTGGTCGGGCCCCAGGCTAAAGCCATAGGCCGCCCCGGCATTCAGGTTATCGCTCTGCTCCGGCCCCAGATCCGGGTTGGGCTGTGTAAACAGGCCATCGCCGAACATCTCGGTAGCCCAGGGCATGCGGTATGTGTGCTCGTAAGAGGCCTTCAGTTGCAGTTCGGGCAGCAGGAAGAACGAGGTAGCCAGGCCATACCCCATGTTTGATTTTGTGGATTCCAACGCCTCTACCCGCTGGGTTTCCTGGGCAAAATCATACGCTTTGCTTGTCTCCGCGCCCAACTGATACAGTTTCCCGAACACGGTTGTATTCCACTTGCTGCTCAGGTCTACTTTATAGGCAAGCCCCAGCACTTGCTTGCGCAAAGACCTCGGAAACTGGTTTTCTATTTTATCAGGGTGCTCCGCATCAAACGCCTTCCTGTTGAAGTAGGAAAAAGCATAATTCAGGGCCAGCGAGTGCTTTGGGTTGATGAGGTAACCAGCGTTAAACTGGCTGTTAAAATCATGGTCGTTCAGTGTGGTAAATGTGCGGGACAACTCACCATCTGAGGAGCCGGGCGTAAAATTAGCGGCCCCCAACCAATTATAACTCACGCCACGCAGCGTGTCAATCACCTCTGATCTGGTAGCATTATAGGCACTGTAAAGGCTCACGTTCAGCCCAGCAACCAGCAGGTTTTCCTTGCTGTATTTCAGGGTAGGCACGAGCGACTGGCTGTTTCGGACAATGCCGCCATACACGCTGTTCATGGTAGCCCCTGTCTGCACCTGCTTGTCGTTGCCGGACGCTATAACACCGAAAAGGAGGTTGTCGGCATACTTTTGGTTCACCCAACCTGTTTCCAGCTTCACGGTGCCGGAGCGGTAGCGGTCATGGAAGCGCTCCACCTCGGCCGTATCCACAATGTTATTTCCTTCCCTGATCGGCACCCATACCTTGTAGTTATTGTCGGAGTAGTTGTAGTTCACGTTCCCTCGGAAGGTAAACCCGCTGCCCGGCCGGGTATAAGCGCCGTTCAGCGACAGCCGGTGGGTGTTGAAAGAGCCAACGGCATAAGATGCGTCCAGGAAGTTGCTTTTCCTGTTGGTGATGATGTTCACAGCCCCGCCCAGCGCATCAGTGCCCAGCCATACCGGCACCACACCCTTGTACACTTCAATTCTGTCGATGGTGTTCACGGGGATGTCGCTCATACTAAGCGAGCTGCCTAAATTATCCATCGGAATCCCATCCAGGAAAAACTTCACCTGATCGCCGGAGAAGCCATTCAGGGAAAAGCTCAGGTTGGAACCCAGTCCGCCCTCCTCCAGCACCTTTACGCCTGCCACGCGGTTCAGCACTTCCTTCGCATCGGCGGTGCTGTTCTGAAATTCTTTCGCGGAGATTGCCGTGACGTTATAGGCCTGTTCATTCACTTCGCGGGTAGCAGACTTCCCCACTACCTCCACACCCTGTATGGCAAATGCCTTTTCCTGAAGAATGATGTTGCGTTCGGTGGTTTGTGATGCCCAGAGTTGCACTTGCCTTTCCTGCGTTTCGAAGCCTAGGAAGCTTACCACCAGTACATCGTTCCCGGGAGCGATGCCCGAAAGCTCATAGCGCCCCTGTACATCTGTGGTAGTGCCAACCTTAGCCGTTTTAAGCACTACGCTTACGCCAGCCAGCGCTTCACCCGAGGCCGAACGAACGTGACCTAACACCCGCGCTTTTTCCTGCACCTGGCTCCAGGCCGTACTTGTCAGGCACAGAATAGCCATAAAACCGATCAGTACTTTATAAAAATTGCTATGCTGCTGCAAACCTTCAGGCTATTTAGAATCTTTTTAAACTGAGACAAAGTTATAACAGAAACTTTTGTTGACAAACATTATTTAGATTAATTCTAAACAACATGATCCAACTATATTTTTCACCCTTCCAGATGCAATCATACCCTGTGTACCAGGTTTGAAAACAACCTGCCGTCAGTAACTTCTTTTGGCAAACTATACCTCGCTGAGTTGATAAATTTCGTAATATCGCTGCCTCATGTTGGCATCAACAGCTAACGAAAGAATGAGCTGCTTACGTAGGTACAGCCCACTTGGCAAGGGCACTTGCTTGGGCAGGCATTTTAGCAGGTTTACGCTTCTAAATCAGATTAAAAAATGGCTACAGGACTATTAGCTTTACTGGATGATGTATCGGCGTTGGTGAAAGCCAGCGCGGCGAGTTTAGACGACGTGCCAACGCAAGTGGCTAAAACAAGCGGCAAGGTATCGGGCATCGTGATTGATGACACGGCGGTAACACCTAAGTATGTGGTGGGCCTCGACCCGTCGCGTGAACTGTCCATCATCTTTCAGATCGCTAAAAAGTCGCTCCTTAACAAGATCTTGTTTTTGAGCCCGGCCGCGCTGCTGCTTGGTTTTTTTGCACCCTGGGCCATCACCCCTATCCTGATGCTGGGAGGCGCTTACTTGTGCTTCGAGGGGTATGAGAAAGTGCATTCCATGTTCAGCAAGTCGCACCACGCAGCTGAACATAATCAGGATGCTCTCCCAACCATCACACCGGAGGAACTGGAACAGACGCGCATTAAAGGGGCTATCCGTACCGACTTGATCCTTTCTTCAGAAATCGTGGCTATCACCTACTCCACCGTTGCCGACACCAACCTTATTAACCAGATCGTGGTTATGCTGGCTGTAGCTATTTTTATCACCGTAGCTGTATATGGCTTTGTTGGGCTCATCGTTAAGGCCGACGACTTCGGTGTGCACCTGGCCAAGGCTAACCATCACCCAACTGTCAGAAATTTCGGACAGCGCCTCGTGAGGTTCATGCCCCATTTTTTAAGTATACTGGGCTATGTGGGCACGGCTGCCATGCTTTGGGTTGGTGCTGAGATCATCGCACATGGCATTCCGTTCACGAGTCATGCGCTGGATGCCCTGGAGCACTCGCTTGCCGATATCCCTATCCTGGCCTGGGTTGCCAAGGTTGTGGTGCTGGCTCTTGCTGGCTTGGTTTTAGGCGGCATCATTGATCAGGTGGTCAGGCTCATCCGAAAAGTCTACGGAAGTTTCCGGCCGAAAGCAGCGCATTAACAGGCCTCTTTCAGAGCGTGATCCAGATGATCGATGCCCGGGAGCATTAGCTGTTCAGTAGTTCCTGGAACAGGTCGATGTATTGCCCCACATGGTACCCGTCCATCAGGCCGTGGTGCACATGGATGGACACAGCCATTTGCCTGCGCCCGTTTTCCTCAGTCATCTTCCCGAACGAGATTTTAGGGCAACTGTCGTTAATGGAATAAGCGCGGGCATGTGACACCGAGGTGAAGTTTATCCAGGGGATGGAGGAGAAATGGATAACATCTTGCCCCGAAACAGCCGGAAACAGTCCCGTGCTCTTTTGCACTTGCGCGATCTCTGCTTTTGCTCCTTCCGCAAAGGCCTCAAATGTTGGCTGGTAGTTGATGTAGGAAAACCCAAAAGTAGTGTTGGGCCGACTGATCACAGCGGATGCATGCACTTTATCGTAAACAGTCACCTCATCGCCCAGGATGCGGTACCGGAAAGGCTCTACCTTGTTTGCAGCATCCAGCGACTTATACAGATAATACAGGAAGAACGAAACACCCTCCTCTTTGGCTTTGGTATAGGCAAGGGTGCAATCAACAGTCACGCATACCCCGAAAAAGGGCTCCTCGAACTGTTTAAAGAAGTTAAAATGCTCTTTCCGCTCCCAAGCATTCAGGTCCAGCAATCGTTTCATGGCGGCAAGTTCGGAATATTCTTCCTTTTGTACCCCATTTGGCTAAGGCCCGGGTGAAGATTTCGCAAGGTTGAGGCGGGCTCATTTCATGCATTTAGGTTTGTCACTTTTCTCTAAGCAGCTACGCCTCCGTCCGTACGACTACCTTCCCAACTGATTTACCGCTCTGGAAATATTTGATGGCTTCCTGCATTTGCCCGAACTCATACACGTGGCCAATGTGCTGCGGCCGTAACTTCAACGCGTCTAATTCGCCAAGCATCCGGTGCATCATATCGGTTTGTTCATAGAGGTAAATCAGGTTAAAGCCCATCAACGACTTGTTCTCGGTAGGTAGTTTCAGGGGGTCTATCTTAGGCCTGGTGAGGTACTTCCAGAGCAGGCGCGGGTAGTTTGGCCTGGCGCCATGGCTGGCAAAGCTGGCATTGCCGTAAACCACCATCCGGCCCATCGGAGCCAGCACCTCCCAGCCCTGTTGCAGAATCTTCCCGCCAATGCACTCCATGATGAGATTTAGCGGACGGCCCCCGAGCGCATCCGTTAGTTTAGCCCTGAAGTGACTATCCCGTAGAATGACGGCATCATACGCTTCCGCTTCCTGCAGAAAAGGCACTTTGGCCGGATGCCCCACCGTGCCGATGGTATAAGCATCAAATTTCCTGCAGATGCGGTTAGCCAAAATGCCTACGCCTCCCGCTGCGCTATGGATCAACACCGTCATACCCGGTTGCAGGTTACCCTGTTCCTTCAGGGCATAGTAAGCGGTGAGTCCCTGCACCAGAAAACCCGCCCCTTCTTCAAAGCTCCAGTCGGCAGGCAACGGGAGCACATACCGGTAGTTGATGTTCAGGTGCGAAACATAGCCGCCAAACTTGGTTACCCCCATCACCCGGTCGCCAACCTGCCAGTCACCTGCCCCCTTTCCTACTGTTACCACTTCTCCTGAAAACTCCAGCCCGGGTATAAATGCTCCTTTGGGCGTGGCGCTGTACAAGCCCTGCATTGCAAATATATCCGCGAAGTTCAGCCCAATGGCTTTTACCCGCACGCACACCTCGCCTATGCCGGGGGATGCCAGTTCATCTGATTGTAATGTCAGGTGAGTAATGGAACCGGCTTTGGGCATCCGGTATACCTGTCGTGTGGGCATAAGCATTATGGTTAGTTTGCTATATGGCAACGCACCTCAAGCAGATGTGTTTCCTTCTAATTTTTTCTTTGCGTCTTTTGCCACAGCTTTTCGTCATCAGGTTTTAACACAAGAATAACAACTGAAATGGAATCACCACATATCAATGCCTCGCTTCATTTATACCCTGTTCTGCAACAACTGCTACGCCGATTGCGAAACAGCATACGCCACCGTAAATCCCATGCCCTCACTTCGCGTAGTTGATTTGACAGACACCGGGTTTCGCACCATAAAATAGATCGCGGCCCCTGATGCTGTGTCATGAGGGGCCGCGATCTATGTGTAAGCAAAATTATTTTTTCAACACTGCTATAGGGTCAGGAGTATTGTCTTTGTCGCCCTTTACTGTACCGCTGCTGCTTATTCCCAGTAGCAGGAGTCCTGCTACATGGGGGGCCGCCATAGAGGTGCCGCTGATGGTATTGTAGCCGCCACTTTTCCAGGTTGACAGAATGCTGACCCCTGGGGCACAGTAGTCGATGGGTGGGTTACCGTAGTTAGAGAAGTAGGCAAACGTATCCGTATTATCCATGGCAGAGACGGTATAAATGTTAGGGCCACTGACACGCGCCGGAGAGGAGTTTATGGCATCGCTACTCTCATTGCCTGCCGCCAATGCAAACTTTACATTTGCGGACGCATTTTTTACAATGTCATCCAGCGCTTTGGACACAGGTCCGCCCAAGCTCATATTTGCGACATCCCCTGCTTTTCCATTTGCGGCTACATAGTCTACCCCCGCCATTACGTCTGAGTAAGAACCGCTTCCCTGCGCATTCAGTACTTTCACGGCTACTATTGTGGCCCCAGCGGCTACCCCTATCACACCGGTGCTATTGTTGATCGCTGCGATAGTACCCGCTACATGCGTTCCATGTCCGTTGCCATCATCCGCGTTCTGCGCATCTTTCCCACGCTGTACAAAGGTCTCGCTTCTTGCTGCATCAACCTTCAAATCAGGGTGGTCGAGGTCTACACCCGTGTCAATAACCCAGGCTGTCTTGCCAGTGCCATTACCAGTACCCACACGCGTGATCCCCCAGGGAGTTGCCTGCTGCCCGCTATTATCACCTCCTGTCCTGTCTGGCTTCCCTAGCACCAGCATTCGGTCAGGCTCTACATAAGCTACTCGCGGGTCCTTGCGCAGCTGCTCTGCCTCGCTTTTCGATAGCGTAACAGCCATCCCTACCAGCGCTTTGCCATATGCCTGATCGATATTTACCTCCTTAACACCATTCGCTTTTAAAAGCTGCTGTCCTAAATCGCGCACTGTTTGTACGCGCTGCTTATAGGTTATGGCAGCATCCAGGCGTAGCGTGCCTTCGTTCATCACCACAATATATTTGCCCGGTATTATGGCACCATTCTGTGTTTCTGCCGCTATCGCATTTAGGGGAGAAACGGCCTCTTCTGCCTCGCGGTCGCAGGCAGAGAAAGTGCAGGCAGCCAGGGCCACAGCTGCGCCTACAAAAAAACTGCGTGTTGCCTTTCGGCCTTGTGTAGCATTTTTCATACGATTAGTTGTTTATGAATAAGCAATAGTTTTCTCCGGAAAGGATAGCAAACCGCTTAGGCTGGGATTGGTGTAAACGTGCCTGTTAGCCAAGCCAGAACATGCCCTACGGTATACCCTATGTTATTATACCCGATAAGCTGCTCCCATGTTCTGAGAATATGGACTTGTTCACAGGTTATGCCGAATCTAATGCTTAGCATTATAAAGAGCCAGCAGTTTACGTAGGGCAAAAGGCTAAATAGTGCGTTACTGGCAAAAAAAGAAGTAAATTTACAGGCCAAACTATCCTGGGACAACTGAACACTGCCTTAGGCTGTATAAGTCTGAGCGAAATCTAACAGAGGCCCCGCCAGCACTCTCGCGTTAATATTTCTGATAGACACAGTATTGCTGCTTTAGTCCCGACTACATTATAGCACCCATGATCCAAAATTACGCGCTGAACGCCCACCTGATTTTGAACACCATCCCCGGGAACTTCCTGGTGCTGCAGCCTACTCCACCCTTTGCGGTGCTATCCATCAGCAACGATTTGCTTCACAACAATTGCCTGGACAGGAAGCAGGTACTCGGCAAGAGCGTTTACGAAATCTTCTCGGCGCACGCAGCAGACACGCATACCAACCCGGCCGGCTTTACCCTCGCCCTTGAAAAGACGCTGTTACATAAAGCCCCGCAGCAACTACCTGAGTTCCGCTACAAAGGATGCAACGCGGCTGAGTTATCGGAAGAACGGTTCTGGGGAGCGATCAGCAGCCCGATCTTGGATGAGGCTGGGACAGTGCAATACATCCTTTGCACCTTTACAGATGTAACGCAGCAGCGCCAAAACGAAAAGCAGCAAGCTGACTTCCACAAGCTAAAAGAGAGCTATAGCCTGCTGATGCAGGCACCGGTGGCCATTAACATTGTAACTGGGCCGGACAACATTATGGAACTCTGCAATGAGCAAATGCTCAAAATACTGGGAAGAACTTCGGATATCATCGGCAAGCCCGTTTTTGAGTCTATTCCGGAAGCACTGGAGCAGGGTTTTGGAGATCTGCTGGATCACGTGCGCCTGACGGGACAGCCTTTCTATGCCAAAGAATACCCTACCCAGTTGGTGATTGATGGCAAGGAGGAGCTGCTTTATTATAACTTCACCTATCAGCCTTACTATACCCACCCTGAAGACACTGCACCCAGCGGCGTATTCACGATAGCGTACGATGTGACGGAGCAGATAACAGCGCGCAAGACCCTGGAAGAGGAAAAGGAACGTACTAAACTTGCCATAGAGGTAGCCGAGCTCGGTGTGTTTGAGATTGATTTTGCCACTCAGAACCTCAACACAAGCACTCGGTTTCATCAAATATTCGGGTTCGACAGCCCGCAAACCCGAGAGAAATACGCCACTGTGGTACACCCCGACGATCTGCATGTCCGGGATCGGGCACTGGAAAGGGGTATGGAAACCGGTTTGATAGAATATGAAGTCAGGCTACAACTCCCAAACAATGAACTCCGGTGGATAAAGCTGCAGGGGCGGGTGCTGAACAACGAGGCGGGGAAACCCGAGAAAGCCATCGGTGTGGTGCAGGACATCACCAACATGAAGATTCATGCCGAGGAACTCAAGAAGTTTAAAACCATCAGCGACTATGCCTTCGATGCCTTCATCCTGATGCGCGAAGACGCAACATTTGCTTACCTGAACGATCTGGCGCTTCAGCGTTGGGGCTACACCCGCGAGGAAGCTCAATCCATTCGTGTTCCGGATGTAGACCCAATTTTTCAGGAAGATAAGTTCAATGAAGTTTTCGCTTATACACAGAAGCAAACCATCCCCCCTTTCGAGACCCTTCACAAGCGGAAAGACGGCACTCTATACCCGGTTGAGATTAGCATGGGAGGTCTTACTTTAGATGGTAAACCGCATATGTTCGCTGTGGCCCGCGATATAACGGAGCGCAAAATGGCGGACGAAGCCTTGAAGGCAAGCAACAAAGAGCTGCAGGAGATCAATAACGACCTCGATAACTTCATTTATACCGCTTCCCATGACCTGAAGGCGCCTATCTCGAATATCGAAGGACTCCTCGCACTCTTATCCCATGACATGAAGGCTGGCATTGTACAGGATGAGGAAGCGCAACACATCATCGGCCTGATGCAAGGTGCCGTAGAACGCTTCAAGAAAACCATTGGCAACTTAACAGATGTAGTGAAATTGCAGCAGGAAAGTAGTGCGGCAGCTGTATTGGTCAATTTCGAAAAGGTGATAAAGGACGTCAGCCTAGATTTGGAATCCAATATCGAAGAGGCAAACCTGAAACTTGAAATTGTTGCCACAGATTGCCCTCCTATTCACTTTTCAGAGAAAAACCTTCGTAGTATCGTTTACAACCTACTCTCAAATGCCATAAAATACAGGGCCGCTGAGCGCAGTCCTTACGTTCGCATTGAATGCGGGCACACCGAAAGCCACGTTGTGCTCACGGTGCAAGACAACGGCTTGGGCATCCCGAGTCACCTACAGGGGCAGGTCTTCCATATGTTTAAGCGCTTTCACGACCATGTAGAGGGAACGGGTATAGGCTTATACATGATCAAAAAGATAATTGAGAATGCAGGGGGCTACATAGAGGTTGACAGTCAGGAGAACGTGGGAACTACATTCAGGGTATTCTTCAAAAGGTAAATCCGCCTAATCAATATTTAATTATGCATGCCTTTGGCGTCAAAAAGCTGCTGGCCTGAATTGCGCATTGTTGGTACGTGTAACTCATGGGTTACACCATGAAACTCATACATCATTTGTTATTGTACTCCATCACATGCCTCATTTTTATTTAATCATTCAAAAATAGTTTGTTATATTAATCCTCGTCTCGTGAACATAATTCTAATATCTTTGTTTAGGCTTAGGCATACTTTGGCAAGTGCAAATTTTTGAATCCATTTGCATTTGGTAATATTGTATTTCCTAAAATTGTTCTAACGGCATCGCCTCATTCTTATACCGACCACATTGCAACTACTCGACATTGCCACCACAGGCAAACCAGACAGCATAATTCCCACAAATGATGCGAAGCGTTTAGCAGCATTATTTCGTTATGAGATCCTGGATACCCCTCCTGAAGCATTCTTTGACCGGATAACACGGCTTGCTGCTAAATTACTGAAGGCCCCAAGTGCGTTCATCTCGTTGGTGGATAAAGAAAGAGTATGGTATAAATCTAATTTCAGTCCGCTTCAGGTACCAAGTGTAGAACGTAATGACAGCCTCTGCTCACTAACCATTATAAATGATATTGAGGTAACCGTTTTCGAGGACACGCATCAAGTCAACGGTCTGCAGGAAAGCCCTTATGTAAGCAGTCCAAACGGTATACGTTTCTACGCTGGTGCACCGCTCATTACGCACGACCATTTTAACATCGGCACTATTTGCGTAATTGACTCCAAACCTAGAAGTGCAACAGAGGAGGAAAAAGAGACTTTAAGGGACTTGGCTATGCTTGTGGTAGAGCAGATTGAGTTCCGCGCTATGGCACGCAAGGCTACACGCAGGCACAATGAGTTGTACAATAACCTGGAAAGCAACATTATTGGCCCAATGCAAGACCAGCAAACATTGTTATCCGCTGCCTACGATGCCGAAGATAAGAGTGAGCTGATTCGGCAAGCGCAAGCCAAAACAAATGTATTGCAGGAGAGCCTTCATAAATTATTGGAGGAGTCTATTGAAGAGGATGAACTGGTGCCGCATCCCCAGAAAGTAGCCATATCCGCCATCGCGCGTAAGATAGCCGAAGAGTATGAACCGCTAGCGAAAACCAAGAAGCAAGAGTTTTATTTCACCGTTGCCAGCCGAAGAGAATTTCTGGTAGACCCAAACCTGATTCGGGAAGCTCTGAGTAGCTTAGTTAGCATGGCGATAAAATTTGCTCCGAGCGGTAGTGCCATTGGCTTGGACATTTTTGAGAATGACGGCGAGTATCGCATCGAAATTAGCTCTGAAACGTCTGTCTTGACAACACAAGACCTTCAGAAAATTTTCCTGAAGTATGCTATCCTGTCAGGCAAGGCTACAGGCAATGAAACAGTTTCAGGCCTGGAATTAGCCAAAGCCAAAAGAATTATTGAACTGCATCAAGGCAAACTTTGGGCAGAACAGCTGGGCAAAGACAACGGGAAAAAATTCGTTATTACATTTAACACGGCAGGTTAGCCATATTCTTATTCTCGCAAAGCGGCTATCGCATGTCTTAAGGAATGAAGGGACTTCATAGTTAAGCCCGTTCGATGGCCACGTAACGCGCTGAAAAACCATTCTGCTTATAGAGCTCCTGCAGCGCAGTAATAAATGCCTGACCTCCGGTAGATGTTGTGCGTTGCGAGGGACTCAGAGAACCTAGGTAATTCTTATACCCCTCACCTTTGATTCGCCATACATAGCGGCGAGCCTCGCCTTCCTCCACTTCCTCTAATCTTTTGGCCAGTACTACGTGCCGCATATAAGGCAAAGCAGCTTTCATGCTCTGATAGTCTGAAAAAGCATAAAGCCGATAAAAAGCACTAAGCTTAATTGAGTTCATGCCGCGAAGATAGCACACAATAAGTCAAATAAGCACACCAATAATAGAAGGCCTGATCACGGAGTACAGCGTCTCGGGGGAGCTTCGCTGCGGCAAGCGCTACGCCACGGACCTGCTGCTGGAGGCGGCCGCCGCGCTGGGCATCGCCCTGCCCCGGCCTCAAGGGCGCCCTTAAGCAGCGGGCCCTGAACGCAAACGCCCCGGCTGCCTGACAGCCGGGGCGTT
>NZ_JBTLRL010000017.1:0-89121 GCF_054482735.1 Pontibacter sp. CAU 1760
GCCGCGGATGCGCTGGCCGTAGTTGTCGCCCACGTTGGAGGGGGCCTCGAACAGGGCCAGCTGGCTTGTCTTATTGGGGGCCTTGCTCACCGGGATGTCCTTTACATTGTGGCTATGCACGCCCTCCCAAAACTCGCGAATGATGGAGCCAGCAGTATAAGAGCCCGTGCTCACAGATGCAATTGGAGTAGTGGTTACATTTATTGTACCCATTGGGGATAGCCTGTTGCCGGCGATCGGTCGCTCCATGGTGCCGTTGGGCAGCTGCCAGCCCACGGCCAGGTTGTCGCCGCCGCCGCCCTCCAGGTGCAGGGCCTCGATGTAGTAGCGCTTGCCCGCCTCCAGGCTCACCCTGGCCGACTGCTGGGAGGCGTGCTTGTCCCACTCGCGGCTGTTGGTCCAGCTCTCTACGAAGGCGATGCGGCGCTTGGCGCCTGCCTCCTCGGAGGTGCTCAGGTAAAGCTCGGCCTTGTCGTCGGAGGCGATCCAGAAGGTGTACTGCCCGCTCACCGGCGCCGTCACGTAGCCGCGGATGCGCTGGCCGTAGTTGTCGCCCACGTTGGAGGGCGCCTCGAACAGGCTTAAGGTTGTCTGGCTACCTGGGGTACTGGCTGTTGGGATCTTGCTCAGGTCAGAACTGTGTACTCCGGCCCAAAACTCGCGTGTGATGGAGCCAGTGCCGGCAGGAGCCTGTGTCAGGGTAGGTGTAGCTATGGAAGTTTGTACCGAAACCTGCACATTGATGGCTGCAGATTGAGCAGACGCTCCTTGGTTGTCAAATGCTTTGGCTGTCAGGCGGTGGGTGCCAGCAGTGGCTTTGCTCCAGGTAAAGGTGTATGGTGCGCGAAGCGCCTCTCCAATCTTCGCTGTGCCCAGGTAAAACTCTACTTTTGCAATGCTGCCGTCAGCATCAGTGGCATTGGCCACAAGGGGTATGTTAGCGCCTAACACAAATGTTGCGTTGTCAGAAGGAGAGGTGAAGCTGATTTTAGGCTGCAGGTTTGCAGGGGCTGTAGTTCCTGAGCCACCGGGGCCAAGCTTCACACTGTGCCGCTGCAGCTTCTGTTGCCATCTGCCCAGTTCGTCTTTCTCAGACTGTACTGTAATTGGGTTTGGCAAATGTGTGTTGTTCTTGAAATCAGCATTCTGAGCGACCGAAACATCATTGCGGTTGTCTTTATACCCCCAGGCCACAATACCCACCACGTTATTGTCGATGGAGTTGGCGAAAGTAGTGTTCAGGTGATAATAGTCTTTGCTCCAAAGGCCTGAGGTATACATGTTGTACTTCGACCCGTTGCTGAAAGTAGCCGCGTTAATGGCTCTGTTGTGGTGGTAGCGGATGTTGTTGCCGCCGGCGATACCCATAGAGTAGTTGCCAAGCCCCACCAGGTGGTTCTCAAACGCCTCAATAAAAGCCGGGCAATCGTTTATACCTGCGTCACCGTCGGTAATAATACCGCCCCCGGAGTATTGCGTACCATTAGCACTGAAAGGAAAAGCACCCTGGATGTAGTTGTTATGGATACGGATAGGAGAGTCTATAGTACCGCGGGTGTTGTAGATGTTGATGTTATCCTCTACCAGCGATTTGTCTGCCTCATTCATCACTTCATTCCAGGCTATCTCTGCATTTCTGATTGCCCCCTTAAAGTTGAATTGAACAAACTGCGAATGCTCTTTAGCGCCACCATACACACGCCCATCGATGTTTTTGACGATGTTGTAACGAATGCGGATTGTTTCTTTCGTAGAACCGTCACCTTCGTAGCGCGTGCCGGCATAAATGCCTGCTGTGCTCTCCAGGTAGCAGTTTTCCACCACCAGGTTCTGAAAGTTATTCAATGTTACGAAACGACGCGGCTTCTTGTAGTTGCTGTAAGGGGTAGGCGTGAGACCATACCCCTTGGTGTGTCGCACCGTCAGGTTAGCAGAATAACCCCAGCTTTTGATCAGATACCCGGCACCGCGGATGCTTGAGTTCTCGATGATAACCGGCTCCGATGTCCGGATCTCTACGGCTGCCTCTTCTGAGTTCCTGGATTCCCAGTTACCGCTATAGGTTCCTCCCTTTGTAATAACCAAAGGGCCGCTGTAGCTCTGTGCCAGCGCGGATGATGTGAAACCCAAAAACAGGAAGAAAATAATGATTTGAGCGGACAAATTCCACCCAGCCCTGCTTTTGCAGAGCAAGTTTGATAATTTCATTTACTTCGGCTAAAAGTTGAAATTGTACTAATAAGGTGATTTATTACATTATTCTTAAGGGTAGGCATTCGTTGGCGCGACCGCAAACCCTAAGCAAAACAAGTAATATAATCGTTTGAAGTTGCTCTTTTTGTTAGAACTCTGATTATAAGTTATTGCAAATATAAAGATGTGATTTAAATAATAACCCTATACGTATAGGTATTTATGAAACAAAAAATAACTTTCAGGAATAATTATATGTCATTTTTTGATAAAACATTCTTTTAATCGTTCAAAAGGGAAATATAGTGCTCTTGAATAGGTTTCAAAAAAAAGAATTTTATTTGAAAAATTAAATTTTGTAGTTATAAGAGTCGTGTTGTTTAAATTGTATAAGCAGAGCAGATTAATTATGTGTGTCTCTTTGACTACTTAGTGCATAATAGGACTTAAGAGGTAAGAACGGATGCCTTCTAAGGTTATTGCATCTGAAGACAAAATAAATCAGCACGAGGTTATGTGTTGACAATAAGCAGGTTATGTGCTAGTTTGAGGTGAGGGCAAAAATAGCGTGCTCAAAATTAATTGAGGAGCAGCAAATCGTGCTTCAGAGAGCATTAGAAGGAATAGGGGTCAATTACGGGTAGGTGGTTTTAGTATTTGGGACCAGGTGTAATGCTGTGTCGCTTTAACTTCTGCTTCCAGCGCAAATACTCCCTCTCTTCCAGGTCTTTGGTGACGTCAGTTGCCAGGATGGTATTAGCAAAGGTATCGGCGGCCACAAAGGTGCTGTCCATGATCTCGTTGCGCCAGGTGCCATCCTTTCCCACAATGCCCAAGGTATTGTGGTGTATCTGGTTGGCAAAGGTGTTCCCTGTTTTGTAATAGTCCTTTGCCCAGACACCACTGGTCCAGAATGGATAGGGAGACTGGTCTTTGAAACAGGCTGCCACCAACGCACGATTATGGTGCATGTTAATGTTGTTGCCGCCGGCTATGCCTAAACAGTAATTGCCGAGGCCCACTAACTGGTTTTCATAAATAGCTATGTGAGCGGTGGCTTTCAGCGAGTCTGCCTCAGGGGAATCTGTAATGATGCCGCCGCCTGAATAGTTGGCATCGTGGACAGAAAGCGGGAAAGCCCCTTGTATGTAATTGTTGTGTATCTGGATAGGAGCGGTAGCGGTGCCTCTGGAATTGTATAAGCTGATGTTGTCCTCCACCGCTGATCTGCCCGGTTCGTTGATCACCTCGTTCCAGGAGATCTCGGCGTGCGGCACCTCCCCGCGGTAATTGAGCTGCACGAACTGTACCTTATCCTGCCCCTCAAAAACGCGCCCATCTATGTTCAGTACTTTGTTATACCGTATGCGGATGGTGTTTTCAGGGGTCTGATTTCCTACATAATCAACCCCTAGGTATATGCCGGCTGTATGCTCCAGGTAACAGTGCTCTACCACCACATTCCGGAAAACATCCACCGCCACAAAGCGTCGCGGCTTTTTATACTCCTTCCAAGGGGTTGGAGTGAGGCCATACCCCTCGGTGTGCCGCACAGTAATATCCGCTCCGTGGCCCCAGCTCTTAATCAGGTAACCTGCGCCCCGGATAACCGAGTGCTCAATAATCACAGGTTCTGAGGTGCGAATCTCAACCGCAGCAACTTCTGAGTCCCGGGATTCCCAGTTTCCGCTATAGGTGCCGCCCTGGGTAATAATAATGGGACCTTCAAAAGCCTTTTGAGGTGGCTCAGAAGCAAAAAAAGGTGTTTGCTGCCACAGGCTGAACACCGTAAAGGCAATAAGCACCAGCGCTGCCATGGCTAACCAACCTTTGGCAGCAGACGGGGAGAGGAATGCTATGGTATAACTGCCATGCATCTACTTTACCAAATACCCGATAATTCTGCGCGCATAGCCATTTGCCAGGTAATAGGGGATGTATGGCGGGGGACAGTTCTTCAGAGTGAAGCGGGTGAAATCACGAAGGTTTCCTCCGCCTTTAATGTCAAACAGGTGGTTGTAGAAGTTCTTGATGCTCTTGTTTTGCCTGTTTTTGCGCTCGCCACTTTCCTCGGGGTAGGTATAAAGCCTGGCGTCGTAGTTGCAGTACAGCTCAAAACCGTGGCGCAGGGCCGTATGCGTGAAATCGTAGTCCGCCACGTAGTGCGGGAACCTATCCTGATCGAACAAGCCAATCTTCTCGAACACCGCCTTCGGAATAAGAAGACCACGGCCTGGGAGCTGCGATACCTGGTGCAAGCCAACCTGTTGCTCTTTCGGAAGCTCCTGCAGCACATGGCGCACACTGTTGGTCTTAAAATCGATGATTTCACCGCCATAGGCTGGTTTACGGGTGGCGGCGTCCATCTCCAGTGCCCCAATAATGGCATCAGGTTTGGCGGCAATCCATTTGTAAGTGTTTTGGATGAAGTCGGGTGCTACCTCCAGGTCGTTGTTGAGCGTCATGACGTAGGAGGCGCCGGATTGCAAAGCATGCCGGATGCCGAGGTTCACGCTGGCGGTCCAGAAGAGGTTTCCCTCTGTTTTCAGCACGGTTACCTCCGGGAAGTCCTGGCGCAGCATTTCCGCCGTGCCGTCCGTGGAGCCGTCGTCCACCACGATTACTTTGTACTGCTGGTTGGTACCGCGTTGTAACGACTGCAGGCAGGCTTGGGTGAAATGCTTGCGGTTGAAAACAGGTATAACGATATAGATCATGTGATTGTAAAGACTTAGTTAAACAGTGAGTTCTTCAGGGCTTCGGCTTACCTGGGCGTATTTACTGTAGAACGCATGAATGTGTTGTGTTTTGCGCGACCAGGTTTGCGTTTTGGAAAAAGCATAGCCCGCTTGGCCCATCGCCCTACGTTGTGCCGGGTTGTCGTGCAGGTGCTCTACTGCGCGGGCAATAGCCTGTACTGTGGCCTCCGGGGTGCTGACAGGCACTTTGATACCGGCATCGTCGGGCACCAGGTTTTTGCCTCCGTGCAGGTCCAGGGTGATGATGGGCAAGCCATATGCCATGGATTCCAGGAACTGGGCAGCGCTGGAGTCGCGGAGGCTGCAGAACAGGAACAAGTCATTCCGGGTGTACTGCCGCTTGACTTCCTCCCAGGGCACCTGCCCTTTCCAGTCCACCTTACCCTGCAGCTTGTATTGCTCAATCCATTGGGGTATATAATCGTGCATGTGGCCGTCGCCAAGTACAGTTAACTCAAATGCAACATCCGGGCGCACCTGGCTCAAGGCCTCCAACACCAGCGGAAGCCCTTTGCGCGCAAACAATCGGCCTACCCACAGAATCTTCAGCACGGGCGCTTTCGGGCGTTCCGGGTATACCTCCGGGTAAAAGCTCTCCGGCAGGCTGGTGTCCAGGAACATCTGCGGATTGCGTGCTCCAAGCCCCTTGGCCATCTGGTATGTGTCTTCGTTGGTGGTGAGCACCAGCGAGGCGTGGCGCATGGTTTTGCGCACGTCTGGGTTCAGGGCCAGTAATACCTTGCTCGTCCAGGAACGGATTACCTCTATCCGCCACCAGTTGTAAAAATACCTTTTAAAAGCTTTGGGCGCTCCCTGGCCACCTCCGGCGGGGCCAAAGATCAACGGCTTGCGCAGGCGCCATAGGGCGGTGCCGAGCTGTAGGCTGCCGATCGTGGCATGGTGCACCAGGTCAAAATCAACCTCTTTGTCTAAGGCCTTGGCCTTGCGGTACGCATACTGCTGCCATGCAATGTAATGCAGGTAAAAACCCAGGTGGTACTCAAACGCTTTGTCGATGAGGCGCGGGACGTGCACAAACACAATGTGCAGGTTCGGAAGCTGGAGCCTTTCTACCTCTGCCTCGATGCTGGCCTTGCCTTCTATGGTAGTCAGGCACCATACCTCGTGGCCAAGCAAGGCGGTATTCAGCGCCCAGTTCCACCCGTTCCCCAGTTCTGTGCCCCGATGGGGCTCGCAGGCATACGCTGATAGAAGTATCTTCATGGATCTGCGGGGTTAAAGGCTGAAACTGAAGATGCTCTTTAGCTTGGCGCTTACCTTGTTGCGTAGCAGATAGTTGAAATTCCGCTTGTCCGATTCAATGTCGCGGATAACAAAGCGCGGATGCCGCAGCGGAAAAGCCATTTCCTGCTCCTGTACATAAGCATTCTTATCGTGCAGGTTAAAGGTATGGGTGGCGTCTTCGCCAAAGCCGATGTTACGCACCAGGTTAACCTCCGGGATGATACAAAGGCCGGAGTTGCTGTAAACGGTGAATTCCCATTGGTAGTCCCATACGTCGCCCTTCTGAATGTTGGCATAGGTTTTCTCTAGCTGGCCCAGGCGGTAGGCCTGCTCAAACTTGTTCAGGAAAAGGCCGTTGAGGTAGCCTTTCTCCTTTATTTCCGGATAACTCGCGATATTGAAGTCAAAGAGCTGCCAGGCGCGTCGCCAGGTGGCCCAACCCCAGGCATTCACCTTGTCGGAGAAGTAATAGGAGTAGTCCTGGTCGCGGCGCCAGCCGTTAAGGTAGTTGTTGCCGCTTACGTGCATGATGCGGGTATCGTGCTTGTAGCGCTCCAGCACCTCTTGGCAAAACCAGAAAAAGCTTTTGGAGGGCACACAGTCATCCTCCAGAATAATGCCGGTTTCCTCATGCTCAAAAAACCAGGAAATTGATTGGGAGGGAGCGATACCACAGCCTTGGTTCTGTTCGCGGAAAAGCGTTTTCACTTCGCAGTCCCAGTCCACCTGGTCGAGGATGCGGCGGGTTTCTTTGCAGCGTTCCTGGTCGGCGGCAACGTGTGGGCGCGGACCATCGGCGGCTACATAAAGTTTCTGTGGCCTCACTTGCCGAATGCGGTCAAAGACCTTCTGGGTGGTATGGGGCCTGTTAAATATGATCAACAACACCGGGGTGTGCAGTGGTTCTGTAGGAGTACTCATACAAGTAATAAGGGTTTGATATATTATAGTACTGCTATTCTCTGAAGAAGTTGTAGCTTATTTGTGCAAAAAAAGTTGGGACGCTGCGGCCTGCAACCGACGGGCGTGCAGGCGTTGGCCCGATAGGCGGATGAAGGATGGCGGAAGTACGCGCTCCTCCTCAATGGCGGCGATGCACCAGCCGAGCACCCCATAAAAAAACACGGGCAGCACATAAGAAACACCGAATACAAACCCGCTGCTGATAAACGAAACCAGTATGATCTGGTTAATGGTCAGGACGCGGGTGCGCATGGCTTTGATGATAGGGTATAGCGCCAGGAACAGGTATAGGATAAACCCTACCAGGCCGGCGTAAAAGAAAATCTCCACATAAAAGCTGTGGAAGTGGTGGCCGTTACCGTCCTCAAACACTGGGATATCCAGGTCGTCGCGGTAAAACTGTATGGGCAGCTCAAAGCCATCGAAGCGCATGCCCAGCAGAAAGTTTTCCTGGATGAAGGGCAGGTACGACATCCATTGCTGGTATCGCCAGCCACCCGTACCCTGGCTTTCAAAGTTTTCGATGTCGGAGAAGCTCTCCTGCACTTTCTCGATGATCTCGGGATGGATGGAAAGCACAAAGCCGCTGATGACTATACCCAGCACGGCCACAATGGTGGCGATAGGGAGCAGCTTGGTGACGAAGCTGATCGGTTTGTCGGTTTTCATGCGGATGAGCAGGTAGTATACTGCCAACACAAAAGCGGTGGAGATCCAAACGGTGCGGTGCTGAAAAAAGAAAATGGTGAACAGTACAAAGAAAGCCCAGAACAGGCTAACGAATTTCCCTTTGTAGAAATACTCACTCAGGAAAAACAGAAAAGGCACCACCAGCATGTATACCGAGGTAGAGTATACCCCGCGCTCATGGCTTGTGAAAGAGGAGATGCTAAGCGTATGCGGGTTGATAAGAAGCACGTTGAGCCAGAAACCTGCCATGATAAAGAAAACAGCATGCCCGAACTTTAAGTGATAAGAGCCTTTGTAGAACGTGTAGACAAAGTAGCTGTAATAGAAAATGAACACCTTCACGAACACGTGCGGGTAAATCATGAAGCTGCCGTATACGTATTTCGACTCAAACACCAGCGCCAGCACGTAAAGCGTGGTCAGGAAAAAGGCCAGCTTCATGAACTTGGACATGCGCCGGAAGTAGAGCAGGCAGTACACAAAGGAAATGCCGGCCATGCCTTTTACGATCAGGTTTAGCAGTGCGCCCTGGGCTTCTTCACTATTAGGCGCCATGAGTTCCACAAACATCTGGTCCATGATCAGGATGAGTGCCAGCGGAATCACAAACAAAAAACTATAGTTCAGTTTCATCGGTTGCTATTGGTTTACAGCCCGCACCCCCATCAGCGCATGCTCCTGCCGGATACGTGCAGTCGGTTGCAGCGGCTTTCCCATTATTTCAGCATAATATGCCAGGTGCTGCTCAATTATCACATTCTCGGAGTAGTTACCATACGCAAATGCATAGGCGTGCTCTAACAGGGTCTGGCGGAGGGCATCGTCGGAGAGAATTTTCAGCACTGCGTCAGCCATCTCCTCCACAGACTCCACATCGCATAAGAGGCCGGCCCGGCCCTGGTCAAGCAGGTAAGGCACGTAACCACTATGCTTGCCGCCTACAACCGGTGTTTTGGCCACCATCGCCTCTAGCAGCACCATCCCGAAAGACTCTTCCCGGGCGGGGTGCAGCAGCAAGGAGGCCGCCGCTATTTTATCCATTACCTGGTCGTGCGGTATAGCGCCGATAAAACGAACGCCCTGTGCTAAGTTATTGGCTTGGGCATACTGGTGCGCCAGACCCCCTTCCTCCGTTTCAGCGCCTACCAGGTGGTACTCCAGGTCTGGGTATTTTTTGCGGATGCTGGCAAAAGCCTGCAGCGCGGTACTGATGTTTTTTCGGTGCGAAAAACCCATGGCAACGGTTGTGATGTAGGGTTGCTTTTGCGCCGGGGTATGGAAACTCTGCTCGAAATCGGCTGGGAAGAAATTGTTGATGACACGCGCTTTTTTGCGTGTGCTGCGGTCTAGCAGGTTATAGGTATAGGTAGAGTTGGCCACAATGTGCTTTGCCCGCAACACTACCACGTAGTTCATCATCCAGCGTATCAGCCGGAACATGTCGCGGTGGTTGAGCAGGATCTGCCAGGCCACGTCGTGCAGGCAGACCGCCGTCGGGATGCCTGTAGCCTGCGCGGCCCAGGCAAACTCATACGACCAGAAAGCACTGATGAAGTCTGCAGGGTGCGCCTGGATCAGCTCCTTCATCTCCCGGATCTCGAAGCGGTAAAAGCGCCGGCCGGGCTGGGGTTTCTGCCTTCCTATACATACCTTCAGTTGTTTTCCTTCATAAACGAGCGGTTCCGATATGGTGCTTGAGTTAGTGTAAGCAATTACGTTATAGCCTCGTTTAAGCAGCGCATTGATAAATTGTGAGGTTAGCGGGAAGGCATTCGTTTCCGGAAAATCGCTTCCTTTCAATTCCCAATCCAATAGCTTCAGGTCAACGGGGCCGCATACTCCTATAGTCATAGTGATAGTCTTTGTGCACTTGCAGGAGCCCGTATCAGGCTTCCTTCAAGATGTGGGTTCGGTACTTGTGTATTATCTTGTTATAAGGGTTGTTCTCGTTATTGCCAAGGCCAACGCGCTGCAGAACGGTACGCAATTCGATCCGCAACAGTTTGTGCGGAAACAAGAGCGTCAGGAGCAACAGCAGCACAGCGCCCGTGGCTACCTGTGCTGTAAGGATAGCCCATGCCGGCAGTTCGGTACTACGCAGCAACGTGCTCACCAGATAAATGCCAGCCGCCACCAGCAGTCCGTTCATAACCCCAGGCACGTAAATAGAGAGCTGCTTCCGGTACTGCAAGTGCAATATCTGGTGCATTACCCGTTGGTACATGCCTATACGTACAAGCTCTCCTAAAAAGATAGCCCCGGCAAAGCCAACTAGTCCATATCCGCGCAGCAGGTAAAAAAACACACATATTGCCACGATAAAAACCGCCGTGAGCTTAATCTTGATGTTTAGAACGGCTTTGGCATCGCACACAATACCGGCAAACATGGTAATGAAGCTGAGCGGGATGGCCAGGCTGAGCACTTGCAGCACCGGCACTGAGTCGCCCCACTGCTCGCCCAGCAACAGCCGGACAATCTCGGGGGCCGCCACCATGATGCCCATACAGGCAGGTATCACGATGGCGGCCAGCAACGTGATGCTGGAGAGGTATACCCGGCCAAGCTTCTGAACGTCATTCTGGATCTTACTGAATGAGGGGAAAATGACTTTGGTAAGCGTGCGCGTGAGCATGTACATAGGCAGGTTAACCAGCATGTAGGCCCTGTTATAAATACCCAGGCTGTAGGAGCCCAGTACGCGGCCAATCAGAATGGTGCCCATCTCCTGGTGCAGAAACTCCATAAAGCTGATGAACGACATTTTGCTGCCGTAGTTAAACAAGGGCCTGTAGGGCTCCCACTGAAACAGGAACAGCACGTTGTGTCGGATAAAGAGGTATGAGCCCAATGCCATCAGCGTGGCTTGTGCCAAAGAGGCGTAAACCAAACTCCACACCCCGAAATCGAGGTAAGCCAGCACCACACCCACGCCCAGGTAGGAGATCACGTAAGATGCAGTCTCCAGGATGCTGACGTTTTTGAAGAGCATGTTTCGCTCCAGCAAACTCACTGAGGTAGCCGACAGTCCGTTGATCAGGAAAGAAATCGCCATGACCCGCACAATAGGGGCCACGTCGGGGTTCTCAAAAAAATCAGCGGCAAGCGGAGCCAGAAACCATGTTAGGACGGTGAAAAACGCACCGAGCAGTGCAGAAGACGTAAAGGCAGCCCGGATGTTTTCCTGGCTTAGCTCTTCTTTTTGCACAATGGCCTTGTTCAGGCCTAGGTTTGCAAAATAAGCTCCAAAGCGGAGAATGACGCTGGAAATCGCGATGAGACCGAAAGCCTCTGGTGCCAGCAGGCGGGCCATTGCCGAGGTATAGCCGATTTGCATTACGGCGTTCGCCACAGTGGCCGCCGACCCCCATTTCAATCCACTAACAGCTTTAGAGGCGATGTTTTTACTCATGTAAGGTAATCAAAGGGCTTTAAAAAAGGAGCTGAACAAACAGATGCACCAGCTCCTTTGGAAATTTAGTAGCAGATAGCGTATTCGGCTAAGCGTAATAATAGCTGCCTTTTTTCTTGTAGCCGTACTCGTATGTTTTGTTGTA
Organism: Pontibacter sp. CAU 1760; assembly: GCF_054482735.1. Classification (NCBI taxonomy): domain Bacteria; kingdom Pseudomonadati; phylum Bacteroidota; class Cytophagia; order Cytophagales; family Hymenobacteraceae; genus Pontibacter; species Pontibacter sp. CAU 1760. Next base: position 11,408 of record NZ_JBTLRL010000017.1, read on the forward strand.
GTTCAGGTCGTTGATAACGGTGAAGATGTTCTTTAGCTTCTTGTCGGCATACAACTCGTTCACTTGGCTCAGCATGTTGCGGTCGGTGTACTTGTGCTTCACCACATACAGGTTCACATCCATGTGCTGCATCAGCACGAAGTACTCAGACACAAACCCGATCGGAGGGGTATCGATCACCACGTAGTCATACTGCTCTTTCAGCTGTTCTATCAACATATGCATCTTAGGCTGCTCCAGCAACTGCACCGCACTGTTCGGGATAGGGCCACACGAGATGATATCCAGGTTTTCGACCTCTGTTTGCTGCACTACATCCTCCAGTTGCAGGTCTGAAGACAGGAAAGAGGAAAGCCCCTTTGCCTCGGATACGTTGAAGTACAGCCCAAATGTTGGTTTGCGCATATCAGACTCGATCAGAATTACACGCTTACCCGACAGGGCAAGCTCAGAGCTGAGGTTAACGGAACAGAAAGTTTTTCCTTCGCCCGATACTGATGAAGTTACTCCCAGCACTTTGAATTCCTTATTTGCCATCAGGTACTGCAAGTTAATGCGCAGGGACCTGAAGGACTCAGCGATGGCTGAGCGTGGGTTGTTAAGCACAGCCAGCTTCTGGCCTTTGTCGCCATGCGCCACCACACCCAGGAAAGGAATATTGGTGATGTTGCTCAGGTCCTCTTTTCCTTGTATGGTGTTATCGGCATTGCTCATCAGCACGATCAGTCCGGCAGGTATGGCTAAACCGAGCATCAGTGCCAGCAGGTAAATCATCTTGGGCTTTACATTCACCGGTGCATTGCCGTTCATAGAGGCATGGTCTACAATCTTTTTGTCGGTGGTGTTGGTGGCTAGCGATATGGCTGCCTCTGCGCGTTTCTCCAGCAAAAAGTCATACTTCTTGTCGATGAAGTCTGATTGGCTCTGCAGGTCGGTCAGGCGGCGCTCGTTCTCCGGCATCTGAGCAATGGCGCCCTCTATTTTGGTGATGCGATCGTTTGCGTCCGCAATGGAGATATCAGCAGAACGGATCAGGTTCTTGAGGTTGGCTTCGATGGCTTTACGCGTGCTGTTGATCTCGCTTTCCAGCTTCACCAGCTTCGGATTGTTTTCCGTGGCATTCACCTGTATACCCGCCTTCTCCTTGTTGAGCTCTGATAGTTGGATGAACAGGGTGCTGAGGATCGGGTTCTGGATGCCGGCTACAGAAGGAGACACTGACTGGGCAATGCCGTTTCCGTTCTGTACCTGGTCTAGTATCGTCTGGAAATAGGCCTTATCGGTCTTGAGCTTCGCCTTTTCAGACTCTAGCGCCGAAAGTTTCTCAAAATTGATGTTAGACTGCATGCCCACATCCGAGATGCGCTTGTTAGAGCGGAAAGAAGACAGGGCCTGCTTGCTCTGGTTAAGCGAGTCTGAGAGCGAGGCCAACTGGCTGTCGATAAACTCAAGGGTTTTCTGTCCGTTCTTGTTTTTCTCCTCTAAGTCGTTGGCCACGTACTCTGCCAGCAAGGTGTTCAGGAAGTTTGTCTGCTTCTCCGGGATACTTCCCTTTGATTTGACCAGCAGCATCCGTGACTCACGCTCGATAGGGCTCACCTGAAGTGTTCTTTTATATTGCCCCACCAGGCTGCTCAGGCTGTTCACCACGAAATAGTACTTTTTGCCCGGAGCCAAGTCAGCTGTATTGCCGCGCTCCAGGGTAAAGTTCATGTACTTGTCACGGTATGGTTCGCCAAACTTCAGCACTTTCGTGAATTTCACCTCCGGCAGTGACTCTACGATGGTATGGTTGCCCAGATTGTAACGGGCCACATCTTCGCCCTCGGCAGTCAGTTCGTATTCTTTGTCGTTGAGCACGCGCACCTGCAACGGCAAGTCGACCAACTGGAAAGAGCCTGAGTCGAGTTTTACGGTATAGGGAACCGCCTCATACTGCTCCTCCACAATCATGTTGCCGAGGTTGTTCAACCAATGGTCGGTTACTTTGTAATAGGCCACGGTATAGTCGAGTTTACGTAGCGCCTGCTTCACCATCTCATCAGACTGCAGTAAGCCAATCTCGTCCTCAACCTTAATGCCTTTGCTTTGCACCTGAAGTACTTCCAGTAATTCCTGCGCTTTTTTAGAGCCTGTCTGCTGGTCGCCGAGCAGCAGGGTGGCACTGAATTCATATACCCGTGGCGATGTTTTTACATAAACATATGCTGCTGCCAGGGCTAAGAGCGTAAATGCTAGAAAAAGGTACCAATTGGACCTGAATTTGAACAACCAGCTTTTTATATCAATCTCGTGTTCTTTCTTATTTCGTTTCATTCTTCTTTATTTCACAAAAAAGTTAACCAACAATGCTGCCGTAGAAATCACTCCTAATACTGCGCTCACAACCACCAGGTTGTCACGCTTTAGTTGTGTGTTGCGAGGCTCTACATACAACACGTCGTTGGGCTTCAGGTAATAATATTTTGATTGTACGAGGTTAGGGTCGGTCAGGTCTACCAGCACTACATCGGAGCCCTCGGGCGTCTGGCGAATGAGCTTTACATTTTGGCGGTTGGCCCCCTTGGTCAGGTCCCCGGCCATACCTAAGCCCTCCAGGAGGTTTGCCCGCTCGTTGTATACATAAAAGTAACCGGGCTTGGCTACCTCCCCTAATACGCTGATCTTGAAGCTGATCAGTTTTGCGATAACAGTGGCATCGTTTATATAACGACTCAGGCCACGCTGGATCAGGTCCTGGGCTTGCCCTGTCGTGAGGCCGGCTACTTTCAGCTTACCTACCGTTGGCAGGTTAATGTTACCTTCATCGTCAATTGAATAGCCACTCAGGAACATGCTGCCTGGGTCGGCCACACCGAATGCACTGGAGGGGTTGGTGATGTTGAACAAATCGGACATCTCCGGGTCTACGCTCAGCACTTTGATGGAGATTACATCATTAGCCTGCAGTTTGTAAGTGTCGTAAGGGGTGTTGAAGGAGGTAGGGGTCTGCTCTTTCAGGTTGTTGTTTTGCATATATACCAGCTCCTTTTTTGTAAGGCACGAGGTAGTGGTCACAAGCAGAAACAGGAGAAAATAACTTATACTTCTCATTTTTAGCAATTAAGGGTGAAATCTGGGCATGCACACGAAGTTGTGTGCTGATAACGGATACTATACGGGTTAACAACAATGACAGGTGTCAAAAATTTGTTTAGGCATATATACTTTTACTTGACTAAAAGGATACTGATTTGGAAAAATTATTTTGCAGAATGTATCCTGCGTTTTCTCCCTCAGGCGATACGCTTTACAACAAGGTGAGGTATGTTGTTGACAATGAGGAGACAATTACTGAAAGTGTATCAGCCTTTCATGAAAGCCACTGAGTTAATTGCTGCGGGAAAGGCTGTAAAAAATTGTGCTGTTTTGGAAAGAAGCGGGAAAGTAGTGAGCTCCGGGGCTTTGCAATTATAGCAAAATCTGGCTAACCTAGCGGCTGTTTATCGGCGGGGTTAAAGTTCGATGGGTTATGATGCAGGGAAGGAGTGAGGCTGTTATGAGCAGTTGCAAAAAGCAATTAAAAAAGCCATTTACAGGTTACCGTGGAGAATAACACTGAAAATGGCTCACACTTTGGCTAAAAAGTCTTCTATATCTGAGGACTACTCAATCCAGCGGGTGCGGCGCTGGCGAGCAGGTGCTTCCACAACTGGCTTAGCGCGTTGCTGCTGCATCCGCACTACATCTTTCGGGTGTCTGATCAGTTGCTGGGCATATCCATCCATGTGCTCTAAAATGGCTCCTTTCAGCTTCCAACCCTGAGGTATAAAGCTGGCTACTTCAGATGCTAATACTTCTAATGTAGGGGCGATGATGATGTTGTATTCCATGTAACTATTTCTTTACGATAAGGCTAAGTTAAGGAATATTAACATATGTTGTATGCCGTTGCTACGAAAAAAATAATATTTTGGCTAAAAACACCTAAAATTTGATAGATAAGCCTGATTTTTTGATCAAATAATAATTTTATACACGTTAAAAAATTGTTTTAATAAAAAAACAATAAGATTGTTGCGATGAGCTGTCAACTGTCTAGCCTTTTATGGGGTTCAAATAAAGGTTTTATCATAAAATTATTTAAAGTGCTAAAAGTTAACTGATTGCATCTTTCTAATCTAAGTTTTTTAGCGATTTATGGCGTTTAAGCGCCTCGATGTAATAGTAGTCGCCATAGGTGAGCGGCACATCTACTTCAGTGCCAGCAGGCAAGTGCCCAACACCGTGCAGCAATACAAAACCGCCGTTAGTACCCGGTGCTGCCCTGTAAGTTTCAGAGGAGAGGCTTCGGAGGATGGTTTCGGCTGCCTGGGTATAAGTGGCCGCCTGTGCAGGACTGACATAGCTGCGCAACTCCAGCAAGGCAGACGCAACTATGGAGGCTGCCGAAGCATCGCGGAGAGCATCCGGTATACCGGGGGCATTAAAATCCCAGTATGGCACTCTGTCAGCTGGCAAGTTAGGGTGAGTTAGTATAAAGTCGGCAATGCGCTGCGCCTGTTGTAGGTACTTGTCGTCTTCTGTTTCGCGGTAGGCAGCCACATACCCATACAGGCCCCAAGCCTGTCCTCGAGCCCACGCCGACTCGTCAGCCGCTCCCTGAGCGGTTTTCCGTTGCTGCACAGCGCCCGTCACAGGGTTGTAGTTTACAACATGGTAAGAGCTATGGTCGGGTCTGAAATGGTTTTGCAGCGAAGTGTTGGCATGCGTCACAGCAATGTCATAATATGAGGAGTCGCCGGTAACTTCTGTGGCCCAGAAAAGCAGCTCCAGGTTCATCATATTATCAATGATCACCACAAAATCGCCTGGAGCAGAGTCCCAGGAGCGGATGGCCCCAACCGCAGGGTTAAACCGGGTAGCGAGTGATTTGGCGCTATTCAGCAGAACCTGCCTGTAAGCCGGCTTCGGAGCCAGCCGGTTCGCGTGCCCGTAACTGTCGAACATCATGAAGCCCAAGTCATGGGTGCGGGTATTGTACTGTTCCTTCTCCAGCAAGGCCAGCGTGCGGAGGGCTTCCTGGTAGAGCGCGGAATCGCCGGTTTCCTCGAAGAGGTATAGCAGGGAGCCGGGGTAGAATCCGCTTGTCCACCACTCCGAAGCACTGGTTTCCAGGCTATCGTCGGCAGCGTGATAGGTTTTCGGCAACCTGCCCGCTGGCAACCGGGACATGAGTACCTTATACTGCGCAGCGGCATCGCGCAGCAGCGCATCCTCGTTTAATGTATTGTTCGCGCGCGTACTCACCGATTCCGGGGCGGTTTGATTAGAGCTGCTGGTGCGGCAGCCGGCAGAGAGGAAAAGGCTGCCGAGCAGGGCAGCAATGCTAAAGAACTTTGATGGCATAGCGAAGGCTTCGTGTGGTTTGATAAAATTTAAGGCATGGAAAGAACTGGGGCGAACCTGGCTCACTTTGGTATGCAAGGAACTGTTGAGCAAGGCTAACCAATAGCAAAACTCAATATACTGTTTTCTAGAAGCTTTGCGCAGGCGCAAGTGCTTTTTTTGATGATCAGCCTGTACAAACCCGGCAAAGACAAGGGCAGGAGCGTAGCACATTTCCGCCTATCTTTTATTAATTTGCCTCAAACCGTAATACTGAGCACATGACCTATAGCGAAAAATTGGCTGCCATCCGCAGCCAGATGAAGGGAGAAGGGATAGCTGCATACATTATTCCCTCTGCAGACCCACACATCAGCGAGTACCTTCCGGACAGATACAAATGCATTGAGTTTGCCTCGGGCTTTTCCGGCTCGGCGGGCACTTTAGTGATAACCGAGGACTTTGCAGGGCTCTGGACCGATGCCCGCTACTTTGTACAGGGAAAAGAGCAGTTAGCTGGCTCTGGGTATGAACTGGTGCCGCTGCAGCAGCAGCACGCGCCCGAGTACATCAGCTGGTTGGCGGATCGCTTGCCCGATGGGGCCACTGTGGCGTTTGATGCAAAGCTTATCTCGGTGGGGCTGGCCCAACTGCTGGAGCAGCACTTTAGCCCAATGGGCATCAAACTGAACAGCGACCGTGACTACCTGGACCCTATCTGGACAAACCGGCCTGCGCTGCCTGCGGCTCCCGCTTTTTTAGTGAGCGAAGACACGGTGGGGGAATCTCTCCACAGCAAGCTGGCAAGGCTGCGCGCTGCGCTCAAAATGCAGCGGGCAGAGTATCACCTTATTTCCTCGCTCGACGATATGGCCTGGTTGTTCAACATGCGGGGCGCCGATGTGAAGTGTAACCCGGTGGTCTTGAGCTTCGCGCTCATCAGCCAGGACAAGGCCATGCTTTTCGCTAACGCCACGAAGTTCAACGCCGAAGACCAGCAACAACTGGCGGCGGCAGGCGTGGAGTTAGAACCATACGACCTGATTGAGAAGGCTATCACGAACATACCTCCCGGTGCCAGCATTTTCATCGATCCTAAGCGCAATTGCTATGCTTTATATAAAGAGTTGCCTAAATCTGTGCGGGTGATTCAGGATACCAACCCAACCACATTCTTCAAAGCCATCAAAAATGAGGTGGAGGTAGCGAACACTCGCAAAACCATGGTGAAAGATGGCGTTGCCCTTACGCGCTTCTTTAAGTGGCTGGAGGAGAACATTGGCAAAACCCAGATCACGGAATTATCTGTGGCCGACAAGGTGCAGGCGTTCCGGGCCGAGCAGGAGGGCTTCGTTGGCGAGAGCTTCGACACGATTGCCGGCTACAAAGCGCATGGGGCCCTGCCACATTACCGCGTCACCGAGGAAAGCAATGCCACCCTTGAGCCAAACGGACTTTTTCTGCTGGACTCGGGCGGGCAGTACAAGACCGGCACCACCGATATCACCCGTGTGGTTTCGTTGGGCAACCTGACCGAGGAGGAGCGGGTGGATTATACGCTCGTGCTGAAAGGAATGATTGACGGTTCCACGGCCCGCTTCCCGAAAGGTACCCACGGCTACCAAATCGACGCCATCACGCGCAAACCACTCTGGGACCATGCCCGCAATTATGGCCACGGTACCGGGCATGGAGTGGGTTTCTTCCTGAACGTGCACGAAGGGCCCCATGTGCTGAACCCATCGCCCACAGCGGTAGACATTGAGTTGGGTATGATTTCTTCCGTGGAGCCAGGGATTTACCGCGCAGGCAGGCACGGCATCCGAATCGAGAACCTGGTACTAACGGTGCAGGATGAGCAAAACGAGTTTGCCGAGTTCTATACCTTTGAGCACCTGACACTGGCCCTGATCGACACAACCCCGGTAAAAAAGGAAATGCTTGAAGCGCACCAAGTCAAATGGCTGAATGACTACAACCAGCAGGTAGTGGCGCAGCTTGGGCCGCACCTGGCTGAAAGCGAACTTACCTGGCTGAAGGAAAAAGCCAAAGCCATTTAATATTGCTCGGCCAAATTGCTTTAACATCACCGGATCCCGCCAACCTGATGCAGTTGGCGGGATCCGGTTTTTGGCAGTATATGCTGATGGGGGGTAGGGGATGGAGTAATTGCTAAGCCAGCTTTTATACTTGGCTTAATTATCAGTATCTTAAAGCCGTGAGAGACTATTTGCTGTTTATAGATACTGAAACCACTGGTATCCCCCTCGATTGGAGTGCACCCTATTCTGACCGCGAAAGCTGGCCCTGCTCTGTACAGGTAGCCTGGGCCATTTATTCCAACGATGGGCGCGAGATAAAGTCGGAGAACTTTTATGTGCGCGACGACACTTTCCAGATTTCGAAAGCTTCCATGAAGATACACGGTATCACCCCGCAATTCCTACAGGAACATGGCATCCGGCGTGAGGAGGCTCTGGCACAACTGACAGCAGATCTGGACGCCTATCAGCCCTTGGTGGTCGCCCACTTTATGCAGCTGGATTACCATATGGTAGCGGCCTGTTATGAACGAGCCACGATGCCTAACCCATTGCCGGAGTTGCCGCTCTTCTGTACCCTGCTCGCCAGTACAGGTTTTTTGTTGCAGCCACATCAGCGTTACTTGCGTTTAGGGGAGTTGTACGAGCGCCTGTTTGGGGAGCCGCTGCAAAATCAGCATAATGCTATCTACGATGCCAAGGCAACTGCCAGGTGCTTTTTTGAGCTGGTGCAGCGCGGCGACATCAGCGATGACCTGATTGATAAACAGGAAGCCGTAAAGGTGCATACGCCTCAAATACAAACACAGAAAGGCTGCGGGCTCTCGCTAATGGCCATGGTGTTAGTTTCAATTTTGCTTAGCTACTGGATCTGATGGACAAATTAGAGTTTTTGAAAACAGTGAAGCCTTTCCATGAGCTGTCTGAGGATGTGCTGCTGGGGGTGGCGGAGTTGCTGGAGGAAGTGCGCTATACCAAAGACACGCCAATATATCACCAGGAAGTAACTAAAATGCGCGGCGTGGATATTATCGTGGCCGGCGAGTACGAAGCCTTTTTCTACGACAGCGAGCATAACAAACGGGTAATCGAGCTACACCATCCGGGCTATTGCTATGGTGGCGTATCGGTATTGCTCAACCGCAAAAAGTCACTCCGCTCAGTTATCGCCAAGAAGGGCACCGTGGTCTATTTCCTCCACCGGCGGCATTTCCGGGCACTTTGCCAGACCAATGAAGAGTTTTTCCAGTTTTTCACAGGGGAGTTCGGCAAGCGCATGATGGATGACGAATATTCCCATTTTGTAAAAAAGCCAACCAATTTTGAGCGGAATTACATTGCTTCCGATGAACTCTATTCCCGAAAAATAGAGAACCTGGAATACCGTGCCCTGGCAAGTTGCCCCGCCACTGCGCCAATTTTTAAAGCGGCACAATGGATGGCGGAGCAGAAGGTGAGCTGCCTCTTCGTAAAGGATGAGAAGGAAAAGATTGTGGGTTACGTGACCGACATTACGCTGCGCGACAATGTGGTGGCGCAACAGGTAGACGTGCACCAGCCCATCAGCAGCATCATGGACAACCCCATCGTGTCCATCAGCACGCAGGATTATGTGTATGAGGCTATCTTGCTGATGTTCCGAACCCAGACGCGTTATTTGCTCCTGGAAGAGGCTGGAGAATATGTCGGATTCATCAGTCGCAATAAACTCCTGAGCGAGCAGGCGCAGTCTCCCTTCATGTTCATACAGTCAGTGAAACTGGCCCGCTCGGTGCAGGAACTACGGAAGCGCTGGCAGAAGGTGCCAGAAATAGTGTACCAGCTGCTGAACAGGGGAGTGAAGCCGGAAATTGTGAACCAAGTAATCACCACCGTGTCCGACACGATCGCCTTAAAAGTGATTGAGAGTGTGATTGACGAGATGGGGACCCCGCCGGCTAAGTTTGCCTTTATCGTGCTGGGCAGCGAAGGTCGCCAGGAGCAGACCCTCAAGACAGACCAGGACAATGCCATTATCTACGAGGACAAAGCCAACGAGCAGCGGGAACTGGTGCGGGATTACTTCCTGAAATTCGCGGACCAGGTATCGGAGCGGCTGGATAAGATCGGGTTTAGTTTCTGCACAGGCGGATACATGGCCAAAAACTCTAAATGGACGCACTCGCTCTCGCACTGGAAGCGCAACTACGTGAGCTGGATGAATGAGCCGGACCCGGACCGGGTGATGAAGTTTGCCGCTTTCTTTGACTGCCGCTATATCTATGGCGAGGAAAGTATCATGGAGGAGCTGCAGGAGTTTCTGGACGAGGAGCTTCAAAAGCCGTTGGGGCGCTTCCTGTACCACATGGCCAACAACGCCATGCAGTATGAGCCGCCGCTTACGTACTTTAAAAACATCAAAACATTCACTGTCGGGACGCAAGAGGTATTTAACATAAAAAAAGCAATGACGCCTATTGTGGACCTCGTGCGGGTATATGCTTTGCAGAACCGGATTTTTAAGACCAACACCGGCGAACGCCTGGAGGCCTTGATGCAGCAGGGCGTGTTTAAGCCCCATGAGTACAATGAGCTGATGCAGTCGTACTATTACCTGATGAGCATGCGCCTCCGCAAGCAGGCCGTGCAGATTATCAACGACAAAGTTGCCCCCGAGAACTTCATCGACATCCGCAACCTGACGAAGATTGAACAGGTGACGCTCAAGGAGATATTCAAGACCATCGCCAATTTCCAGACCAACATCAAAGTGAAGTTCACTAATGCCCTGTTTGGATAGGACATGTTAATGCCGCACGGTTATAGGGAGCAGGGGTATAAGGTGGTATAAGCCTCAGATGCCCCTGCTTTTTTAGTAACCTTTTCACCTGAATTGCATAGAGGTAGTAGTATCGAAACCCTTTCTTATGAAAACCAGACAATTTCTACAGCTGCCCTTTTATACCTTGCTGGCAGCTATTATACCCTGTATGGCGCAAGCACAGGGCACCCCGCCTCCGGCTTCTGTTACAGTTAAAATAGATGTACCCGCAGAAATGCGGAATGCTCCTTTTAATGTGGATCGTTTTGCCACCGTGCCGCCAAACTTCGAGCTGGAGGTTTACGCCCGGGTGAGCGGTGCCCGCTTTATGGCAGTGGCGCCCAACGGAGACCTGTTTGTGTCGATGCCCTGGGATGGTAAAGTGCGTATACTGCGGCCGGACACAAATGGCAAGGTGATCAGCTACGATTTTGTGCAGGGGCTACAGCGGCCACACGACATCGTGTTTCATAAGATAGGGGAGAAGCAATACGTTTACATCGCCGAAAAGAACCAGATCAACCGGTATGAGTACACCAACGGCGATCTGCAGGGCCGCAACCGCGAGGTAGTAATCGCTAACCTGCCTGACGAGAGCCTGTCGGAGCTCAACGGCTCCTATGGCCATGTGCTCAAGAACATCGCCCTGGACAAAAACCACAAGCTATACGTCTCCATCGCCTCCACCTGCAATGCCTGTGCTTCGGATACGCAAAGCGACCCAAAGCGAGGGGCCATTTACATGTATGATGCAGACGGAAAAAACCGGAAGCTGTTTGCAGAGGGGATCCGCAACGCCGAAGGGCTGGACTTTGTGCCAGGCAGCACTGACCTGTGGGTAACCATTAACCAGCGCGACAACGTGGCATACCCCTTCGACGATAACACCGGGATGTATGGAAAGGTCGTGCAGTCCTATGTCGATAACAATCCGGTGGAGGGCTTTTCCCTGATCCGGGAAGGCGGCAACTATGGCTGGCCTTTTTGCAACCCCGATGCACGCGCGGGCATGGACAACATGCCGTTTGTGAAGGATTACCAGCTGAACCAAAACGGCGCCGTGGATTGCAGCACCATGGACCCTGTCAGCAAAGGCATACCCGCACACTCGGCACCTCTGGGTTTTAACTTCACACAAAATACCAAGCTGCCGGAGGCTTACCGGAACGGTGCGCTGGTGGCGCTGCATGGGTCGTGGAACCGCTCGAAGGCAACAGGCTACAAGATCATCTACTTCCCGTGGGTTAACGGCAAACCCGGTAACCAACTGGACTTAGTGGGAGGTTTCCTGAACAGCGACTCAACAGAAGCCTATAGCAGGCCTGTTGACGTGGCGATTGGCAATAACGGAGAACTGTACATCTCAGATGATGCGGCCCACGCCATTTACAAACTCTCTTACAACGCGCCGCTTGGCACTAAGAACGAAGCGCTGGAAAAAGCCATACAGGTATACCCTGTCCCGGCTACCGGAGGCAACCTGAGAGTAACCTGGGGCGGGCTGAAAGGCCGCGAAGTGCAGTTTGTGCTCACCAATGCCCAGTCCGCTAATGTGCTGGATGTGCGGCGGCCAATCCGCAGGGGCGAAGACGAATATGTGCTGGATACCGGCAACTTAGCTCCTGGCGTTTACTTTCTGCGCATCACAAACGGAGAAGCCCAGGTGGTGAAGCGGGTAGTGCTGCAGTAATTACTCTCAGGATTTTAAGGATGCGGGCCGTACCTTTAAGGCTATCAAAAGCTGCAACTCCCAGCCACATCATACATGAGTAGTCTCCTGTTGCTGATCGGGTGCCTGGCCTTGGGTATCGTGTTTCAGAAAGTGCGTGCGTTCCCCATCAACTCGCCACTGGTGCTTAACCAGTTTATTATTTATGTCTCGTTGCCTGCACTGGCGCTCTTCTATATTCCGGAGATAAAGCTGGATAGCACGGTGCTGCTGCCTGTGGGAGTGGCATGGATCTGCTTTGCTGCTTCTGCCGCTTTTTTCTGGAGTATAGGTAAACTACTGGGCTGGTCTGGTAAACTGATTGGTTGCCTGATCCTGACGGCCGGACTGGGGAACACCTCCTTCATCGGTTTTCCGGTGATAGAGGCTATTTATGGTATAGATGGCCTGAAAACAGCGATTCTAGTGGACCAGCCGGGTACGTTTGTGGTGCTTTCTACCTTTGGGATTGCGCTTGCGGCCCTGTTCTCAAAAAGGCAACCCAATGTTGGGGCCATTACACGGAGAATAATCTTCTTCCCGCCTTTCCTGGTTTTCTGCCTGGCGCTTTTGCTCAATGTGCTGGGTATACATCTGCCTGCAGCCGTGAGCGATGTACTGCAGCGCCTGGGCAGTACCGTTACGCCCCTGGCGCTGGTTTCGGTGGGGATGCAACTGCGCATAGAACGGCGTAGCAAGCACTGGCAATTCCTGGCACTGGGCTTGCTTTTTCAGCTGATGCTGGCCCCTCTGCTGATTTATGTGCTTTACATCAAGGTGCTGGGAGCCAAAGGGCAGGTAGCCCAGATCTCAGTTATGGAGGCGGCGATGGCCCCCATGATCACCGCCAGCATTGTGGCTACTTCCTATGGCCTCAAACCGCGGCTCGCTAACATGATGGTCGGATTCGGGATTCCGCTCTCCTTCCTGACTATGATGTTCTGGTACTGGATGATCCGTGGCATATAAGTGATGTTTCATATGAAGGGAATGCCCGCATCGCTTCGTGAGGATGGCATTGAAACATGTTAAGCCGTATCTCATTCTAAAAACGGGGCACACACACGGCTACAGATCATCCCGCTTTTAGAAAAATGAACAGCCGGAAACGATTAAAGGTCTAGCTTTATGTTCTCGATCAGGAGGTGGTTTTAGAAGGGGAAGAGGGGCGTTTCCATTTCAGCTTTTTTGGCCATGAGGGAGGTTACTTCTTCATCAGAGGGTTGGATCACAGGGCGAAGACGGTATAAACTGTCCTGAAGTTGGGGTATAGCTCCATCAATGTGCGCCTTCATACCTGGGGGCTACGCGGTAGCGACACTCTGTCTCGGTTCCTGAATATAGCGCCCCAGAAACTCCACCATGTGCAGGTATTGTTGGGGCGGTTCCAGGTGAAGTTGGTGTTACAGCGGCGTCAGCGGTAAGTGTTGCTCTTCCAGCCGTGCCTGTCCGTGACAACTCATGTCTTTTTCAGCATGGCTGCCCTTTGGCACTTCGGGCGGGTAGCCAATCGGGTGAGTGCTATCGGGCTCTTGTTCTGCCCTATGAACGTTTTGCTTCCCTGAGCCGCTTATAAACCCGGATGGCCAGCATGAGCATAGCTGAAAAAATAATAAGCCCTAAAATCCCCCACAGCATGCTAAGAGAGCTTTTGAGCACCACCAAGAACACGATGCTGATGAGGAAAAGCGTTGCTACTTCGTTCCAGATGCGGAGTTGGGTAGAGGTATACTTGAGTACGCCCTGCTGCTGCTGCTTAAAGATGCGATGACACAGGTAATGGTATACGTACAGGCCCGCCACAAAGCAAAGCTTCCAGACAAGCCAACCAGGTATGGAGCCGTATAGGTGCAGCATGGTCAACCCAAAAATCAGGGTAAGCACCGCCGATGGCCATGTGATGCCGTACCAGAGCCTTTTCTGCATCAGGGAAAACTGCCGCTGCAAAATAGAGCGTTCCGGCTCAGGCTTTTTGGAGGCCTCCGCGAAGTAAATAAAAAGGCGCACGATGTAGAACAACCCCGCAAACCAGGTCACTACAAAGATGATGTGCAAAGCCTTGACATAATAAAAGCTCATGGGCGAAAACACAGGTTTTTGCAAAGGTAAGCATTAAGCCCTAACAAGCACCTCCCTCCAGAAAATGGCAAAGCAAAGCTGCGTTTTAAACCTAAACGCCTACCAATAGTTCTATTTTTGATATGGCACGAATGCACGGGATTTAAGTTGAGGGCGCAACAATTGTTACCCGAAACATAACCATTTGGCGTGACTTTTTGGCTAAACCTGTGTAACTTCACAGAATTTGCCACAAAAACTGTGTTTTTGATTTATGAGATTGACCACACCAACACTACTACTGGATAAGAAGAAGAGCTTGAACAACATCAGCAGGATGGTGGAGAAAGCGAGGGGGAATGGCGTCCGGTTGCGTCCGCATTTCAAAACGCATCAGTCAGCGGAGGTGGGCGCGTGGTTTCGTCAGTTTGATATTGATGCCATCACGGTGTCGTCTGTCCGGATGGCGCGTTACTTTGCCAACCAGGGCTGGAAAGATATCATGGTGGCTTTTCCGGCCAATGTGCTGGAGATCGACAGCATGAACGAACTTGCTGCGCGCATCAAACTGCATTTGCTTGCCGTGAACGTGGAAACAGTGGAAGCCCTTTCGAGTGGCCTGAAGCACCCGGTGCAGCTGTGGCTCAAGATTGATACGGGCTACCGCCGGACGGGTGTGCTGGCCAACAACCACAAAGAGATTAGCCGGATACTGGATAAAATAAAGGCCAGCGACATGCTGGAGTTTGCGGGCTTTGTGGCACATGACGGCCATACCTACAAGCAAACCGATACCTATGCCATTCAAACCATACATAACACCACAGTCTATCTGCTGCAATTATTGCGAAAGCGGTACAATAAGCAGTTCCCGGACTTGCAACTCTCCATCGGCGACACGCCTTCGTGCAGCATCCTGAGCGACCTGAGCGGCGTTGATGAGATCCGGCCAGGCAACTTTGTTTTCTATGACCTGACCCAACAGCGCATCGGGTCCTGCAGCTTCGATGACGTGGCTGTGTGCGTGGCCTGCCCGGTGGTAGCCAAGCACCCTAAGCGTCGCGAAATAATTATATACGGCGGCAGCGTGCATTTCTCGAAAGATGCGCTGCCTCAGGAAGATAGCTCTGTGATATATGGCCGAGTGGTCGAATTTACTGCTGAAGGCTGGACTTCCCCTGTGAATGGCATCGACCTGGTATCGCTATCGCAGGAGCACGGTGTGATAAAAGCCTCGGCAGAGCAGTTTGAAAAATACCATATCGGGGATGTGATTGGCATCCTGCCCGTGCATGCTTGCCTCACCGCCGACCTGATGAAAGGCTACCTCACAACAGAGGGCGAATACCTGGAACACCTCTCGGGTTTGCCACAGCGTGAATTGGTTGTGCTCTAATGCTTTTGTAAAAACTGCCCTGCAACACGCAAGTCCCCATGAGCATACCGCCAAACTATCCGCCTAAGAAGGTACCCCTTTCAAAAGCGCCTGCTAAAGCCAGCCCTAAAACTCCTCCGAGGCCGAAGAAGAAGAAGAAACCGGTTAAAAAAAATCCTTATAAATTCTGGATCGGGGTAGGTGCGCTGTTTGTACTGGGCTTAGTGGTGCTCTACGTGGAGTTCTTTGCGGAAAAGCGGAAACTGGTCTGGCCAGAGGGGCATAGCATATACGGCGTGGACGTGTCGCATTACCAGGACAAGGTAAACTGGCAACTTGTACGGGAGAATGAGATAAGCTTTGCCTTTGTGAAGGCTACCGAGGGGAACACCTTAGTAGACAGGCAGTTTTCTCACAATTGGGAAGGCACTGGTAAGGTGGGGATTGTGCGTGGTGCCTATCATTTTTACCTCCCTTACCTCGAACCGGAGAAGCAGGCTGCCAATTTCATCGGTGCCGTGCAATTGCAGAAAGGCGATCTGCCGCCTGTGTTGGATGTGGAGGTGCGGGGGCGAAGGCCTCTGAAAGAGTTTCAAGCTGACCTGAAGGTATGGTTACACCACGTTGAGGAGGCATACGGCGTTAAACCCATCATCTATACCAATTATACCTTTTACAAAGATTACCTGGCTGGCGAGTTCTCACTTTACCCGCTCTGGATTGCCCACTACAAGGTAAAGAAACTGCGGCTGGAGAAAAGCGACACACTGCGGCTTGCCTTCTGGCAACACACTGACGGAGGCGCTATCAAGGGCATCCATGGCGATGTGGACTGCAATGTGTTTTACGGCAGCATGCGGGAGCTCAAGAGCTTTTGTGTGCAATAAGTGGTATAAAACAGGTATGGCGCAGCAATCTGCTGCGCCATACCTGTTTTATACGCAAAGTTTAGCTTACAAGTGTCTGCCATCGTAGCCACGCTCCGGGTTTCTCCTATCCCGGTCACGATCTACGGTGCGGCCCCGGTTTTCGCTCTCCAGGTAGTTTCTGTCGGAGCCGCCAAACCCGGATGAGCCGCTGCGACCGTATCCACCGCTGTAGTAGCCACTCATGCCATAAGGCTCGTCCTGGCCATAGTTGCTGCTTGAATCCCCGCCATAATAGCCGGAAGAGCCGTAGTTGCCGCGCGATTGCCGGTCGCCTCCTTCTGAGCGACGGCTGTAGCCACTGCCCATATAGCTGCCTTCGGAGCCGCCATAGTTTGGAGAGTTGTAGCGGTCAGCGCTGTAACTGCTTCCTCTTGAGCTATACCCGCTATCGCCACGGGAACCGCCCCGCCGCGAGTTGAAATCATCCTCGTCGAAGTCATACCTGCCCTGGTCAGAGCCCTGGAACCTTCTGGAGGCGTAGGAGCCATAGTTGCCTTCATCAGACCCCGAGCGGCCCCGGTTAGACCCGTGGCTGTCGAAGTCACTTTGATAACCGTAGCTGCGACCACCCGAGGATCCATAGCCGCGGTTGCGTTGCCCCATGCCGCTGTCGTAGTCATGGCGGTCATCCGAACCGTGGCTGCGCTGAGAACTATAACCGCCTCTTGCGCTGCCATAGCCCTGCGCACCACCGTAGCTGCCCATGTTGCCATAATTGCGCGAGGCACTGTAGGAGCTGTTCTGCTGATCACGGCCTTGCGTGCGCCGCGAGCCGCCCATTTCGTTGCCTTGGTTCCCCCAGGTGCCCGCATTGCCCTCGTTGCCATAGCCTCCCCGGGCTGAGGAGCCATAATCGTCGAATCTGTACTCGCTGTCCTGCTCAGGATGTCGGTATCGATCGGAACGGTGGGTGCGGAAATGACCGCTATCGCGGCCGGAGAAGTTACTGTTCATAGCTTTAGATTTAATAGGTTGAAACACAGTTTCTCTTTTTTAACGCACACAGTTGCGTGGGGTTAGGCATTTTGTAGCCTGTAGACCGGCGAGTTTGTGGTGATGGTCACACCGCTGCTTTAGAGCAGCCTCTCTAACGTAAATGCCACAGTTGCTGCTACTAAACACATGTATACATAAAATTGGATTTAAATAATCCGGAATAGCATTTAGGTGTATTCAAGGGGATAAAATGTTGTGTGATAGAGTTATTCCGCACAACAAAGGAACCCATATTGTAGTAAATGTTGGTTACGCACATGGGTTAGCGGAGTACAATTATGGGGGGGCGATAGCCGGGCTTTATTGTCTCATGCCCAAGAAGCAAGTTTTATACGCACCAGTTGATAGAACAAGAGTAGTATGGCAAAAGTAATTGAGATTAACGATGGCATCCAGCGGCAGGCGGCGCATGAGTTTTACCGTGAGACCCTGACACTGCTTTCCGGGAGCAACATCGATTTTTTGGTGGGAGGAGGGTTTGCGCTGCGCCTGTACACCGACCTCATGCGGGATACCAAGGACCTGGACATCTTCTGCAAGTCCGGCGACCTGCCCCGCATGCTGAAGCAGTTCCAGGACAACGGCTTCGAGACGGAACTGACGGATGCGCGCTGGCTGGCAAAAGCCATTAAAGGAGACCATTTCATGGACATCATCTTTAACAACCCCGGCAACCATTGCCACGTCGACGAGTCCTGGTTTGAGCGGGCGGTACAAAGTGAGATGTTGGGGATACAGGTGCAAGTTATACCTGCCGAAGCGCTCATCTGGTCGAAGCTATACGTGCAGAACCGGGAGCGCTACGACGGCGGCGATATCAACCACATCATGCTCCGTTACGGGCAGCACCTGGATTGGAAATGGCTCTGGCAGCATATTGAGGTGCACTGGCAACTGCTGTTGGCGCAGTTCCTCTCGTTTCAGTTCGTATACCCCTCCGAGCGCGACACCGTGCCTAAGTGGCTCTTCGATGAGCTGCTGGTACGGGCCAAGGAGCAGTACGATATGCCCTTGCCAAAAGAGAAGATTTGCCGCGGCCCCCTCATCGACCAGACCCAGTATGCAACCGATGTGACCGAATGGGATTATAAGGTAGTAACCATCAGATCAGTCTAGAAAATGGAAGAAAAAAAGCCAGCGCATAAACGACAGAAAACCAGGGTAGCAGCCATTGGGGATATACATGTGCGGGAGACGGACAGCGGGAAATGGAAAGACTTTTTTGCTCATGTGTCTGAGAAGGCGGATGTGCTGCTGCTGTGTGGCGACCTGACGGACACAGGCCGCACGTCAGAAGCAGAGATATTGGCAGAAGAGCTAAAGGCCTGCAGCATCCCGGTGGTGGCGGTGCTGGGCAACCACGACTGTGAGCGCGACCATCAGAAAGGTATCCGTAAGGCCTTGCAGAAAGTGAACGTAAACATGCTGGACGGCGACTGCGTGGTGTTTGGCGATGTGGGGTTTGCCGGTGTAAAGGGCTTTGGCGGCGGCTTCGACCGTGGGATGCTGGGGATGTTCGGGGAGCAGCAGATCAAAGACTTTGTACAGGAGGCGGTGGATGAGTCGCTGAAGCTGGACGGAGCCCTTGCCCGCCTCGAAAGCGAATATACCGACGTAAAGAAAATTGCGGTGCTGCACTATGCCCCCATCAAAGCGACGGTGGAAGGAGAGCCTGAGCAGATCTTCCCTTTCCTGGGGTCTTCGCGTTTAGCAGAGCCAATTAACCGTCGTGGGGTGGTCGCTGCTTTTCATGGCCATGCCCACATCGGTACGCTGGAAGGAGAAACCACCAAAGGTGTGAAGGTTTATAATGTATCGAAGCCAATACTGATGAGAGAGGGCTTTGACCCACCGGTATACATCTTAGAGGTATAAACAAGAGAGGTATAAACAAGAAGGAGCCGCAGGTTTAATTGCGGCTCCTTCTTGTTTATAGGGGATTCTAATGTCGAACTACGGCAGGCCCGACCAGCTGTTGATGAATAAAGTTTACAAAATCATCCAGCGTATAAACGGGCACTTCATCGGGTATGGTGAGGTGGTAGGTTTTCTCCAGTTTCAAAATCACATCCACCACATCCAGTATGGTCAGGCCAAGCGCGGTCAGGTCTCTTACCTTGGTCAACCGTTCGGGGTGCAATTTGGTGATGTTGCTGATCACGTTTACAACCTTTTTCTCTATGGTTTGCGGGGTTTGTATTGCTGTAGTTGTCATTTCAATAAGAGTAAGATTTTACTAATGTTGCTATCAACAAGATGTAGAAGGCAGATGTTTTGAAGAAAGCGAAGGCCAATGGCCCCCGCCTTCTTACTACCATATTTTACATTAAGAATTTATTATCAAACGAGAACTAATACGCGTGGCTCATTTTGGCCTCCTCCAGTTCCGCGGTTTCGCGCTCCAACTCCTCCATGGACTTATCCTCCAGCACGATCACGGTTTTCTTGTCCATACCAAACTTGGCCAGAACGCGGTCGAAACCATAGTAGATCACAGGCACCACAATCAGCGTCAGGAACATCGAGGAACTCAGGCCACCGATCAGGGCCCAGGCCAGGCCGTTTTTAGTAGCGGCTACGGAGCCTCCTGCCAAAGCAATCGGCAACATACCAATCACCATGGCCAGCGTCGTCATCAGGATCGGGCGGAAACGGATTCTCACTGCCTCGATGAGGGCGTCTTTCACATACACGCCCTCGTCTTTCAGCTTGTTGGTGAAGTCCACCACCATAATCGCGTTCTTCGCTACCAGACCAATCATCATGATGATACCCAGGATAGAGAAGATACTCAGCGTCTGGGCAGCCAGCGCCAGCGCCAGCAGGGCACCGATAATCGCCAGCGGAATAGAGAACAGCACCACCAGCGGGTATACATAAGAGTCGTAAAGCGCTACCATGATCAGGTACACGAAGATGATCGAGGCCAGCAAGGCAATGCCCAGCGTACCGAAGCCTTCGCTCTGGTTTTTCAGGTTACCGCCAAACTCAATGCTTACCCCGTCGGGCATGTCGATCGCGTCAACTTTTGCCTGTATGTCGGCACCTACCGAGCCAGACGGACGACCGATCACCTGCGAGTTCACGTTCACGGATGTTACGCGATTATAGCGCTCCAACTGCGACGGGCCGGTTGACTGGCGGATATCAGCGAACTGCGCCAGGCGCACTAGCTGGCCTCTGCTGTTCACAAAAGAAAGGTTGCCGATGTCAGTGACGCTGCGGCGGTCAAAGGCGTCCAGACGGATGTTGATGTCGTAGTCTTCAGTGCCGGAGCGGAAGGTCACGTCGGAGTTTCCGCTGAAGGCAAGCTGCATGCTTGCGCCCACGTTCTCCAGCGACAAGCCCACATTGGCCATCTTATCGCGGTCCACCACCACTTCGATCTCAGGGTTACCGCCCTCCACCGACATGTCCACGTCCACGGTTCCGTCCACGCCTTCTGTGATTCCCATCACTTTCTGCGCAAACGTCATCACCGAGTCCAGGTTAGCGCCTGAGATGATCAGCTGAATCGGGGCCTGCGCGGTACCTACCAGACCTACCGGAACCGGCGTCACTTCCACATCCGGCAATTTGCTTTCGATGTCTGCTTTGGCCTGGCGACTGAACTGGTCGGTGCTGAAGCTGCGCTCTTTTATATCTATCAGCGTCACCGACACATCGGCCTTGTACGCGGTGTTCTGGCCAGCCTGCGAGGAGGAGGTCGTGCCCACGGTGGTGAACACTTTCTTCACTTCAGGTATAGCCTCCAAGTATTCTTCCACCTGGCGGGTGGCAAAGTTGGTCTGCTCTACCGTGGCGTTTTTCGGTAACTCCAGCTGAAGGCTCACTTCGCCACGGTCGCCGGCAGGTATAAACTCAGAACCGATAAAGCCAAACGGCACCAGCATAAACGAGCCCACCAGCATAAGCAAGGTTACGGCCAGCGTGATCAACTTGTGGTTGAAGGCCCACTTCAGCGTCGCCGTGAAGCCGTCGATGATGCGATCCAGCAGGCGCTCGAACGCAAGTATAAAGCGGCCGAATGCATTATCCTTGGAAACGTGCTCCAGGCGCGAGAAACGGCTGGCCAGCAGCGGAATCAGGGTGAAGGCCACGAACAAGGAAATCATCGTGGCAATGGCCACCACCACCGCAAACTGACGCAGGATGTCGGACACGAGCCCGCTCGAAAGCGCAATCGGTATAAACACGACCACAATTACCAGCGTGATGGAGGTTACTGTGGCCATAATTTCGCGGATACCGTCGTAGGCGGCCTGCGCGGGTTTTTTGCCCATCTCCATGTGGCGGTGAATGTTCTCGATCACCACAATGGCGTCATCCACCAGGATACCGACCACCAGTGAGAGCGCCAGCAAAGACATCAGGTTGAGCGAGTAGCCCAGCAGGTACATGGCAATAAAAGTGGCCACCAACGAGGCAGGTATGGAGATCATCACAATCACAGCATTGCGCAGTGAGTGCAGGAAAAGCAGCATCACCACGGCCACCAGGATAATGGCAATCAGCAGGTCGTGCATCACGGAGTCGGCGGCTTCCAGCGTAAAGTCAGATGAGTCGGAGGCAATGTTGAAGCTCAGGCCCTGGGCCGCATAGCTTTGCTCCAGCTTGGCAAGCGCCTCTTTCGTCAGGCGGCTTACTTCCACGGCGTTGGCATCGGATTGCTTTTGGATGGTGATACCCACCGAAGGGGCTGAGTTTACGCGTGTCAGTACTTCGGTGTCTTTCTGTGTGTCCTGCACTTCGGCTACGTCGGCCAGGCGTACAATTCCGTTCTGGTCTTCCCGGATGATCAGATTATTCAGCTGCTCCAGCGACTGGAATTTACCTGCCAAACGGATCTGCGTCTGTCCGCTTTCCTGCTTGATCTTGCCGGTAGGGAAGTCAAGGTTGGAGTTGCGGATTTTCTGCTGCACCTGCAGGATAGACAGGTTGTAGGCCTCCAGTTTGTCAGCGTTGATGTTCACTTTGATCTCACGCTCCTGGCCACCCAGAATTTTGATGGCCGCCATACCCGGTACTCTGGACAGCTCCGGCTTGATCTTCTTATCGATCAGGTCATAGAACTCCGTCGGCGACATGTTGGCCGTGGCTCCCATCTTAATAATGGGCAGGTCGTCAAAGTCGAACTTGTTCAGTGTAGGCGAGTTGGCGTCATCGGGCAACTTCGACAGGATGGTGTTGATTTTTCGCTGTGCGTCCTGCAAGCTCAGGTCCACATTCGTGCCCTGGTTCAGCTGGATGGTGATGATGGAGAAGCTCTCCAGTGAGGTGCTCTTCATCTCTTTCACGTTCTCCAGCGACGACAGCGCGTCTTCTATCTCTTTCGTAACCGAGTTCTCCACCTCGTTTGGCGAAGCCCCCGGATAGATGGTGCTGATGGTGAGCACCGGCGGACTGAATTTAGGCAACAGCTCATAATTGAGCGATTGGTAGCTGACAACCCCGAGCAGCGTGAGGACGGTAAAAACCACCACCACCAGCGTTGACCGCTGTATGGATAATTTGGTTATATTCATTTTCTTAGTTTCTTAAAAAGAAGTTCTATTGTTTTAGCTGGCGCTTTTTCGCTTTGTCATCCCCCTGCCCCCTTGAAAGGGCAGGGCCGTTTCATTTTAACATTGCCTTCGCTCGCGTCTCGCGAGTGTAAAGTGTAATTGGGCCTCTGGCCCAGTCGAGTTGCAAACTCGACACCATTTTTAGACACAAGTTTGAAAACTTGCGCCAGTAAAGTAGAGAATGAAACGACTCCCTTCGAAGGGGCAGGGGGATGATTTATTTGCACAGAAATTAAAGCGTCTTCACTTTCATACCCTCGCGCAGGTTAATCTGGCCGCTTTGTACCACCTGTTCTCCGGCTTGCACACCTTCCAGTATTTCTACCTTGTCCTGTGTTACAGTGCCCACTTTTACCTGGCGCAGGTTCGCTATACCGTCTTTCACCACGTACACGCTTGGGTTCTGGATGCTGCCGACAATGGCTTCGCGCGGCAACAGCTGGGCGTCACGCTGGGCAGCGATGTCGAATAGGGCGGTGCCATACATACCGGCCCGCAGGTTGTTGTTGGCGGCGTTTTTCACTTCCACCTCCACGTCAAACTTCAGGGTCGGGTCGGCCTGGGCGGCGATGGCCGTAACGGTCCCCTCATACTCCTGACCGGCGCCAGCATCGGCTTTCACGGTCACTTTATCCCCTTTGCTGATCAGCAGCACTTGGCTCTCATTCACTTTCACGTTCAGCTTCAGCTTGTCCACGTTCACGATGTCGTAGAGCTTGGTGCCGTTGTTCAGGTAAGAACCTACTTCTATATACAACTCGTTGATCTCGCCGCTGATAGGGGCGGTGATGCGGGTTTTGCTCAGGCGCTGGCGGGCAGCTACCAACTGGCCTTGTGTAGACTTGACTGCCAGGCGGGCATCCTCCAGTTGTCTTTTGGTGATGGCATCACCGGCAGCCAAGTTCTCGAAGCGCTCCAGGTCTCTTTTGGCTTTCTCGGCGTTGGTTTGGGCGGTGGCCAGGTCAGCGGCCATAGTGTTGTTTTCCACCTGCAGCAGCAGCTCGCCCGCTTTCACCTTGTCGCCCTTGCGCTTGAGCACGCGCTGAATCTGGCCCTGCGTCTCAGACATCAGCGTCAGGCTTTGGATAGGTGCGAAGTTGCCCTGTGCCGTGAAAGACTTGTCGAGCCTGGCTGTTTCAACCTTCGTCACCGTCACCGGTATGGCATCGCTTTTTATTTCGGCCACGGCTGCCTTTGCGGCCATCTGCTCTTTGTTGCTCATCAGCTTAAAGCCGATTGCGGCCAATGCAACCAGTACAATTACGCTATAAATTACCTTCTTCATGTTCGTGTTTGGTGTGTTTTTTTACTTGATTAGTGTCTCGAGGTCTCCGGTTGCCTGCAGATAATTCAGCTGGGCGATTTTATACTTCAGTACTTCGTTGTTCAGGTTAGTCTTCGACTCACGCAGCGACACCTCAGCTTCCAGCAGGTCGGTGAGCGGGGAGAGACCCTCTTTGTAGAGCTGGTTGGTGGTGTCGTATACCTCCTGCGCCAGTGTTGCATTCTGCTCCTGCGCGGCAATGTTGTTCTGGCTCACCTGCAGCTGGCTGATGGCGTTCGTCAGGCTGGCTTCCGTGTTCTCGGTGAACTTGTCAAGGTCTGCGGCCAGCTTTTGCTGTTCCAGCTGCGCCTGCTTCACCTGGGCATCTTTCTTAAAGCCGTCGAAAATCGGAATGTTCACCTGCAAGCCCACCACGGAGGACTTGAAGTAGGGTACCGAGCTGTCGAACAGGTCGTTGCGCTGCGTCTGGTAGCCATACTGCCCGTAAGCCGACAACGTAGGGTAGTAACCGGCCTTGATGTTGCGCTCCTGCAAATTGGTGAGCTGCTTCTGGGTATTGAGGAGTTGGAACTGCGTTTTGCGGGTTGCGGCGGTGGCAACATCCACGGTGCCGGCCAGTTTCTCAAGCGAGATGACGGCGTCCTGCAATTCAATTTCCTGCTCCAGCGGCATGCCGATAAAGAACTTTAGGAAATTCTTCTGCTGCTCGAAGGCAGTGCGCAGGCTTTGCTGCTGGTTCTGCAGGTTCAGCCTGTTTACCTTGATGCGGTTCACATCCACCTTCTTCACCAGGTCGTTTTCATACTGCAGCTGCATGATGCGCTCCAGTTGCGTCAGTCGCTCCAGGTTGGCCTCCAGCGTGTTGAACTGCTCTTTGGTTTGCAGCGCCTGCAGGTAAGCCGACCCGATGTTGTAAATCACCTCCTCCTGCACCATCTCCTTGCGGAGCCGGTATAAATCCTGGGTGGTTTTGGCCGCCTGCAAGCCCACAAAGTAAGACTTGTTGAAGAGCAGCTGGTTAATTTGCACATTGCCCTTCACGTTATAGTCCTTGCCAAACTGCACTGGAATATCAGTGCCCGGCTGACCTGCCAGTTCACCTGGCAGAATCTGGGTCGGAAGGGCCGGAAAGTAGTCGAGGCCGCCACTGGCCGATACCTGCGGCAGGCCCACACTTTTGGTTTCGCGAATCAGCTGCCTGGCTATTTCCTCGTCGTAGCCAGCCTTCTTCACATCCTGGTTGTGTTCCAGCGCATACCGGATGCTCCCTTCCAGCGTAAGCGCCAATGCCTTACTGGCAACCGGGCCCTGTGCAAAGGAGGTGTGCAGCGAGAGAAGCATTAGTCCAATTAAAAAATAGTTCTTGATCACTTTGGGTATTGTTTTAAACTGTTTGTATTTTATTGTTTAGTTCTGAATTTAGAGAACTTGTAAGATCCAAAAAAGACTACTCTTCTTTTCTGGTAGCCTCCCAACGCTGCAGCAGTGCCGGAAACTCCTTGTACATAAACTGCAGGAAACTCGTGAACTCTTCTATGTTGCAGTTGAAGGTTGAGGTGGCATCTCCTTTTCTTAATTCAATTACCTCCTGCAGTACATGACTTATCTTTACCATACGCTCTGTTTCTTCATAAATCACTTCGCGCCAATTGCTTAGTTTTATCCGGAAGTAACGCTTGCGATCGCCTGGGAAAGTGGTATAATCCACGCGGCCTATGTGCATCAGCAGGTTAAGGGCCGTGCTGGTGGCGCTCTTGCTGATGTTCAGGGACTCCCGGATCTCATCGAATGTAAGTTCTGGGCGCGGGGAAACGTAGAGAAGCCCTATAATCCGGCCTGCAACGGGCTGAAAGCCTTTTTCCTCATGGGCAATCCCGATTTTCTCGATCAGCGCTTTCCTCTTGTCATCCAGTTGTATGTCCATAGGTCAGTAAGTATGTTCTGTTGGCGAACAGTGCAAAGATAAAGATAGTTCTTTTGGTTCTCAAAATAAAGAACCAAATTATTTTTGTTTTTATTTGCCCTTCCTGCTTCTGGGCAACCCGATTGCCGCGCGTGAGAAAGGCTGCCGGGATAATGCCTGCCTGACGGGTCATCTAACACCATTGAATATTCGTAGGCTTATATCTAACAACTAACAAGCAGTTAGGGTTAAGCATACCGCAGCGCCATCAGCGTTTGAAGAGGCAAGGGGGGAGAGGAGAAGGAAGGCGGCTGGTATGGATGGAATTAAATCGAATTTAAACCAACGAACAATCTTATATGGCTTCAGCATACAACAGATGGTACCACCCCTACGATGTAAATGAAAAGTATACCCGCCGTACAGCCTACTTCTGCATGGAGTTCGCAATAGACCAGTCCCTGAAGATATACTCCGGAGGCCTGGGCTTCCTGGCAGGCTCCCATATGCGCAGCGCCTACGACCTGCGCCAGAATCTGGTGGGCATCGGGATGCTCTGGAAGTATGGCTACTACGACCAGGAGCGCAACGAGGACCAGAGCATGCGGCCGCACTTTATGCAAAAGTATTATTCCTTTCTGGAGGATAGCGGCATTACGGTGCGGGTGGTGGTCAACAACCACCCGGTACTCGTGAAGGCGATGGTCCTGAAGCCGGAAACCTTCGGCACGGCCCCCATTTATTTCCTGACCACCGATTTGACGGAGAACGACCACCTGGCCCGCACCATCACCAACCGCTTATACGACCCTGAGCCGAATGCCCGCATTGCGCAGAGCATCGTGCTGGGCATCGGTGGGGCCAAAGTGATTGAGGCGTTGGGAGGCGCTGAGACTTACCACATGAACGAGGGGCATGCACTGCCGCTGGCTTTTCACCTGTTTCAGGAGTATGGCAAGAAAGAGGAGGTGCGCCGCCGCATGGTATTTACCACCCATACGCCCGAAAAGGCCGGGAACGAGGAGCATGACATCCAACTGCTGCACGACATGAGCTTTTTCAATGGCCTGGGGTTGGACGAGGTGCGGGAGCTCACCAGCACGCGCGGCCAGATGTTCAACCATACCCTAGTGGCCCTGCGCCTCTCAAAAGTAGCCAACGGCGTATCGCAGCTGCACGGCGAGGTATCGCGCGCCATGTGGTATGATAACGATGATATCTGCGAGATCAAAGCGATTACCAATGCCCAGAACGTGCCTTTCTGGATGGACAAGCAGCTTTGGGAGGCGCAGCTGAACAACAAGGACATGACGCTGCAGAACCGAAAAGCCGAGATGAAGCGCATTTTGTTTGACGTGGTGGCCGACCAGACCGGGAAGCTCTTTAAACCGGAAGTGCTCACCATTGTGTGGGCCCGCCGCTTTGCCGCCTACAAGCGCGCCGACCTGCTGGTGCGCGACCTGGACCGTTTCCTGAAGTTTGTGAACAGGCAGGATATGCCGGTGCAGGTTATCTGGGCGGGCAAGCCATACCCCTTCGACCATAACGCCGTGCATGTCTTCAACAAGCTGGTGTACATCTCGCAGAAACTGGAGAATGTGGCGGTGCTGACAGGCTATGAACTGGGCTTGTCGAGGAAGCTGAAACATGGGGCTGATATCTGGCTGAACACACCCCGCCGGCCACGCGAGGCCTCGGGCACCAGCGGCATGACTGCAGCCATGAACGGGGCCATCAACTTTTCGGTGCAGGACGGGTGGCTGCCGGAGTTTGCCCGCAGTGGCGAGAACAGCTTTGTGCTGCCCGTGGTAGACACCATGCTGCCCGACGAAGTGCAGGACGATGAAGACTATGCCAACATGATGAAGATGCTGGAGCAGCAGGTGGTGCCTTGCTATTACCGCGACCGGGAACGCTGGCTGCGCATCGTGAAGCAGAGCATGCGCGATGTAGTGCCGCAGTTCAACTCTGACCGCATGGCGCACCAGTATTACGATATGATGTATAACTACAACATGCGGAGCTAACACACCAAGCCAGCCGCTTTCGCAACAAAAACGCCGCGCTGTATCGTTACAGCGCGGCGTTTTTGTTGACATATAAATGGATTAAGCCTTTTCAGGAATGCATTGCAGCGTTTCCAGCAGGAAGCCCCAGAACTTCTGCACCGAGCTGATCTGCACTTTCTCGTCAGGGGAGTGGGCACCACGTATGTTCGGGCCAAAGGAAATCATTTCCATGCTGGGATAATTGGCTCCCAGTATGCCGCACTCCAGGCCCGCGTGGCAGGCATTCACGTCCGGCTCGCTTTGGAACTGCTGCCGGTAAAGGTCGCTCATCAGTTGGATGATTGATGCCTCTGGTTTTGGGGCCCAGCCCGGGTATGTTCCGCTCATCTCTACAGCGGCACCGGCGAGTTCCAAGGCGCATTGTATGCTTTTTGCCAAATCCATCTTTTCGCTGTCTACCGAGCTGCGCGTCAGGCACAGCACGCTGTAGCTGCCGTCCTGCAAGATTACCCGCGCCACGTTGTTGGATGTCTGCACCAGCCCATCGATTTCTGGGCTCATACGGAAAATACCGTTCGGGCACGCGTAAAGGGCACGCATCAGGGTAGAGGCAAATTCCTGCGTGGCAACCTGTGCTGGCAGGGCTGCCTGGTTCAAGGCAAGCGCCAGCTTCGGGTCTGTTGATCTATACTCCTGCTGCAGCACTGCCTGCTGGTCCTGTATATAACCCTCAAAGGCCTCCTTGTCTTTTTCCATAACTGCTACCAGTGCAAACGACTCGCGGGGAATGGCGTTGCGCAGTCCCCCGCCGTCGATGGTGCCGATGCGGAGGTTGAACTTCTCTGTTGCCCCGAAAAGCAAACGGTTCATCAGCTTGTTGGCGTTGGCCCGGCCCAGGATGATATCCATACCCGAGTGCCCGCCCGTGAGGCCGCTTATACTAAGTTTATATCCTGCCATACCTGTTGGCACGGCTTCCTGCTCATAGGTGCCGTTCGCCGTTATGTCAATGCCGCCTGCACAGCCAATCGTCAGCTCATGGTCGTCCTCGGTGTCGAGGTTTAAAAGGATGCTGGCATTTAGCAGACCGCCTTTCAGACCGAGGGCACCTGTCATACCGGTTTCCTCATCCACGGTAAACAAGGCTTCGAGGGCTGGATGGGCGATATCCTTGGCGGCGAGCACGGCCATGATAGCTGCCACACCCAGGCCATTGTCTGCACCCAGCGTGGTGCCGCGCGCTTTTACCCAGTCACCGTCTATGTACATGTCAATACCCTGCGTGTCGAAGTCAAAATCCGTGTCGGCATTTTTCTGGTGCACCATGTCGAGGTGGCTTTGCAAGGCTACTGTCTGGCGGTTCTCCATACCCGGCGTGGCGGGCTTTTTGATGATGACGTTGCCCGTTTCATCTTCTATCGTTTCCAGACCCAGGCGCTTGCCAAAGTCTTTCATAAAGCTAATCACACGTGCTTCCTTTTTTGAAGGACGCGGAACAGCATTCAGGTCAGCAAAACTCTCCCAAAGCGCTTTTGGCTCCAGGTTTCGTACTTCTGCGCTCATAATATGTGTCTTTTAGTATGTGGTGGCACAACCGTGGCGGCCAGCACAAAGGTACGTAAATATGCCCGAAAAGCCGGAAGTCAGCTATACTTGCCTGTTCCCTGCGCCGCAACGCATTCCTGGCATCAAAATTTAAGGATAGTGATAACGTGATAGAAAAGAATAATTTGCAACCGATTTCATAAAATGCTAAGTTTGGTATATCACAGCTGAAATTTAGTGATGCCCTGCAGCCTTGTAAACAGGTTATGATGCTGCAACTACTTTACATGTCATCTTAAAACAAATCATACACATGAAACACAGCTCCTATTTCAGGAAATCGTTATTTGGCCTATTGGCCGGTATGGCCCTCACCAGCGGCTGCCAGCAAAACACTGCTGACGGCGAGGCAGAAACCGCAGAGAATGCTGCCGCACAGGATAGTACGCAGGAAGACTCCCGCTACCTGAGCCAGCCCCTGGTAACCGACATATACACAGCAGACCCTTCGGCGCACGTGTTCGACGGGAAGATATACATCTATCCGTCGCATGACATAGACGCTGGCGTGACGGAGAAAGACGATGGGTCGCATTTCGACATGCGGGATTACCACATCTTCTCGATGGATGAGCCAAACGGCAAGATCACGGACCATGGGGTAGGCTTGGATATCAAGGATATTCCGTGGGCAGGCCGCCAGCTTTGGGCACCTGATGCGGCTTTTAAAAATGGCACTTATTACCTTTACTTCCCGGTGAAGGACAAGGAGGACGTGTTCCGGATTGGGGTAGCCACCAGTACTTCCCCTACTGGTCCGTTTAAGCCACAACCGCAACCGATTGCAAAAAGCTACAGTATAGACCCGGCTGTGTTCGTGGATGACGATGGCAGCGCCTATATGTTCTTCGGTGGCATCTGGGGCGGGCAGTTGCAGCGTTGGAGCAGTGGCAAGTATAACGCCAATGATACGTACCCGGCAGACGACAAACCAGCCCTGATGCCGAAAGTGGCACGCCTGAGCGATGACATGTTAAGCTTCAGCGAGGATGTGCGCGACGTGCAGATCGTGGACAAGGACGCCAAGCCACTGCTGGCCGGTGACAACGAGCGCCGTTTTTTCGAGGCGGCCTGGTTGCACAAATATAACGGCAAGTACTACTTCTCGTACTCCACCGGCGACACGCACAACATTGCTTACGCCATCGGCGACAGCCCGTACGGTCCGTTTACTTACCAGGGGGTGCTGCTGAACCCGGTAGAAGGCTGGACAAACCACCACTCTATTGTAGAGTACAAAGGCAAATGGTACCTGTTCTATCACGACACCCAGTTATCGGGCAAAACGCACCTGCGTAATATCAAGGTAACGGAGTTGAAGTATAACCCGGATGGCACTATCCAAACAATAACGGCACAGCAATAACGCTAATCAGTTTTGCGTGACACTTGAAGCCCTGCCGCCCTCCAAAGCGGTGGGGCTTTGTTTTTGTGGCGCTGGCCTGAAACTGTCCGCTGGTATGGGGGTGGTGTCCGTTTGGCCGTTCAAATCAGCCAGGCGCTGGTAAATGCTTTCGGCAGCCATCAGGTAGGGGAGCAGCACATCGTCGGCGTCGCATTGGCGCATCTGTACCGCAGATTTGGCATTGTAGGCCGTAACCAGCGCCTTGCCCTTGTAACCTTTTGCCCGCAAGTCCTTGATCATGATTTTGGAGAGTTGGCAATCGGGGACGGTATTGATGATGTGCTCAGCTGTCTGGAAGGGTAGCCTGCTCAACAGGCCAGGGTCCTCCAAATCGCCATACTCTACATTCATGCCCAGTTTACGGAAGCTTTTGATAACTTTCGGGTCGAAGTCAACGCCCATCACTAGTATGTCATGCTTCCGCAGGTGTTGGGCAATGGCGCCCCCAAACCGGCCTAGCCCAATCACAATCACCTTTACAGGGAGCGTCTCAGTTGTCTTGAATGCGGCCTCGCGGTAGGGGTTTCTTCGCTCAAACACCTGCAGCAGTGGGGCCATCCATTTGTATAGTATATGCGAGTAGATGATCATGTAGGTGGACAACCCAATGGTAATCAAACCCACTAACGTGATCAGGCCAATGATTTCAACGCTGATGTGACCGAACTCATACCCCATGCCAGCAAAAATGAGCGAAAACTCACTGATCTGCGCCACCGTGAGCCCTGCCAGGAAGGCCGTGCGCTTGGTATAGCCCATCACCCCCATGATGATGAGGACAATAATGGGGTTGCCGACAAGCACGAAAAACGAGAAGAGCAGCGCACTGGGTACCAAGGCACCCAAAGCGGAAAGATCGAGCGAGGCACCCAGGTTGATGAAGAAAAAAAGCAGCAGGAAATCCCGCAGGCTCACCAGCCTGCTGCTGATCGCCTCCCGGAAGGGGGTAGAGGCAAGGCTCATCCCGGCCAGGAAAGCGCCTACTTCGCTGCTGAAGCCCATAAACTCGCTGATGGAAGCAAGCAGAATAGCCCAGGCAATAGAGAAAAGCGTGAGAAGTTCCTGCGACCGGGCCAGGAACGCACTGGCATGCGGCAACACCCACTTCATCAGAGCTATCATAGCCACAGCCAGCACGGCACCGTTCAGGAGGGTATAAACCAATTTCTGGTAGAATGTATTGTCGCCCCCTTTGCCCAATGCTGACAGCGCCACCATTACCAAAATCACCACTAAGTCTTGTACGATCAGGAAACCGATCGCGATCTGCCCGTGCAGCGAGTCGATCTCTTTTTTGTCGGTGAGGAGCTTAACGATGATGATGGTGCTGGAGAAGGTTAGCGCCACGGCAATGTAGAGGCTGTGCAGCGACGTGAACCCCAAAAGTATGCCCAACAGGTAACCCGCCACCGACGTGAACAGGACCTGCCCGAGCCCGGTGAAAAGAGCGATCCGGCCGATGGATTTTATGAGTTGGAGGTCGAGCCTCAGGCCCACAATGAAAAGGAGCAGGGCAATGCCCACCTGCGCCAGCAAGTGAATCTGAGCTTCGGATTTGATGATGTTCAGCACGGAGGGGCCAATCAGAATGCCGAGCGCAATGAACATAACGATCAGGGGCTGGCGCAGCAACTGCCCGAGGCCACCCGCCGCTGCAGCCAGAAACAGGATGACGGCCAATTCAAAGAATGGGTCTTCTGCTATACTGGCCAGCCAGTTCATGTGGGTAAAATCAGCATGGGTAAACTGGCGTCGTGCACCAACTCGTCTACAAAGAACTTCCGGAACAGGTGGTCAGACAACGCGCGCGAGCCCTTCTGTACCACCAACACCCCATCTGTTTGCGCCAGCATGTGGGCCTTCACCTGCGCCAAAGGGGCATCCCCCTCGAAGAGGTGTGCACTAACCGAAGGGTGGTCCGAGAAAATGGTCTGCAGCTTGTCTAGTAGCGCAGCCGCCTTCTCCCGGTTGTCGTCTTCGGTACAGACGGTCAGAAAGGCCAGTTCCTTAATGTGATCGCCCATCAGGCCCAAGAATTTTTGGAGGGCGATGGAGTTAAAAGTATAGTGGTAGCTAACGCTGACATGGAGGGCCAGTTGGGTATACAGGGGTAAGTGTTTGGGAACGGAGACTACAGGCACCTCCACGTAATCGAGTAGTTTGAGCACGGTGCTTCCGGCCAGTAATCGTTTTAACAGGCTTTTGCC
This sequence comes from Pontibacter sp. CAU 1760, assembly GCF_054482735.1. Classification (NCBI taxonomy): domain Bacteria; kingdom Pseudomonadati; phylum Bacteroidota; class Cytophagia; order Cytophagales; family Hymenobacteraceae; genus Pontibacter; species Pontibacter sp. CAU 1760. Next base: position 44,661 of record NZ_JBTLRL010000017.1, read on the forward strand.
TTTCAGGCCGGCAAACACCAATTGCACGTCGTGCTCTCGAGTTATTTGCGCCAGGGAGGTGAACAGGCTCTTGGTAGAGACATGCACCTTGTCGGGGGCAATGGCTTCTCCGGTTTCCTCCAGGTGTTGTTGCATCAATTTTTCAAAGGCCTCCGACCTGGAAAGGGCATGCGCTACCTGCCGGGCTTCCTGGTCGGCCATGGCAGGCACATAACTCTCGTCTATGTTATGCAGCAGGTGCAGTTCGGCCCCCACCCAGGCACTCCACTGGTGTGCTACCAGCAGGGCCTGCCGTGCATAAGGCGAGAAATCACACAAGACGATGAAGCTTTGGGGCATGGGAGTCACGGGTATGAATCTGTTATGTGAAAAGTAATCCTCAAGTGTCTGTTGGTTCTAAAGTATACGGAAAAGCGCTTGTTTTATACCTTGTTTAAATTGGTTTTTAGTTGTTTCTGTACATGTTAGAACTTTAACCTTTAGCAAGCCACGGCTGGGATTTGGCTCAAAGCTTGGAATAGCTTAATTTGATTCATCCTTTTAAAACTAGATGGTATGACCTATACCCCCAACCCGGACCGATACGATAAAATGGAGTACAGGCGCTGTGGCAAGAGCGGCATTCGGCTGCCGGCGCTGTCTTTGGGCCTGTGGCATAACTTTGGGCATGTGGATGTGCTGGAGAATGCGCGCCAAATGCTCCGCGACGCCTTTGATGCCGGTATCACACACTTCGACCTGGCCAATAACTACGGTCCTCCGTACGGCTCGGCGGAAGAGAACTTTGGCCGCATTCTGGAAAGCGACTTCCGGGGCTACCGCGATGAACTGATCATTTCCTCGAAGGCAGGGTATGACATGTGGCCCGGCCCGTATGGCAACTGGGGATCAAAGAAATACCTGGTGGCAAGCCTCGACCAGAGCCTGAAACGCATGGGGCTGGATTATGTAGATATTTTCTACCACCACCGCCCGGACCCCGAAACACCGCTCGAGGAAACCATGGGTGCCCTGGACCTGATCGTGCGACAGGGCAAGGCCTTGTATGTGGGCTTGTCTAACTACCAGCCGGCTGAGGCGACCGAGGCGATGCGCATCCTGCGTTCGCTGGGCACTCCCTGCCTGATCCATCAACCCAAATACTCGATGTTTGTGCGCTGGGTGGAAGAGGAAGGGCTGCTGGATTTGCTGCAGGAGGAAGGGGTAGGCTGCATCCCGTTCTCGCCGCTGGCGCAAGGCCTGCTTACAGGCAAGTACCCGAAAGGCGTGCCAGCCAACTCACGTGCCGCCAAGTCAACCGGGCACTTACAGGAGGAGGATATCACAGAGGATAAGCTCGGTAGAATCAGGCAACTGCATGCCCTGGCGCAAGAACGGGGGCAGTCGCTGGCCCAAATGGCATTGGCCTGGCTGCTGAAAGATGCGCGGGTAACGTCGGTGCTGATCGGGGCGAGTTCTCCGGCGCAGTTGGCGGATTCACTGAAAAGCCTGGATAACAAGCATTTCAGCGAAAATGAATTAGCGCAGATCGAGCGAATATTGAGGTAGGGGTTGTGTCAGCGATACGTCAGTTTTATTTCGATTAATGGGAGAAACAGGGGGTAGGTATAAATACAGGTTTGTCCCGCTAACCGAAGTATATTATCCGGCATCTTCCTTTGTGAGCTACACTTGCGGGCATTTTCTGCCAATAAGATCGATTCCACTTACATCACTTGCAGCCCCACATCACCGCCAACCGGATAGCCCACGCAGGTTAGGGTAAGGCCCTTGGCCAGGTCCTGCTCTGTCAGCACTTCGTTATACGACATCCATACCTTACCACGGGTGCAACGGGCGGCGCAACTGCCGCACCTGCCTGCCTCGCAGCTGTAGGGCAAAGGGACACCCGCCTTGCGGGCCGACTGCAAAATAGTGGTGGGGTGCTGCACCTCTAATTGATAGATCCGATCTTTCAACTGTATCTGCACCTGATGTTTATCCGTGTCCGGGGGAAGCAGGGGAACGTGCACTTTGGCGGTACTGAAACTCTCCCGCCGGATGTTGTCGTTCGGTACACCCTTTTGGCGCAGCGCGTAGTAGCACATGCGCATGTAGGTGGCCGGGCCGCAGAGGTAAAACAGCACCTGTCGAAAAGGTGCCTCCACATACTGCTCTACGATCTGCTGCAGCAAATCTTTATAAAGCCTGGCCCGCGCCAGGTTAACCGAAACGCTGTACAAAAACTCCACCCTTAGCTGTTCCGGGAAGTTCTGTTGTAGTTGCTCTAGTTCTGCTTTGTATATGGTTTTGTCCGGGTAATGATTGCTGTAAATCAGCACCACTTTGATGCGTGGGTGGGCATGCAACAGGGTTTTCAGCAGCGAGTAGATGGGCGTAATACCCCTACCGGCGGCCAGCAAAAATACCTGCCGGTAGGGGGCTAACTTCTCAGGGAGTGTAAAGAGCCCGGTGGCGCCAATGGTATAAAGTGTGTCCCCTACTTTGGCCTCGTCCACGAGCTTGCGGGAGTAAAAGCCATTATCCACGCGCTTCACACCGATCGAGAGCGGCTCCTGCAAGGCCGGTGAAGAGGTAATGGAGTAAGAGCGGCGTACCTCCTGGTGGTTGCACTGGTGCACAAAAGTCAGGTACTGCCCGGGTTTGTAAGAAATGGCCTTGGCATCATCACCCTCAAAGTAAAACGATTTTACCCCCGGAATCTCTTCCCGGATAGCCGTGATTGTAAGTTTAGTGTAGAATTGGTTTGTGTCGTAATCAGGGATTGCCATATGGTTTGCCATACGCAGGACTTTAGCAAAAAGGTAGTGCGCAGTGCGCGCAACTGACCCATATAAACCGCGCAGCCCTGACTCTAAGGCTTTGCTTTAGCAATGATAACATCAGTGATTTAAGCTAGTAACCAACCATAGGAGCCTCTTGTTGAAGCCAGCTTATGGATGTTGGATTAGCTAAACTGCGTTTTAATGCAATTTAGGTTTAGTTGTCTTTCGTTATGTTTTTTAGCATACCTCTGAAAATAAAACCATGAAAAGGTAATACTGAGTACCAATATAGTCTTCCCAATAAACCTAAGGGTCTAAATGTGGCTGTCTGTTCAAGTCGATCATCTACGATCTTAAATTCTAGCCAAGCTTCTCCGGGTAATTTCATTTCGGCGAATAATAGTAAACGTCCGTCATTTTTATTGGCGTACAAAACTCTCCAAAAATCTACTGCATCCCCTGCTTTAATTGAAGTAAGATTAGTTCTTCCTCTTCTTAGTCCAACTCCACCTACCATTTTATCTAATAGTCCTCTTAATCTCCATAACCAATTGCCGTAATACCAACCCGTTTCGCCACCGATGCTCCAGATCTTGTTTAAGCACGTTTCGCGGTTGTCGAATTTTCTTTTTCGCTTGTCAACAAAACATCCAAAAGCCGGCACTTTTATAAAATCAGAAACATTGAAATTGATCCCACTGCTAGAATATGAATCTTTCCAGCTTGAGATAATTTCGTTACTTTCAATTTTATCGAATGCTTTCTTTAAAGCTTGCTTGTATCCTATTGGTTTAATTCCGAGAATAGAGTTAATGGTAGTATCGCGGCAAACTACTTCAATCTTCATGCTGTTTACAAGAGATACGGCAAGGTTGTAAGAGGTAGATGTCACAAAATAGAGCCAATAGGAAGACAATCTTGGGGTCATTACAGGTACAATAAGAATTGTACGCTTCAAATTCCTGGATTCAGCAAAACCTAGCAACATTTCTTTATAGGTGAGCACATCAGGACCACCAATGTCAAAATTTCTGTTATATGTTTTCTCGTTAAACAATGATTTAATCAAAAACAAGATCACATCAGATATACCAATAGGCTGACATTTTGTTCTTAACCATTTGGGTGTAATCATGAACGGGAGCTTTTCCACCAGATCTCTTATGATCTCAAAAGAGGCACTACCTGACCCAATAATGATTCCAGCTCTCAGGGTAGTGAAATTATAGTTTCCAGTTTCTAATTCGGATTCAACATTCCTGCGCGAACTCAAGTGCTCTGATAGTGCTGACTCGTTCACGATTCCACTGAGGTAGATGACGTGTTTGATATTTGAACCATCAAGTGATTTTTTAAAGTTGACGGCAGAGGTGTGTTCCAAGGATTTGTAGTCCTTGGACGAAGACATTGAATGAATTAAGTAATACGCTCCATCAATATCTTTCGGAACCCGATCTAGCGTTCTTTCGTCCAGGAAATCGATTTCATTTACAGATACCTTTTGTTTGATAGATTCAGGAGGATTGAACCTATTAGAATCGCGGACGCAGCAAACTACTTCATGGCCTGCTTCAATTAAAACAGGTAATAGTCTTTTTCCTATGTATCCGGTTGCACCGGTTAGAAGTATTTTCATGCTCTATTAAACACAACGTGCTGGTATAGCAGATAGCAAGGCGTAGCCGCAGTATACCTGCTATACTTTGTTGTATGGTGTTGTTCTTATTTTCCGTGTGTTAGTTTGACTATCTTACCGTCAGTTGAGTTGATTATTATAAGAAATTTTCCACCTACCCAATCTTTTGGCAATGTTCCAATAAGCACCCAATAACCATCTATCAAGTGGCTCTCGTAAGGTCGCTGTCTAACGATGTTATCTTTTCCGTAAATACTGAACAGCATTGCTTCTGCCACACTAATAGCTGTCTGTTTATTTTTGATAACTTTCTCTTCAAGAATCTGCTTCTGTGAAGGATTATTAAGTGCGTCAGCTAATTCTCGCTTAGCATATTGTTCTCCAAGCTTTGTTCTATCAGTTCCTTCTTGTGCAGTGGCTACAAAGTAGAAATGTAAGCTTATGAAGAGTAGTAGAGCTTTTTTCATTTATTTCTTTATTTGCTGCTTCTGAGAGACTGTTTTAAAACCTATTCAAGCGGGAAATTTGAATTCCATAAAAGTGGTTGAATGCTGTAGAAATGGCTTTTATGCCTATAGTCTCTGTTTCTAAAATGGCTCTCAAATAGGTTTTAAAACAGCCTCTGAGTATTAAACCAGCTCCATTTGTGGTAAAAAATACCATCGCTCCCCAGAAGAACCAGTCTTCACCCAGATGAGGCCTGAAGCGAATATGCCCGTGTGAACCTGCTGCCAGCATAGCGAAAGCAAAGAAAGCCAATGTTAAAAACACAATACCAACATACTTTCTATTCATAGATTTGGGAACAGGTCAAACTCGACTCTTTTTTCAATTTATAATTTCAATATCATACAACTACTGTATAGCAGGAGTACCTACTCCCACTAGCTGCACTATGTATCAAAACTGTTTTGTGTTCTTTGCTTTCCTCATGTAGTTCTGTTTTAATCGTGTTATAGCTTTTCCTTCAAGAGAAACAGATCTTAGTAGGTAAACTGATGTCGGGCTAAGCCTCATAGAATTCGAGGGGCAGGTTATCCGGGTCGGCAAAGAAGGTGAAGCGCTTGCCAGTGTGCTCATCCAGCCGGATCGGTTCCGCGATCACGCCGTGCTGTTTTAGCTCTTCCACGGCTACCTCCAGGTTCTCGACCTCAAAGGCCAGGTGGCGCATACCCGCTGCTTCCGGGCGCGAGGGGCGGGGAGGGGGAGCAGGAAAGGAGAAAAGCTCAATCACATACTGCCCGTTCAGGGCCAGATCCAGCTTATAAGACTGCCGTTCTTCGCGGTATACCTCCTGCACTATTTCCAAACCCAACACCTGGGTATAGAAATGCTTCGATTTTTTGTAGTCAGAGCTGATAATGGCGATGTGATGGATCTTATTGAGCTGCAGCATGGGGGCAATTACAGGTTTGATGAAGTTCCAAGATAAGCTTTTTGAGTCAATAAGGCTTACATCAGCTCAGCCCAGGTAAAAACCGATTACTGGATCAGCTTATACACCCGCACATAATCCACCTCCATCGTTTGGGGGTATACCGTAGCGTCTATGCCCTGCGCACCCCCCCAGTTGCCACCAACAGCGATGTTCAGCAGTAAATGAAATCGCTTATCAAAAGGCCAGGCCGCAAAGCCAGAACCCTCATTTTTGAAAACAAACACCAGCTGATCATCTATAAAGCCTTGGATGTCATTGGGTGTCCAGTCCACGCGGTACTGGTGAAAGGCCGTACTGGCAGTCTCAACATACTTTTTATTGCCTTTTTGGGTGCCCTTCATGTGGTTATACGCATCGGTGTGCACCGTTACGTGCACGGTATTCTGGTCGTAGCCTACGTGCTCCATAATGTCGATCTCACCGGAGCGGGGCCAGCCGCCATAAGCCCAGTCGGTGGGTAGCATCCAGATGGCGGGCCAGGTGCCCCGGCCGGTGGGTAACTTGGCCTTTACCTCTATTCTGCCGTACAGGAAGTCGCCTTTGTCCTTGGTAACCAGTCTGGCAGAGGTATAGAAGTTCTGCTCCTTGCGTTCTTTCTGGGCCGTTATCGTCAGCTTTCCATCGGAAACACTGGCGTTGCTTTGGTTGTTGGTGTAATACTGAAGCTCATTGTTGCCCCATCCGTGCCCACCAATATCATACCCCCATTTGGTTGGATCAGGCTGGCCTGTGTAGTCAAACTCATCTGCCCACATCGGAGTAGTCTCAAAGGTCCAGGTTTTGGCTTGCGGTGGCGTTGGAGCAGGGTTAGGTTTTGGCAAATCCTGTTCCTCCGAGGAAGAGCCGCAGGAAGTCATGCCAATTGCCAGGCATACCAGCAAGCCTAGCGAAAAGTGGAGAGTAGATGTAGCTTGCTTGATCCAGGACATACGAAGTGAGCTTAAAATTCTAAGGAATAGTAGGTGGCACTGATTTTTTTAGCTTCTTCATCACGCAACACCGAAAACGCTAAAGGAGTGCCTGCATATTAAACAAAAGGGGGGTACTTTTGTATTGTTGCTGTAATATAGCGAAGTTGCTTTGTATCGGTAGCGGCATCAGATTTAAAAGATCAGGAGAGAGTAGTGGAAGCCCGAGGCTGCCGGAAAGCAAATAAGCATTACCATCAACCTAAACAATGTGAAAGATAAAGCAGCATTTTGTGAGCGCAAGCCAGAACGGCGCATCGTCATCATCGGCAACGGTGTTGCCGGAGTTACCTGCGCACGCCACCTGCGCAAGCGTGATGCTTCCGCCCACATCACCCTGATTTCAGGCGAATCTGAGCACTTTTATTCCCGCACTGCCCTGATGTATATCTACATGGGGCACATGACTTACGGCCATACCAAGCCCTACGAAAACTGGTTCTGGGAGAAAAACCGCCTGAACCTGGTGCATGATTGGGTCACAGCCATCGACTTTGAGGCCAAAACCCTGCAGTTGCAGCAGCAGGCTGCGCTCTCCTTCGACATCCTGATCATCGCGACCGGTTCGGTGTCCAACAAGTTTAACTGGCCAGGGCAGGAACTCAGGGGAGTGCAGGGCTTGTACTCGCTGCAAGACCTGGAGCTGATGGAGGAAAGCACGAAAGATTGCCAGCGTGCCGTGATTGTGGGTGGTGGCCTGATTGGGATTGAAATGGCCGAGATGCTGCACAGCCGGCATATACCGGTTACTTTCTTGGTGCGGGAGGAAAACTTCTGGGGCAGTGTGTTGCCCGTGGAGGAAGCTCAACTGATAAACCGGCTCTTGCTGGAGCACGGCATCGACCTGCGGCTGATACAAGAACTGAAAGAGGTGCTGGATGACGGCACCGGTCAGGTGAAGGCGGTAAAGACAACAGCCGGCGACACGATACCGTGCCAGTTTGTGGGCTTAGGCGTGGGCGTGAGCCCTAACATTGCGCTGGTAAAAGACACAGCCCTGGAAACAAATAGAGGGATACTGGTAGACGAGTACTTTGCCACCAACATCCCGAATGTGTTCGCTATAGGCGACTGTGCCGAGCTGCGCAACCCCTTGCCGCACCGGCGTAGTCTTGAGCAGACCTGGTATACCGGCCGCATGCAGGGCGAAACGCTTGCCTGTAGCCTCACGGAGAAACCTGTGCCTTACCACCCCGGCGCCTGGTTTAACTCCGCTAAGTTCATGGACATTGAATACCAGACCTATGGGCTGGTACCGAGCACCTGGGGCAAAAACATGGACACGCTTTACTGGGAGCACCCGAACGGGAAGATTTGCTTCAGAGCTATGTTTGACGCAAATACAAAAACCGTCACAGGCGTTAATGCCTTTGGGATGCGTCTCCGGCATGTTTTCTTCGACCAGGCTATCCGGGAGGGCTGGACAATTGAGGAGGTGCTGGGGCGTTTTAACGAAGCGGACTTCAACCCGGAATTCTCTGCACGGCACCACCGGCACATTCTGGCGGCTTACAACCAAAAATTTGGAGCGTCCCTGCAGTTGATAAAGAAAAAAGGCTTGTTCTCATTTTTAGGATCTTAACTCAGTGCCATGAAGTTTATACAGAAAGCCGGGTTGGCGTTACTATTGGCGGCAATCGTTTTTTTCTCATCGCTGGTGCTGCTGGGCCAGTTCAGGCTAACTGAGGCCAGTCTAAAGGAGGCGGTTAAAGAAGAGCACTACCCAGTGCTGAAACAGGAATTAGCCCCGATGTTGGGCAAAACCTATACCTCTACCTTTGCCTTCGTCGGTGATTTCAATGCGCTGTTCGGGAAATACAACGATGCCCTGAAGCAGGACAAGAAATATGACACTGTTATCTGGGACGATTACGCTTTTGCCGTTACCAAGGCATCCAGCATCGGGTTTGTTGCCGAGAATAAGCTGCTATTGCTGCTGTGCACCGTTTTTGTCGGAGCTTTAGGCGCACTATTATATGTGTTGCCGCTGTTCCGCCATGAGCCGGAAGGTGTCAAGCACAACGGCATCATGTTCTCGTCGCTCAAGTCGCGGGGATGGGTGGGCATTTTGCTGGGCGGCTTCCTTATCGGGATTTATGTGCTGCTTTACTGGTTTCCGGCTTACCTCACAAACATTGTGCTGCTGGCCGATCCGCTCAGCATGGCCTTGTCGGGTAACCCCGCGAGCCCGTGGTTTATGTATGGCCTGATCTATACCTTGGCGATATTAGTGATGGGCGTGCGGATGTTCCGGAAGCACCGGGGCAATAAGTACCAGACCCTGCGCACCGCCTCGGTCATGTTTTTTCAGCTCTCCTTTGCCTTCCTCATCCCTGAGATCCTGGTGTTGCTCAACAAGCCCTGGCAGGACCTCAAGAACATCTGGCCACTGGATTATAACTTCTTCTTCGAGTACCGCATCGAGAATATGCTGAGCAGCGGGGCCGTAGGCATGTTTATGCTGGTCTGGGGAATCCTGCTGATTGTGCTGGGCGTGCCGCTGATGACGTACTTCTACGGCAAGCGCTGGTACTGCAGCTGGGTATGCGGCTGCGGGGGCTTAGCCGAAACCGCCGGCGACCCGTTCCGCCACCTCTCCGATAAGTCGTTAAAGGCCTGGAACGTGGAGCGCATTATGGTGCATAGTGTATTGGTTTTTGCTGTGGTGATGACCGGCCTGACCATTGCCAATTACTTTTCGGGGTATGAGATGCTTGGCAATGCCACCGGCGTGGTGCAGCAATGGTATGGCTTCCTGATTGGGGCAGCATTTGCGGGTGTGGTAGGGGTTGGCTTTTACCCTTTGATGGGGAACAGGGTATGGTGCCGGTATGGGTGCCCGCTGGCAGCTTACCTGGGTATTGTGCAGCGGTTCAAGTCCAGGTTTCGGATCACGGCTAACGGCGGGCAGTGCATCTCCTGCGGCAACTGCTCCACATACTGCGAGATGGGCATTGACGTGCGCTGGTATGCGCAGCGGGGCCAGGACATCGTGCGTGCCTCCTGCGTTGGCTGCGGGGTCTGTGCCACCGTGTGCCCACGGGGTGTGTTAAAGCTAGAGAACGGACCGACTCAAAACCGCATCACCGATATCCCGATTCTTACCGGCAACGACTCCGCAACGGTTTGGCAATAGCAAGAGGGGTATATAGAGGGGTTGCAGCGATGCACCGTGAATTTTGCGTTAACTTAAAGGAGATTGCTCATTATACTTGTTGATCATGATGCCAACCCTGCAGTTTGTATACAATGCGAAGACCGGGCTTTTCAACAAGCTCACTGATTTCGCGCATAAAGCCATCGCACCAAAAACGTATGACTGCAACCTGTGTGTCTTAACCTATGGCACCTTTGCGATGAAAGATGCGTGGGCAACTTACCTGAAAAGCCTGCCATTCCCAGCAGAGTTTATCTACCGCGACAAATGGAAGTTTCGGGATGGTAAACCCCTGGAGTTTCCATTGGTAGCCCTGCAAACAACCGAAAACCAGGTGGAGGTACTGCTGCAGGCCAGTCAGCTGAACAGGCTTCAAAGTCTCGAAGAACTAAAACAGGCCCTTAACCAGGCGCTCATTAAGTATAACGCTCATTCATAAACCACAGCCTCATGACGATCTTTGCTTATCTCCTGCTACTATTTTCCGTGATGGCCTGCAACACCGCTGACAGCGGGCAGGGGGCATCAGAACGGATCCTGGACAAAAGTGCCTTCAGTAAGTACTGGTACCAAGGTAAGGCAGAGTTGAACAGTTATGACCTGACACAGTACCGTTATGGAGAACCGCGCGAGGGCGAGGCCGTGCTGATCTTCGTGACAGAGGATTTTTCGAGGGTGAAGCAGGTAAAGCTCGACAGGCCAGACCAGAACAAAGCCGAAGCCCAGAAAGTGCTGAAGCTGAACATGACACGCAACTTCAAGACAGGCATCTACCCATACTCTACCATGGTATCGGTGTTTACGCCAGTGTATGAGCAGGAGCCTGCCGTGAAGCTCACCAGTAGTGTGCAGGAGTGGTGCGGCCATACCTTTACCCAACTCAACAGGAAAGCCGGAGCCTACACCGGGCAGCTTTTTTCATATTTCGAGGAGGAGGGTGATCAACAATTGCAGCTGCAGGCACGCGCCGAGGACGATCTCTGGAACCTGATCCGTTTAAACCCCAACGAAGTGCCTGTCGGTAAAGTAGCGCTCATTCCTGGTTTAACAGACCAGCGCTTTACCCATATCCCGCTGGCAGCACAGCAGGCAACAATCACCATTGCTCCAGCCAAACAGGCCCTCGCCGGCTTCGGCGCCAGCCAACTGATGGTGTGCACGGTTACGTACCTAGATTATCCGCGTGCGTTGCGCATCTTCTATACAGACAAGTTCCCTTATGAGATAGCAGGTTGGGAGGAAGTGCGGAAGCTGGAAAATGGGGAACAGGAGACAAGTCGCGCAACCCGCAAAGCCGTGCTTTTACAGGACTACTGGACCAAGAACAGCAATAAGTTTTCGCCTCTTCGCCAAGACCTCAAATTAAAGCCTTAATGCGGTCTGACACCTTTAGGAGGCGTATTTAATTAGCTGTATTAATATATAAAAATTCATGTAACCTTTTGTGGTTATATCTGTACATAAAAAAGCAATATGCCCGCTTATGCTTGATAGGTGGGCTTTTGTATGTCTAAATTGAGCGACAGATTGCCTACCCCATCCCGTATACGGACGTTTCGAGACTTGCAAGGCGGCGGCAATACATCTAAAATACGTCACCGCGTTTTCACCCATGGAAAAGACACTTTCAGGCAAAACTGCCATTGTAACAAATGCCGATGCAGGTATAGGACAAGCGGTAGCCATTGAGTTTGCCCGCCAGGGGGCCGATGTGGTGATCAATTATCTGTATGACGAAGACGGTGCCCAGCAGACTTTTCACCAGGTGCAGCGGCAGGGGCAGAAAGCCCTGGTCGTGCAGGCCAACATGATGGATGAGCGCCAGGTGGAGTCGATGTTTGAAAGTGTGGTACAGATCTTCGGGGATATATACGCCCTGGTGAATAACGCGGGCCTGGACACAGCCACGGCAGAGAGCCCTGCGCCTCCGCTCCCGGATGCCTATACCTACAGCACCAGTTACTTTATCGATCACCGCAGAAGGGCAGGCGGTAAGGGCAAACTGATTCAGATTATTCCAGCGCATCCCCGCATAGCTTTGCACACAACTGATGGTCTCCCGGAAAGTGGGGGTGAGGCAGTTAAAAGTTTCAGCCGGAGGTTGGCCTTAGAGGTAGCAGCACAAAAAATCAATGTCAATAATCTGGCCATAGGTCTTGTGCAGCCATCCGGGGAGCAAACCGGTTCGCAGCAACTACAGGAGCAGGACATACCCCTGAAGCGGTTCGCAAAACCACAAGAGGTTGCCAAGTTAGCGCTTTTCATGGCTTCCGAAGCAGCCGATTACTGCACCGGCACTACTTTTACCATGGACGGCGGCCTAAGCCTGCTTAACCAAAATTAATCCAAGTAAGCTTCTGCCACTTCCGTACACGCCTTGTATACTTGTATATAAGCTGCGTCTTTTCCGTATTTTTTCGTAGAAATACCCATTCTGCTCTTGGTTTCTTGCCACACTTGCTCGGTACTCGTACATATTACTAAGCAGCAAACTTGTAGCTGAGTAGAACTAGCGCTTACAGTTGGTTCTGGGTTATGGACAAAACAGAAAAGCTAGCTGACCTTTATCGGGTGCTGAGGGAGGTGCTTTTCTGTTTTGCCATCATCTGTTTGTTCAGCATAGCGTGTAGCATTTGTGTAACGTGAGTCAGTTGTGAAAAGAGCATCCAACCACCTATTTCCTGTAGTATGATTTTATGGAAAAGAGGAGTCGTTCAAGTTTACCAAAATTACAGCCATATTGAAGCGAGTGAGTCTGAACCTTTAGAACCGCTGCCACCCATCCGTGACTACCCCTTGCGGAAAGCAGTCATTGTCAAAGCGGCGGGTGCGGCGGTACAAGAAAAGAGCGCAACTAAAAAACTTGGAGGTTATACCCCCGTTGCGACATTGGCAAAAGCAGCAGACTCTGTACCTGAACCTGAGGAAACCTCCAACGAATACAGCGATTTCATGCATTTCAACTATGGAGCACCCAGCCGACGCTACCAAACACCATCCTCAGACCGGGAGGAGTAAATGAGAATGTCGGCTTTAGGTGAGCTGTTAGGTATAAGTTTTGGAGATGAGCTTGCAAGGAGTTGCAGGCTCATTTTTTTATCCCTCCGGCTTAAAAAGCACAATTATAAAACCTAAAAAACAAGTGTTCCGTTTTTCCAGAAAGCCGTTGCAACAGCAATTTCTGCAGGTTTGGGGCCTTTGTCTATTGACCTGAAGCCATGTGCCGATCCGGTGTGATAACCATACTATGAAAAACAGCCTGAGCAGGCCGCTCTCCCAATCCCTGAAAGAGTATGCCCGCGGAATCGCGGGAGGACTATTGTTTAGTTTCCCGTTGCTGTATACCATGGAGGTATGGTGGGCAGGTTTTATTGCCACGCCCATGCAGTTACTCCTGCTGATGATCGTGACCTACCTGTTGCTGCTTGGCTACAACAGGTACGCCGGAATGCGGCCCGACATGTCCTGGCGAAGCGTATTTGTAGACTCGGTGGAGGAGATGGGCATTGGGCTGGCGCTGTCGTTTGGCGTGTTATGGATGCTCAACCGGGTCACGTTGGTCGGTATGTCCGTGGAAGAGGCCATGAGCAAGATCATCGTGGAGGGGATGGCCGTGTCGATAGGGGTGTCGGTAGGGACGGCGCAGCTGGGCGTAAAGCAGGACACTACAGAAGAGGACAAAGCGGCGAAAAGAAGGCTCTCGAAAATGCGGGCCCACAGCAAAATGGCCACAGCAGTGCTTGCCCTGTGCGGTGCCATACTTGTTGGCGGCAACGTAGCCCCCACCGAGGAGGTTCTGGTGATTGCCGTGGAGGCCGAACCTATCCATGTTCTCTTCATGGCCCTTGTTTCGCTGGTGCTGAGTACCATGGTCGTTTCCTTTAGCGATTTTAAAGGGACACCTTCGGAGGTAAACGGGAACATTGTGTACAGCACTGTGTTCGATACATGCCTTTCTTACCTGATAGCGCTGGCAGCCTCAGCGTTTATGCTCTGGTTTTTCGGGCGTTTCGACAGCATGAGCTTCTGGAACGTGTTTGCGGAGTGCATCACGCTGGGCGTGATCGCTACATTGGGTGCCTCGGCAGGGCGCCTGCTTATAAAGTGATACATAGATGAAAGAACAAGCAAAGGACTCGAACAGCAAACCCGTCAAAGACCAGAAAAACCCGCTGGAGTGGGCTGTTTTCGGAATAAGCCTGCTGACCATACTGGCAATTTTTGTTTATCTGATTTACCAGACACTGAACTATAAGCCAAGCTCTCCCGAGCTGTTTGTAGAGCACTGGCCCGACCCAACCGAGGCGCAGCCTAACCGCTACCATGTGGTGGTGCAGAACACCGGTGGCGAGACTGCTGAGTCGGTGCAGGTAGAGCTGACCTTAGAGCAGGCAAACCACGAAACTGAAAAAGCCACGCTCGAGATGCCGTATGTGCCGCAGGAGTCGAGGCGGGAGGGATGGGTCAACTTCTCAAGCAAACCTGTGCATGGGAAAGCTGTCACTGGCAAAGTGATCAGTTATCAAAAGCCGTAATGGCATCATCACACAACTAACTTCACGAAGCTAAACGCATACAGCAATTCTCTTCCAATTTGCTGCGCCCGCTCCAGGTACTTCGCTTCTTCCTGCGCTGTGCCGTCAAAGGCCTTGGGGTCTTCAAACGTAAGTGGAAGCCGGATCTCGGCGTGGGGGAGGTAGGGGCAATTCTGGTCTGCGTCGGAGCAAGTCATGACGGCACCAAAAGCATCCTGAGGGTTAGCAGCGTCTGTGATTTCCTTTGACCAGGCCTTCACCACAGGGCTTTCCGGGCCAAAGGCAACATGGTACACCGGGTTTGGTGCCGGGGTATGCTGAGTGATGCGAAAGCCCAGTTGCTGCAGTGCCTTCCTGGCGCCTGGGTTAAAGGCGGTGGCTTCCGTTCCGCCCGAAAAACACGCAACTCGGGGCACTTGATAATAAGCAGCGGCGGCCTGGGCCCACAACTGGGCCATATGGCTGCGCCGGGAATTATGCGTGCATATAAAATTCAGCTGCACCAGCTGCCCCAATTCAAGCTTCTGCTTTACATAATGGGCCAACTGCTGCAAAAGCTGCTTTCTTGAGGCAGGTATCAGCTCAAATTGCTGGGTAAGCACCTGTGCCGTTTCGTGTAACTGAGGGTATAAATCCATGAATGCAGAGAATAAGGATGCAAGTTAAGCCGTGCGTAGCAGCTGTGCATTACTGACAGCAGAGGCAATAGCAAATTTTATCCCCTGCCTGAAGCACTCTTCAAGGCAGGAGATAAGTAGGAAGCATTTTGTTAGCAGCAACCGGAGCCTGGTGTGCAATAGGCAGCTGCGGCAGGCTTGTCGCCGTAAACCGTCACACTGAAAATACCCGTCCGGCTCTCCCGGAAGGCTGTTATCTCCTCTTCGCTAAGGTAGTCTGTCAGGATCTCGTCCGGCACCTGTATTACTTTTTCTTTCTGCACAGTCACGTTCTCGAACCCTGTCTCCTGTATAATCTGAAGATAGGTGTTTTTCTGAATCGCGCCAGACACGCAGCCTGCATACATCTCGCTGGCTTTTACCAGGTTATCAGGTAAGTCACCGACCAGCACCACATCCGAAATGCTGAAATGGCCGCCCGGCTTTAGCACGCGGTACGTTTCGGCGAAGGCTTTACGCTTGTCTGGCACCAGGTTGAGGACGCAGTTGCTGATCACCACATCGGCACGGTTAGCGGCTATAGGCAGATCCTCGATCTCTCCCTGCCGGAACTCCACGTTATGGAAGTTCAGCTTATCCGCGTTATCGCGGGCTTTCGAGATCATGGCCTCTGTCATGTCCACTCCAATTACTTTACCGGTTTCGCCTACAATAGCGCGGGCTACAAAGCAGTCGTTTCCTGCGCCAGAGCCCAGGTCTATCACCACATCTCCGGTTTTCAATTGCGCAAACTCTGTGGGCACCCCGCAGCCCAGTCCCAGGTCGGCATCGGGGTTGTAGCCGTCTAGTTGGGTATAGTTATCAGCAAAAATGGCATAGTCTACGGTGCTGCAGCCGGTAGCTCCACAGCACGAGGTTTCGTTCTGCGCCTTGCTTTGGGCGGCAATTTCACCGTATTTTTCTTTGACAATTCTCTTAAGTTCTTCAGCGTTTTGCATGGTTTTCTTTATTTATCGTTTTTTTACGATCAGTTTAGGCAAATTTTCTAACAGCGGTTCGTGTTGCAGGGAGTGTACTTTTCGAAAAGTAGGCGCAGCGTTTGTTGCGCATCGCTCCAGGCGGCAGGCGCAATGCAATAGCATACTTTCTTTCCGTCAATGTCGCCCTGGATCAGCCCGGCTTCTTTTAACTCCTTCAGGTGCTGCGACACCGTAGACTGCGACAAGGGCAGCTCTTCCACAATGTCGCCGCAAATGCACGACTGGCGCTCCAGTAAGATGCGCAGGATCGCGACACGTGCCGGATGGGCCAGGGCTTTGGCATATTTAGCGACGTGCAGGTCTTTGTCAGTAAAGGTTTCTGTTTTGCTGGTACCCATATATGTTTTTATAATCGCAATATTACGATTAAAACGCATGAAATAAAAATTGGTTTAATATTTCGTTATAATTACTTCAGCGTCAGTAAGTTTATTACTATTTATGGAGATATAAATTGTTGATTTTCAAGCTACTGAACCCCTTAAGGATAATTGCGTACTATATAGAGTGTCAACAATAAAACTGAACATATGAAGAAATTAGTCTATATATATAACAAGAGTTTGGCTGGAGCGGCTATTTTCCTGCTGCCCATGATGATGAGTTGTTCATTGCTTGGCGGTGGCACAAACTACTCCAGCGACCCCACCATTGCGGCGCAGCAGCGTGAGATAGAGGCTTTGGAACGGGAAGTAAAAGATGCAGAGGGATTCACAAAGGAAGCGGAGCAACGCGAGAAAGCCGCCAAAAACAGGCTAAAGGCTGCCGAGCACGAGTTAAAGGCCATGGAGCAGCAGGCAAAAGTGAGAGAATACTAACGCGCATTCACGCATCTTATCGTAGTATAATTAAAGGGAGGGCTTCGCGGCTTTCCCTTTTCTTTTATCCCCGTACCTGGCTAGGCAAAAAACCGACATGCCTTTTGAAGGCCGCTGTGAAATGCGCCGCCTGTTTATATCCTACCTGATAGGCTACCTGGGCAATGGTCAGCTCGGGTCGTTTGAGCAGCTGCCTGGCTTTTTCCATCCGGAGCCAAACGACGTAGCCATGTACGGTATGGGTATAACAGGCTTTGAATCCCTGCTTCAGCTTGTGCTCGTTCAGGCAAACCTGGCGGGCTAGCTCTTGTATGGTGGGCGGATTGGTGTAGGTGTCCTCTAAAATGGCTTTGGCCATAGCGAATCGTTGGGCATCGCCGGTGTGCAACCGGGTGGTAGATGGTTGCTGCCGGGTTCTCTGCCATTGCTCCAACTGCAGCATCAGCAATTCCGTCACCTTCGCCTCTAGGAACAACCGCTTTAGAGAGGCGCTTCGCTGGCACTGCCTGAGCTGCTCCATCACGAGCTTCATTTCGGCTGTAATTTCCAGTGGCACCTGGCTGAGGTAGGTATGGCTGCCTTGCATCACCTGGCTGGCAAAGGCATGGTGCAACTCGTTATGCTGGTGCAGCAGCCTGAAATAAAATGCCTTGGAAAGGATAACCAGGAAATAGCGGTGGCGGGTATGCGGCGGCATCCGGAATGTCGCCTGAAAGGAAGGGGTATAACAAATGTACTGAATGTTAGGAGGGGAGGTATCCTGGGGCAACAACCCGGTAATAGCGGCGGTGGCGTTGCCCTCGAGGTAAAAGCCCAGGATGATGCTCTCGCCCTCCACCTCAAAGCTGTCGCATACCGGTTGGCTGAATTCCATTTGGGTATCTATCAGCAACAGGCCAGCGGTTTTGATCTGGTAGCTGCGCAGGGTATGGATGCCCTCTCCGGTTAGCAGCACTTCCTTTTCCTGCAGGGGCGTGCAGTTATCGTACTGCTCTGTTACTTCCTCCTTACAGATCCAGTCAGTGGCCATATTCACTTTTGAGGTGATTCTCATAAAATTCCTTTTTCGATACTCTTTCTCCTTTTTCCGTTACCGAGCGCTAGGCTGGCAGGGCTATCTTTGCCAAAAGTAGTTATTTATAATTAGTCTAAATAAATATAGCATGAAAAATCTGATAGCCCTAATATTTCTCCTGACTTGGGTGCTTCCGCTGCGGGCGCAGCATCGGGCGGGAATCATACAGGGCCGCATTATGCAGCAGGATGGGCAGCCTCTGCACGCGGCAAACGTAATACTCGAGCATGTGTTGTTGGCAACCACCCACAGCACCATCACCGACGAGGATGGGCGGTATAGATTTGTGCGGGTGGCAGAAGGGGTTTATGTAGTGCGTGCGTTGGCACTGGGCTATGCGTCAACGGCCAGCCAAACACAGTTGCGGCACGGCGGCACGCAGGAACTCAACCTGACGCTGCTACCGAGGCATACACGGGTAGCGGAGGTGGAAGTATTCGGCGAACGCGACCGGCAGCCGGAAAAGCTGGACGCCATCACCCGGCTGCCTTTAAAACCAAGCGAACAGATTCAAAGCATCTCGGTCATCTCGGAGCGTTTGCTGGGGCAACAGGGTGCCCTCTCCGTGATCGAAGGAGTGCGAAATGTGCCTGGGGTTTATACCTATGCTACCTTTGGTGGGGTGCGTGAAAGCATTTCGTCGCGCGGCTTCCGGGGTATACCTACCCTCAAAAACGGGGTGCGTGTGATGACGGATTTCCGTGGCGGGGGCTTTTCTACGGACATGCAGGGTGTCGAGAGCATTCAGGTGCTGAAAGGTGCCAGTGCCATTACCATGGGTGCCGCCACAGACCTGGGCGGACCTGGCGGCATTGTAAACATTGTGACCAAAACGCCGAAATTCGATAACACAGGTACTTTGTCGCTGCGCGCCGGAAGTTGGGGCCTGGTGCGGCCCACCTTTGATGTGCAGCGCGTGCTGAACGAATCGAAGACGCTGGCAGTGCGTGTAAACGGCGCCTACGAAAACGGGGGCAAGTTCCGGGACCACATGCAGAATGAGTCGTTTTACATCAACCCATCCGTGGAGTGGCGCCCAAACGCCAGGAGCACCCTCACCCTGGAGATGGACTACCTGGATGAAGCGCAATCCATCGACGTGGGCACGGTGAATTTATCGGTAGGCAATGCAAAGAATGAGATCTATGATTTGCCGTCCAGTCGCTTTCTAGGGTTTGATACCGACCTGACGGATGTGAAGCACAGCACTTTTGCAGCGCGCTTCAAGCATATCCTGTCAAACAGCCTTTACCTGCGTGCGGCTGCCTTCCACTCCGATTATGACGCAGATGCCATAAAGAGCAATTTGTCGGCTATGAAGCAGAACGCAGCAGAGGGTATTAACCTGGACCAGGTTAACTGGTATAACCGCTCCATTTCGCATAACTCCAACCGCCGAGACCAGAGCTCGGTGGTGCAGTTCGACCTGGTGGGTGAGAAAGTGAAAACGAGTAGCCTCCTGCATACCTTCCAGGTCGGGGTGGACTATCGCTACATCGACCTGTACCAGCCCAGCTACAACAGCATCGCCATCGATCAGGTTAATGTGTTAGACCCTGGTACCGTTGCGAATACCTTGCCGGAGGGGTTGCCGGCCTTTGCGCTGGTCCGGGAAACGCAGTCCTACGACCACCGGTTTGGCGCCACCTTTCAGGATGTGATACAGCTGAGGGACTGGGTAAAGGTGTACGGCGGCCTACGCTACAGCACCGTTAAAACAAGTTCGGGGGGCGAGGCGAGTGAGACGGCAGACTTCTGGAATCCGCTGGCGGGGGTGATGTTCACGGTGCGGGACAATATCAATGTGTTCGGCTCTTACACCAACAGCTCCAACCCACGCTCGGCCGCAGTGGCCGATGAAAACGGGAACCCGCTGGGTGCCGAGCGCATCGACCAGTTGGAGGCCGGCATTAAGTCAGAGTGGCTCAACGACCGCCTGCGCTTTAACCTGACGCTTTTCAAGATCAATAACAAAGACATGAACATGGAAGTGTTCCGGCAGGATGAAACCGGTGCCGTTGTGGCAGCAGGCTACTATACCAAAGGCGGAAACGACGAGCGCAAGGGTGTGGAAGTGGAACTGACGGGCCGCGTTCTGCCCAACCTGGAACTTGTAACAGGATATTCCTATATGGATGCGCAATACAGAGAGCACACGACCTTTGTGCCAGGATCCGCCCCGAATAACACGCCAAAGCATACGTTCAATGCCTGGGCAAACTATAGCGTAGCCACTGGTTTTGCCCGTGGGCTTAGCCTGGGGCTTGGCGCCTATTACTTGGGGCAGCGGCCCTACAACGACTGGACGCAGAAGGGGGTACAGTACCATGCCATCGAACCGGATACCGCGCCCTGGTACAACAAGGCTTATACCATTGTGAATGTGCAGATGGGGTATGAATTCCGGCAGCATGTGAGCCTGCGGCTGCTCTGCAACAATTTGTTGGATGCGGTAGGGTATGATGCCTACCGCTCCAATTACATTGACCGAATCCAGCCCCGAAATTTCTCAGGAATGGTCACCTACCGTTTTTGATACTCTTTGTCTCACAAGAGCTTATAGAACGTTTGCCTGCGCCAGGACAGCAGATCAAAACCAGGATTTAGAAGAAACGATAACCGATGAAAAATACATACACTTTCAGGAAGCTGCTCAACGACATACACCTTTGGCTGGGGCTCGCCAGTGGCCTGGTGCTGTTTGTGGTCTGCCTGAGCGGGACACTCTATACCTTCCGTACCGAATTAGAGGAAATGTTGGAACCGGGCAAATATCGGGTACAGGCAGCCGCACAAGCCATACCCCCGGATGTACTGGTACGGCAATTAGAGCAGCAATTGCAGGGCAACGTGGTAGCCCTTGACATTCCCCACGATCGCGAACGGGCTTACCGTGTGAGCGTAACCACCCAGAAAGCCGGGCGGGGCGGGCAGGAAGGTGGTCGCCCCAGCACTTATCTGGTGAATCCTTATACCGGCAAGGTGCTGGGCACGCCAGAAGGACCCGCTTTCGGATTCTTTCAGACGATGATGGGGCTTCACCGGTGGTTGCTGCTGGAAGGGGGCGTTGGTAAAATGATTGTGGGTGTTTCCACCATCATTTTTCTTTGCCTCACGCTGTCTGGTCTGGTGTTGTGGTTCCCGGTAAAAAGGAAGAACTGGAAACAGGGCCTTAAGATTAAAACCAATGCCAAATGGAAGCGCATTAATCATGACCTGCACAACACGCTTGGCTTTTATGCCTGCCTGTTGCTGCTGGTGATGAGCCTCACGGGACTTTGCTGGTCCTTTGACTGGTACCGCGAGGGGCTGGGCAAGCTGATGGGGGAAGAGGTTTTTAAAGGACGGCGCGAGAAGCCTCTGACCATTCCGGTTGCCGCGTCCGGCAAAGTGCCCTTAACATTGGAAGCGATGCTTGGCCGCGTGCAGACGGTGCTTTCCAGTGAAGGGAATATCCGGATTGCGTTGCCGCAGGACGATACCACGGCAGTGGCCGCCAGTAAAACCGCTGCGGGCTTTTTTGCTTTTGCCGGTCCCGACAAAGTGCAGTTGGACCCGCATACCGGCGAGGTGTTGAAAATAGAGCTATTTGCGGAGAAGCCGCTCAAAGCGCAGATTGTTGCGCTGATCAAGCCCTTGCACCTGGGGGAGGTATACGGCACTTTCTCCAAGATCCTTTATTTCATTGCCTGCCTTATTGCCACGAGTCTGCCTGTAAGCGGCACCCTGATCTGGCTGAACAAGCTTAAGAAAAAGCCGAAGAGAAGGTTGGCAACAGCTGCATAAAACAGCCTTGCCATACGTCACTAACAGCGGCGGCAGCAAAAATGTGCTGCCGCCGCCGTTTTATTTTAGCACCTGCCTGTTTGCTCCTGACTCAGAACCTGCCAGTGATATTTATAGCCGTGGTTTCGCCCGTTCATACTGTTTCGGCCACGGCACATCCACTCCGAGTTCATGGGCCGCATGCAGCGGGAAGTACGGGTCGCGCAACAACTCACGGGCCAGCAGCACAAGGTCCGCTTTGCCCTCGTTAATCAGGCTATTAGCTTCAGCGGCTGTCGTGATCATTCCCACGGCCCCAGTCAAAATGCCGGTCTCACGTTTCACCTGCTCGGCAAACTGCGCCTGGTATAGCGGTCCTACCGGTATCTTGGCATTTGGCACGTTGCCCCCTGTCGAGCAGTCGATCAGGTCCACGCCTGCATCCAGTAGTTTCTTGCTGAGCCGGACAGAGTCTTCTGCGGTCCAGCCGCCCTCTGTCCAGTCGGTGGCGGAGATGCGCACAAACAAAGGCAGGCCTGACGGCCATACCTCCTGCACGGTTTCCACTACCTCCAGTAGCAGCCTGATACGGTTGTCGAAATTGCCACCGTAGTTGTCGGTGCGGTGGTTGCTCAGGGGCGAATAGAACTGGTGCAACAGGTAGCCGTGCGCCGCATGGATCTCTATCACCTTAAAGCCAGCTTCCAAAGCACGCTCAGCGGCCTTCCGGAAATCAGCCTTCACTTGCTGGATACCAGCTGCGTCTAAAGCCGTTGGCACCGGTTTCTCTGGGGTGAATGGCAGCGCACTGGGTGCCACCGTCTGCCAGCCCTCGGGCTCTGATGGGAGTATGGCACTGCTTCCGATCCAGGGCGGCTGGTGGCTTGCTTTACGACCAGCGTGGGCTAGTTGCACGCCTGCTACGGCGCCATTGGCTTCGAGGAAAGTGTTAATGTGCCGCAAGCCTGCAATGTGCTCATCTTTCCAGAGTCCGACATCCCCCGGCGAGATCCTTCCCTCCGGCGACACGGCGGTTGCCTCCAGCAGCACCAACCCGGCACCGCCTACCGCCCGGCTACCCAGATGCACCAGGTGCCAATCGTTGGTAAAGCCGTCCTCGCTGGAATACTGGCACATGGGCGACACTACAATTCTGTTTTTAAGCGTGACTTCCTTGATAGCCAAAGGGCTGAATAATCCTGACATAGTATGCTTTGTCTGTTCTATAGCTATTAGTACAAACTTCAGGTGATAATGTTTGGGTGCGCCGCGACAGGGAGGTATGGACTTGGCCAGCGCGGAAGCAACAGCGTTGCCTTTAAAAGCGGAACGCTGCGCTGGCTTTTAAGAAAAGTGGCGTGCCCGGCGTAAAGTGCATTTCAGTAACTGGTGTTGGCTCAGGCCGCAGGCGCGAGGTGGTTTCGAACTGTGCTTCTTCCCATGCCTCATTCAGCAGGTTTTCGGCTGTCAGTTTCAGCTCCATACTACCCATGGCATAGCCTGCCACTGCGTCGAGAAGCAGGTAGCCATTGGCGGTAAGGCTGTAATCCTCGTTGGCAGGTCGGTTTTGGAGGTAGCGGTAACGCAGACTGCCAAACCATCCGGCCTCACTGCGTTTGGTAACCCCGCCGGTGCTCGTTACAGTTGGGGCCAGTGGAATATGGTTTTGCCCTTCGGCCAGTTTTCTGAACCGGGGGCGGGCGACATTCACGTCTACATCCGCAAAGTAGGATTCATGCAACTGGTACCGGGCTGTGAGGTCAAACCCGTGGCGGCGCGATTTACCGTTCGGCTCCACAATGCCCTCATCGCCTACATACACCAATTCCTGATCGAGGTCGAGTAACCAGATAGCCCCATTCAGCACCATAGCCGGAAACGGTTTGTAGGAGAAGCCAATTTCAGCCCCGTAAGCAGCAGGCAACACATCCTTCCTTTTGGTCGTCACGGATACGCGCGCGTCGTTAGAGTGGAATCCCTTCCCGGCGCTCGCATAAAACTGTAAATCGTTGGAATAGGTATAGAACAGCTGCAGTTTTGGGCTGATCTGCTGCTGTTGCGTGGCCTGTAACCTGTAGGTAGAGTCGGCCAGTAAGCGGTCTTGGTAAGTAAACCGGAAATGGTCGTAGCGCAGGGCTGCCTGCAGGCGCCAGCGGGAAGAGAGCTCCAGTTCCTCACGGATATAGGCAGCGGTGTTAACTTCTCCTATATCGCCTTTCCGTACCTCCGAAAGCGTGATGTTGCGGGCTTTGGTGCGCGACAGTTCCGAACCGCTCACCACATCGTACCGAATGCTTATACCCGCCTCGCTTTGCAGTAGCTTGCCCAGCCATGTGCCGGTCTGGCTATAAGTGCTTTGCGTACCGTAAACCGTGCGGTTCTCTCGCTGCCTGATCTGGTCACCGTTCACACTGTCCTGCATGAAAAAGCTGAAATTGGAGAAAAGATCGAAGTTGTAGTTAACCAAGTATACCTGGTTTTCGAGCGTCGCCCCATTCGGCAGCGCGGAAGTTAGCGCCAGGTTGGCGTTGTGGCGGGAGGTATAGCCGCCTTCTGTATTGTCTATGGCCCCAAACCGGCTGATGCGGCCGTCTTCCACGGCGCGGGCCGGTATCTGGCCCGAAGCATCCCAGCGGCTGCGAAAGGTAGACAGGGACAGCGACAGCATCTTACCCTCGCCGACGCGGCCATGGTAACGGCCCATCAGGTTAAGGCGGTTGAAATGCTGCGGGGCATCAAAATAGCCATCGGTAAACATGTATTCGGTGGCCAGGTAAGCGTATTGCTGCCTTTGCTGCGCATCTTTTCCCAGCAGGTCAAACATGCCGAGTGCGCGGACTGTGCCAAACCTACCGCCCTCCAGCTTAATGGTACTCTGGGGCAAAGCAGTGTAGGTTGCGAATCTGGCATAACCTGCCGTGGCGAAGTTTCCCTCCGACGCCTCATAGGGTCCTTTGCCATAGGCTACCGATTTGATTGTTTCCGGTATGAGAAAGTGCAGGTCAGAGTAGCCCTGGCCATGGGCATGCGACACCATGTTGACCGGCATGCCATCTACTGTCAGGCGCACATCCGTCCCATGGTCGCTGTCGAATCCCCGCAGGAAAATCTGTTCGGCTTTACCTCCTCCGGCATGCTGGGCAATAAACAAACCGGGTACACTGCGCAGCATATCCTGCGACGACTGTATAGGCCTCAGACTTAAATCCAGGGCGCTGATAGCCTGTAGTGTGTTTACCTGCGCACCAGATACAGTCACTTCCGACAGGTTAACGAGTTGGCGCGCTAAGCTAAAGTTCAGCTCTGTCGTGTTACCGTTCGTTACTTCCACCACCTGCACTGCCGGTTGGTAGCCTAAAAAGGATACCATCACCTCGTAGGTGCCGTCCTGCAGGTTGCTTAGCTGATAAGCCCCCATTTTACCCGTTGTGGTGCCACAGTGCGGCTCATTCCGGACCAAAACGGATGCCCCTTCCAGGAAAGTCTGGTTCTCCCGACTCAGGACGTTCCCTTTTATCGTACCGCTGTGCGCGAAAGCGCCCGCAGCGGTACAGGCCAGAACAAAATGGCAAAAGAACAGGCGTAGCAGTTTCACATGCAAGGAATGAAAGTGACTTGAATATTACAGACTTGAAAGGGAGCCGCGAAGCAGTTTTTTACCTTCTGCGCTCAAGCTCCCACTCTGGAACGGATCGAGTGAGAAAGACTGCTGCAGCAAGGTTTGCGCAGCGGCTTTGTCACCGGTCTTGTAGGCGAGCAGGCCATCCAGGCAAAGGGTAGCGGCGTCTTTCCGTTGAGTGCGCATGGCGCGCTGCAAATGGGCTGATGCCTGCTTATAGTTCTGCTGCTTGTAATAAATAGCGGCCAGCGTTTTGTTGACGTCGATGTTGTTGGGGCGGCGCTTATACTCTTTCATGGCATACTTTAAAGCCGTATCGTAGTCATGGCCCAGTTCAGAGTAGATGCTGGCTAATTCTAAGTCAACGATATGCCCTGCCTCTTGGTCCTCTTCCAGTCCTGCCAGCAATTCCTTCAGCGTATCTGCAGCCTTATTTTTTTGCCCAGCCTCGCTATAAAGGCTCGTCAGTTCTTCCTGGAAGGTAAACTCAGGAAGCACAGCCGCAGCCTGCTCCAGCAATTCGATCGCTTTGGGGGTATTACCTTTCTTTGCCTCCAGTTTGCCCAGGCCACCAATAGCGAAAGCATAAGACGGACGCTCGTTCAGTATTTGCTGGTAAATCACCTCAGCTTGCTGCAGGTTTCCGGTCTTCTCATAGAGCTGGCCCAGGGTATACTTTGTCCAGGCAGTCTGCTCCAGGCCGGGCATACCGGCGTTGGCAGCCATCTCCATGGCCTGTATGGCTCCATCCAGGTCGCCATGGATCTCACGCAGGTACGATACGCGGGCATAAGACATCAGGTCCGGCCGAATAGCCACCATTTTATCTGCCATCACAATTGCCTGATCATAGTCTCCTAACTCCACGTTCGCATCGCACAGCACGCCGTAGATGGCGGCTCTTTGCGCATTCATTTTCAGCGCTTCCATACCTGTCTCGCGTGCGTTCTCAAACTGGTGCAGCGAGAGCTCTATGCTTGCTTTGGCCACCGTGGCCTCGAAGCGGATCGCCGGGTCGGCATTTTTTCTATCTAAGACCTCATTCACTAACTGCAGGGCAGCCGGGTAGTAATAGGGGTGCTCGCCAGTAATGCGGGCCTCCTGCATGTAGGCGAGGGCCAGCAGCAGTTTACTTTGGGTGTCGTTTTTGTTTTTGCGAAGCTTGAACTGCAGCTCGTTTATGGCCGCTTTGGTGTTCAGCCACTCGCTGGTGGTAGAAATCGGTCCTTGCCGGTCTTTTAAAGGAGGTATAGGCTCTTCCTGGTTGCTGCTGTAAAAATAGATACCCACGCCTGTGGCCACCAGAAGCAAGAATATTAAAGTGTAAAGGTTTCCTCTATTCATAATTTTATGTTTGATAGGTGAATAAAAGCGGCAGGCCAGCTAGATACCTGCCTGCCGCCTTAGATTATTTGGCTACTACAATTTTCACCGTCTGCGATTTGCCTTCGCGGTTTTGCATGGTGGCATAGTAAATGCCATCCACCAGCTTACTCACGTCAAGCGAAACCTCATGCACACCTGCTTTCATGGTCTTGTTCTGGAGCGGGGTAGCCACCAGTCGGCCAGCAGTGTCAAACACCCGTAGCGAAACCGCCGTCTCGTTGATCAGGTTATAGCGAATGGTGGTGCGGTCGGAGGCTGGGTTAGGGTATGTTTTCACCTCTTCCAGCACGATGCCTGTTGGAGCAAGCCCAAGGTTCATGCTGTTAATGCTTTGCATACCCATGGTGCCGTCAGTGCCACAGTCACAGGCATTGCCGCTAAGTGCGCTCCAAGGTTGCGCCTGGAAAGGGAAACCTCCCAGGAAAGGCACATCGTTTTTCTCGATGCCATCTCCGGCGCTAAGCACGGTCAACAAGTCTGGCGTTACAGGGTTCGGGCTACCTGGGGTATAGTCATCATACCATAAGCCAATGGCGGCCAGCACGACACCACTCACAGCCATCGTCTCAATATCCACCACGTCATCCTCCAAGCGTCTTCCGTTCGGGAAGCCGTCCATGTTCGGGATGTTCTGGAAATCGGCATTGGTGTTAAAGCGTGGGTCAGTCAGTCCAAGCACGGCTGCCTGCACCAGTCCTAATCTGCTGAAATCCGGGGAGTCGCGCGGCGTAACCGGCGTGGAAACGTTGATGCGCAGCATGTCGCCGAAAATAGGCAGGAAGTTGTTGATGAACGGCTTGCCTTTGGCCAGTGGGTTTCCTCCCTTGCCAGTGGCTAACTGGTACGGCGCAATGTTCGGAACACCCGTCATGAAAATTGGCAGGATATCGACAGAGCGGGGAGCACCTTTGCGGAGCAGGTAATTGCCAAATAGCTTAGGGTCCAGGGCAGTGCCTTTCACAGCCGGGCTATTGAGCAGCGGGAATAATCCGTCCTTGCCGTTTCTGAAGTCGAACATACCCAAGGAGTTCGTCTGTAGCGGAAGTTTTCCTAACTGCGGCACAGCGTCTCCGAAAGCGGTATTGTCGATGTAGAGCGCAATCTCAGGGTTGGTGAAGTACTTCTCCATGTCCTTGCTCTCGTTGTAAGGGGTCAGGGAGTTCCACTCGTCCTTACGGCCAATCGGGATGATAACTTCGTTCGTGAGCGGCATACCCAAGCGCGACACTTGTACCATCGGACCTTCGTGTTTCATCATGCCTTTTGCCTCGCGGACAGTGATTTTCGGACGGCTGGCCGAGGCCCAGATACCGAGCACGAAGTCAGAGTCGAGAATGTTCTTTGCCTGATCCGGGTGCTTTCCGTCTTTTTGAACACGTGAAATCGGAATGTTCAGGGAGATGGTGTGTACGTTGTGGCAGCGCAATCCATCAATGGCAGCCCCGGGTCTTAGGTTGCCCAGGTCAAAGAAGGCACCGATGTCAATGAAGAACGGATCGTCTACTGGACCCACGAACACTTTCTCGCCAGTAGAGGCCCGCTCTATCCCGTCAATCAACGACTCCTGGTGATAGCTGCTATTCAGCCCAACGGGGGTGTCGATAGATCTTTCGCCGGCATAGTACGGAGGCACAGTACCGTTCGAAATAACGGTTGAAAACGATTTGCCGCCATCAGTACTTCTGGTCAGGGTATAGGTTTGCTTCAGGTTCTGCTTGCCTAAACGAATGTTGAAGAAAGTAGTGGGGTCTTCATTCACTGTCTTGAACATGAAACGATATAGAATGTCGTCTCCCTTGGTGTTAGGATCGTTTTTGATGTGAATGTCATAGGCTACATCATCCCCGAAAAAGTAATAGTTCGGTCCGCCCTGAGGAAGCTGGAACGGGATGTAATTGGCAATGATGACCAACCGGCTAGGGTCTGTGGGGTTCCGGAATGCGTACAGGTCGGTATTGTCGGCCTGTGGGTCATTCGCGATGATTGGGGCCTCCCGGTGACTCGAGGACTCGAGAAAATTGGTTTGGGAGGCAAACCCTCCTAAAACCAGAATCGCAATTAAGGTCAGCCACGCTTTCTGGCCAACGGATGTAAAGTTTTTCATAGAAAAAGTTTTAATAAGTAAAAAATGAGAAAAATGAAGCACCGACGGAAAGGGTAGGCTGGTGCCGGATAGATGATTAGAGCAGTGATTTATTTACGGCAGCAGCTTTAAAGCAGATTTATATGTCATCGCAAAATTTTACAAATTATTTAAAAAGCTCCTTACTGACTTAAAATGCATGTTTTTATAGTACTAATTGAACAGCGTATTCGGGCAGGAGGTCGTTAGCTTGAAATAGAGGAAGAATAAATGAGGCAATTTGATGGGGCTTGGCAGCCTATGAGACCCCTCGAAAAGGGGAGGGGAGTTCCATGCACCTGGTTACGCGCGCGCCACTAGTAAGGGTAGGGTATGGTTTGGCCTCCGGCCGCTTTCTTGCTGTGCCTGGCACCTCGGTAGTCTGGCAGTACTCGGTAGTCTGGCAGTATAAGATAGAGCTCAACCGCTTCAGGATAAGCGAAGGCATCAAAACTGTAAACTTATCAGAATAAGACAGCCCTGATGAACGCAGGACTTTGGATGGGTATTAGCGAAACTAGAAAGTCTTTGCTAGGAGCTTGGTGGGAGTCAAAGACTATTCAGGTATTTACTATGTGGGCAGCTTCAAAAATGCGAGCGGCGTTGTACTTAGGTACAGCGCCGCTCGCATTTAATTTATTGTTTATCACACTTTATTTGATCGTCTTCAGGAGTGTGCCCCGCTCCACCGGATCATTCAACTGCATGCCATTGAGGATGGCAAGTTCGTCCATACGCTTGTCCGGCACGTTGAAGCTGCGGAATGCCTCGGCCACCGACATGGTGCGCGGCACAGAGACAACCTTCAGGCGCTCTGGCTGGCGGTTCAGCTTGTCCGGGTCCGTGAGGGTGGCAAAATTCTGCATGGTGTTGCTGAAAACAGGGTAGAAGTTGCTGAAACTATTTGTGGCTGTTACCCCCATCAGGTTATAGATGTTGCCACCGTACTGGATCAGGTACATCAATACCCGGAGGTCTTGCTGCTGTTGCTGTTGTTGCTGCTGCTGTTGTTGAGGCGCAGCCACAATGGCCAGTGCCGGCATCCCATTCACCGTCACCTGCTTAGACTCTGTTGGCTGCAAGCCATACCCCTGCAATAATTTCTGGGCGGCTGCTTCCAGGCTCTCGCCCTGTGCCAAAGACAGCGACATCATGGCTTTACCGTTGGGTTCTACCATTTGGAACTGCTGCGGAGAGTTTTGATGTTTCCATCCGTTTGGTATCGGAAACTTGAACTTAAGTTGCGGATGGTAAAATGTGTTGTTCTCCACAAAGCCTTGCTTGGGGTCTTCCCCGTAAATCATCCCGTCGATCATGCGCAGGTAACTCTCACGGTTCACCTTGGCATTTGTCAGTTGTAACTTTTTGCGCCACTCGCCAGCCAGTTGGTTCACGGTCGTAAAACGGTCTGCCGGGTTTGGGTGCGTAGAAAGGAAGTTAGGCAGCGTATTTCCGTTCTGTTCCTGCTGGCGTTGCAGCGTCAGGAAAAAGTCGGCCATCTCGTCGGCATCATACCCTATTTTGGTGGAGTACTCTACCCCCAGCCTGTCGGACTCCCGTTCATCGTCGCGCCCGAACTTAAGGAAGAGCAAGCCAAGGCCCTGCGACGCGGCATCGCCCAGTTGCGCGATCTCGGGTGAGATAACCATCCCCGCGATCAGGCCAACCTGTGCCAGGGTGGCCTTGCTCTGCTGCTGCACCGAGTGCCTTGCCGTGATGTGCCCGATCTCGTGGCCTAACACCCCTGCTACCTGCGCTTCGTTGTTAAAGTGCGCCAGAATGCCGCGTGTAAAATACACATAGCCACCTGGCAGGGCAAAAGCGTTGATCACGGGAGAATCCACGATACGGAAAGTGAACTTCAGGTCTGGGCGGTGGGAGATGGCAGCCATGGATTGCCCAAGGTTATTCAGGAAGTTCTGCAACTGCTTATCCTCATAAACCCCAAACTGAGCCACCACCGCAGGGTCAGACTGCTGCCCAAGTGCAATTTCCTGCTCCTCCGACATCAAGACGAGGTCCTTTTTGCCCGTGACCGGGTTTGTGGAACAGGAGTTGAATAAAAAGAGAAATGCTAGCGCAATTCCCGTGGTCGTATATTTTCTCATAGTTGTGTGTGTGCGAAAGTTAGTTAATCCAGTGTCGTATGTATAAATATAGAAGTTGTGCAACCTATTAGGCAAAACGGTATTGTACTAGTTTAGTTGCACAGGGACACCCAGCCTGGCCGGGCTGCCAACAGCAAGGGTACAGCGCAGATTACAGGCAAAATACTTAACTTGGCGGCATGTATAAGAAAGAGCAAGCATCACAGCTCCGACAGGCTTTCTGGACCACTTTTGGGCAGTACATTGCCCCGCACCCACCGGCAGACGGCTTCAAGGTCAATTGGCTTAACTACAAAACCGGCCAAAAGCACGTTTACTTCCGCATGCATGCTGATAATCGCAAAGCCTCCATCGGTATCGAGCTCACCCATCCTGATGCTGAGCTGCAGGAGCTTTACTTCGACCAGTTCAAGGAACTGAAAAGCATACTGGAAGAAAGTGTGGGGGAAGAATGGGAGTGGCTGCTGCATACCCAGGACGAGAACGGCAAGACCATCAGTAAAATCCAAAAGGAGATCGGGCCTGTCAATGTTTTTAACCAGGATGATTGGCCGCAGTTGATTGGCTTTTTCAAGCCCCGGTTAATCGCCCTCGATGAATTCTGGAGCAATGCCAAATACAGTTTTGACAGCTTTTGGTAGCCGATTTCAACTAGTTTATTTTTTGACAATGGCAGCTGCACTGATGCAGTAGCGCAGGTTAGAGGGCGTATGCGGATGCCCGAACAGGTGCCCGAGGTGCGCTCCGCAATGGTGGCAAAGCAGCTGGGTGCGGGTGCGGCCATAGGTGGTCAGTACTTGCTGGCGCACGTTGCCTTGCAGGTGCTGCCAGAAACTTGGAAACCCGCAGCCCGCATCAAACTCCTGTGCACCCGAAAACAACCCATGGCCACATGCTGCACACGCATAGTATACCTTACTGTCAGCAGTGTGTTTTGGCCTGAATGTATGCCCTATACCCATTGGTTGTCATTTAGAGGTAAACAACTGCAAAGGGGCTTGGTTTCAGAAAACCCGCATTAGTCTTTCGTTACTGTTTTATTAAAACGGATATAAAAGGTAGTGCCCACGCCGGGCGTGCTGTCTGCCTGGATGGTGCCTCCCAACGACTCTACCTGCGCCTTTACCATGTACAGCCCGATCCCCCTTCCGTCTGTGCGTTTCTCAAACTTGCCATACAGCTTAAATAGGTCGCTCCCGAACCGCTCGAGGTCTATGCCTCTGCCCGTGTCCTCAAACGTGACGAGGTATTGCGATCCTTCGTTTTTGTAATTCACCTGTACATGCAGCGGGCGGGCCTCGTCGCGGTACTTGAGCGAGTTGGAGAGCAGGTTATGAAAAATGCTGTATACATAGGCCCGGTTTGCTTTCAAGCAAACATCTGTCGGAATATTGTCCTTCACCGTAGCTTCAGCGATCTCGATCCGGTCATGCAGGCTACGGATCACTTCGTCGCAGATGGAGCTCAGGCATACCTCTTCGTTAAACCCGCTGTTGCTCTCATCGCGCAGCGACAGGATCTCGTCCAGGTCTTTGATCACATGATCGAGGTGAAGGGAGGTTTCACGCAGCTTTTGCAGTACTTTCATGAAATGCTCATTTTTCTCGTCCAAGTGTTCCAGCAGTGACACCAGGCCCACTATGTTAGCCACCGGAGCCCGCAGGTTGTGCGAAACGATGTAATTGAACTGGTGCAACTCCCGGTTGTGTCGTGTCAGGTCTTCCGAGAGAAGGCGCATTTTCTGTTCTGCGGCCTTTCGCTCCGAAATATCATACTGGATGGCAAAGAACTGCGAAACTTTGCCCTCGTCATTGAAAATAGGCGAAATGTCCATGTAAAACCAGAACTTCTCGCCACTCTTCCGGTAGTTTAGCACCTCGATAGACACAGGTTCGTGGGTGGTAAATAACTTGTGCATTTCCTGTATTGACTCCGGATCCGTTTCCGGCCCCTGCAGCAGTTTGCCGGGAGTCTTGCCAATCGACTCCTGCATGCTGTAGCCTGTCACTTTCGTGAACTCGCTGTTTACCCACTCTATCCGTCCGATGGCATCGGTAATAATCACGCAGCTGACGGCCTTGCTGGCAATGAGCGACAGTTTTTCTAATTCCTTCAGAGCTCCCTTTTCGGCTGATATATCCCTGGCGATGCCCAGGATAGCAGTTAGCACATTCTCAGAGCAGATAGGGATGATGGTAAAGCTCAGCGTCCGAACCTTGCCGTACTTGTTCACGACTTTGCCTTCCAGGCTGCTTGGTTCGCAGTGCTGGGCTTTGTTGATGACCTTGTTTGCCTCGAAAGAAAAAGAGGAGGCGATAAACTTAGAAAAGTGCTCTCCCTCGATCTCCTGCCGGCTATACCCCAGTATACGGCAGATATTGGCGTTTACCTGCTCAAATATCCCGCTTGGCGTCAGTGTGAAAACGGCGTCGGGGTGTGCTTGGAGCATGGCTTTGTAGAAGTCCTTGCTACGCTCCTGCACCGCCTGAGTCTCTTTTTTTCGGCTAATATCCCGCGCGTCGATCACGTAACCATTCAACAATTCATTGTCCATGGCGTTGGTGATGGTGGCTTCCATCCAGCGCCATTGCCCGTCCTTGGTTCTGAAGCGGAACGGTTGCACCTCGACCTCCGCATGGATGTTAAGTTGCGAAAAAGCCGCTTTCATGTGCGTCAGGTCATCGGTATGGATAAATTCCAAGGCAGATTTACGCATTAATTCCTCCGGGCCATAGCCGGTGAGTTTATGCGCCGAGCAACTGACGTACTTGTAGATGCCTGCTTTGTCAACGACTGATATAAGGGCGGCACTATGCCGGGCAAGTGCGTCGTAAAATTCCGGAGCGAGTAAGTTGTGGTTCATGCTTATATACTTTTATCAGTATTTCTGCCGGAAAATATTTGTGTCATATAGATCGGATGAAATAATTGATTTGATAATATGATTAGATAGTTAAAAATATATCCTCTAAGAATACAATATTAAATATACTTGACAATGGCAATATAAGTTTGATTTTTGGTTCGATACAGTCAGTAATTTCTTAGAATCATGCTGTAAAATAGCTGGAGCGCAATTAATTTTTTAGCCGTACGAATCGATCTATGTCGTTACACGGGTTAGAGCCTACAAATTAATGCGCGGCGTCAAATTTTAAACGTGGCCTCAGAGAGCGAACTGAACAGACGGGCTGCATGTTCTGCTGAAGGTGAGGCCTTCGCCGGCATCAAAGCCTGACAGGCCATACCATACCTTATTGAGAATAAGTTAGCCATTCCGTGAAATGAGATTTCTAAAAATTGATCATCCGCTAAATAAAAGTCGTGTCTTCAGCTGGGTGACAGGGTTTGTGTTGTGGGCTACCCTGGGCGCAGCATCCCCGCCGCCTGATACACTGCCGCCCATCGCCTTGCGTAACGAGAGATTACCCTTCACGCCCCGCGAGTTTTATGTCGCCCAGGTGATAGATGAGCGGGAGGACCGTAAGTATATTGGGTACCTGTTGCCACCCGTGACGCAGGCGCCCGCAAAACCCTCGCCCGTGGATTTACAGGGTGGGGGGCTGGCCGCGATCCAAGCCTTTTATCAAAGCAGTTTATCGCATAACAAAGCCCTGCGCCCCGTGATAGTGCGTTTGCAGGAGTGCCGGGTTACCGAAACACCGGGTGCCAAGCCTGGGCGTGTTAACGGGCAGGTGGCAGTGGCCATGGCGTTTGAGTATAAGCGCGGTGGGCAGGTCATTCCTTTACTGGAGTATAAAGGCGGTATCCGGTATGATCGGCCTGCTGGCCAACTGGAGGTAGTTGAACCGGCTTTGCGGCGTGCTTTAGCCGATGCCGTGCAATACCTGAATACCTGGATGGACCGTGAGGCAGGGACAAATGAGAAGCTGGCTACCTCCCTTCACGTAACCTTCAAGGACCATACCCAACAGGCACCCGGCGATACCGTGTTTTATAGCCCCAACCGACCATTGGTCTGGGCTGATTTTAGAGGGGCACCTTCTAAGCCCACTCACTTTGCTGCGGCCGTTTTCCCAAGCTTTGCCTATGAAGGACAGCCGGAAGTGACTGAGGGTGTGCTGCACCTGAACCTGACCATGAAAGTTTTCGTGCTGAAGGGCTCCTCCTGGGTGAAGGACGCCGCCCGCAATGCCTATAGCCTGAACCACGAGCAGCGCCATTTTGAAATTGTGAAGCTGGTGGCTGAGCGATTCAAACAGAAGCTAACCACTGAGCACCTCACACTCGAGGATTATAACAGCCAGATGCAGTATGCTTACATCGAGTCGTTTCGGGAAATGAACCGGATGCAGGAGCAGTATGACAGTGAAACCCGGCATGGCATCGACCAGGTAGCCCAGGCCCGCTGGGACACACGGATTGCAGCAGAGCTGAAACAGCTTCCTTCAGGCCAATAAGCTCCTGAAATCATGCAAGGGGCAGCCTTTTGCCCGCGGCTGCGTAGTTTTTTAGCTGGAGAGGCATGTTGCGTTATACCTTCTCAATTGATTTGATTACAAATCAGCCCGGCAGTCACTCGTGCTTGTAATTGCCGGGGTTTTAAACTAGAAAACTATTTAAGCTATGAGCAAACAAATGAAAGCTGCTGTCTATGAGTCTTTTGGCGGATCAGACAAAATTCAGATAAAAAAGGTAAAGATACCTGAGGTGAAGGAAGGAGAGGTGCTGGTGCGCATCAAAGCGGCTGCCGTGAACCCCGTAGACGCTATGGTTCGCGAAGGTTATCTGAAGGACTTCCTGCCTTATAAGTTTCCGATTATTCCGGGATGGGATGTAGCCGGTGTGATAGCGGAACGTGGCTTTAGTGCCCGGCGCTTTGAGGTTGGGGATGAGGTATACGCCTATGCCCGGCGCCCGTTGGTGCAGGGCGGCACGTTTGCCGAGTACGTCGTGCTGCCGGAAAGCTATCTGGCACTACGCCCGAGAAACATCTCTTGGGAGGAGGCTGCCGGTATACCCTTGGTCGGCCTGACAGCCTATCAGTCGCTTTTTGATGCCGGGCAGTTACAGCCCGAACAAACGGTGCTGATTCTGGGAGGCTCTGGCGGAGTTGGAAGTCTTGGTATTCAGTTGGCGAAGGTGAAAGGCGCCAGGGTAATTGGCGTAGCAAGCGCACAGAACCACGAGTTTATGAAAGAGCTGGGTGCTGACCATACCATCGACTATAAAGACAACCACATTGGTGAAGCCGCAAGTGCCATCGCGCCGCAGGGTATAGACCTGATATTTGACTGTGTTGGTGGCGACACGTTGGAGCAAAGCCTGACTGCTTTGAAGCCCAACGGCAAACTGGTATCCATCGTCAACCAGGGGCAGGACCTAGACAAGAACATTAACTTCCAATACGTGTTTGTTGAGCCGAACGCAAAGCAATTGGATGCGTTGCGCGAGTACGCCAACACTGGGAAACTAAAAGTTCACGTCAGCCAGACGTATACCCTTGACCAAGCAGTTGAGGCATTCTCACAGATTGAGTCAAAGCACACCAAAGGCAAAATCGCGATCAAGCCCTAGCCCTTATTGAGTGTACATAAAAATATAAGGGCAGCCAGGGTTTAATTTTACCGGCTGCCCTTTTACAGTATTGGGTAGGTCTTTTCTATCCTTGCTCTTTGCTTTCCGGGAACAGCACTTTATACACGGCTGTCAGGTCTTCCTGTCCGAATCCCTGTTGCTTAGCCTGGCCATAGAACTCTTTCGTGGTATGAAGCGAAGGCAGGGCCACATTTTGCTCGTAAGCAGTGATACTGGCCAGGTGCAGATCTTTGTGCATCCACTCCAGCGGAAACTCAGGGGAGAAATCACGCTTTAGCAGTTTCTGCTGTTTTACTTTGAGGAAAGGGGCGGCGGCGACGGTGTTAACCAGTGTTTCGCTCAGCATCTCCTCTGAAATACCGAGCGCCGTCCCCAGTCGCATCGACTCCGTGAAAGCGGCAATTGCCTGGGCCAGCAGCATGTTGATCACCATTTTCATGCTGGCACCCTGCCCGTTCTCGCCTACGTGCACGGTGTTTTTACCCATCACATCCAACAGTTCCTGTATCTGCTCCACGTCCGGTGCTTTGCCGCCTACCAAAAAGATCAGCTCGCCTTTTTGCGCGGGCATCAGTGTGCCCGAAACAGGGGCATCCAGGAAGCGCTGTCCCATTTTACCCGCATGCCAGGCCATTTTTTTGCTGAAGGAAGGATTTACAGTGCTGCAATCTACCCACAGGGAATTGCCGGGTAGCGCTCGCAAAAACCCATGTGTACCCAGGGCGGTTTCCTCCACCGCCTCTGGCGTGGAAAGCATCGTGATGACCAGGCGGCAGGCTTTGCCTACTTCCTCCGGGGTACTTGCCCGCACGGCGCCGTTGGCCACCAGCTCGTCGGCTTTGCTTTGGGTGCGGTTATACACGACCAACGCATGGCCGGCACGCTGCAAATTGGCGGCCATCCGGCTGCCCATAATCCCTAGTCCTATAAATCCTACTTTCATATCTTGTCTGTTTTCCGGTTATACCTGCGTTTGCGTGGTCAGGCCTTCAAAAAGCCTGCTTACGAATCTTTACCTTTCATCTTACCAAAAGTTTAGCCGGCCCGAGCTAGAGGCTTACCGGTTCTTTCTGTTTTGCTTCTTTTCCTTCCGGCGTTCCTTCCATTCCTCTTTCCACTCTTTATAGGTCTGCACTGCTTTGTCAGTAACATTGTCTATGATGCGCTCGAAGAAGTTTTGCGGAGGAGCCTCTTCCCGGAATGAAACACAGTCGAGTTGCTCGAGCAAACTGGCGGGAAGCGGGTCGAACTGGCTGCGCATGAAACCGGGATAAGCCGGGTCGAGGGCAATCCGGCGCATAAAATCGCCCCACACAGGGAGGGCAGTGCTAGAGCCTTGCCCCAACGCCAGGGTTCTGAAACGCACCTTCGGGCTTTCGGCGCCTACCCATACCCCTGTCACCAGCTTGGGGGTGATGCCGATAAACCAACCGTCCGCGTTTTCCTGCGTGGTGCCTGTTTTTCCTGCTATCTCCATCTGCAGGCCAAACTGGGAGCGCAGTTTCGCGGCACTGCCTTCTTCCACTACGCCTTTCATCAGGTGCAGCATAATAGCCGCGTTTTTGCCTGAAAGCACACGCCTGCCCCGGCTGTCAGGGCGATGCTGCCGGATAACGTTGCCATTGCGATCTGTTATTTTCTCGATGTAGGTGGGCGAAACGCGGAACCCATTGTTTGCAAAGGTTGCATAGGCGCTCACCATCTCCAGCAGCGAAATGTCCGCCGTGCCCAGTGCCAGCGAAGGCACGGCAGGCAACTTGCTGCTGATGCCGAACTTCTCAGCCAACTCAACAGTGCGGTCTACGCCGGCCTCCATAATCAGCTGCGCGGATACGGTGTTAACAGAGTGGGCCAGCGCCCCCCGCATGCTGTACTCGCCGCCATACTGCCCGGTCGCGTTTTTGGGTGTCCAGTTGTCATAGGCTTCGTAGGTTTGGAGTTGGTTCGGGAAGAAGGTGCAGGGCGCAATGCCTTTTTCCAGGGCCGCGGCATACACGATAGGCTTGAAGGTAGAGCCCACCTGCCGGCGTGAGCGCACATGGTCGTATTTGAACACGTTGTGGTTGATGCCACCTACCCAAGCGCGCACGTAACCCGTGTGTGGGTCCATGGCCAGCAGGCCGGTGTTCAGGAAACGCTCGTAATAGGCGAGGGAATCCAACGGAGACATTTCCCTTTTCTGCACGCCACTCCAGCTAAACACATTCATGCTAACCGGCTTCCCGAACGCTTTGCGGATTTCCGCATCCGGAACCCCTGCCTGCTTCATCTTGCGGTAGCGGTCGGAGCGCTGCATGGCCGTCTGAATGATGTTATCCCCGTTGCCCCAGGGCGTGCGGCCGCGCCAATGCTGGTCGAAAAGCTTCTGCAGTTGCGACATGCGGCGCTGCACAGCACGCTCGGCATGCAGTTGCATCCCGGCATCGATGGTGGTATAAATCTTCAGCCCGTCAGTATAAAGGTTGTAGGGCTGTCCGTTCTTTTTTGTCTGCCGGGCGGCCCATCCCTCCAGTTCCTGCCGCAACTGCTCCCGGAAGTACGGGGCTAAGCCATCGTTGTGGGTAGTATAGCGATAGTCAAGTTTCAAGGGCAGCTTCTTGAGCGAGTCAGCCTGGGCAAGGGTAAGATACCCGTATTTGGCCATCTGGTTCAGCACCACGTTACGGCGCGTTTTAGATTTTTCCGGGTGCAGGCGCGGGTTATAGGTGGTGGTGGCCTTCAGCATCCCGATCAGCACCGCCGCCTGCTCCGTTTTCAGGGAGTCAGCCGTGGTGTTGAAAAAGCGCCTGCTGGCCCGCTCGATGCCGTACAGGTTGCCGCCCATCGGCACAGTGTTCAGGTAGAGCTCCAGCAGTCCCTCCTTGCTGTAGATGCCCTCCAGTTTCCGGGCGATGATAATCTCGCGCAGCTTGTTCACAGGCATGTCCCAGAGCTTATAGTCGCGGCGGGGGTATAGGTTTTTCGCCAGCTGCTGGCTGAGGGTACTACCGCCTCCCGCGCTTTCCTGCAACAGCACCGATTTAATCAGTACCCGGAAAGAACTCCGTGCATCCACCCCGCTGTGCTTGTAAAAACGGGCATCCTCCGTCGCAACCAGCGCCTCAATAGCGGTCGGGGCGATGTCGCGGTATTTGATGTTGGTGCGGTCCTGTATAAAATAACGGCCCAGCAGCACGCTGTCAGCCGAGTATACCTCCGAGGCGGTGTTGTTCTGGTGCAGGCGCAACTCACGCTTAGAGGGCATGTGCCCAAATACCCCCATAAAAACGGCCAGGTAAAAGAAGGTGAAGAGCAGCAGCACCGCCAGCGTGCCTTTCAACCCCCACCTGAACAGGAATTTGTAGTCAGTAAACCTTGCTGTCCGGAAGTCGAAGTTGCGGAGCCGAGAAAACTTGTGCCCCCAATAAGCGCGCGTAAACTTGGGCTTCTGGCTCTGGAAAAAAAGGTGAAACTCCTTTTTCAGGAAAAGGATAACCGGCAATATGATTTTATAGACAAGTAGTTTGATGATCTTCGTGAGCAGATGCTTCATGTGTTAAGTCCTATACCTCGGATGGTGCCACCAAGGTGCCGCCGCAGCAAAATTGTATTACCTCTGTTTAAAGCTGCGAGTTACAAACGTTTTTTGATATAAGAAACAACGCGGCCGCAAGTAGGCAGGCAAGAATTGCGCCATATGAACGGCATTCCGGCCCATCGCTCCTGCTTCATGTAAATCAAACTTCCGCATGAATAACTATCAACCGGTGGCAATAGTACACTTAATGTTTCCTATATTGAATGTCAACGGCACTCTGCCCGCTTGCTAGTCCGCAACGCGGTTGGAGGCCCCGGCGATTGGCTTAACTTAATTTAGAGGTATAATGAACAAGAAAGTATTTCTCTGGTCCATCGTGGTGGCTTTGGGCGGTTTTCTCTTTGGTTTCGACACCGCCGTCATTTCAGGGGCCGAGCGTGCCATACAGCAGGTATGGGACCTGGATGTGTTTGAGCACGGCCTGACTGTTTCCATCGCGCTTGTCGGCACCGTGATCGGGGCCTTGTTTGGCGGTATCCCCTCAGATGCCATGGGCCGCAAGAAAACGCTTTTCTGGATAGCGGTATTCTACTTTGTGTCGGCGGTAGGGTCAGCGCTGGCGACAGACTGGTATGCTTTTCTGTTTTTCCGGTTCCTTGGTGGCTTGGGCGTGGGTGCATCCTCCGTTACGGCGCCTTTATACATCACCGAGATCTCGCCGGCCAAGTCGCGGGGGCGACTGGTGGCGCTGTTCCAGTTCAACATCGTGTTCGGCATCCTCATCGCCTTTTTGTCTAACTACCTGATTGGCGGGACTGGCCAGAACGACTGGCGCTGGATGTTGGGCACAGAGGCGTTTCCGGCTATCGGTTTCCTGATCGGGGTGCTGTTCGTGCCGGAAAGCCCGCGCTGGCTTATCCTGAAGCGCAACCGCGTGGAGGAGGCAAAAGCGACCCTGCAAGCGGCAAACCCCGAGGTAGATGCCGCTCTCACCGTGCGCGATATCCTGTTGTCTGCTGAAACGGATGTGACCAGGCCCAAAGACCCCTTCTTCTCTAACCGCTACAGCAAACCCATTACCTTGGCGGTACTGTTCGCTTTCTTTAACCAGCTTTCGGGCATCAACGCGATCATTTATTATGCCCCGCGCATTTTCGAGATGACGGGTTTGGGCACCAGTTCTGCTTTGCTCTCTTCGGCGGGCGTAGGCTTAGTGAATTTTCTGTTTACCCTGCTGGCCATGAATTTTATTGACCGCTTTGGCCGCCGCACGCTCATGCTGATCGGCTCTTTCGGGCTCATCATCACGCTTGGCTTGGTATCCTTTGCCTTCTTTACCGAGAGCTTCCAGGGCTTTGCCGTTCCAATCTACCTGTTCGTATACATTGCTTTCTTCGCTTTCTCGCAAGGGGCCGTGATCTGGGTATTCATCTCCGAGATTTTCCCGAACGAGGTCCGCGCCTCTGGGCAGGCGTTGGGCAGTTTCACGCACTGGATTCTGGCTGCCATCATTGCTTTTTCCTTCCCATACATCGCCGAGACGCTGGGTGGCGGTTTAACCTTCCTCATCTTCTGTGTGATGATGGTGCTGCAGCTTATTTTTGTGTGGCGCATGATGCCGGAAACGAAGGAAACGTCGTTAGAAGAAATTGGAAGAGAAGTCGTGCACCAGTAAAACCAACTAATTTATACCTGCTCCTTAACCCTCAAAAAATCCTGTATGAACAAGAAGATCGTTTGCTTTGGAGAAATGCTGTGGGATGTGCTGCCGGATGAGAAATATCCGGGCGGTGCCCCCATGAACGTGGCCATACACTTGCAGTACCAAGGGCTGGCCCCCGCCATGGTAAGCCGTGTTGGGCGTGATGAAGAGGGGGAGAAACTGCTGGACTACCTGCGCGAGAAGGATGTGAATTGCCAGTGGGTGCAGTTAGATGAAATGCACCAGACCGGGGTGGTGAAGGCCAACATGCTAAACCGCACCGAGGTTTCTTATGAGATTGTGCCCTCGGTGGCTTGGGATTATATCCACATGCAGGACGGACTGGAGCAGATGGTGGCCCAGAGCGACGTGTTTCTGTTCGGGAGCCTGGTTGCCCGTGGCGCCACGTCGCGCAGCACGCTGCTCTCGTTACTGCAGGTGGCTAACCTCAAGGTACTGGACGTGAACATGCGGCCGCCATTCGACGCGCGGGAGGTGGTAGAGCCCCTGCTGCTCGAAGCCGACATCATCAAAATGAACCACCACGAGCTGGAAGTGATTACCGGCTGGCACCAGGTTGCCCACCGCGACCAGCAGGCCATGGACTTTCTGCGCAAGCACTATGGCGCGCAACTGGTCATCGTGACGCGGGGAGAGAACGGAGCCGCTGTGCTGGACGCCAAGGGCTATCATGAGCAGGCGGGTTTTCAGGTTGAAGTACAGGACACCATTGGCAGTGGCGATTCGTTTCTGGCTGTTTTCATGGCAAATTACCTGGCCGGTAAAAGCCACGCCGAGGCTCTGGAGCAGGCTTGTGCCGTGGGCGCGTTAGTGGCGAGCAAAAAAGGCGCTACCCCCCATGTTTCTGCTGAGGCAATTGCAGACCTGATCAACAAGCAGTAAACCCTTACCGACTATTCAGGCAGGCACTATTTCATTTTGTGCCATCAACAACTGTACACTTAAGCCAACACCGTGACTTTGGAAAACAAGGTATATGCTTTCATCAGGGGCGAGTTCGTGCTGCAGCAGCAGGCTTTTCTACATGTCAGCGATCTGGCTATTCAGCGTGGGTATGGCGTGTTCGACTTCTTCAAGGTAAAGGATAACGTCCCGCTTTTCCTGGATGACTACCTGGCCCGGTTTTACGCATCGGCCCAGGCCATGCACCTGCCATTGCCCTATACCGACGTCCAGATCAGGGATTTTATACATCAGCTAATTGAGCGGAACAACATTCCGTTGGCTGGCATCAAAATTATACTAACCGGCGGCTATTCCGAAACAGGCTTTACCATTCAAAATCCTAACCTGCTCTTATTGCAGCAACCGCTTTCGCTGCCGGGGCCGGCACTGCGCGAGAAGGGCCTGAGGATCATTGCCTTTGAACATACCCGCGAACTGCCCTGGGTCAAGACGATTAACTACAGCGTGGGCATACGGCTGCAGCAGCAGTTACGGGCCGCAGGTGCCGATGATGTGCTTTACCATCAAAACGGTGTTATCAGTGAGTTCCCGCGCTGCAACTTTTTTGCTGTGCGGCAGGACGGTACCCTCGTGACCCCAGCCGAGCACGTGTTGAAAGGCATTACCCGGAAAAACGTGCTGCGGCTTGCCCGGCAACGGTACAAAGTGTTGGAAGGTCCGGTTACACTAGAAGACCTCCGTGATGCGCAGGAGGCATTTCTGACCAGCACTACCAAGCAGATTTTACCTCTCGTAGCGATTGACGGCCACCGGATCGGAAACGGAAAACCCGGGCCTACAACCATGGACTTGTGGCGGCAGCTTGAGCAGTTAGAGTCAGGTATGCAAAGCGGATAGTTTGCCCGTATACCTCGCGAAGCAGAAAAGGGGGAATGGTTTTGATTCAAAATCTATCATGAAACGGAACAGTGCCAAAAGGAGCAGTCGTGCGAATCCCTGGTCAGTAAGCGACTTTGTTGTAGATCTTCAGGACTTCTACGTAGGGGATGTCAACGTTGTAGATACGGCAAAGTGACTCCCAGAGAACCGGGTGGGGCAAAGCGGCGGCATCTCCCTGCACAATCTGCCTGTAGGCCTCTAGCAGCGTGAGGTTTTCGGTTTCTTTCAGCACAGCCACTGCAAACGTGACCGAGCGGCTAATGCCGGCAGCACAGGCAATAACCACGTTTCGGCCTAGCTGGTGCTCCAGCAAAATAAACTGTATCCCACGCCAAAA
Source organism: Pontibacter sp. CAU 1760 (assembly GCF_054482735.1). NCBI lineage: Bacteria > Pseudomonadati > Bacteroidota > Cytophagia > Cytophagales > Hymenobacteraceae > Pontibacter > Pontibacter sp. CAU 1760. The sequence goes on from NZ_JBTLRL010000017.1 coordinate 88,691, forward strand.
ATCCTCCTCAACTAAAGGAGCACCGTCCTGGATGGGCAAATACAACGAATGCACATCAGGAAGCTCCTGCGGGTCTTCCAGTTGCAGCACGCCCTTAATCTGATTTACTACCAGGTTGGAAGGGTTCAACATATCGCGGTACTTCCCAATAAAAAGCCAGGGTCTGATCGGATGCATGGATTTAGAAAAAAATTACCGGACAGGATGAGCTTCAGGCACTAAGTTTCGGCTTCATTATCACACTCAAATTTATTAAAATCAGGTGTGTACTTAATTGCAGGATTAAGCACATAAAAAAAGTGACTTTACTTAGAAGCTGTTTTAAAACCTATTTAAATCTTTTTAACATAACAGCTATCATGGCCAAATAAAGCATGCTTTGGGCATTGACTCTGTTTTTCTCATAGTCTTTGCTCAAGCGTCTTGCGTGC
>NZ_JBTLRL010000018.1:0-78312 GCF_054482735.1 Pontibacter sp. CAU 1760
AGCCCATAGGCGAGATCGCCTATGGGCTCGGCTTCAAGTACCCACAGCACTTCACCCGTCTGTTCAAACAGCATGTCGGCCTCATCCCAAAGGAATACCGAAGCTCCCTGAATTAGGCCAGAATGCCCTTAGGGTTACAATAACCCTAAGGGCATTCTCAGACAGCAATATCTTGTCGGCGAACTCTTCCCCATATAAGCAGGCAGGGCCGTTAAGTTCTAACTAATTTAGTCATAACTTCAATTTTGTTGGCAAAAGCCACGATCGCGTCCTTCATGGAGCGGAAGCCGCTTTTGCGAGCGATGTTCAGCGCCACGCTCTTCAACAGGGACAGGTTCTCGGCCGCCTGCGCCTTGCTGATGCCGTTGCCATCCTCCCCCAGGGTCACGTCCTTTTCCCAGTGCACCCGGTTCTCGATTCCCCAGTGCCCCCGAATAGCCTCTGCCAGCATTGCCGCCTCCGCCCCATTTAGGCTGCAGATGTAGTAGCTGACCCGCTCATAGTCCCGGCCCTGCCGCCTGCCCCGGCGCAGCAGGCGGATATACCACACCAGCCCCGGCCACTGGGCCTTTGCCTCCGCGCTGGCCCCATACAGGTCCAGCGTGCGGTGCACCTGGCGTCCCCGGCTGCGCTCGCTCTGCTGCCAGCGCCGGCGGCGCCGGCGGCCGTCTGCTCCATGTCTGAGAGCAGCTTCTGCTGATTGCCCTTGACCTTGATCAAGTAGTGCTGCTGGTTGCGGGCAATGAGCTCAACTGTTTTTTTTGGCAGTGCAGCGCGTCAAGCGTCGGCAGCAGGCCCCGTTGGGTGAGTCGGCCCAGCAGCTCCCGCACGCTGCCGTTCTCGAAGCGCTCGACCTCCTCTATAGCTCAACACGATTTTTACGCTGACTGGACCATTTAATTGGCTGGTACTGGGCTGGTGGCCCAAGCCCTGAATCAGTTTCTATTTAATGGAAACAGTGGAGTGTAGCGGTTGTGGCACTGCTCCTAGCCGGAGCAGCTTACTTTGTTTCTATGGCCGGGCACTACGGGGCACAGCTGGTACACCTAGAAGGCGTGGGGCCACAAGGCAACTACCTGGAAGCTGCGCACGAACATTAACTGGTTTCAGGAAACTACCTTTAGTTAGTTCAGGCAAACCCACCTGCAGATAAACGACGCAATAACCTTTGCTGCGTCGTTTATCGTTTACAATGGTATTGTGCTGCATAACAACAACTTGCCACTAAAAACCTGCAAACTATGAAAGAAAACGATCCTAAACACTGGCACCATGCCCCCGATGCAAAGCAAAAAGCAGAGGAAAATATTGGCAAAGTGGAGGAGCGCTTAGAAGAGAAAACCCTGCACGGCCACACCGAGGCCATGCAGCCGGACACCCGCCGCCACCCACCACACGACGAGCATGCCGGGCACGACAAGCACGAAGGCCACCACGACCACCACCGCATGATGATCGAGGACTTCAAGAAAAGGTTCTGGATCTCACTTGTCCTTTCCATCCCAGTGATCATTCTGAGCCCGATGATCCAGGGCATCCTGGGCTATACCCTGGATGTGCCGTATGGGACCTTCATTGCCTTTGCCCTTTCCAGTGTCATCTATTTCTATGGCGGATGGCCGTTTCTGAAGGGACTGGTTGAGGAAGTGAAGAAAGGGGCACCGGGTATGATGACCCTGATCGGGGTGGCTGTTTCGGTAGCCTACCTCTACAGTACTGCCGTTGCCTTTGGCCTGGAGGGGATGGACTTTTTCTGGGAGCTGGCAACCCTGATCGTGATCATGCTGCTGGGTCATTGGATCGAGATGCGCTCTGTACTGGGAGCCTCCAAAGCACTGGAGCTGCTGGTGAGCATGATGCCTGATGAGGCACAGGTAATCAAAAACGGCGAAACCGTTACGGTGAGTGTGGACGAGCTCCGTCCGGGCGACATCATCCTGATAAAACCCGGGGAGAAAGTACCCGCCGATGGCGTGGTGGTGCAGGGAGAAAGCTACCTGAACGAGAGCATGCTGACCGGGGAAAGCAAGCCCGTGCAGAAAAAAACAGACGATAAGGTGATCGGTGGGGCGATTAACGGGAACGGGTCGCTGCAGGTGCGCGTGCAGACGACCGGAAAGGACAGCTACCTGAACAAGGTGATCAAGCTGGTGCAGGATGCCCAGAAGACAAAATCCGAAACGCAGCGGCTAGCCGACAAAGCGGCTAAATGGCTGACCTATGTAGCGCTTACCGCAGGTTTTGCCACCCTGTTTGCCTGGTGGATACTGGCTGGGACTGAGTTTGGCTTTGCCCTGGAGCGCATGGTTACCGTCATGGTGATTTCCTGCCCGCACGCACTTGGCCTGGCCATACCTTTGGTAGTTGCCATCTCCACGGCTGTTTCAGCTAACAATGGCCTTCTGATACGTAATCGTACGGCTTTTGAGAACTCCAGAAAGATTACCACCATCATTTTCGATAAAACCGGAACGCTTACCCAGGGCTCTCATGAGGTGGCCCAGATCGTTGTGTTTGACAAGAACTATACAGAAAAGGAGCTGCTCCGCCTTGCTGCTGGCATCGAGCAAAACTCTGAGCACTATATCTCACAGGGCATCCTTCGCAAAGTAAAATCCGAGGGCATTTCTATACCTTCCTCTTCCAGCTTTACCTACCTGCCGGGCAAAGGACTGGAAGGAAACGTGGAGGGCAAAGACATCAAAGTAGTAGGCCCGAATTACATCAAGGAGTTTGCCGTGCAGGTACCCGATAGCCAGGCTGAGGAAGGCGTCGAAACGGTGGTTTATATTATGGTTGCGCAGCAAGTGGTCGGCTATATCACCATGCGCGACCAGATCAGGCCAGAGTCTGCGGAGGCTATTCGAATACTGAAAGAGAACGGCATCAAAAACCTGCTGCTAACCGGCGACAACGAGCGCGTGGCCAAAAGCGTGAGCGACAAGCTGGGCATGGACGGATACATTGCCAACGTGCTGCCCCACGAAAAGCAGGAAAAAGTAAAGGAACTGCAGGCCAAAGGCGAGTTTGTGGCCATGACCGGAGACGGCGTGAACGATGCCCCTGCTCTGGCGCAGGCCGATGTCGGTATCGCCGTAGGGTCCGGTACCGACGTTGCCGCCGAAACAGCCGATATAATACTGGTAAACAGCAACCCACAGGATATTGCCTCGCTTATACTTTTCGGAAAGGCTACGTATAAAAAGATGATCCAAAACCTGATCTGGGCAACCGGTTACAACGTCATCGCACTTCCGCTGGCAGCAGGTGTGCTGTACCAACAAGGCATTATGGTTTCCCCTGCCATAGGGGCCGCTCTCATGAGCCTTAGCACAGTAATTGTTGCCATCAACGCCCAGCTGCTACGCAGAGAAATAAAATAAGGCATAAGTGTAAACCCTTACCCTAAGACAGGTATAGAATCAACAACGTAAACTTTTAAAAACTATGAAAACCACAATAGTCAATTCGATCATTCTTCTCCTCTTAAGTGTAACCGCTTGTCAGCAGGAAGCCAGCGTGCAGACAATTATGCAGAATGAAGCGCAACGCAAGGAAGTGTATAACATGATACTGGAGGATGATGAGATGAACAAAGAGATGATGCAGGTAATGCGCGAAAAAAACAGCGGTGATATGATGGGAGATGCCGGTATGATGGGCAAGGACCACATGATGATGGGTGACAGCGCCGGTATGATGGGAGGCATGGACCAAGGGCAAATGCGCAACATGATGCAGCAGATGATGGCTGCCTGCGCCCAAGACTCTGCTAACTGCAATATGATGTCCGGAATGATGATGGGCAACAGCGGCATGATGCGGAACATGATGCAGCAGATGCGCCAGAAGGGCATGATGGACGAGGCCTGTATGCAGCAAATGATGCAGAAGATGAGCAAGATGGCGAAATGAGCGATGTAGGTTTATTTCGCTTCCCGAATAAAAAAGAGAGGCCAGCAAATCAAAATTGCCGGCCTCTCTTTTTTACGTGTGGCGGTAGGAGTTATCGTCCCTGGTCACCAGCGTAAGTTGCTGCCAAGGGGTATGAGATGCCCCGATTTATACCGCTGTGTTTTGCAAGAGATCGGGGTGGCATACGGCAGTGAGTCTAAGAGGCAGTTTTAACCGGTACCTCAATCCCTAGCTTATCCCAGGATATCTGGATAGTTCCCTCAGACCCAGGTGCAGCGTTTATGGCATACTTCAGCCTTTCCTGGTGCTGCCCCAGTGCAGTTGGCTTCACCTGAACGCGCACAATGTCGTCTTTCTGATCATAGTCATCAGCCAGGTGCTGCCCAAAGTTCCTGTTGATGATTAGGGTCCACTCCTCGCGGCCCGGAATCGTGAACAAAGCATATTTGCCTGCCGGTATTTGCTTACCGCCAATAACGAGCGCCTTGTCTGTTTCAAGGGCAGTGGCCATGTGCGCACCCGTTACCCATACCTGGTCATAAGCCACTAACCCGCCCCAAATGGTGCGTCCTTTTACGCCGGGCGCATGGTACGTGAGTTTCAGGTTTGCCTCCCCTATCTTGCCGCTCGCTTCCGACGGAATACTGCCCCTGATCGTGTCTTGAAGGGCCGCTGTATTTTCAGGCGCTTCTACCGCTACGTTTGTGGCCGCTTGCTCCTGCTGCACGGTTTCCTCGCTGTTATTGGTACAGGCCGCAAAAACAGCCGAGGCGGTTGCCACCAGGGCAACAAGCCGTAATGATCTCTTCATGTTATTGGTTTTAAGTGCGTAGGTGTAAATGTGAAAATGCAAAGATAGTACTTCTGCCAGTATTAGATATGTAGCTTTTTTTTGACTTTCCTGACAGATGGGGAGGAAACATAATACAGGAAAAACCCCGAAAGCACGGTAAAGACACCGAACAGCGAGAAAACCCGCAACAGAATATTCCCGAAGTTGTCCCTGCCCTCAAAATCCATGGTATGCAGCATCCACAGGAAATCAAACACGCGCCATCTGTTATGCCGGATCGCCTGGTAATTCCCGTATTCAGAGGAGATGTAGACGGTACAGTCTGGCTCGTTAAAGGTAATGGCCCAGGCTGGCAACGGCCGTTCGCGATATTCCTGATGTGCACCGACCTCCGTCAGGTATTGCCAACTGTACTTTCACACTGGGCTGCCCCATGCTGTGCCCACCTGCTTTATAATCGTGCGGGGCCGCGGCACCTCCCGAAAAATACCGGATCTGATAGGCAGGAACACCCAGTGTGTCGATCACTTGGATTGAATTAATTGAATCGACTTTGGCAGGGAATCCAGGGCCAACTGCAGGGAAGCCAGCTTTACCATCTCCGGGCAGAGACGGTTAGTACAGGCATCGAGCGAGGCAAAGCTGAGGTTGGAGCCTGTACAGTATTGGCAGCTGGATTTCTATTCCGTTACTTCAATAATTTATCAGGAACTCATTTAGTACGCCACGCTCTACAAAAACAGAATCTAAGTATAGTTTCGTCTCATTATTCTTGGTCACATACCAAGAAAATTCTGATTTCCTTCCAGCAACCGCTTCTATTGTATAAATACCGCAAACATCCTGTCCAATCCACTGCTCGCCTTCACTTTCTTTCACTGTGCCACAACTTTCCCTGTTTAGAATTCCTTTTGTCAATCCTTGTCCACAGTTACACCAATTAAGAATAAACTTATCTGTATTAGTTTGTGGATTAGCATTTACAAATTTAATTTTTAGGATAGCTGTTGGGCTAAGCGTATGATTGAAAGTGGTATTTCCTCCTTTGCTTAAGCTTGAAAGGGAGGCGTCTATATAACCATCGGTGTACCCTTCCTTTAAATTATTCTCATTTATAGACATTTCAAGTCTTTGAGCATCATTGAACACTATAAGGTTGGCTTTATAATACCCATTTCTATCTGTAGTCGCCTCTCCTACGGTCTCACGTCTACCGTCAGTTATTAAACCCATTCCTGATGATGATTTTACAGCATCGACTTGTATCTGAACTCCTTCGATTGGTTGATTTGAGATATCGTCAGTTATTCGTCCTTCAATGACGTAGATTTCTGCATCCTCCTTTTCGCAAGAACTGAAAACAATACATAGCGACAGTAATAGTATCAAATTAGGTATTGCTTTCATATTGATTGCTTTTTGATTTTAAATCAACTTGATGCTAACTTCTTTTCTGCCCGGAGATGGTCGCCGTGTACTGCATCAATGCTGTTCCAGCTGAAATAAAGCCCTCCCAGCGTCCAGAAGAGGAACTACACACCCAATTGTATACCCAGATAGCGATGGAATTTACGGATATAGTAGTTTTTACCTTTCGCCATAGAATCGAATATAGAGGTTATTCTGCAATGTTGTACAGTGCTATGAAGATAGCAGAAGGCATAAGGCCTGCATCAGAAATATAATACAATTTCAACTTAATGTTAAACATAAGGCAACTATGGTTTTAGCGCGTTTTTTTACCACCCTTTAGGCTTGGCAGACAAGCGCCCCTGAAGTGGAGAGAAACGAAAGTGGTTTATACCTTAAAACCGCGCTGACAGCCCGCCTCCGGCACCGAAGCGGTTGTCGTAGCTGCCGGTGAGCGAGAAGTTCTTAGACAGGAAATATTCCAGCCCCAGGTTCCAGGTGACTTCTTTCCTGAAGTTGTCTTTTCTGCCCGACTCTTTGTTAGGCAGGCTGTCTACCCACCCAAAATCCGCCTGGTACTCATACGAGCCGAAAAGCGCTGTTCTCGGGAAAATCATCACCTCGCGGCTGAAGCTGATCTGAGGGCGGAGTTTATTGTCTATCCGAACATCCAGGTTAAACAAATAGGGCGTCAGGTACCGGATACCGGCAATGGCTGTGGCCTCAATCCCATCCAGGCTATCGTCTGTTTCGTTCTCTACGTTCACGCCCGCGAATACCCTCACCCAGTCGTAGAGATACCGCTCGTATGAGAACTCAGCCTCCAGATTCCTGTTCCAACCGTACTCCGCGCTCAGGTTAAACTGGTTTCGGAGGTTAGAGGCTACCAGGTTCAGTTCGGTCATGTGCGAGGCAAGGTCTACAATTCCCCAGGCAAAATAGTGGTTGCTTTTGTTCGTCAGGATATTTAGCGGATAGCCTTTCAGCCGCTCATCCCTCGGGGTGTCGTAGCTGAAAATGCGGGCCATACCGGCATCCATGTGATAGAGGATATGGCAATGGAAGAACCAGTCCCCGTACTCGTTGGCGTCAAACTCGATCACCACTTTCTGCATGGGGGCCACATTGACGGTATGCTTTAGCGGGGAGTATTCCCCATGCTCGTTGATCACCCTGAAAAAGTGCCCGTGCAGGTGCATGGGGTGGTGCATCATGGTCAGGTTGTTCAGCGTGATGCGGGTAACCTCGCCTTTGCTGATCCTGATCTTGTCGTCCTCCTTCAGCGGCACACCGTTCATGCTCCAGATGTAGCGCACCATGTTGCCTGTTAAATTCAGGAGGATTTCCCTTTTGGGTTGCCCTTCCGCAAAATCTGTTGGCACCGGCGACTTCAGGTAACCGTAGTTATACTCGGCAAACATATCCATACCACCCATGCCCGCGTGGTCCTGCATACTGGTCGTAGGCTTGTCTTTTTCCTGTATCATTTCCAGTGCGGGCATTTCTGCTGCAACTGCTGCTTTGCCCATATCATGGCCTTCATGCCCCTGCATCATCTTTTCGGCAGCAGTTGTGTCCTGTTTCATCTCCTGCTTGCCCGCGTGGTGCATGTGCGGCGTTTGCTCCTTTTTCTTTGCTGCGGAATCCTGCATTGCAGCCGGACCAACGTCCTTCATCTCTCCCGTGTGATGGTTCATCCTGGAGTGGTTCATAATCCTGACGGTTGGGGCAGGCTTTTTCGACTCGCCCATCTGGTGGTTGGGACGCGTTGGCGCTTTTTCAGGTTCAGGTTTTGCCTCGAGCATTTTATGGTCCATCTGCTGATGGGTTTTATGTTCCAGCGAAGCCGTGTCTTTCTTCTCCCCTTCCTTTTTATGGTCCGGAGCTATTTTCTTTGTCCCACCGTGGTCCATACCCTGCATACCGTCCATCTGCATGCCATACTCCTGCATCATTTCGTGGGCTTCATCTTTTGATGGGCTGAATTTGATTGCTGGGGCACCCATTTTCATGTCCATGGCGGCCATTTGCTGCATCATGGCTATCTGATCAGGCCGGGGCACGTCAGGCGCTGCCAGAACTTGCCCGGTGCCCAGATAAGCCGAGGTCTGGCCTGAGCCATCCTGCACCGAAGCCCGTACTTCCATTTTGCCGCTTTGCGGAACAGTAACTATAAAATCGTAGGTTTCGGCTACGGCAATGAAGGTTTTGTCACGAGCAACAGGCACGACATCTACCCCATCGGCCGCAACCAGCAGCGGGTCTTCTCCGCCAAAGGTCAGCCAGAACTGGCTGGAGGCGGCAGCGTTGATAAAGCGCAACCTTACCTTCTGGCCCGGCTCAAATTCCGGGTATTGTTTTGCAGGCTCCCCGTTAGTGAGGAAGGCCGGGTAATACACATCGGCAATATCGGCTCCGTCCATGCGCTGCCGCCAGAAATTGAGCTGTGCACCCAACGCACCTCTGGCAATTACCTGGTTAAGCGGTGTGGCGGTTCCTTTTTTAATGTCATACCACTCCAGTCCCCGCTTTAAGGTCTTCAACACGTTCTTTGGCTTTTCATAGGTCCAGTCCGATAGCACCAGCACCAAATCGGTGTCATAGGCCAGCGTTTGCGCTTTAGGATCGATCACGATAGAGCCGTAAATCCCTGACTGCTCCTGCAAGCCGGTATGCGAGTGATACCAGTACGTACCCGCATGTTTAATCGGGAACTCATACCTGAACGTAGTGCCTGCCTTAATGGGAGGCGTGGTGAGATAAGGCACCCCATCAAAGAAATTGGGTAGCAGTAACCCATGCCAGTGCACCGAGGTCTCTTCGTCCATCTCATTTCTGACGTAAATCACAGCATAATCGCCTTCGGTAAAGCGCAGCGTTGGGCCCGGAATTGTGCCGTTAATGGTCATGCCCCTTGTTTTTTTGCCGGCTATTTCTACTTCTTTCTGATTGATGGTGATGGTGTAAACGGTGGTGTCAGTCTGTGCGTGGGCTTCTCCGATAAAGAGACTAAACAGTATAAAGAGCGCGAAACGCAGGGAATGGGATAGAGTTGTATTCAAGGTATTGCAGTTAGTAAAGAACGCTTACACCCATTTATACAGCATTTGGTATAGTCAAGTTGTATGCGCGCGCCTATACAAGTTTGTGTTGTGCCTGTCACGCCTTTTGCTGGTTCTATGTTTGCCCTTACGAACCTCCCACGTATCAAGCAGTACAGTTTTTCAACTCTGGCAGGCACTTTCCGTTTAGGATTCCTTTAAGAAACACCGCACGATATATGAACCTGCTATACTTTATTCCCGGCCTTCTGGTATACCTTGTAACACTTCTGGATCTGATTAAGACGACCTTCTCATCAAACGGTGGGGGTATGATCACCAGCCTTGTTGCGAAGGCTGTATGGAAAGCGTTCTTTCTGGTTTCCGGGAAGGATGGAAAAGCGAGAATACTTACTTACGCCGGTCCCGCTGTACTGCTCTCTGTCTTACTGGTCTGGGTAATCGGCATCTGGGCTGGCTTTTTCCTGTTGCTCATGGCTGACCCTGATGCCGTGCAGAAAAGCACCACCTTGGCGCTGGCCACTCCCTTGGAAAAACTTTACTACGCCGGCTTCACCCTATTTACCCTGGGCGTCGGCGATTATGTAGCTACTACCGATTTCTGGCGCATACTCACAGATGTGGCGGGCTTTACAGGACTTGCCTTCATTACGGCTTCTATCACCTACTTTGTGCCGGTTTTGTCGGCAGTGGGTTTGCAAAGCAAGCTTAGCCTGTATCTGAACAGCATGGGCAAAACTCCGCAGCGAATTCTGGCAAACAGTTGGGACGGCGAAGGCTTCTCCGCCTTTTTCGATAATGTTTCGGATATCTGCCAGATGCTCATGCAGCACACCATAAACCATCACTCCTACCCTGTAATACACTATTTCCACAACAGCAACCCCAGGCATTCTATAGCTCCCGCCATCGCGCTCTTAGATGAAACGCACCGGTTATTGCGGCATGCAGTGGACAAAAGAGCTGTTACAGACGACCTTAGGATGACGATGCTCCAAGCGGCTCTGGACGACTACCTTGACATGGTAAAAGGCAGCTTTATAAAGGATGCATCCACAGCTAAGCAGGCCCCTGTTCCGGATCTTAGCTTATTGAAGCAAGTGGGGATACCCCTTCAAAACGAAAATGACGACAGGCAAGCTATAGCCAGCAACGAGGATAAACGCCGCGAACTTTTGACGCTCTTGCTGCAAAAGGATGGCTGGGGCTGGGCAGAGGTCTATTAAACGCAGCCACCTGCAGCCCTTTATATGTTGGCAAAGCACAATAGCTGTCTACCAAAACGTGAGTTAGTAATGCCCTAGTGCCAGGGCACGGGAAAAGCCCCGCTGCAACGGGCAATCCGTCGAAGCACTATTCTTTGTCCAGGCGCTCTAACATTGCTTTCATCTCGCTGATTTCTTTTTTCTGGGCCTCAATGATTTCATCCGCCAGCTTTTTTACTTCCGGGTCCTTGATGTCAGCGCGTTCGCTGGCTAGTATGGCAATAGAGTGATGCGGGATCATTGCTTTCATCCAGAGCACATCGCCTATTGGCTCTTGCGCACGAACAAGTAACAGGGCACTTACAAACAAGGTAATACTTCCAGCAACTATGGCGATGTTCTTTTTCCTGTTTTTATACATCTTTTTCATAAACAGGAACATAATCACGGCCATTGCCGAAATACCCAGACAAGACATATAAAAGCGTGTCATGCTAAAATACACATGGTTAAACTGATACGTGTTCATGTACATGGTCATGTACATTGCCAGAAAAGAAAAGGCCAGCATAGCGACAAACTTTGTATAGCTTCCTTTCATGTTGTTGTTTTGATGCTCGTTTTCCATTTTATTGTTTTAGAGTATTGGCAAAGCATCTAAAAACGAGAATATACCATCAGGGTTGTGTTTCTGTTTATGTCACAACCGGAGGTGTATATGAATTAATTATCAGGTCTCTATGGGATAACAGAAGTCATATGCCAGCTTACTGGATCATATATACTTTACCGGTTTTACCAGTCGGGCCTTCCTCGTCGGTTCCCAGGATGTATACCTCGCCGCTGTTGTCCTGCCCAAAGCCTACTATATAATGCCCAAAGGCGTTGCCCGGCTTATCCTTAAAGTAAAGTTTTCTGTAATTCCAGGGGCCCTGCTCGCCATCCACCTTAGCTGCATAAACAGCTCCGTCTGGTTTACCGTGGTGCTGCGTCCAGACACCAAAAAGGTAGTCCCCATTCAGGGCCTGGCGTTTGTCTCCCCTGTACACATAGCCACCGACACTCACAATCCCCAATCCTTCCTCCGGATAAGTCATGCTGTTTTTAAACGCTATCACGGGGTCCACAAACTTGTTTCCCAGGCTATCCTGATCGGGGCAGTCGGGCAGCGGGTTTTTATTGTCGGCAGCATTAAAGCAGAGTGTGCCCTCTTTCACGTTCCAACCGTAGTTGCCCCCTTTCCTGATAACATCAATCTCCTCGTGCAGTACCTGCCCCGCATCAGCCGCTATGATCATTCCGGTCTCGCTGTCGATAGAAAAGCGATAGGGGTTACGTAAACCGTAGGCGAAAATCTCTTTCATGCCATCCTGGTTACTGGCAAAAGGATTATCCGCAGGAATACCATAAGGCGAACCGCTGTTGACATCGATGCGCAGAATACTGCCCAAAAGATTTTGCTTGATGTCCTGCCCGTTTCCTCCCTCATTGTCTTTGTACCAATCCCGCACGTGGCCCGTGCCAATGTCATTCTTGTTACCGCCGTCACCTATGCTGACGTACAGATAACCGTCCGGTCCGAACATCAGTGTGCCCGCGTTGTGGTTGTCCTGGGGCTGATCAACCTGCATCAGCACTTTTTCAGAGGCAGGGGCAGCATTTTCTCGATTGTCTCCTGTTGCCAAGTATTCTGCCACGACGCTGGTGTGGTCAAAGCCGTTGGGCGCTGATTGGCGCAAGGGAGCACTATAGTACACGAAGAACCTGCCGTTACGCTGAAAGTCCGGATGGAAGGCAAGCCCCAGCAGCCCCCGCTCCTCATGTTCGTCTTTGAGCTTCACAATTTTACGCTTTAGGTCCAGAAAAGGCTCCGGCTGTAGCTGACCGTCCTTAATAACCCTGATCACGCCGACCTGGTCCACCACAAAAAGCCTTTCATCGTTGGGTGGCTGTGTCAGAAAAACAGGGGAAACCAGATCAGAGGCTATCATTTGCAGGCTTAGCGAATCCACAGGTTGTTCGTCCTGTGAAGCCGCTGCGTCTGCGATGTCAGAAGAGGGCGATGAAGTACACGCGTAGTTCAGAAACAGCGGAAGTGTAAAAATGAATAAGTATAGCTTTTTCATAGTCGATAGGTATAGAGGTTAAGTAAAAGTTTAAGAGGTGCTAATTCTGTCATGTACTATCATGCATCATATTTTAACCAGCTTATCACGTTTTTGACCAGATCAGTAGTCACAGCGGTGAATTCAGGTTGTCTCTTTTGAAGGCTTTGGAGAAGCAGGGCCTTGCGCTCTTAGGACTTCCTCTAACTCACGCTCCGTCATGCTGCCCCAGTACCTTCTGTATTCTGTCTCATCAGTGGTATGTGGTATAGGCTGCAGTTCTGGCGCCACCTGATGCAAAGCCTCCTCCAGTGCCTCGTATGGCCGGTAACCTATTATAATTACGCCCTGCCCTTCTCCCTCCCGTTTCATGGTAAGCGCCGGAAACCGGCTGATGCCATGCAGCCGCACCTTTTGCAGATCCTCCTCAAAAGCTTCTCTGGCAGCTTTGCTGCCCATATCCCGCTGAAGCCTGTCAACATCGACCAATGCCTGGTTTTCTTTGTGAAGCTCTTCCCCCACCTGTTGCAGCACTTCCCAGTCAGCTATGTCTTTCCCGTGCAGCATGATCGCCTCCCGCAACTTGCGCAGGTACGCTTCCGCCGCCACCGGCGACTGCATCTCCGCCGCTTTCACAGCGATACAGGCAGGGTAAGAGGACTTTGGCGGATTCTCGTACCACACGCGCTCTCTTATCGGCATCCCGGATTTATACTTCGCCTCCAGCCACAAAGGCCCCATTTGCAGTGGGCGGCTTACGGCGTTCATGGGGTCGCTGAAGCTATCCCAATTAGGTATAAGCCCCCCCATTCGGTAGCGCCACTTTACTTTGCCTTGATACGCAAAGCGCAGCCGTCGCCACTGCGGCTCCATGGCCCAGCTCCAGCAACAAAGAGGGTCGGTGTAGAACTCTATCTCCACCGACCCCGCTTCTTTTTTATTTCTTGGATTGTTCTTGATTTCTGTCATTCTATCAAATGTAACCCCTGCCTACAGGCAGTTCTGCGGGTATTCACACCAATGGTTCTCACCGCTTGGTACGGCTTTTTTAACCTGTTGGCTACGCTCTTTGCTCATCTCTTTGTCTTTCTTCTCTACGCTCTCCATGGTGCGGTCTGTGCCGCGCGGCCCGTGGTCGATCATACCGTTACTATCCACAATATGTTTAAACGGCTCCTGTACGTACTGCCAGGTCTCACCTAAGCCCGGGCTCTTGCCTTCGTTCCAGGGGCCCTTGGCATCGGCACCGTTCGAGAGGTTAAAGTAGCTGTTGCTGTAGCGCGGGTCTCCCTGCAGCACCCCCGGCGGGAAGTTAGGCTGTATGGTGCTTAAGGCTGCCTCAAACATCTGGTGGTGGGCAACCTCGCGGGTCATCAGGAAATTTAGCGTTTCCTTTACATAGGGATCATCGGTGAACTGCATCAGGTACTCATATACGATCTTAGCCCTGGACTCAGCCGCGATGTTGGAGCGCAGGTCCACGGTTGGGTCGCCGTTTGCGTTCACGTAGGTACCCGACCACGGCACACCCTGACTGTTGGTTACGGTGGGTCCGCCGCCGCTCAACACCAGGAACTGCGGGTTCATCATGGCGTTGTGGATGAAGTTCTCCTTCTTGTCTTTGCCGTCCAGCAGCTGCATGATCTCCGCCTTTGCAGCAGCATCTTTTAGCTCCCCGTTTATGGGTCCCAGCAGCATCTGAATAGTGGCCCCCACAATCTCCAGGTGGCTGAACTCCTCAGTGGCGATGTCCATCAGCATGTCATACTTGTCTGGATGGGGCTGGCGCATGGCGAAGGCCTGTGTGAAATACTGCATGGCTGCCGCCAACTCGCCATTAGGGCCCCCAAACTGCTCCAGGAGCATGCTGGCAAAAGCCGGGTCTGGCTTAGTGACGCGCGCGTTAAACTGTAACTCTTTTACGTGATAAAACATTTGTTTTCATTTTAGTAGTTAAACAATCAATTTAAATCAGGTTAATCTAAATAAAAGCCCACTCCGCACCTGTGCGCTTATGTCCTTATCTGGCAGTATCTCTAGCCTGCCAAAACATACCATATTACCTTACTTGATGTGATCATCCCGTCCGGCATAAATTTCTGTTTTAGCCCTTAATGGTAAAGCCAAAGCAGCCACTGCCAAACCAAGTATCGCCCCTGATACACTTAAGCCTGTGGTGCTGTTCTGCATAAACCAAGGTACTGTGGCTACCAACAGGCCCAGCAGCACGTTCAGGCAACGACAGATGCGTAGTGGCTCCCCATACTTAAGCGATACTACCACTACCAACGCCCCGCGCGGCCATCCTGGTAGCCCCCAGCAGCGCTGCCACAGAAAGCGTCTACGGGAAACAGATACCCCAGATAGAGGCCTTGTATACTGCACCTGGTGGCGTGTCGGGGCCCATCTTCATATACATCATCATGTATTGCCTTAGTATAAGCAAGGTTGAAGTAAGGGTTATGGGTATAAGCCCTTAGCTAAGCTGTTACCGCTGTGCTACCGAATAAAAAACTAGTACTGCTGTGGCAGCAGCCTAATACAGGAGCAGCTTTAGTTACTTATTGGCGCATAGGCTGTGCGTCAGGTGATTTGCTCCTGTTTTACAAAGCTTTGTACACGTGGGTTTCACATAATTGTGTCCAATTTTTATATATTTTTTTGCACAAGGATTGGGGACAGGTGCTTTTTATGAGTTGGGGACCAGGGAAATATTGTGTTGGGAGGCGCTGCGCTGGCTTACAAAAGAATTCCCATGCAGTAAGCGTATTGCGGAGTGAAGTATGCAGTGGAGGGTTTGTCTGAATCCCCTTGTACGGAACTGCAGCACTATAAAAGTAAAGTGAAGCCCGCCATGATATCCACGGCTCGTTCGGGGAGCAGGCGACTGATTTTGGCCTATAGCTTTGGGTGAGTCTTCATCGGAAAAAAATACCTTCTACAACCATAGCTGTTAAGGTCGTACCGCTGCTTGGGAAACGGTTTAAATAGTACATAATATACCGCTTAATCATTAAGCAGTGCCCCTCTCCTATTCCCATAAAAGCATTACAGCAAAGATGCTTAACCTCACAGTCAGGAAAAAAGACACAAAAATCTCTGCGCAAGCCATAATGGAGGGTCTATTATTACCCGTGCCAAGTGAGTTGTAAGTAGTGTGTTTTTACCCCAGCAGTGGTCATAGAAGAAGGCACTACTTCGGGTTAAAATTTTTGTGTAGTGTACCTTCTTCTATGGTTCTGCCAAGCTATGCAAAATTAGTCAGCATCTAAGTGAAAAGGTAGGACGGGTTTTGAATGTGCCTTTTTAGGCTGGAGATGGGCTTTCTTAGTTAAACAATCAGCGTCGTCACTTATACAATATGCGGCAATTGCCAAAGCGAGCGACTATTTTGTTTGGCAATTGCTTTTCATGGAGTGACAGCTACTGCGGTGATACCTCACTTCATTAATCAGTCTCACTTCCTTCTCTATGAAACATGATTAGTTGAAGGTGCAATCCGCCTGATTCCTTGGCAGCTTGAACATAGGAGGAGTTGCAGCTCATTTTCCCAAGTAATGGATGATCTAAAAGCAAAACACATGCTCTGAAAAAGCTACATTAATCCAGCTAGTATTTATCCCTTTCCTCATAGCCTAGCACAAGATGATACCGTAGTTAGTGCACTTATCAGACAAGCCAGGTGCAGTTTCACACTTTTATGTATCTATAACCTTTTACAAACGCTCCTTTTGAAAACGTTACCGTCTAACAACACAGTGACGGGCACGTTATATTATAGGGTATACAGTTTTAGTTAGTCCTACCTTCTCCTGCCCTTTTGTAAAAAAAAGAAACTTATCAGAACAAGAAGCTGGATTCCATAAAGGGTACTTCTTTATGAGTAATTACCGGGAATGAGATGAAAAGCATTTCTGCACCAGCCCTTCCCCAGCAAGCCTTGCCCCACCGTCCAGCACTCCGCCAAATTATGCTCATTAGGCGGAAAGCTTCCCGTGCGCTGCTACCGTTCCGCCAGCCTCCTCCCTGCGCTGCTCTCCGTTCTTCCGCTGGCGGAACAGTAGCTTCTCCACCCCGCGCAAAGCAAGCGCTACCCGCGTGTTACTGGATAATCCTGCTCACCAGGTGAAACAAAGTAAACAGAGTAATATCAGTAACCAGAGTACAGAAAGGAACTACTACAAAAGGGGAAAGAAAGGGGAATGCTATGCAAAAACAACTTCCACAAAGCTACCTCACAGCTGAGTCTGTCAATGAAGCCTGTCCAGCAGCACCCGGAGGCCGACGTACTAGGGCTGCCCCAGCACGTCCCACCGGCAATGGCCACCGGTAGCGCATGGGCTGGAGCTGCTAGGTTCGGTATACCTTGTACAAGGCAGCACAAAAGGGGAAAGAAGGTGCAATACCTGACAGGACCAGAGGCAAACGCAGCCGCATGGCACCTTGGAGGGAGAAGGCCGGGTTTGTGATTTTTTAAAGTGATGGACAGATGGCTGTAGTTTGTTTTCCTTCCAAAAGTGCAAAGCCTGCGGCTGCGTGCCTCTCTGCTGGGTTATCGCATTGCAGGTGATATACAGCAGCACCTTCAAAAGGGTGTATTTATCTGGGACGCCTGTCCCCCTCTTCCTGGCAGCTCATCAATGTCCGCTTAAAAAGCTTACAATAAGTAGCCTTATGTTAACTAACTAGTTCTTACCGTTAATGGTTTATCAGCTCAATCTCATCTGTTGTGAGGTCATATAGTTGGTAAACCATCTGGTCAATTTCATTGTCTGTATGCTGGAGTTGTTGCTGGATTTGAGTCGCAAGCTTCTGCTGCGCCTCGAAATAAGATATCCACTCAGCCTTCTGAGCTAAGGTTAATTTCACTTTTGATTTCGCTATTTCCTTGACAAAATCTGACCAAGATAGGTTATACCACTGCATCATCTTTTGACTTGGAGTAACAGTGTTGAATTCTGCCTTAAGTAATGTTATGAACTTATTAGCGAGTTCTTGTAACTCCCTGTTCTTCGCTCTCATTAAGTCTGCTTTCTCAATGAAGTCCTGTTGAAATTCAGCAATAATTATCGGTAGCCGTTCAACAAAAACAACCTTAACCTCTGCAAGCGGTTTGCCTACCATGTGGAAGTTATCAAACTGAAACACCCACTTCATCAATCCTGAATTTAACAGCGCCTCCAGAAACTTAATGCTTAGGGTACTGGATCTAGGTACTATAGTATGAACCGAGTTGATACCTATGTAGCTGTTTTCATCATACACAGTCAAAAGCTTGTCATCTGTTCTCCTGATAAACAGTTTAGGTTGAAGAAAGGCCTCTTTTCCTCTTGGTTCAGCTAACCACTCTCCATACTTTATATATTCTCCGTCCCACTTTAAGCTGTATCTGTTTACCTGAGTACCTCTGATCAGCGGAGACCAGCTTGAATCAACTAACTCAAATGCAGTAAACGGTTTGTTTTTTACGTCCTTTTTAGTCTGCTTTGGAGTTCCCTTCCCTGTCTGGTAAGGCTTTACTCCAGTTGTTACAATATAGCTTTTGACAAGGGGAGTGCTTACATCCTTAATTTTCTTTCTGAGCCTTCTTGCTATTTCTGTAGCCCTGTAATTAAAAATGAGCTTATCGCTTTCGAACAGATCACTTCTTGTGAAATCAATGGTTTCAAGTAGACTATTATTGAACTCTTGCTTATTAATGCGGCTGTTGAGGAATACATGGAATTTATAATCATCTGCTACCCTAGCTTTTTTGAATATTGATACTAAGGGTTCTACTATTGCATCCGCAAAAACATTAAATGTTTCAAGCAGGCTGATCAATACATGGTCTTCAAACAAAAATTTCCTCAATTGCACCCCATTCTCTAAAACTAGAAAAGTGTTGGGTGTTATGTACCCGAGATACCCACCACCATTCAGGACGTTACTTGCCTTCTCAAAGAAGAATTTATAAGTGTCATAATTATACTGTGTAGTTGAGTAGAAAGCGTCAAAATATTTTTTCTCCACATCAGAGACTGTAGCTCCGTAAGGGGGATTTCCCACCACAACATCAAAGCCACCTGTCGCAAAAACATCGTAAAACTCCTGCTGCCAGTCGAAGGCCTTCTCTCCAGCAATTGCCGGATCTGAGACCAGGGAATTGCCGCACTTGATATTAGCGTCAAGCGTTGTAAGTTCCTTACTTTTGTTAGCGGTTTTAAGCCATAGGCTTAGCTTTGTGATCTCAACGCTCTCCTCGTTTAGGTCCACACCGAAGATATTGTTGTTCAGGATGTGCCTGTCCAGGTCAAAGGCCTCAAACTGCCCGCCACGCAAGCGGGCAAGTTCCTTGTTCACGCGCTGCCCCTCCTGGAAAAGGAAGTCGAATACCTGGTTCAGGAACGCGCCGGATCCGCAAGCCGGGTCCAGCACCTTGATGTTACGCAAGGCCTCCCGGTATGCGTCCCATGCCTTCAGATGCTTCTCCACCGCCTTGTTCGTCACCAGCTTTTTCTTTGCATCGAACCTGATGCTGGCGTAGTCACTCTCCGCAAGCTCGGGCAGCTTCTGGAAGCCCAGCTCCCGTTGCCGATCCTGCAGCCACCCCCCGACGGCTTCCTTCACGATATAGCGGGTGATATACTCTGGAGTGTAGAATATGCCGTCCTTTTTTCTTTTCCCGGCTTTGGCTTCAAAGTCTTGGCCCGCTATTTCTGCCTTTGTCTCCTCTATATCCGAGATGCTCTGCTCGAATATGTGCCCCAGGATATTCACATTCAGATCCGAGGCGAAATCGTACTTCTCAAGGGAGATGATGTGCTCCAGCGTGCTGTCCTTAATCTGCAGGTTGTCAAGCAGCACGTCGGGAGCGAACAGGCCCCCGTTAAACTTGTTGATTCCTTCCTCCGGATAGCCTTTATCGATGGCAGAGAACAAGCCTTTTACCCGCTCATAAATCTTGGTGTCCAGCCTGTTAAATTTGTCTTCCTTTACCGCCCTCAGTAAGCCTCTAAAAGTGTACGGCGGTATGATTGTCAAGTCTTCGCAGAAGCACACGAACACCACCCGGTCAAGCAGCTTTTGCGTTTTCTGGAATATGGTCAGCTCCGGTACCTCCGGGTTCTGGCTGTGCAGATGCCGGAACAGGTCCAGGCGGGCTTTCTTATAGTCCGCATAGAAGTTCTTCGTAATCTTTTGCTCCTCTGCCTGCCGCTCTCTGTAAAGCTGTTCTGTTGCCGACTCCCCGTGCTCCAGGATTAGCCGGTCCTTGTGCACCTGAAACAGGAAGCGAAGCAGCTCTTCCTCCTCATGCAGCTGCATTACATCGAACTGCTCATAGCGGCTTTGGTCGGAGTGGTGGTACAGCCTTATCTCCAGAAAATTGCTGACCAGCACCCAGCGGCAGTTGCCGCCGGCCTTCGGAACGTAGCTGAAGGCTTGCTCCACAGGGCTGCGCTTGTCGTGGAAACGGTTCTGCGGCTTGTCAAGATCAGTTCGCGCGTCCTTCAGCTCGATCACAGCCCTCACATCCGCCTTGCGCTCATTGCCGAACATCCAGAAATAACCGAGTGCCCCGTCCGCCTTTGTACTGTCTGAGTCAGACTTGTGCTCCTTGCTTAGGTTCCACCTTGGAGCCTCCGGACTGTAGACATACTCAAGCACCTCCCCGAAGAAAGTATTCAGGAACTCACTCTGCAGTTCCTCTTCTTTCTGCTTCAGGATTTTGCCGCTCTTGATGCCACTCTGCCATTTTTCAATGAGTGCCCGCTTCTTTGCCAGGTCCGGAAACTGGGACAGATGGAAGTTTTGGGCTTTGGTTTTGAGGTATTTTCGGGAGAATATCGGGGAGTACAGTTGGGCCATTGACTGGGTATAGATTTATGGAGAGTAAGTTAAAGTAAACTTAGCTTTATGCATAATCTGACGCTTACTTTCAATTCCACAGGTCAAGATCCTCTTCATAGAGCTCCGGCAAGTTCGTAGGGTACGGTTGTACAAGTATCATTAAGGAGAGCTTCTGCTGCCCCTGTAGAAGAATGCCGTGCGGCCTCTACAAAATACTCTGCTTATCTACCTTTTTTGCCTCATGCTCTGTCCCTACACCAGGACCTTCTCTGGCTTTATCTTTTGGGTTGGAATTATCGTATGTAGTATCGTTGTTGTTATTGTTGGTACTGGTATTGCTTGTAGTGTACAAACAACTATCTTTGCTAATGTCATTGATGACAACTATTTGTATTGTAGCAGCACTTGCCACAAGTACTCAATTAAAGGAAAGCCATGAAACTAAGAGACCGTTACCCAAAGCTGAAGGATGAGGCATTCGTGCGCTCGATGGTGGTAAAGTCGGTGCACGGCTCTATGATGCTGGAGAACCAGGGGGTAAGCAAGGACCGCCTGGAGAAACTGTATGCAGAGGTTAAGCAGGAGAAGCAGCTCACAAAGGCTTAAGCTGCTCCCTTATCATTTGCTCCAATTCTGAGAAATCATGTGTATCTGCAAGCTTCACGGCTTGCAGATATTTTTTTCTACTGTCTCCTTCCCGTTGATACAGCTCCACACTTTGGTAGCCGTGCATGTAGGCAAGCAGGTTCGTGATAAGTCGCGCCGAGCGTCCGTTCCCGTTCACAAAAGGGTGTATGTGCACCATCCTGTGATGTGCCCAAGCTAGCTCCCTCACCAATGCATCTGTGACATTGGTCTCTAGGTTCTGTAACCTGTAGTTAAGGTCATAGATAAACTCCGACATTAGGCGGGGGACATCAAAGAACCTCGGTGGCGTATAGGATCCTACCTGTAAATCCTTGTTTCTCCACTTTCCCGCCCACTCGTAAATCTCACCGAAGGCAGTTCTGTGGATGTCTAAAACTAGGCTGGTGGTGATTTCGATTGGAAAGTCTAGGTCCAGCATGTACTCTTCCGCCCGCAGCACTCCTTTCGCCTCCAATTCATTAAGCAGATTCTTATCGCCTATGCCCAGCAAATTATCGTCTGCTGCAGTTGTGTATTCTCCCATGAATCAAGCCTTTATACAAATATCGCAAACATTGATATTTATATAAAGGCTCATTGGCAATAACGTCTCTCGAATGACCTATAAAAGGATGTGCTAACAGTTTTGGTTTTAAGGAGGCACAGTTACTATGAAGGTAGTGTTAGGTAAAGTATTCTTTATGAAAATCTGTACTTCATTTCCCTGCTTTTAAATGCCTCTTTGCCTCCCTCTACAATATCAGCTATATGCTCTCTTATACCCATGGATTTCAATAAATCTTTTTCTGTATCATATTTACTAAAGGTGTTTTCTAAAGAACCATTAATGTAATCAAATTGAAATTGGCTGGAAGACTCATCCTTATTTTGACCTTTTTGATTCGCCACGACTACATTTTCAGAATCGGCATTAACTACAACATTTGGATTATGCGTAACTAAAATAATTTGCCGTTCTAATTTTTTATCTTTCAAGTATGACACTAAATCCTTCGTAATAGATCTATTATCTAAATTATCTTCTGGTTGATCTATCAAAATAGGAGATTTAGATTTGCTTAAACCTATTATTAACTTAAGAATAACAAAACTTGCCTTACCTGTAGACATATTATATAAGGTATCTTCATTAGAAGAAACCTCCCAGTAGTCATAAAAATAGTCATCAAGTAAAACTTTACATGCTGATTTAGCCTCAACGTTCTTCAATAAGATATAACGCTTATCTAATATCAGATTGAATATTTCTTTCTTCTGTTTTATAATCTGTTCTACATCAAATTCTGACTTAGAATGTAAATTATCTGCTAATATATCGAAGTCCTTATAAGATCTACTAGTTGCATTACTAACTCGTAGCATATTATCTCTAAACTTTTTAAAATTATACTTAGCTAAACCCAATATTTGAAGATTATCATCTTCTAAAAGCTGTATTCTATTTTTAAGAGAAGAAATAATAGTCGAGTATTCAGTAAAATTGGCTGAGTATAGTTCAAAAATGTTATTATAGACAGTTTTTAAAGCTCTTTGATTCAAATTTATTTCATCAATTCTCTGAGAAATTGAATTAAGTTTTTCTTTATCTTCAAAAATGCTACTCTCTATTTTCTGAATTTTCTCCTTGATACTAATGTTTTTTATCAATGGCTTTAGAGATTCTTCTATAGTTTTGATTTTGCTATCAATAGTTGATAAACCGTCCTTTACAATATTATCAAAGAGAAATTCTTTGGTAGTATCTAGCTTCAATAGGTCTGAATTTTGCTCAACAGAAATTAGTAACTGATCAATCTGATCATACTCGATGCTATAATGTGCTTTAAGTTTATCATTCTCTAAAGAACTTATGAGTAAATCCTTTTTTGATTTTAATTCTTTTAATGAGTTTATCAACTCACGATTGTATGTTGTTATTTTTCTAAAATCATTACTGATCTTAGTTTTTTCAAAATTCTCTTCTTGAAGTTTACTGTTGAGCTCATTATAATCATTGATTTGTTCATCTGACAGACCTAATTCACTCTTTAGTTTGATGATGCTTTCTTCATTTATTTTAATACTATTGTTTAAAGCATCTTTATTGCCTAATTGATTAAGAGAGCCTTGTAAGGTTACAACCTTGTCTTTTATTTCGAAATAGTTGTTTATTAAGTTCTCTCTTAAAGTGTCGTTGCTTTTTACTTTCGAAATAAACAGATCGTACTCATTACAATATGTTTCATCTTCTAATAACAAGTCTCTAACTAACTTATTTAACTCATTATTTTTTTTAAACTTCCTTTCAGCTAACTCTGAAAGGTAATTTTGAGGAATATATTTGATTTCTGGCAATATGCTTGGATCATCATCATTTCTGTTAAGTGATTGCATTGTGCCCGATTTTAGTTTAACTATAAAATCAAAATTATTTCCAAAACTGTACTTGTATTCATAGCGGCTCGTATCTGGATTTTTATATTTTAAAACGCTATAATCACTTCTGTCAGTCAATAAAGTCCTAGCTATGTTATAAAGCAAAATTGATTTACCAGAGGACTTTCCACCAATTATTACATTTAGATTATCGTTAAGAAATATAGGTTCATGTGTGAACTTATTGTCAGCAGTAGTAAAAGTTAATTCTTCGATAACTAACTTGGATTCTTTAAAATCCGGCTTTTCTTTTTGGATTTTTACTCTCTGTTCGGGTTCGAAGATAATTTGCTTTAATCCGTCGAAACTAGCATCCGCTTTTATCCAAGTGAAATGTTTGTTGATATCTTCCGCGCAATGAGCATCACTACACTGAATTAGAGATTTCTTGTGTTCAACAAAATCTACATTATCACCAATACTATAATCTCTCTTGCTTAAGAAGATTTTTTCATTTGTAATATTGCCAAATATGCAATGAGAATTTATATCATATTTCTTTGCTGTACTTATATTTCTAGGTTTTGCATCATGTTTAAATCCACCATAACCAGTGTAGGGACAAACAACAATAAAGTCGTCAATAATTTTAAATTTAGTTTTAAGGTTATTTATAAGTTGTTCAAAATCAATACATATAGAGTCGATGCTTAAAGACCTGATATCTTTTTCACAGCAAAATTTATCAGAATGATTATGCAACTTAACTCTTCCTATAGAAGTTAAAATTTCATCAATTTCTATTTTAGGATTAAATAAAATGTGAAAGTTTATATAGTCGCCTTTCTTATTTTTATCACTCGCTCTGAATTCAAAATTGGGAATAACTAAACATTTGCCATCTAAATGACTTCTCACTTCATTATATTCATCTTCTTTTATGTAAAAGTAATTCGTTAGTCCAATAACAGAGATATCATTTTCTATGATATTATCGCAAAATTGCTTAACCGTACAATCTCCATATTTATTAGCTGTACCATGTGTTAGTGGAGAATGTATATGCAGATCCCACTTCTTCCATTCTGAACCTCTGTTTTTCACTTTACCTTATATTAAATGGTCTGATTAAACTTTTAACATTTTGCCTAACGGTCTCAAACAGGAGTTTTAGTCATTCGCTCTATTTGCCTAATATAAGCATGCAAAATATTTGGAAAGAAATATACTTAGATTATTCAGAGAGTACAAATATCTTAAGTGAGTTGGTAAAGCCAATAAATAAGTCAAAATTTACTGTAAGCGTATCGTCCTGAAATAGATTGAGAGTTTTGAGGAAGGGCTTACCCTCGAAAACTCTCAACCCATTTCTGTACAAGACCGGAAAACAATGTTAGCGTACTTTCGGGATCCGATCCAGAAGCAGGAACAGAGCGGCCTCGACATGGAGACCCAGCAGTATCTGTCCGGACTTTGCTCAAGCCAAGGAATTATATGTACGAAAAGCGCAACAACCGCCTTCAGCTGCTGGCAGTTGTCGAACACGTCAAAAGAAACAGAATTTAGGATTTCGACTCCCTTTGCGGCTAAACTTACTAAAGAGAAAGGCTTATAAATTATTGAACCTATAAGCCTTTCTCTTTTCTGTGGCACACTTTGTTCTATATACTGCTTTTGCTTAGCTTCTTTGTAATTTCTTATCAATGAGGACAAATACTATATTGTGCTCGAGTTGTACAAGCACCTCCTTTCGTTATAAAAAACTTTTACTCGTTTTCGGACCTATGAAACTGCTTATCACATCACCCGATGCATTACTTGATACAGATAATGTTCTCTATGAAGGCATTGATGAAGCTCTTAGAGCATATAAAGATTTAGAACCAGGTAATGACGTTATTGTGCTCTCATCACATGAAGAAAAGCTCACTTATGTGCCTAAGGAGTTCAATCCTATTCAGATACATAGCTCTGTCAAGGGGAAAACAGACCTGATAAATATCTTGAAGGAGAACTCTCCTTTCAAAGAGATAAACGATATTGTAATTTTGGGTGCAAATGAGAAAGATTTTCAATTAGCAGTAAATAATAAAATTCTTCTCCTTGCTGCCGAATTTGCTAAAAAGCCAGACACTGCAAATTCTAAAATTTTTGAGTATGGCTTTCTGGTTCCTACAGTTCCACAACTTACCCAAATTTTCTTAAGGTTATTTTCTGTTAAGCAACCTTGGTTTTACTCTCTTGAAGTTTCCTCTACTACTAAGCTCTTTGCTCTTACAAACGCTAATACTCTTGGGTATAACAGGTCCAACGATATCATTCAGGCTAATAGTAAGTTCAAGAGGTGCTTAAAGGATGGAGAAGACACTCACAGAGATGCATTTACCATGTACTCTCTTTTCAGCACTTATGAGAATGTAAGGGAATTTGAGCAAGTTAAGTTTTGGACAATCTATCCATCTTCATCAAACAGTGAAGACCCTGACTTAGAACACTTCAAAGAGATTATTAGAAAATCGTATAAGGGATATCGTTACTCAAATTTATTTACAAGACACAAAGCAGCAGTTAAAAGAAGCTCTCTTTTAAGGGATATTAGGATTCAAGACACTTGCCAGAGTGAACTAGAATCAATGCATATCAGGCCCGAGTTTAAGAAAAACGATAAATTGGAAGGTCAAACTGTATGTGTCTTTGATGATTTCTCGAGCTATGGCACATCCTGTGAGGCTGCTCGAATCATGCTTGAAAAAGCAGGAGTTGCTAAAGTTATTTTTGTCAGTATGGGCAAGTTTGGGATGGAATACTATAAGCAAAACTACACTATCGACGGTGATGTCTTTACACCTAATTTCAAAGTAACTAAAGTAGGGCCCCCAACATTAATAAGCCAAAATGCAGTTATTAATAATAGAGCAGATGATGTTCTATTAGAATCTTTAAAAGGACTCATATAATGCTAATAAAAAGTATAAAGGGATTGCTGTTCCTGACTTATTTAACTAAGTACAACATCAAACATATCTATGAAATCCTTGACAGCAGCCAAACAGGTGATATTGAGAAAACGGTAGAGGAATATCTGGTAAAGCAAAATAGTGGCAATCCAGTTGATTCTGGAACTGTAAAGCTCTCTTTCAAAACCGCATACTCAGAATCTAAACTTGCATACGAGAAGCTTGTTTACAATAACATAAAAACACTTTCGATATTTGATAGAGAGTATCCACAATACCTAAAGGAGATAAGCGATAAACCGCCTATAATTTATTATAAAGGAATTCTTAACAAGACAGACCTTGCTGCTATAGTTGGCTCTCGTAATGTTTCAAACAATGCAGTTTCAAGAACTCAAAAAGTTGTAGAGATTCTTACAGAGCATCATTATGGAATTATCTCAGGCTTAGCACTTGGTATAGATAAATTCGCACATGAAGCTACACTTGCTAAAAACGCCTACACTATAGCTGTTCTTCCTGTTTCTTTAGAATATGTTTATCCAGTTTCTCATTATAGCCTTGCTAATGAGATCATCAGTAAGGGAGGCTGCATATTATCTGAAATGCCACCAGGAATCAATAGAGGAAAGAAAAGCTTTGTAGAAAGGAATAGAATAATATCCGCATTGTCAAACGTTGTTGTTCCTATCGAAATGGGTACCAACTCTGGAACAATGCATACAATAAATTATGCTTTCCGGTATAAGAAAGATTTATTTCTAGTAAGACCAACTGACAGTGATTCATCACTGCCACACTATGAAGGCATAAATTATTTAATAGATAAGCATCAAAACAAAAAAGATAACAACGTACATATAATTACTGGGCATAACTCTTTTAAAGAAGCTTTAAGCAAAATAGCAAGAACAAGCTCTGTCGGAGTTCAAAGCTCGTTATTTTAAGTTTTTACCTGTTGTATAATCAACTGTGTTGTCATGGTATAGGTTGACAGGCGCTGTCCCAAAAAAAGGGCTGATTTTCCGATACAGATTGAAGAGTCGACCTGGTGTAGGGGGTAGGATCATTCAAAAGAAAGGTTAACGGAGTGCAACAAAACGTTGCTGCTGGTTGCTGCCACTGTCCCAAACCGATTTCAAACCACTGGCACCCGGAGACCAAACCAACACCAAACAGAAACCAAACCAGCACCAAACCGCCTCCACCGCTAGTCGGCGTCCCCAAGCAACGTTTCCTCGATACAGTTTTGTTGCTCTCGGTTGCCCGTGGTTGCCCTCGGTTGCTGTTGTCCCGGAAAAAGGAGGGTTTTTTTGATACAAATGTGGAAGGTGCAACGGTATCCGTGCATAGTGTGTGCTAAGCCTATATGATGCACACTGTCAGCGGCTGGTAATTTTGATTCAATTCGTTAATAGATAGCGTTTCCTGCTGCGAAATATCATATGCATGACGACACCAAAAACTATTTCCATGGCTGCACCCACCAAAAGTGTTGTATGCAAAGGTGCATGCATGGTAAACAACAGATAGGCTGCTATCCCTAATCCAATACCCAAGGCCCAGTAGAGTTTGGAACCGTATAAAGTCGCAAAATGTAAATACCTGCCCCCGATGATGAGGAGCATGCCCTGGAAAAACCATTCTACTTTCTGAAAAGATAGCCCATAAGCCAGCGGCATGCACATGATCATAAATACAGTCCCCTCCATAGCAAGCCTGCCCAGGGGATTGCTTGGGGCATGTGCACCACTTGCACCCAAAACTTTATTCAGCAACATGCTTACCGGATGAATAAAAACGCCGCCAACAAGCAGGGTCCAAACCGCTTTGCCTGGCGACACATTCAGGGCTACAAACGCTGAAACAAGCCACACCATACCGGAAACCACTACCCCAGGGAAGCCATTCAGGTAAGCCACACGCATGTCCTGTTGGGCGATTTTCAGGTGCTTTAACTCTTGCAGAGTGCCTTCTGCCGCCTGATCAGCTTCAGCCAATGTCATCTTATTCATCCGATTTAGTATTAAGAGTTTTAGATGGTGATAAGTATCACCATCTATGATATAAACTAAAGCTTATTCTTTTTTTCTATCCAAGTCTACCAATATCCAGAATCGGACTTACGGATATGCTATATAGTATATTAATAATTAGTAAAATATTATTTTGGTTTTTATCTCGAAAAACGGCCGAATCTTGATACTGGGTAAACCAGATTCGGAAGCCCCTCAGGTACAGCAGCTCGGTGCCCGCGTATTCCCGCATGGCCGTCTCCCGAATCAAAAGGTGTTTCCTGTTTTTGAAACGAGTTGAGGAGACAGGCTCCATTCAGGGTAGCACGAAGCATTAAAACTTACAGTGCTGTGCACTCCCAAAATGCTTCATGAGATAAATGAACTTCATGAGTTTCATTAACCCAATGGAAGCCATGAATGCTATTCCTTTCTTTCCCCTTATGTGCATCATCCTTCCAGCATCGCCCTGTCAGGAGTGTTTGGCCATCAGCTTCTTTAAGCCAGCGTACTCCGGCATCTTCAGTACGTCCAGCCCGCCCTCGGTGGCCAGCTCCAGGGCCTGGTGGCACTGGCCCAGCCGATGGAGCATGGGCTGTATCTGCTGGTTGTAGTAGTTGAAGAAATTGTAAATGTCCCTGGTGGAGCAGGGTAGCTTATAGCCGGCGCTGGAGGAGACGATGAGCACGCCCTCGTCCCGCACCGGCCCCACCACGAGTGAGCGGAAGCGGTGCTCCGTGTAATTCTCGTATTTGTAGGAGTTGAGGTGCTGGAGCAACTCATAGGTGTGGATGAAGCGGGTCCTGTAGTTATAGGTGAAAACCATCAGCAGGTACTCCACGAACACCATCCGGCTTTTGATGACCGGGTCCTCACTGCCCGCGTGCCGCTGGAGGTAATCCCGCGCTCGCAGCTGTGCAGCTGCCGTGATAGCCTCGTCCTGCGCGTCCGCTACCATGCCCTCGGTATCGACGGTGTAAGGCACGTAGCCCTCCGGCCAGCAGATGACACCCACGCACTTTTCGGACAATTCCTGCTCCACGTCTAACTCAGATAATCCAGTGTGAAATAAATTCAGGCTTTCGCCCAGGAAACCTGCCAATTCCAACAGCACCGCCTCCTCCCCTGTTGAGAAAGTAAAGGTGGCCGGGGAAAAAAGGTCCACCTGGTGGTTCTCGAGGATGTAGCGGCGGAAGCTTTCCATGAATTCGGGCGTGCCCAACTCATTAGCCACGATGCTCAGGTGCGGGACGGTACGATAGAGGTTGTTGTAGATAAGGCCCGAGAGGAACTTGTAGAAGGTGCCCTTGTATTGGAGCGGCGACTTCTGGTGCAGTTTGCGCTTGTCCACCAAGAGGGCATGGAAGGAAAAGTTTAATTTCTTTAATTCAGCTATAAACTCCCTCCGTTGTAATATTCCGTTATTTCCTGCCGGAAACGAAATCACACCTCCGGGGAAGTATCGTTCCCGGAGGCGGCCGAACCCCTCCTCTACTTCCCTTTTGTTTTCTTCCTCCACGAGCACGACCGTGACAGAGAAGTGCGTGCTGCCGGGGCTCTCGAAGTGAAAGCCGTGCGCCCCCGCTTCGGAGACAAAACCAACCTTTGCCATACTTCTTTATATATAGTGTGTCCAGCAGCCGGCAACATCTTCCGGTACTGCAGGAAAGATACTAAAAATATTGTCTTTTGCTATATTATTGCTAACAGAGTTGGGAGGTGCCGTTTTGTCACGGTCGCAGCAGTGGATATTACACTTGTTAAACGGTCGTTTAACAAGTGTAAAACAACCGGAATTTTCAGTATATTGTCTTCAAATCAACCCAACTATGAAGCAAATAGACAAAATAGGCCTGGTCCTGAGAAAACTCTACGAACTTCGGTACGACCAGTGCTCCCACACACTAACCTCCATCATGAAGGAGCTCGGCATCTATGAAAACGACGTAGATATGCGGCACCTGGCCAACAGGCTGGAAGCAGACGGGCTTGCAGAAATAATTCGGACCTCTGGCGGGGTAGATGCGGAAATATCCACCTATGGAATAGATTACTTTGAAGAACACCTATCAGGCGAGATGAACCAACCAGGGAAAACAGACAGAATTGTTCGGTGGCTTTATGAGCGCCGGCACGACAAAGTAGAAATACGGCTCAATGCCCTCTTGCATCAGCTCAATATTTATGAGAGCGAAAGAGAAGCCGAGAGCATTGCAAAGAGCCTGATCGAGGAGAAGCTTGCGGAGGGATTATTGTTTGAGGAGGGGAACTCCTTGATTATGGGTATAGGCCCCAATGGTATCAAACACTGTGAAGGTGCTTTATCAAAGACACAAGCCTCTTCCTTTTCTCAGACCAACAATTTCAATGGAGACTTCAACGCCGGAAATGCCCTGTTCGGGAGCAACAATTCTGACATCCGCCAGTTCAACACAGCCTCAACCAAAGAAGCAGAGGAGCTGATCAGCGCAATAAGAAAGGAGCTGGTGAATAGCGCAGCATTAGACGATGAGGAAAAAGAGGAGTTGGTGAGCTGCGTAGATGACATTGAAGACAGAATTAAGTCGAAAAAGCCGGTCAAGAAGTACCAGTGAAGCGTTCTTTTTAATAACACCAGCAAACTCGTTGATATTTCTGCTAAAGTGACAAAGCTCTGGCATACCCTTGAAGCCTTATCACTAACCCCAAACTCATGAAACAATATATCGCATATTTTCGGGTATCAACCAAAAAGCAGGGTGAGAGCGGCCTAGGCATGGAGGCCCAACAGTTCGCAGTCCGCAAATTCCTTAAAGAAAGAGACTTCATAGTTAAGGAGTATGTGGAAGTGGAGAGCGGTAAGCGCAACAACCGTGTTCAGCTGCAGGCAGCCATTGACCACGCCAAAAGAATCCGGGCCACACTGCTCATTGCCAAGCTCGACCGACTCAGCCGCAACGCAGGTTTTATCTTCGCGCTGCGGGACAGCGGGGTGGATTTTGTTTGCGCTGACATGCCAGACGCTAACACACTTACCATTGGTATCTTTGCAGTGCTAGCCCAACACGAACGCGAGCTCATCAGCTCCAGAACAAAGGCGGCGCTGCAGGCCAAAAAGGACCAAGGGCACAAACTAGGAAAACCGGAGAACCTTACACCGATGGCCAGGATAAGAAGCCTTAGATCACGTGTTGATAAAGCGGCCATGAATGAGAACAATCGGCGAGCATCTGCCCTTATTCAGTCTTATCGGGGGCAGGGTATGAATTGGACGGAGATTGCCGATAAACTGAACGAAGCTGGATTTAAGGCAAGTCGGGGCGGAGAGTTTCAGGTAACGCAGGTGCAGCGTATCTACCAGCGCCTGGCTTTGTAAAAGTGCTTTGTCCTTTAGTCACTGCACTCGACGACATCAATGTTAAATTAAGATATTATGGATAAAAGAGTTATAAGACTAAAAAAAGAAGGTGATAAGCTTATTGGGCAAGAGGTATATTTTCTTCCTGCATTTGGGCCAGACGGTAAAACAATGTTTCGTGAGTACGAGATTGTCAAAGAGGATAAGTCCAGCAGCACCTTTGTTCCCGAATCGCTTCAAGAGGGAGACTACCTATTGGATGATTTCGAAGATGTGCCGATAATGGCTGATGTTGTGCAGGCCGGGCAGGAGATTGAAACATA
The DNA here is from genome assembly GCF_054482735.1 of Pontibacter sp. CAU 1760. Taxonomy (NCBI): domain Bacteria; kingdom Pseudomonadati; phylum Bacteroidota; class Cytophagia; order Cytophagales; family Hymenobacteraceae; genus Pontibacter; species Pontibacter sp. CAU 1760. The sequence continues at coordinate 31,956 of NZ_JBTLRL010000018.1, forward strand.
TAAAGGCCCTTTTCTAAAGGTGTTTGTCGGCAGCAATAGAGAGCCTTTGCCTAAAAAAGAAGAAAGGGCATAGCACCCACTTTATTTGATTGATGTATCATATTAGGATTTCAGATAGGTCCACCATTTCGACGTAAGGATCAAGCAGAGATTTGCACTTGAAGCCGCGCACCATGATGATTTCGTTATTCTCTGGCTCATACCACACCTCCGCGAAGAACCCGCCCATGTCGTAGAGCCCACGCTGTATCCCCTATCATGCCGGACGAAAAGGTAGTTGCCGGTCTGCCAAACTAACTCTGCTCTACGGCTCAGGTCATAGTAATTGAATTGACAGAGATTCACAGCTTGGAGTCTTACATCATAATGTTCATTAACCTCATTATATTCATTGTTCCTACCGAGTTGGATCTGTGTCTACCTGGCTCTCCAGCCCCTGCTGCACCTGTACCGGCTGTAGGAAAGGGCAAATTGGGGCTTTGTCATCAGGTAGTTGTTAAAGTTGCTTTCGTCTGCTGTGGCTCCGCTGGGGTTGCCGTCGTTTCCCGGAATTAAAAAGTAGCGTAGTGATCAAAGTTTTTTAAGGGCCATTTCTGCTTTTGTGATGCCCCTCTCCAAAGCCTCTTCCTTGGAGCAATTCTCCTCGCTGTACAGCTCCTCGGCGTACTTTAATGCCATACCACGGGTTTGCTCGTCCAGCACACCTAGGCGCTGTTGATGGTCGTTGAAGAGCGATTCGACAAAGGTACTGAAGTCTTCCAGGTCGATGGTAACGTGCTCTGTGTCCAGGTCTTGGAACACCTTGCTGATTTTATCCTTTAGAATTTTCTGCTCGATCAGACCCATGGCATCAATCTTCACATGCACCGTCACCACTTTCTTTTCGGTGGTAAGGCCCCATATGTGGAAGTGGTTTACCCGCTTCACACCATCCAGGCACATTATCTTCTGCCTGAGCAGGGGCACATTCACCCCCTCCGGCACTCGCTGCAGAAAGACCTTCACCACGTCCACCAGCTTCACGAAGATGAATATCAGCACAGCCAGATTGATGACAACGGCCAGAATGGGATCCAGTATGGGAATTTCCCAGAAGAGCAGTATAATACTAACTATAAACACCGCCAGCCAACCCACTGTATCCTCCAGCAGGTGTATGGTCAGTACTTTATTGTTGAGTGACTTACCTGATTTCAGCTTCCAAGCGCCTATCCCGTTCAACACCATGCCCAGCACCGCGATGCCGATCATCCACTTCACATCCGGCATTTCTGGGTTCATGATGCGTCTGATACTTTCGTAGAAAATATACACCGCTCCCAATATTAGTACCAGCGCATTGATTAGGGCGCTGAGCATGGAGAAGCGTTTGTAACCATAAGTGTATCGGTCGTTACTCTCCTTCTTCTCCGACTTCCGCTCAAAGTACCAACCAAGCCCTAACGCGAGGCTGTCGGCAAAATCGTGCAGGGAATCGGCAATAATGGCTATGCTGCCGGAGATTAGCCCTCCCACTAACTCCAAAATGGTAAAGGAGAGATTCAGCAGAAACGCTACCTTGGTATTGTTACTCTTGTTTTCCTTGCCCATTGCTTTAATATGCTTATTGGGTTTAAGCTGCTATTATTAAACTTCTGCCTCACTCATTCCAGTTCTACTACTTGAATGTCATGCGCTGTATTCGCACAGCATTCAGGATGGCCAGGAAGGCGACACCCACATCGGCAAACACGGCCTCCCACATGGTGGCCAGTCCGCCGGCACCGAGTATCAGCACAATCGCCTTCACCCCGAAGGCCAGGGCAATGTTTTGCCACACGATCTGCTTGGTCTTTTTACCGATGTTAATGGCCGTGGCGATTTTAGAGGGACGGTCTGTCTGAATCACGACGTCCGCCGTCTCAATGGCCGCGTCTGATCCTAAACCACCCATGGCCATGCCCACATCAGCCAGCGTGATCACGGGCGCATCGTTGATGCCGTCCCCTACAAACGCCACCGTGCGACCTTGCGCTTTGAGCTTCTCCACCTGGCTCACCTTGTCCTGCGGCAGCAGTCCGCCGTGCGCCTCGTCCAGTTTCAGCTCGCCCGCCACCTTCTGCACAATGGAGTCCTTATCACCCGAGAGCATCACCAACCTTTTTACGCCCAATTCGCGCATTCGGCTTATGGCCAGCGGCGCATCCTCCTTTACCTTGTCGGCAATGGTGATATAGCCGGCGTAGGTACCGTCCACAGCCACCACCACGATCGTCTCCACAATGTCTTTTAGGCTCGGGTCATAATGAACACCAAACCTCTCCAGCAACCGGGTGTTTCCAACCAGCAGCTCTTTGCCGTCTACTTTCCCCTTCAGCCCATGTCCGGATATTTCCTCCGCCTCACTAACTGTGTGCTGCCTGTACCTATCTCCGGCCTCGTCCACGATGGCCTGCGCGATCGGGTGGGTGGATTTGCTCTCCAGGGCGGCCACTGCCGACAGGAACCAGGATTTGTCACCCAAGACAGTCTCCACTTGCTGTACCTTAAACACCCCCTCAGTCAGGGTGCCGGTCTTGTCCATGACCACCGTGTCCACCTGCGTCATCAGGTCCAGGAAGTTAGAGCCCTTAAACAGCAGGCCGTTGCGCGAGGCTGCCCCAATGCCGCCAAAGTAGCCGAGCGGAATGGAGATTACTAGCGCACAGGGGCAGGAGATCACAAGGAAGATCAGCGCCCGGTACAGCCACTGATTGAAGTCATAGGCTTCCACGAAAAAGTACGGGATGAACACAAGTCCCACAGCCAGGAAGAACACGATGGGCGTGTATACTTTGGCGAACCGGGTGATGAACTGCTGTGTTTTGGCCTTGCGGCTGCCAGCCTCCTCCACCAGCTTTAGGATCTTGGACAGGGCGCTATTCTCATAAGCAGAGGTTACCTTAAGCTCGATCACCCGGTCCAGGTTGATCATACCCGCTAGCACGGTCTCGCCTTTCTTCTTCGTATCGGGCTTTGACTCGCCGGTCAGTGCAGCGGTATTGAAGGAGGAGCGCTCGGAGAGCAGCTCCCCGTCCAGGGCCACCTTCTCGCCGGCTTTTACCTGCACCACGTCGCCTACCTGCACTTCTTTGGCCTTCACCGTCACTATACCCTTGTCCGTCACCAGCCCCACCTCGTCAGGCCGGTTGTCAATTAGCGCCTTAATGGAGCGGCGGGAGCGCAGCACGGCCGCCTCCTGGAAGTGCTCCCCAATCACATAGAACAGCATCACGGCCACGCCCTCTGCGTATTCCCCGATGTAGAAGGCACCCAGCGTGGCCATGCTCATCAGGAAGAACTCGTTGAAGAAGCTGCTCCGAAGGCTCTTGATGGCATGCCACACCACGCGCCAACCCACCAGCACGTAGGCGATGCCGTACACAATGAGCCGCACATATTCGGTGAACCAAGGCGTGTCGAGGTAGTCCAGCAGAATGCCCCCCAGCAGCAGGATAAGACTGATGGCCGTTGGAATGTAGGAGGACTTTGCCTCCTCCTCGGCGTGCTCATGCTCCATAGCACCGGCTTGCTTGGTCTTGCCATCCGCAGCGCAACACGCTGCGCCTATATTGGGCCCAGGGGCTTCTGCCGTTCGGGGCGAGGTGATCTCCAGCGGCTTAAAGTCTTCTTCTATATTTTTGATTGTATCGTTGTTCTTTTTCATAGTGGTAATACTTAATGGTTAACGGGCATGCTGAATGATCAGCTGCAGACTCTCCGGAATCGGCATAGGCCGGAGCGGCGGCACGTTGGCACCACCGGTGTTACCGACGGGTATCATCCCCGCCCAGGACTTCACTCCCCCAACTAGCAGTCGCGGCAGCTGCCCTGCTAGTTCCTTTGCGTTCCTGGTTTTATAGCCAAACAAAAGCATCCTCCAATGTACGGCGGTATGTGCCACAGGGTATGGCTGGCCCAGAACGTGCGCCCGTTCCAGGTGCCTCCATGCCTCAGCAGCAAGCCCTTGCTGCCACAGCGTGCGGTAAGAGGTTAGCTCCTGCCGGTAATAATCCCGAAGCCCAGCGGGCATGCTCCAGTTAGATATCATAGTTCGCTAGTTTACGTTCATAAAACAAAGCTACAGCTGGCCTGCCTGCAATCGCATTGCATTGTTTAGCTGCAGCTCCCGCAGGTACCCTTGATCACCAGGCTAACTTCTTCCTGCCTGAAGTTCTCCGGCAGGGGGATTTGCGGGATACGCGACTTGGGCAGGCAAATTGTCTCTTGGCATTTGTTGCAAAAGAAATGCACGTGCATATCCTCAGGGGCGCATTCACAGCCCTCTTCGCAGAGCGCGTACTTTACCGCTCCGGTGCCATCCATGATGCTATGCACCAGCCCCTTCTCCTCAAAAGTCTTCAGGGTGCGGTACAGGGTAATGCGGTCCGCCCGGTGAAAAGCCGCCTCCAGGTCGTTCAGGCTGACAGTTGCCTGTTGCCCTATCAGAAAGTCCAGCACCAGCAGGCGCATGGCCGTGGGCTTGATTTGCTTTCCTTGCAGGAGATTGTCCAGTTTCTGCAGCATAGCTTCGTGTTTGGTGAGTGTTTTCTTTATTTTCTAGGCATGTAAATGATGATGCAGGCGCCCAAGAGCGCGACCAGGGCCCCGACAATATCCCACCTGTCCGGCCTGTGGCCATCTACTTTCCAGCCCCAGGCCAGCGACATGATGATGAAGACACCCCCGTAGGTGGCATACACCCTGGCAAAGCCTGCCGTTTGCCAAGTGGCCACCACCCCGTACAGCACCAGTATAACGGCCCCCAGGGCGCCGTACCACAGCGGTTTGTCCTCCTTCAGCCAAAGCCACACCATGTAGCCGCCGCCGATTTCGCACAGGCCCGCCAGCAAGAAAAAGCCCAATGACTTCAGTATATCTATCCCCATTCATTCTTAATGCCCATGACCTCCCTCACTCTCAGCGTTGCGCAGCTTTGAAAGTATGGAGTAGGCCCCTGTGGTTACAAAATTTTCCGTAGCCGTATCCACACCGGCCGGGAGCGCCACCTGCACAAAGCCCGCCTGCTCCACCCCCCGCTCAACGGGGACCATTCTAAACTTCTTCATCAGGGCCTCTCCTTCCTGCTCCTGGCCTGTGTAGAGAAAGACAAACGAAGCGTTGTTTTCCTGAACCACCGCCGCCTCCGGCAGGGCCATCACCTGCTTATTATCCAGTGCCACCTGGGCCTGCACGTACATGCCCGGAACCAGGTCCTTGTCCTCGCCTTCCATGTGGGCGTGCACCTGCACAGTGCGCTCCGGGCTGATTTCTTTGCCGATCAGGTAGATGGTGGCCTCGCGCTGGGCCTCCCTTTCCCCAGGCAAGGAGTAGCGCACCACCTGCCCTTTCCTGAGCGAAGTCAGGTCTTTCTCAAAAACGGTCAGCTCCACGTGCAGGTGGTCGGTGTCGGCGATGCGGAAAAGCACGTCCGTAGGGGCCACATACTGCCCCACATCCGCCTGGACATAGGTAATGTATCCTTCTAAAGGCGCATGCAGCGGGAGTATGCGCTTGATCTTCCCGCTTCGAAGGGAGCCGTTCGTTAAACCGATGATGGCCAGACGCTCCTGCAGGGCCTGTACCCGCGCCTGCGCACTTTTATACTCGGCCACCGTTTGCTGATACGTCTTGGCAGAGGACACCTGCTCCTCATACAGCTCCTGCTGGCGCTTGTACTCCAGCTCCAGATAGTCCAGGCGGCTCCTGGCGTCCAGGTACTCTTCCTGCAGCGTCACGAACTCAGGGTTCTCGATGGTAGCCAGCAGGTCACCCTTTTTTACGTATGTGCCTTCCAGCACTTTCGTTTTTCGGATGAACCCGCCAAGGGGCGCTGTGACGGAGGCCATGTTCTGCGGCGGCAGGTCCAGCTTTCCCGTCAGCGTGAGCGTGTTGCTCAGGTTGCGCAGCTGCGGTTTTCCTAAGGCAATGCCTGCCACCCGGTACTGCTCTTCCGTAAGCTCGGCAGTTGTCGGGCTCTCTCCTGCACGGGCCTCGCCTTCTTCCTGGTGCTCGGGCTCCTGCACGGTCTCTGGTTCGTTGCCGCAGGCAGAGAAGAGTAATAATCCCGTAAGGTATAGTATATAGCTGATCCTTTTCATTTCGGATATGGTCGGTTTAATTGGTTGTTTTATTTTCGATAAAAAACTGCAGCTCAATCACGGCCCTGTTGTAGGCGTGGAGCGTCTCCAGGTAGTTAGCCCGAATGGAGAGCCCCCTGTTCAGGCTCAGCGCATACTCCTGGTAACCGATTTGCCCTACCCGGTATGCTTTTGTGGCCTGCGTGATAATAAGCGCTGCCTGTGGCAGCGCGGTTGCCTCGTAGTAGGCCAGGCTGCTTTGCAGTTTTAACCCCTGCTGCAGCGCCGCTGCGGCATCGGCCAAGAGCCCGTTTCGGGTTTGCCGCAGGTCCAGGCTGGCGGCATCGGCCTGCAGCTTGGCGGCCTGTATGCGGCGTTGCTGCGGTTTGGGCCAAAGGGGTATGGCCACGCCAAACGATACTTCCTGCGGTGGCTCCACATCGGCTGCTGCGCCTTCGTGGCCCCCGCCTAAGGTGCGGTTGGTATACCCTACTTGCAGGTCTGGCAGCAGCCTTGCCCGCTCGAGCTTTGTCTCGGCCTGCCTAACCTCTACCTGTTGCCGGGCCAGTTGTAGCCGTGGGTGCTGCTCCAAGATCTGTTCGGTTACCTCGGGGAATGGCAGCTTTTGCAAAACTGTGTCTGCCGGGGCGATAAGGGAGTCGGTAGCCAAAACAGCCTGAAGCCGCTCCTGGAAAATGGCCCTGTCGGCCTCGACCTGAAAGGCGTTGTTGCGCACTTCCGAGAGTTGTGCCTCGGCTGTTACCTTTTCGAGCAGGTTAGTCTCCCCGGTTCGCAGCCGGACCTGGGCCGCCCTCAGGAACTGCGCATACAGGCTGTCCTGGTAACGGAGCAAACGCAGCTGCGAAAGGGTGTACACCAGGCCGTAGTAGTTCAGCCTGACATCCCGCACAATCTCCCGCTGGCGCTGCGACAGGTTAAGCCTGCTTACCTCGGTGAGCTCCTCCGCCAGCGTCGCCTGCCGGGCGTACACGGTGGGGAAAGGGAGCGACTGGGACACGGACAGCTCCCTGTCATACGCACCCGTGGAGAGCTTGCCCGTAGAGTACTGGACTCGTGTTTTGTCTGTATTCCATGCCGCCCCTTTGAGTGCCTGCGCCCTTTCTATATCCAGCCTGGCAGCCCCTACACCCGGATTCCGGTCAAGTGCCTGCGAAACCGCCTCTGGCAACGTATAAACCTTTGCGCCCTGCTGCGCCTTTGCCTGCTGCGGTGCGGCAAACGACAGTACGGCCAAGGTTGCCAGCACTATGAGAAAGGCCGTACCCGTTGGGAGCCCGTCACCGCTTGCTTTCTTTTGCTGATATTTCATATAATAACTTTCTAGTGAAACATACAGTACGGGAAGCACGATCAGGGTCAGCAGGGTGGATGTGATCAAACCGCCGATCACGACCGTAGCCAATGGTTTCTGTACTTCCGCGCCTGCCGTGCTGGAGAGTGCCATCGGAAGAAAGCCCAATGAAGCCACGGTGGCCGTCATCAGCACCGGGCGCAATCGTATGGATGTGCCGGTCAGCACCACATCGCGCAGGTCCTGCAAGCCCTCTTCCCGCCGCTGCCTGTTAAACTCTGCAATGAGCACGATTCCGTTCAGCACGGCCACGCCGAAAAGGGCAATGAAACCAACCCCGGCGGAGATGCTGAAAGGCATGCCGCGCACCCACAGCGCCAGCACGCCCCCGATGGCCGAGAACGGAATGGCCGTGAAGATGAGCAGCGAGAAGCGCACGGATTTAAACGTTAGGTAGAGCAGCAGAAAGATAAGCGCAAGGGCAGCGGGCACGGCCACCGAGAGCCGCTGGTTAGCCTGCTCCAGGTTCTCGAACTGCCCGCCATAAGTGACAAAGTACCCGGTTGGCAGCTGCACCGAGCGGTCGATCCTGGCCTGCACTTCCTCCACCACGCTGGCAATGTCGCGGCCCCTGACGTTGAAGCCCACGATGATGCGCCTCTGGGCGTCTTCCCGCTGAATCTGGTTCGGCCCCTGCTGGTACTGCACGCTGGCGAGCTGCTCCAACGGAACCTGCACCCCATTAGGCGCTGTGACGTAGAGCTGCCGCACGTCGTCTATACTTTGCCGCTCCTCCTGCGTGAGCCTGACCACCAGCTCAAAGCGGCGGTCGCCCTCGTACACCATCCCCGCGCTCTGCCCGGCAAAGGCGGAGTTGATGACCTGGTTCACCGTTTCCACATCCAGCCCGAACTTGGCGAGCTGGTCGCGGTTAATGTCCACCACGATCTGTGGCAGGCCCGACACCTGCTCCACGTACAGGTCTTCCGCCCCCTCTACCGCCGAGACCACCCGCCCCACTTCCTGGGAAAGGCGCGTCAGCTCCCGCAGGTCGTCTCCGAATATCTTGATGCCCACATCCTGGCGCACCCCCGAAATCAGCTCGTTGGAGCGCAGCTGTATGGGCTGGGAAACGCCGAAGGTGACACCGGGAATGGCTTCTAGGGCCTCGGTCATCTGGCGGGCCAGCTCTTCGCGGGTGTCGGCGCTGGTCCACTCGTCCTTGTCCTTCAGTATAATGGTCACGTCCGCCGCTTCCATCGGCATCGGGTCTGTCGGTATCTCGGCGGCCCCGATCTTGCTGATCACCTCCTTTACTTCCGGAAACCGCTCTTTCAGGATGCGGGAAGCCAGAGATACTTTTTCGATGGTCTCGGACAGGGAGCTGCCCGTTAGGAGCCTGGTCTCCAGCGCAAAGTCGCCTTCATCTAAGGTAGGTATAAACTCGCTGCCCATGCGGGAGAAGAGCAGCAGGGCCAGGGCAAACAAACCGACAGCCAGCAACAGCACCAGCGCCTTCATCCTCAAGGCCCCCTTGATAACGGGACTGTAAAGGCGCTGGAAGAAGTCCATCATCCTGTCGGAGAAGTTACGCTTGTGGGCGGTGTTCTTGCTCAGCACCAGTGCTGACATCATCGGCACGTACGTCAGGGAAAGGATGAAGGCTCCCAAAATGGCAAAGGATACCGTCAGTGCCATGGGCCGGAACATCTTTCCCTCTATTCCCACCAGCACCAGGATAGGCAGGTACACGATCAGGATGATGATCTCGCCGAAGGCAGCCGACGTGCGGATCTTGCGGGCCGACGCGTACACTTCCTCATCCATCTGGGCCTGGGTAAGCCTCTTTTCGCCACGCAGGCCCAGGTGGTGCATGGTGGCTTCCACGATGATCACGGCGCCGTCCACAATGATACCGAAGTCTATGGCGCCCAGGCTCATCAGGTTACCCGTCACATTGAACAGGCGCATCAGGATGATGGCAAACAGCATGGCCAGGGGTATGACGGAGGCCACCACCAGACCGGCGCGAAGGTTCCCCAAAAAGAGCACGAGCACAAAGATCACGATCAGGGCTCCTTCAATCAGGTTGCGCTCCACGGTGCTGATGGCCCTGCCGATCAGCTCACTCCGGTCCAGGAAGGCTTCGACGGCCACGCCCTCCGGCAGGGTCTTCCGGATCTGTTCCATGCGCGTTTTCACCCGCTCGACCACTTGGTTGGTGTTCTCGCCTTTGAGCAGCATCACAATGCCGCCCACCGCTTCGCCCTGGGCGTCGGTCAGGGCCCCGTAGCGGTTGGCCGTGCCAAACTGCACCTCGGCAATGTCTGAAACAAGGACGGGCGTGCCATCAGAGGTGTTGCTGACGACCACTTTCTCCACTTCGCTCAGGCTCTCGATTAGCCCCTCGCTGCGCACAAAGTAGGCGTTGGGCTTTTTGTCGATGTAGGCCCCGCCGGTGTTGCCGTTGTTGCGCTCCAGGGCTGTGAGCACATCCGTGATACTCAGGCTGTGCGCCTTGAGCCTGTCAGGGTCTATGGCGATTTCGTATTGCTTCAGGTAGCCGCCGAAGCTGTTCACCTCCGCCACGCCGGGCGTGCCCAGCAGCTGCCGGCGAACGATCCAGTCCTGGATGGTGCGCAGCTCCATGGCGGAGTACTGCTGCTCATAGCCCGGCTTGGCGTGCACCACATACTGGTAAATCTCGCCCAACCCTGTGGAGATAGGCGCCATCTCGGGGCTGCCGACGCCGGGCGGTATGTTCCCGGAAGCTTCCGAGAGCCGCTCCGCCACTTGCTGTCGCGCCCAGTAAACGTCCACGTTCTCTTTGAACACAATGGTTACCACGGAGAGCCCGAATCGGGAAATAGAGCGCACCTCCTCAATATCCGGGATGGTGGACATGGTCTGCTCCACGGGAAAGCTGATGAGCCGCTCCACCTCCTGGGCAGCGAGAGAGGGGCTGGTGGTGATGACCTGTACCTGGTTGTTGGTGATGTCCGGGACGGCATCGATGGGCAGCTGCGTCAGGGAATAGCCGCCCCATACAATAAGCCCCAGCGTCAAGATGCCGATGATGAGCTTATTGTAGATGGAAAAATGAATGATTTTATCTAACACTACAATAATTGATTTAACCCAAAAATCCACATATAGAAAGTATATGCGCACGCCATTCTTAGTTGCATTGGCAATGCAACAGTGCGTGTTTTCTTAAATGGAAAAGAGTAGGCTAAACCTTAGGCGGATGCCAGAAGGGGAATGCAGGCGAATAAGCCGCGTCATCAAAATACGCGCTGCTGTACGTGCCCTGCGGATACGGAAGTGGCTCTGAAGGTGGGACTGCCCGTGAGGTAAGCGTAATGCCGCCACAGCAGTTGCACTCACAAAGCGGCGAGCACAGGTCCTCGTCCTGCGCGCTGTCCTGATGAAAATGATCAGCCTGAACTGTCGTCACCTCGCTTTGGGCAAAGGCTGCGCCTTCATCTGAGCAAGGCAAGCACGCCATGGCTAAGATGAAAGTTGCCCATATGACAGTTAGGTACTTCATAAATGCAAAGGTAAGAATAATTTTGCTGTTATACTGCTTTAGCAGCGCTGCTGTTGCATCAGACACAGAACAGATACTTTTTACCACATACACCTATTATGTTAAACGGAAGCACTACTGGGGAAATGGAAATGGGTGCTGAAAGGTTTATACTATTGGTAAGGCAACCCTCCCCGGCAAGCTTTGCTCCCACCGTTCAGCACTCAGCCAGATTATGCTAATCTGTCAGAGAGCTTCCCGTCCGCTGGCCACCGTTCAGCCATCTGTTCCATTGCGCTGCTCTCCATTCCGCAGCTGTCAGAACAGTGGCTGTTCCTCCCGCGCAAAGCAAGCGCCGCCCCTGTAGCTGAAAGCCTACTGCCTGCTACACCCTAGTCCGGGTAAAATCATGGTCTATATACAAAAGATAATTATAATCATGAGGTTAATTAACCCCATGATTATAATTATCTTAATCAGAAGATGGGTTGTCAATGCCCTCTGTCATGACCCTATATTCAGCATAGCCCTTTGGCCCCATCAGCTCATACCTTATCACGCTCGTTGAAGTACTGCGCAAGGCCTTCGAAGATGCCGATGAAAAAGCCCGACATCCTGCACCAACCGCTTTTGTACCTGTCCTCCTATTTCGAAAAATACAAGTCCCATTATTACGATAACCTGACACGGGTCCGGAAAAAGAACGACATGCTCCACTGGCTGAAGTACTTTCTTATCGGCGTGGAAAAGACAGCTCAGGAGGCGGTAGACACGCTCTAAAAGGTTATCACGCTAAGGCAGGACCTGGAGAACAGCATCCGCTGGGAATGGGGAAAGCGCACGCAATCGGCCTTGAGACTGCTCCTCCAGTTATTTGAGCATCCGGTCGTGACGGTGAAAGACGCCCAGAAGAGCATCTGCCAACTAAGTAAGAAAGCAGCAGGAGAGTTGATTGAAAGCTGTGAGAAGGCAGGAATACTGGTAGAGCAGACCGGTCAGAGCCGCAACCGCATCTACCTCTTCTCTCCCTATCTGGAGCTTTTCAAGAGTTGATGCCATCACCAGGCTGAAGCCTCTCCACACCGGGGAGGCTCTTTACTTCTCCCCCATCAGCTCCTGCAGGCTGACTCTCTCCAGGTAAGGCTCCAGGCAGGCCTTGCTTTTAAAGCCGCGCACCGTCTTTACCTGGTTATCTTCCGGAGAGTAATATACCTCAACGAAGAACTCGCCCATGTGGTAGAGCACCACACTGTGCCCCCCATCGTGGCGCACCGACAGGTAGCTGCCGGTGCGCCAGACTATTTCCGCTCTGCGGTTTAGGTCGTAGTAGTTGAATTGGTAGAGGTTCATAGCTTGAGTGTTTTATATCATGATGTTAATTAACCTAATTGCCATCATGAATCATTTATCCACCACCAGACTCTAAAGAGCACTTAAATAGAACTACTTAAACTTCCCCTCGAACTACCGTCGTAGTTTCTCGCGCTCCCACCGCCAGCTGGTGGGGCGGGATAGCAGCATCACAAATGCGTACTTGGAGGTAGAAGAGGATTTTGCTCATGCTGTTATTTCCCTCCTTTGCGTTTGTCTGCCCCCTCCTTCCGGTAGTCCCAGGGACGCTTCAGTGCTTTCAGTTTCTTGCGCTCCTTTTCCGGCAGCGGCGTTTGGGTCGAGGCCTTGTCCTTCAGGTACTGCTCAAGTGCAGTCTCCAGTATCTCGCGCAGGGAGGTGCGGTCCCAGTACTCCACGCGCTTTGCCTTTAGGTACAGGTCAGCTCTCAGGATGGTGGAGTATGGAAGCAGCACATCGTGCGCATCAAGGTAATCCTGCTCACTGATGCCTCCCCCCTGCTCCTGGCCCGCTGGTGCCTGGGGCTCCTGCGGTGCTGCACCGGTTTTATCCTTAGAGTAGATCAGTTCGCTGAGGGATTTACCTCCCGCCTTAAGCCCGGATGATAGATTCAGTTTCTCTTTATTCTTTGCCATTGTTGCTCGCTTAGTCGCCTCTCACATGAAGCGCATGAGGTTCATTAACCTCGTGAATGTCGTTACTTTAATGGGGCTACGAAATGCGCTGCAGCACCTCCTCCGTCAGCTTCCTGTAGTCCACCGCACCGTTGGCCTGCGGGTCATAGGAGAAGATGTCCTGCGCCTGCACCACGGCCACGTTCAGTGTGGTGTTCTCCCTGATGGTAGTATCCAGCAGCTTGCCGCCGAGCTCCTCGCTCAGGTGCTGATACACGTCCCGGTCGATGATCTTGTTGCTCGACTTGTTAAAGCGCGTCAGGAAAGCCCCAATGAACTCCAGGCTGCCGTTAAACTCGCTGATGGTACCGGCAGACTCCAGAATCGTTTTCACGCCCTGTATCGAGAAGAAATCCGCCTGCAGCGGGATCAGGTAATAGTTGGTGAAGAGCAGCGCGTTAATGGTCAGCACGCCCAGAGCCGGCGGCGTGTCTATCACCACGTAGTCATAGGCCTGAACGGCTGGCGTGTCGAGCCTTTTCTTTAGCACAAACTCGGAGAACTTCTCCTTTGCTAGCTGTATCTCGAACTGGTTGAGCTCAAAGCTTGCGCCCAACAGGTCGATGCCGATGGAGGTATGGATCAACGCCTGGTCAAAGGTGGATCTTCCGGTAAGCACGTGGCCAATGGTATGCTCTAGCTCCTGGCGGTGCAGGGCCAGTGTAAGGTTCGCCTGTGAGTCCAGGTCTATGAGCAGCACCCTGCTGCCCCGGTCGCGCAATGCACCGGCTATGTTGAGGGCAGAGGTGCTCTTGGCTACGCCGCCTTTATGGTTGACTAAAGAGATGATTTTTGCCATAGGGCTACAATGATAGTATTTAATCTCATGAAGTAAAATAGGTTCATTTCTCTCATGAAGTTCATTAACCTAATTACATCTTTACTTATCTGGTTGGTTGTCAGTGCGCTGCACGTTTTGCCGTGCTTGCTTTTTTCCCCTTTTGTCTATGCTTCCTGATGGGATTACCGAAGACCCAGCACTTTTAGCAGCAGGCCGCCCGGGTTCTTGTCTGCTTTCGTCCTGCCTGTTTTAAGGCCGTAGCTGAACTTGAAGACGGCGTCTACCAGACCTTTATCAGACATGATCTGCTGAATGAGCTTGTTGTCCTTAATGCCCAGAGCATCCAGTATCTGGCGGGCGTTCTGGTGGCGCACCTCCTCCTCTGCCTGGTCAAAGGGAATAGGGAGCTGGTCAGGCAGCTGCGGCTTCATGTAAAAGCGGATGCTGTGGAATGCCTTCCCCTGCTTGATAAGATGGTAACTGATGTTCAGGTCCGTGTGCTCGTTAATCTGGCGCATGGCAATATCGAGCACACGCGCCTTGAACTGGCTGAACTTCTCGAACTGCTCCGGAAGCTTCCCTTTCGGGTCCTTGAGCTTGAGCATAAGCTTTAGCTCCTCGATGGTGTAGGTCTTCGTCTCGCCGATGTCCTTCCACTGGCTGGCCAGCTGGTAGATACGCTTGGCGTACTTGCTGGAGAGCTTCAGCGCCGAGTGAAGCTGGTAGGAGGTGAAGTTATCCTTCAGCTCAAACAGGTAGGGCCGGATGAACTCCGAGAGCACGATTTCCAGGCAACCATGCCCTTTGATGTACTCCACCTTCTGGAACATCCACAGCTGCTTGTAGGCTTTCTCATTCTCCACCTCGAACATCCGTGAGCCCATGTCAGCTGTGGCCTCCCGGAGCTGCTGGTAATTCCACTGGCGTCCGGTCAGCCTTTCCACGTCCGCGATGTTGATGCGGTAGGAGATGTTTGGGGAATCCTCCTTTCTCAGGTGAGAGAGCAGGCAGAAGAGGATATCCAACTGACAGGAGGAGTAATCATAGCGGGCAGCTGTGATGGCGTTGTGCTGCCTGATTTCGACGGCTTTAGAGGCTTCCATGGCTTGAACGGTTTAGCCAAAGATATAAAACAACTCCATAAAAACCACCCTTATTTTTGAACGTGGTTTTTGGCTTATAAAAAGTGGTCGGACAACTTATAAAACGTGGTTTTTAGCTTATAAAAAGTGGTCACAGAGTTATAAAAAGTGGTTTTAAACTTATAATACGTGGTTTTAAACCCGCGTAACTCCCTGATAAACACAGTACTTACAACCCCTGCAAATAGAACAAATAAGAACAAATACACAAAATTGTGTTGGGCGCTATCGCGCCATAGCGTTTAAGGGATCAACAGCCCCTACAAAAGTAAAAGTGCTCCTCCGGGAAAAGCAAAAAAAAACAAAAGGGAAAAAAGAGCACCGGGGCGCGACAACTAAGTTTTTAGTTGATAGAAGGAGACACAGGTTCCCGGGCTACAGGGGAACTGATGGGGCTTCCCGTGAATTCTGGCCACAGGACAACCATAGCTTAACGCTAGCAAGCGCTCCGAGCAAAACCGGGCGGGTTCCTTCATGAACAGTTGACGCGCTCAGAGGGGCTTAAAATCGATTTTCCGCCAGCCAACAAAACAGAACAGGAGTCCATCGCCGCAGTACCAAGGGAAAAAAAGAGGCAGCCCCAAAAACCACTTTTTATAAGTTTTGCGGAAAACGGAATACGGAAAACGCATTGCAGATTACGCATTGTGTCATGCGGATTGTTGTTTAAGAGAAAGGTTTACCCGGATTTGTGTAGCCTGGTTCAACCGATTCCCTAACCGCCTTTAAAGGAAACAGAAGTGTCGCGCAGTGTGCATGAGGCAAAACAGATTACACACTGTGCTCTTTGAAATGGAGCAACCAGGGTTAATGCAGGTCTCGCTTAGCCGTCAGTATACACATATGAAGCCAAATTCGTAAAAGGCGGGACATCAACGTTTGAACATAGATGAGCCCGGAATCAATCACCCGTCAATGATCCTACAACTACGCCCTCGCCCGGATAGCGCAGCTGCAGGATGCTGAGCCTGGCACAGCAGACGCTCAGGAGTTGATGCGGCTATGGGGGTTTGTGGCCGCGTATTAGGCAAGAACGGGTATAAGCAGACGCTTTTAGAAAGAGCCTGAAGCCAGTGCCAGGGAGCAGGCATGGTAGAATGAAGGTCTTCTTTACGAATTGGTGAAGCTACCGAAAAAGCAGGGTGAGCGGCGCATATTACCAAAGTGTTAAGCCGTATATTGTGCTAAGCAAAGGTAAAATGTAACATGATAACGACAGAAGCCCAATATCATGCGGTGGCATCCCGCATTGCACAGATAAAAAACGCTCCCGCCGGCTCTGAAGCGGCCAAAGAGATCAAGGTATTAAGCCATTTGATGGCTTAATTCGAAAGCTCGCCAAAAGCTAAATCCTGGTGCAGTGCTAACATGCCGGCGAACCCATACAAGCACCAGGCAAAAGAAAGGCAGTAGCCAGCGCAAGATAAACGCAAGCCCTATCGCGTGTCATCCTTCCCATTGCGCATCAGTTTAGGATGTGCTCCCAGCCATGTATGAGAGATAGGCTCGGATTTCGAGTGTTTATCATCAGAACCAGGCCTTCTCAAATCATCCAACGGCGGTCAGAGTAGTGGCCCGTAATTTTAGGGAGAAGTGCACCAAAAATTAGTATGCAACACAGTCAAGTACCACCTATATTGCTCTTTAGATTAAGTGCCATTTCATTTTTTGTCACATGAGAGACAGGTCCTTCCTATCAGAAGAAGAGTACGAGTTTGCTGTGTGCCGCCTGGAGATGCGCATAGACGCTGTGGCCGGCAGTTGAGGCAGAAGAACTGAAGCTGCTGACAATGCCCGTCGCAGCGTTCGAGCATAGTTGGGCCAAAGCCAGCTCCGAGCTAACTAAGATGATCTGTCCTACAAGCTCCCGACTGATGCCTGCACCAGGTCCCTGCAGTCCATCTTTGACTACCGATGTGAGTCAGTATTTGACAGTCTACACAAATCAAGGATTATTTCATATTTTCCGGCTATTCTAAATCATGCCGCCGTTTAGCCTTTATTTTCACTTTTGGTTGCTATTTTCCCCTCCGGATATTTCTTTGCAAGATGTGTTTATGTTGCACATAAACCTCTTGCCTCGCTTTCCACGTAGGGAAAGCAAGGGCAGATTATTCGCGACTCATCATCTTTAAAATATAAAAAATGGAAAACCAGCAACAGGTACCAGCATGGAAGTCCAAAGGCGGCAGGCCACCGATGAGGGCAGCGGAGAAGCGCCGCAAGTCAGCCAGTATCCGACTCACGGAAGACGAGCGTACCAATTTGGAGCAGTGGGCAGCGAATGCCGGCTACAAAGACCTAAGCGAGTACATGCGGGCAAGGCTGCTCTCCGAGAATAACGCCCCCCTCTATAACCCAAAGAAGCTGTTCCGGGCCATTGACCAAACCGGCGGGGCGCTCAAGAAGGTAGGCACCAACATCAACCAGATTGCTAAGTATGTGCACTACCTGGAGAAGAACAACATGGTAGCGGGAGAGGTGATCGCTGAATACAACCAGCACTTCCAGAAGTTTCTGCAGGTGGAGGAGGAATATGTGAAGGCCATCCGTTCCTACCTGCGCACAGTCCGCTAGATCCGCAATCCGCATTCCGCATTGCGGATTCGATTTTGTGATTATCCCATACATTTACCGGGTTATGATAGTCAAGATACTTTCCTCCGCCGCCACCTTCTCTGGGGTCCACTACAACGAGGCCAAAATAGCCAAAGGCACGGCCCAGCTGCTGGCGTCCGAGAACTTCGGCATGCTCCACACCGGATCCTCCGGCATTGCAGACATGGACTATAAGGGCTACCTGCTTTCCTGGTCCCGGTCTGAAGACAACAGGCAAACAGTAAAGCAGCCGCAGTTCCATGCCGTGATATCGTGTGAGGGCAGGGAGAAAAGCGGCCCGGAGTTGAAGGACATTGCCGAGCAGTACCTGGAGAGGATGGGGTATGCAGAGAACCCCTACCTGATCTACTTCCACACCGACACAGCCAACAACCACGTGCACATCGTCTCCTCCCGCGTGAATGCGGAGGGCAGAAAGATTGATGATTCCTTTGAGCGCACCCGGAGCCAGAAGGCGATGAAGGAGATCTTGCTCCAGGACGTTGGGGAAGAGATAAAGGCGCATGTCACAAAAGCACTGGCCTATAATTTCTCCACCCCTGTCCAGTTCAAGCTGCTGCTGGAGGCAAGTGGCGTGAAGGTAGGGGAGCGGGGCAACGCCTACGAGTTCATCAAGTACGGCAGCCGGGTAAGTGAGATGGGCAGGGCCTTTATTACCCAGAAGACTGAAGCCTACGTCCTGCCCTCCGAGCGTATCCATCAGCTACGGGCGGTGATTAACAAGTATAAGCCGGGACTGGATGAGAAGCAGCTGAATGCCCTGCTGCAATCCAAGTTCGGTGTGCAGCTGGTGTTTCACCAGGCGAAGGGAAAGGATGAGACGTACGGTTACACCATTATCGACCATGCGCAAAAGCAGGTACTCAAGGGCTCCCAGGTGATGAGACTAAGCGAGCTGCTCCATACGTCCGGAGAGGTAAACCCGGAGCAGCGCCATCACCGGCGCCTGGAGCAGGCCAAGGAGTGGGCTAGTACCAGTGAGGCCGAGAGGCGGGTCCTGGAGCGCGTGTTTCACCTCCGCGCCGATACCCTGAAGAGCAACAGCCCCCAAGCTGAAGAGGCGCGCGAGTATGCCAGTGACAGGTTGAACAGCATGCTGGCCAACAGCAAAACGCTGCCCGATGTTTTGCAAAGCAATGGATGGAATATTGCCAGGCTAGAGGGAGCGCATTACCTGATTGATAAAAGGGAGAAGGCTATCCACCCGGTAAGTCTGCTGACCAGCCGCCCACTTGACTACGGCACGGTTCACGTGCTGGACCTGGACAGAGGTATCAGCCAGCAGGCCAGCCGCCAGCTGGAGCACTCTCCCGGCTCAATCATGGAGTTGCTCGAACTCATGGCCGACGGCCTGCAGCAGAGTGGCCGGTCAGCAGAGCAGGAGCGGAAAAACAAGCGAAGGTTAAAACGCTAATCGACGATATATGAAAATAGTCATCGCAAACCAGAAAGGCGGCGTGGGCAAATCCACTACCTGCGTGCTGCTGGCAAACTACCTGGCACTGGACAGAAATGAGGAGGTGGTCATCTTCGACATGGACACTCAGGAAACCGTCCACTCCAAGTGGGAGCGGGACCGGGAGCTGTATGCCAACGAACCGCTCTATGAGGTGCTCAAGCTTGACCTGGAGGATTACCCAAAGTATGCCGCGGACCTGGATGCCTTGAAAGGGCAAACGCAGGTGATCATTGACATGCCGGGCAGGCTGGATGATGATTCGCTCCTTGCCGTGCTTAAAGACGCGGACCTGATCATCTGCCCCATCGCCTATGAGCGCAGCGTGTTTGAGTCCTCCCATGTGTTTGCCCGGGTGGCCAGGCACCTGAATGCTGAAAACAAGATTGTCTTTCTTCCCACCAGGCTAAATAAAACCATCAAATACGAGACGAAGGAGAAAGTCCGGGAGGTGCTGGCCGCTTTCGGTGAAATCGCTCCGGAGATAGCGGAGCGGGTGGCCCTGCAGCGCATCGATACTGTCTCCATTAGCTCCGAGGCTAGGGAAGTGGTGCAGGAATCCTTCGACTTTATCTACGATCAGTATATTAGATAAACACAATATTACCCCATTTTAAACCCCTCAGGATATGCTTCTGAGGGGTTTTTCTTTTTAGGCTTAAAAAGCTTTCAATCTTTTGCAGAATATATTCTTTATTTTAAGCATATAACGTATACATTGCGTATGTCAATGAATAAGAACAATTCACTATTGGATAGCATAAAAGCTAAGCTAGGTGCTGAAAAATCACCTGTAGAAGCTGTGTCGAGAGGTACTCTGAAGGTTGTGAGCCAAAGCGTGCAGCCACCAACTGCTGCTGCTCCAGGCAATGGGGAGATCTCTACCACCTCACAAGCAAAGGATATAGACACTGTCCTAAATAAGGGAGGTTTTACGCAGCTATTCAAGGTGTTGGAAGCTGCGCGAAAGGAGATGGAGATTGACAGAAAGGCTGTTTACGTGGATGAGGAGAGTGCCGAAGTGCTTGACCTGCTCAAGAAAAAAGCAAAAATAAAATCCAATGTGCTGGTGAGCTTTCTGCTGCAAGAGTTCTTCAGTAAGCACAAGGAGCTTATTCAGGAGCTGGTTGAGAAACGAAGCAATAGATTATTAGACTAAAAAATTATATGCTTTAAACTTATAATCCAGTAGGTTCATTTTTAAAAATTGAGTTATGGCATGGAGTACCTTTTTCGGAGTTGTGGCAGGAGCATACGCCGTTTATTACGTGCTCAACTTCCTCTACGATTTGTTCTTCTCACGCACACAGAAAGCGCCTGCTGATGCAGCTGTGCACTATGGCATGGAGGAGCTCACCAGCAGTGAGGAACAGGCCTATGACCTGACTGAAGGGGAAGCAGAGGACACCTACCGTCATGAGGCCGATGCTAAAGCGGAGCTCACCAGAGAGCCACAGCCGGCGCTGCGGGTAGAAGGCCAGGGTATCCCACTGGATGAGTTCCTGAAAGAAGCTAAAACCTATTCAAATTCAATATTCTAAAACCAACTCAAGTACAAGCTTTATGGAAAAGAGACTTTCATTTGTGGCAGTCGCACTACTGGCTTTAGTGCAGCAAACCATGGCGCAGGGTGTGTCAGGCATAGACGCAGCTTCCTCAGAGCTTACCACCTACGTGGACCCGATCGGAACCCTGATCATTGTTATCGGGGCTATTGTCGGGCTGGTAGGGGGGGTGCGCGTGTTCATCAAGTGGAACACAGGAGACCAGGACGTGCAGAAGTCACTTATGGGCTGGCTTGGATCGTGCGTGTTCCTGATGCTGGTGGGCGTGGTGGTGAAGGCCTTCTTCGGCGTATAGCCCCATGGCTACCGGGAGGCACACAGGGTACAATGTCTACAAGGGGCTACAGCAGCCCCTTGTATTCAAGTCCTTCAAGGGCCGCTACATCTACTGGGCGATGGGCAGTGTTTTAGCCGGTTTTTTGTCTGCTGTCACCCTGACCGTTGCCGTTAACTTCCTCGCCGGGTTTATGGCCCTGCTGGCCGTCTCCATGGGTGGTTTGCTCTACACCAACAGCCGCCAGAAGAGAGGCCTGCACGCCAAGACCAGATCCGCCGGAGTGTACGTCTTACCCTCGCGGTTCAGCCGCCGCTAATACACCATCAACCACCAGTTATGAAGAACAAAAAATTTACCCTGCCCTATATCGGCATCGACCGCCAGGTGCACGATATCCTCTACCATGAAACCGGTGACCACTCGGTATTGATACGCATCACGAATCCTGTGCTGCAGTATGCCGCGGATGTGGATGCCTACACGGACTTTCATTATGTCTTCTCCAACATCGTCAAGATACTCGGCTCGGGCTACACTTTGCAGAAGCTGGATATTTTCGCGCTGAAGCAGTTCAAGGGGCGAGCCTCGTCTGATTTCCTCAGCCAAAAATACAACGAGGCTTTTGCCGGCAGGGAGTACCGCGATATCACAACTTACCTGACCATAACACGGGACGTGAGGCGCTCGGCTTTCTTTACCTATGAGGAAAAAGAATTCAAAGCCTTCCAGCGCAACATCACAAAAGTGGTGGAGTTGCTGGAGTCAAAAGGCTTCGGGCCGCAGGTGCTCACAGAGAAGGGAATCAAGGCGCTCATCAGCCGCCTGCTGGCCTTTAACTTCTCGGATGAGGTGTACAGCCTCAACAACTTCAGCGCTTCAGAGGATGGCATAAAATCAGGGAAGCGGGTGATTAAGAGTATCTCGCTGGTAGACGTTGACGAAATCAATTTCCCCGCCTCTATCACGCCCCATACCGATGTCAACCTGGGCTTTTCGCTGCCGGTGGATATGCTGCATTTCCTTCATAAGATACCGGCCACGGACTGCGTGATTTACAGCCAGGTGATTCAGATCCCGGACCAAAGAGGGGAGATCAATAAGCTTGTCGCCAAGCGCAAGCGGCATACCTCCATGCCGGACCCGGCCAATGATTTGGCCGTGGAGGACATTGACCGGGTATTGGCGGACATCGCAAAGGATAACCAACTGCTTGTGCACGGGCACTTTAACATACTCGTTTCTGCCGGAGAGCAGCACATCGACAGGGCCGTCAACTACATTGAGAGCGCATTGTTCTCGCTGGGCATCATCCCCTCCCGCAATGCTTACAACCAGCTGGAGCTGTTCCGCTGCGCATTGCCGGGCAACGCCTCGGAGCTAAGGGCATACGATACCTTTCAGACCACATCGGATGCGGCCCTGTGCCTGCTGTTCAAAGAAGGTTTGCTGAAGGACGAGGAGTCAGGTTTTCAGGTATTCTTCTCAGACCGCCAGGGCATCCCCGTGGCCATCGACACCAGCGACATGCCCATTAACACCAACCGCATGAACAACCGAAACAAGTTCGTGCTGGGACCTTCCGGTGCCGGCAAGTCCTTTTTTATGAACCACCTTATCCGGCAGTACGCCCTGCAGGACACGGACGTGATTTTAGTGGACACCGGGCACTCCTACAGCGGCCTATGCAGCTACTACGGCGGCAAGTACATCACCTACTCCGAGGAGGAGCCCATCACGATGAACCCTTTCCGCATTTCCGTGGAGGAGTTCAACGAAGAGAAGCGGGAGTTTTTAAAGTCACTTGTCCTGCTGCTCTGGAAAGGCGCGGACGGCACCGCCAACCAGATAGAGGACAGCGTGCTTTCCTCGGTGGTGTCGGCCTACTATGAGGATTTTTACAAAAGGGAGAAAGAGAGCAGCTACCTAAGCTTTCAGTCTTTTTATGACTTTTCAGTTGACAAGATAGGGGAGATCACCAAAGCCGAAGCCATCCCTTTTGATAGCACCAGCTACCGCTTTATCCTCAAGAAGTTCTGCCTCGGCGGCGAGTACGGCACCATCCTCAACAATGCTGTAGACGCTGCCCTGTTTGATGAGAAGTTCATCGTATTTGAGATTGACGCCATCAAGGAGCACAAGATCCTCTTCCCGATTACGACCATCATCATCATGGACGTGTTCCTGCAGAAGATGCGCCACAAGAAAAACCGCAAGGCCCTGATCATTGAGGAGGCCTGGAAGGCGATCGCCTCCCCGCTCATGGCGGGCTACATTCTCTACGTCTACAAGACCGTGCGCAAGTTCTGGGGCGAGGCGGTGGTCGTGACCCAGGAGCTGGAGGACATCATGGGGAATGCCGTGGTCAAGAACAGCATTATCAATAACTCGGATACCATCTGCCTGCTGGACCAGACCAAGTTCAAAGACAACTTCTCAGAAATAGCGGGCTTGCTTTCGCTTAACCAGGTGGAGCAAAAGAAGATCTTCACCATCAACAACCTCGACAACAAGGAAGGGCGCGGCCGGTTCAAGGAAGTCTACATCAAACGTGGCAGCACCGGCGAGGTGTACGGCGTGGAGGTGTCACTCTATGAGTACCTGACTTATACCACCGAGCGCCGGGAGAAAGAAGCCCTGCAGGTGTATGTGGACCGCTATCTTACCTACCAGCAGGCACTGGAGATGTTTGTCAGGGATTTCCAGATATCTAACATGAAGCTAATTGAATTCATTAACCTAATTAATAAAAAGAGCCATGAGAAAATACCTGTGCTTGATTAGCGCCTTAACAATAGGTTGGACCGCCTCGCAGGCCCAGCAGCTTGTCTTTGACCCTGCCGTGGTGTCTACGCTCGTGGTGAACCACACCGCGCAGCAGGCGGCCTTAAATGACATTAAAGAAAGGGAAACCGAAATTTCAGCCACACAGCAGAGTATTACTTTCAAAATGGGGCAAATCAGGCAGCTGGAGGAGAAGATGTACACCTCCCTGAAGTCCGTGCAGGCGATAGTAGGCCAGAGCAAGAACATTGTCTATGCCTCCACCATTGCCCAGGACATCGGCACCTACCAGGGCCAGATGATGGACATTGCCCAGGGAGACCCGGAGTTGCTGCTCATTGCGGCTAAAACGGAGCTGCAACTGATAAACCGCACGGCGGATTTGTTCACCTACATCTACCAGGTCGCCGTGATCGGCACGGACGTGAACCTGATGACCAACGCCGACCGCCTTTCCCTCATTCGCCATGTAGTAGACGAGCTGCGCATAATGCGCGGGCTGTCTTACTCGATAGTGCGAAAGATGCGGGTGGCCAAGCATGCCGGGCTGATAAAGACCATGAACCCACTGGGACTGAAGTACCCCGATAACAGCCAGGCTATCATCAACTCGCTGCTGGATGAATACAAGACAATCAAAAAGTAAGGAAATGGCAGCCACAACTCAAATACTTAATATGCCTGAAAGGCACATTATAAAATCAACCAGAGGCAGGGGTGGTGGCACCTATGCTTTTCTTCTTCTCTGTGCTGCCTTTCTGGCCATGCTCCCGGAAGCCAGGGCGCAGGTTCCTGTTTCCATAGTGGACGGTAAATATGTGCGCCACCAGATGGAACGGGAGGTCGTGACACGCTGGAGCGGCTTCGACCCGAAGTGGTACTTCATTCTCTTTCATAACAAGTACCGCAAAGGCGACGACCGCCGCAACATGCTCCAGCTCCTGCCCACTATGGCAGCGGTAAGGCTAAATCAGGAACAGGCCGAGCGCGAAGAGGAGGAGGTAACCACTGTCTGGGAACAGGAGGTGTTCAAGGGCGCTGATCGTAGCCTTAACAAAAGCTTTCACCTGCTTTATAGCCACAAGATAGGAACCCTTGATACAGAACTGGACGCGCTCCATGCCGAGTCAATAGCGGCAGGGGTGGATCCGGATATCCTGCTCAAGCTCCGGCAGGAAAAAGACAGGATAAAGACGGATATCCAGATCACTAAAGAAGCTTATGAGGATGATGCGGTGAAAGCTAAATCCTTCCGCGGATACCTGGCTGACATGCTAACACTGCGGGGCTACTACCGGCGCATCATTTTCCTTTTCAATACCACCAACAACTTAGCAAAATAGATGCGCGAGCTCATCGACAAATCCATATTTGACCTTTTCGACGGCCTGTTTCTCAACATTCAGGACCTGGCCGGCAGCTTCCTGGCTGATGCGCAGGCGGTGGCCGCCATTGCCATGCTGCTTTACTTTGCCGTGGAGGCCTATAAGATGATGGCGGGGGATGAGCAGCTGCGCTACATGGCCCTGTTCAGGCCCTTTGCCCTGGCGCTGGTAATCATCTTCTGGGGCGGCTTTGTGGACGTGCTCAATTTCCCGCTGACCGTGGTGCGGGACAGTGCGAAAGCTATGTATGCAGCGCAGATAGACCAGGTAGGGGATATGCACCTGGAAAGAGTGGCGTTGATTGATTCTGTCGCCATCAAGCTCTCTGACTCCAGCGCAGACTTTGAGCAGGTGCAGGCAGAAACCAGAGACAAGGACTGGATGGAGAAGATGGGCATCGACCTGGAGCCGATGTTCAACAAGATGAAAGGCTATTACCTGATGCTCATGGCCAAGATGCACTTTACGATGATGCGCCTTGTGGAGTATGTGGTGATCCTCATCTTTCAGGTTTGCATTTACATTATCTTCTTCCTGCAAATCATCTTTGCCGGAATCCTGGTGATACTGGGGCCTTTCTCCTTTGCCCTGAGCATCCTCCCCGGTTTTCGCGATTCTTACCTCACCTGGATAGGCCGTTACGTCGCGGTGGGGCTGTATTCGACCATCGCCTACATTGTCATGTCCATTTCCTTTGTGCTGGTTAAATATGGGCTGATGAAGGAAATAGAGATTCTTAGGGCGGTGCTGGACAATGAGGAGATGTTTATCGCCTACGTCTCCTACCCCTCGGGCAGCATCAGCTTTTACATCGTGAGCCTTATCATCGGGGGGCTGGCCATGCTCTCCATTCCTGTGATTTCTACCTGGGTCATCAACACCAGCGGCATTGGCAATGCCATCGGCTCTATGGCAGGGGGGGCAGGAAAGGCCATGCGCAAACTTTCAAGATAAATTTTACAAGGACCATGATTCAGAATATCGAAAAGAAAATAAAACTCTCGCTGGCTATCAGTGTGGGCAGCTTCATTACCAGCATTATCATTGCTGCCATGACGTTTGTTTTTGCCTACAGCCTGGTCAATGAGCAGCGCAAGAATATCTATGTGCTCGACCACAACGTGCCGGTGCTGGTGCGTCAGACCGACCAGGGCACGAACCGGGAGGTGGAGTATGCCTCGCACGTGAACATGTTTCACCTGCTGTTTTTCACGCTTCCTCCGGATGATGCCTACATCAAAAACAACCTGAGCAAGGCCATGTACCTGGTGGATGACACGGGGCTTGCGCAATACAACAATTTAAAAGAGAAGGGCTACTACAATTCCATTCTGGCCAGCTCTGCGCTTCTCACCATCCAGACTGATAGTGTGGTGGTCGATGAAAACAGGCATTTCACCTACTACGCCAGGCAGCGCATCGAGCGGCCTACTTCCATTGCCACCAGGGCCCTGATTACAGAGGGAGACCTGCAGGACGTACCGCGCACGGAGAACAACCCCCACGGACTGATTATCAAGAATTGGAAAACAGTGCTTAACAAAGACCTGGAGTATGTGGAGAAGAAGAATTTTTAAATGGGCGAATGCGCACCAGAAGGTAATGGTGGCAGGCATGTTCTGCCTGATGGCTTCGGGTATTATCTGGCTGATGGCAGGCCGTGGCAAAGCGCAGGGTAACTTTGATGATACAGCGAAGCTCCTCTACTCCGGCTTCAACAAAGAGCAGCAGGCGCGGCCTGCGGGCGCAGATATACTACAGGCCTGGCAACTCTATTCCTCCCTACAAAGCATCAACCCTGACAGCCTCTCGCCACAAGACAGCGTCTTCCTTCGCGATATAGACAAACAGCTTAACCACATTATCCATGAATAAGATAGACTTCAAGAAAGGGCGCTATATCCTGCCGCTCATCGTGCTGCCGTTCCTCTTTATCTTCAATTACCTCTACCTCGATACCTTCGGCCCTGCCGGGGAAACCACAGCGGAGGCTGATGCGGCGGTGATGGTAGAAACAGCGTCATTGAACACAGAACTACCGGACGCCAACCTGAAAAAGCGGGAGGTGAAAGATAAGTTTGCCGCCTCCAGGGAGGCCCACAAATACCGCACCGACTACTCGGCTATCCGGGAGTTGGGTGATAACACCACCAGGCAACAGGAGTACGGCAGCGTCTACTCAGCTGAGGAGCAGGCCATCCTCGACAGCCTCAACAACGAGATCCTCGCAGGTCAGCAGCCGGAGCCTTTTATGAATCGGGTAAACCAAAGGCAGGAGAGCTCCCGCTATGCTACCAGCTCTGCTCCGGCGAGAAAAGCGCCCCGAAGAACCGAGTCCGATTATGAAAAGGAAATGCGCCTGTTCCGTGAGCAGATGGCTTACGTGGATTCCTTATCCAGGGCAGGAGAGGAGCCCACAAGTAAGCCAACTCGCAGAAGGCTGACAGCTACACCATCAGAAAGTGAGCTGCCTAAGGAAGAAGCACCTGAGGCGCTTTCTGTCAGCAAGAGCGCTAACCTTAACACTGCCTATTTCAACACGATTTCGGGCACTCCGGAGGAGGAGTTCATTAAAGCCATACTGGATGAGGGACTCAAGGTGCAGGACGGGGGCAGGATACGCGTCAGGCTAATGGACGACATCTATGTGGCCGGCATGGAAATAGCCAAAGGTAGCTACCTCTACGGGCTTGTCTCCGGCTTTAGCGCCCAGCGGGTGGAAATCACGATCTCCTCTATCCTGATGGGGGAGCAGATAGCGCCCGTGAGCCTGAGTGTGTATGATAACGACGGGCTGAAAGGACTCTACGTGCCGGACTCACAGTTCCGGGAGTTTACCCGCGAGCTGGCCAGCCGCGCCACCCAGGGGCAAAGCATCAACTTTGAGCGGGACCCGGAGAACTCCGCCCAGATCCTCTACTCCATGGCTGACCGCATGGCCCAGACTGCCACCCGGGCAGCCGGCAGCGCCATCAAGCGAAACAAGGCAAAGCTTAAATACAACACCGTTGTTTACCTAATAGATAATAAATCAAAACAGTAATGAGGTTCATTAACCTAATGATGATAATTAAAATGAAAAAGCCTTTTATTCTCCTGTGTTCCCTGCTCTTTCCCGCCCTCGCCTTCGGGCAATTGAAAGGGCCTGAGACGGTTTACATTCACAAGGACATCTCCACGCACTTTATCAGCCCGGAGCCCATCAAATACGTGGATATCTCCACAGACGATGTGGCCGGAGATATTCCCGTTTCCAGCATTCTAAGGGTAAAGCCCAAGAACGGAAAGCCCGCGCTGGGTGTGGTGACTATCGTCGGAGAGCGCTTCATGGTCCAGTACAGGCTTAGCTATGCCCCCGCTCCGGACGCTGCGCAGTCAGAGGTAAGGATTGACCCCACCAAGGTGGATGCGTTCATTAACCCAGCTGTGTCGATGAGTTCTGAGGACATGCAGCGGTTTGCGCTGCTGGCCGTGCAGGAAAGGCCCAGCCATGCCCGTGCGCGCATCACCAGCCAGAAGGTGGATATCCGGCTCAACAACATCTACACCGTGGGCGACTACTTCTTTCTGGATGTGTCGATGAAGAACCGCACCAACATCGCCTACGACATTGACCAGATCCGCTTTAATATAGAGGATAAGAAAGTGGGAAAGGCCACCAACTTTCAGCAGCTAGAGGTGGCACCGGTGTTCACGCTCTACGACACAGACAACTTCAGGCGTAAATACCGCAATGTGTTTGTGTTCAAGAAATTTACTTTCCCGGATGAGAAGATATTCAACATGGAGGTGGCAGAAGACCAGGTGTCAGGCCGCACCATTTCCCTGAAGATCAACTATATTGATGTGCTAAACGCTGACACGCTCTGACAAGCCCTCTCCGGCAGCTAACCAAGTCAAGGCCTCCTGCTCCTCGCTAAAGTTTTTTATGTCAAAAGGAGGGGCAAGGGCGGTATGGACAGCAGCTACATTTTCTTTGGCTCTCTGTTCCACGTCAGGGTTCTGGGACTCTAGCCTGGCCAGTTTGCGGAGACGGGTTTGCGCCAGGCCGGTAGCCAACGTCAGTGCAATATCCCTGCCTTCCTGCGTAGGTGTTGTCGAAATGGTTTGGCGCCCATCCAGGAGGAGAAATTTGATGTCGTAGTTCCTGACTGTATCGATAATGATGCCAATGCTGTGCTTTATCTCCGAAAGGAGATAATCATGCAGGTCTGGGTAGTTCACACACAGTATGTCTTTGCCCGGGTTGTAGTCTAGCTTGATAAGGCTGTTTTGAAATAGAATCATGAATGGGAAAAAAAGAATAGGGCCAAAAGTAGCAATTGGTTTTACAAACTTAAAACTAAAGGTAATGTTCCTATGGAAGAATCAAGCGAATTAAAGAAGCTCTACACCTTTCTACAGAGCTTTGTCTACTTTTCCCTGATGGCAGAGTTTGCCGTGCTCCTGTATGCGGATGCAGCCTTCCTGTCCAGCGTGAAGCCGGTAGTGGAGAGGCTGGCCCGCCTTCCGATTTACGAGAACATCTACTATTCAAAAGCTTTTACTTTTGGGCTAATCATGATCGTGGCCCTGGGCACCAGGGCGCAGAAGAACCTGAACTTCGACCCGCTAAAGCATATCCTCCTTCCTCTTTTTGTGGGGGCGGCGCTATTCCTGGGCGCTGGGTTCTTCTATTTTTATGTGAGTGAGATGGTGCTCTTCTACGGTATCACGCTTTTCGAGGTATTCTATACCGTGTTTTCCCTGCTAGGGGCCATGCTGATCCACGTAGCCCTCGACAACGTGTCCAAGCGCATCCAGAGTAGCCTGATGAAAGACAGGTTCAACGTGGAGAACGAATCCTTCGAGCAGTCGCGCGAACTGATAGAAAACCCTTACTCGGTGAATATCCCCATGCTCTACTACCACAAGCGGAAAATAAACAAAGGCTGGCTGAACATCGTCAATCCCTTCCGGGCTACGCTCCTGATCGGCACGCCCGGCTCGGGGAAGTCTTTCTCGATTGTGAACCCGTTTATTAAGCAGCTGCTGGCTAAGGGATTCTCCATGGCCCTGTATGATTTCAAGTTTCCCGATCTTGGCA
Organism: Pontibacter sp. CAU 1760; assembly: GCF_054482735.1. Classification (NCBI taxonomy): domain Bacteria; kingdom Pseudomonadati; phylum Bacteroidota; class Cytophagia; order Cytophagales; family Hymenobacteraceae; genus Pontibacter; species Pontibacter sp. CAU 1760. The sequence continues at coordinate 62,011 of NZ_JBTLRL010000018.1, forward strand.
AACTTGCCTACTACCACTACCTGGTCAATAAGAAGCGGGGACCCCTCAAGAACCACAAATTTCATGTGATCAACTTCAACAGCGTGGAGCATAGCAGAAGGTTCAACCCGCTCAAGCCTGAGTACCTGCCCACGCTGGCCGATGCGATAGAGACAGCCGAAGCACTCCTCCAGTCGCTTACCAAAAACGACAAAGAGTCGGGTGCTGCGCAGTTCTTCACCCAGTCGGCAGTGAACTTCCTGGCTAGCTGTATTTTCTTTCTTAGCCGCCACCAGGCAGGGAGGTACTCCACTTTCCCCCATGTGCTGGCCTTGCTCAACCTGAGCTATGATGAGATCTTTGACCTTCTCTTCTCGGAACCACAGCTTAAGAGCCTGCTTTCTCCCTTCCGCACGGCTTACATGAACAAGGCCTTTGACCAGCTGGAGGGGCAGATCGGCACGCTTAAAATCAACATTGGGCGCCTGGCCACAAAGGAAACCTTCTGGGTGCTCTCCGGGGATGACTTTGATTTGAAGATATCAAACCCCGAAAAACCCGCTATCCTGGTAATCGCCAATGATCCCTCTACCCAGAGCATCAACAGCGCCTGCAATGCCCTTATACTAAACCGCATGACAAAGCTTATCAACTCACAAGGCAACCTGCCTTGTGGGTTGATCGTGGATGAGTCGCCCACCCTTTACGTGCACAAGGTAGAGAACCTGATCGCCACGGCCAGGAGCAACAAGATAGCTGTGCTGCTGGGCCTGCAGGAGCTGCCACAGCTTCGTCAGCAGTACGGCAGGGAAACGGCCGACACGATATGCGCCGTGGCTGCCAACGTGCTCTCCGGCTCTGTCAGGAACAAGGAAACGCTGGATTGGCTGGAGAAGATATTCGGAAAAGTCCGGCAGCAGAAGCAGGGGATAAGCGTGGATCGAAACCGCGTGTCGGTGAGCATGAATGAGGAGATGGGCTCGCTCATTCCGGCCTCCAAGATAGCGAACCTGAGGGCAGGGGAAATGGTAGGGCAGGTGGCCTTTGATAATGCAGTTTATAATGGCAAGCACGTAAGCAGCACGTATAACTGTAAAATCAATCTTAACCTTCAGGAGGTTGCGAAAGAGGAGGAACAGTATGCGGATATGCCAATATTTTATAAATTTGGATCAGCCGCTGCCCGAAACACCAAACTTGAAGCAAACTTCATTAGAATCTATAAGGATATAAACTCACTTATTTCTGCTTTTCAAGTATGAACATTGCACTATCAGACATAGGGGGAAAGCTAAACGCGTTCCGTAAGACACTGGGGCTCTCACAAAAGGAAGTATCCGTAGCGATGGGAGTCCACCAGACACAAATCTCCAAGTTAGAGAACGGGGAGGGCAGCAGTATCGAATTGCTGCTGCAGGTATTAAACTACTACGGCACCACCTACCAGGTGAAGTACATCCTGGCAGACACGTTCGATATCGTCATGGGCACGGAGGGTGAAGCCCTCACAAGTCCTTACAACAGCATTGCCGTGGAGCGCCTCTCCCTGCTTGGCGAGGAGGTGAATGCGCAGCTGGTGGAGGTAAAGAAGCTACTCAGCAACTCTCCTCATTAGACTACGCTGTGGCATATTATGAAACAATGTATACGATTAAAGTATTTGTATGAACTTTGACATAAAGGATCTCCCGTACGCGCAGTTTGAGAAACTGGGGCTAGGCAGGAAGGACGTGCTGAACATGAACGAAGACCTTGCCGCCCTGCTGTCAGGTAACCGCACCAGCCTTCGGACCTTCTCTGTGGAGTTGACCGGAGGGCAGCGCTTTGAAACGGACGCCAAGCTCTCACTCTTCCGCAACCCCGATAACTCACTTTCCCTGAACGTGCACCCTGTGCGTGCCCAGATAAACAACGACATCGGGGCCACACCCGAGGAGCTGGAGAAGCTAAAGGCGGGAGGCCTGCTGGTTCGGGACCACGTTGCCCTGAACGGGGAAAGGGAGCCGCATTACTTTCAGCTCGACCGGGAGACAAACGAGATTCTGAAAGCCCGGGTGCGGGACTTTATCGTGCCGACCGCTATACGGGATGTTGTCCTGAGTGCCGATCAGCGGGAGCAGCTCCGGCAGGGCAACATGATAGAATTCAAGGCAAAGGGAGGGGATGAGCTGATACGTGCCCGTGTCGACCTGAACGAGCCCCGCGGATTCACCACCAAGCCTGAGCGATTGCCTGGGCAATCGGAAAGCAGGGGAGCCGAAGAAATAAAACCGACCGGGTTGAAGCGCTAAAGTAAATACAGGCTATGATGACGTTCAGGGAATATCGGGAAAAAGTACCCATTACCCAGGCAGCTGAGTCGCTGGGCTACGTGGTGGACCTGCGCAAGGGGCGCAGAAGCCTGGAGTACAGGCACCCCGATGGCGATACGGTGATCATCAACAACCCGCGTGACCCTGGCAGGCAGCTGTACTTCAACCGGGACGGCAGCAGCGACCGGGGGTCGGTCATCGACTTCGTGAGGAACAGACTGCACCGGTTCAAGGAGTGCTACGTCTCCGAGGCAGAAGGCATCAACAAGGTGCTTGCCCGCCTGGCCAGCGAACCGCAAACCCTCAAGCCTGCATTTACCCCGCCGCCGCCGAAGGCCTTCGATGCGGGCCGCTATGCCCCGCAGCCGCTGTCAGCGGGGAAGCTCCACTACCTGACAAAGGAGCGAGGCCTTGAGCGGGAAACAGTAGAGAAGTTCCTGCCCTTCATCCACCTGGTGAAAGACACGGCCAAGGACCCGGATAAAGCATACGCCAACATCGCTTTCCCGCTGACAAAGCCAGGCACTGATGCCACTATTGGCTATGACCTGCGCAACTACGGCTTCAGGAGCGTGGCTGCTGGCTCAGACCGGCAGAGCGGCATGTGGATCGCCGATTTTGCCGGCAGCCCGGCACGCACCCGGAACGTGTTCTTCGGGGAGAACCCCATCGATGCCATGAGCTTCTACCAACTCCGGCGCAGGGAAATGGACATGGAGTCCGCTGTTTTCGTCTCCTTCGGCGGCGGCATCGCCCGCAACCAGATTCGCCTGGCGCTGGAGCACTGGCCACAGGCAGCCAAAAGGACCCTGTTTGACAATGATTACCAGGGCAGGGTATATGATATCGTGCTGGCCACGGCCATCGCAGGAAAGGAGTCCTCCTTCCGGAAGGAAGCCGACAGCCTGCAATTTACAGTAGGTGACAGGAAGTTCGAGCTACCTGTCTCAAAGCTCAGCCTGAGCGCCTTTGAGCGGGAGTCAGGCATCCGCTCCGGCCTGCATGTGCACAAGGCCAGCGGCGTGAAAGACTTTAATGATCTGATTCGCCCCTCCAACGCGCAAAAAAAAAGCGTAGCGGTGAAGCTATAATTTGAACCAACTCTAAAAAACAAGCTTATGAAAACACTGTCAAAATTAACCGCGCTCCTGTTCTTTGTTCTGTTCCTAGCCGGTTGCGGCGACTCCGGAAAAGATACACCTACGCCTGATGCAGCTACCTTCAGGGTGGACATCGAGCAAAGCGGGGACTACGAGAAGTTCGGAAGAACTATCAGTATCAGCGGCGGAGAGTTCTACCGAACCGGCACCCGGGAGCAGATGCCTGTTGTTTTTTTTGAAGAGCACCTGACAGAGGAGGACTACTCCTATGAGGCAGAGGCTGTACGGGAGCTCAACATTCACACCACCTACGGCTTCTCATCGGTAGAGACTCCTCCTGCCTCGATGCAGCTCAAGATTACGGTCCATAAGAACGGCAAGCAGGTTGACCGGAAGACATATACCTATACTGATAAAAACGCTGAGGTAAACCAGTTTCTCACCTACAAAGCCAATGAGTAGGCAGCCCCCAGCTGTAGGCCCTCCCCGGCAAGCCTTGCTCCCACCGTCCAGCACTCAGCCAAATTATGCTAATTTGTCAGAGAGCTTCCCGTCCGCTGGCCACAGTTCAGCCATCTGTTCCATTGCGCTGCTCTCCATTCCACAGCTGTCAGAACAGTGGCTGTCCCTCCCGCGCAAAGCAAGCGCCGCCCGCGCTTCACCACTTTTTCTCGATAACAATACACTCGGCCGATATGCCCTGCCTATTGGCCAGCATATCGGCGGTCTGCCTGATGCATTCCAGTGCTCCGCCGGAAGTAGGGGGTGGCTGCTCCCCGTGATGACGCGCCAGGTAATCTGCTTCTTTGTAGCGGTAATCCATAAAGCCTTTCCCTGGGATTTTCTTTGGCCACCGCTTTACCTCCATCGGCCGTACCCATTTGATGCTTCCGCAGTAGGCTATCTTCGCACGCTGGCTTTGCCGCTCCTCAGCAAAGGCTTCGGCTGATTTGAAGTCAGCGAATACGGCCATCCAGTAGCCGGTGCGCAAGTCCAACAGCTCCATCTGCTTAAGTAATTTTTATTTCTGCACCCACATAATTGCGCTCGATGAAATCCACCAGGTCTTCCAAATTCACACGGTACTCATAGGTGCTGACCTTGAAGGCACGCAGGTACAGACGCTCGGACGGCTTGCGTTTGATGTTCTAAAGCAGCGTTTCAGTGGAGCAGTCCAGCTGCTCTGCCAGGTAACTCAGCTTTATACCCAGTTTCTGTGGGACCGTACTGGTGCGTGGTTCCTGTGTCAGCATTACGCTCAACAATTTTTACAAAAGGGGAAAGAAAGAATTAGATTAGTTACAGGGATGAAGTAAACCACAACAAACTACAGTATTCTTTCACCGCCTTCTATCCTAGCTATATACTCTTCATACTCCGCTTCACCCATCAGTCCGCGCACATACTCGTCTAACCCCACATCGTTCTTTTCCTGAACATACCTGGTGAAGCTGAGCACTGTGCAGCACCTTTCGAATCCCTTAGCGGCCATATCTCTGGCCATGTGCTCCGGCAGGCCCTCCAGCCACTCTTCATACTCCTGGTGCGTAGGCTCGTGCTCCGCTGCCGCTTGGTGATAGCGATAGACAGCGTTGCCATAGCTGAACATCAGCTCGTGAAAGCGCCGCTCTGCCTCTGGGAACTGCACCAGCATAGCCTCCTGTGTTTGGTTCTTTGCAGGATTCGGGTGTTTGACTTTGATCATGCCTTGAAATTAGAATTTAAATTTACAAAATGGGGAAGAAAGAGATACGCTGCTCTATAGTTAGTGCAAAATACGAGTCTTTGAACGCAGGTTGTATATGTAGAACACATAAAGTAGATTTGTCGTAGAAACTTCCACGATGGCAGAAGAACAACATCCCCGATACGTCACACCTTACAAGTATGCAGCGCTGTGTGGTGTCTCTCCTACTGCCATTAACAGGAGGATTAAGCGAGGTGTATTGGATGCAGAGGATGTGCCTCAAATAGACGGGAGCACAAAGCGCTTTATAGACACAGATAAGTTTCCTCCTGCCAGGTTGATCGACTACCCTATCGAACATAAGCGGCCTCAGAAAAAAGAAGATTAAAATATTTACTAAAACTGTTCTATATATATAACAGTCTGTAAACTACAACGTATAATAAATAAAGCAAGGGCAATGAGAGGAAGCCCTTTTTTAATCTTAAAAGTGTTCTATATATAGAACATTAAGAGCTATGAAAGCAACATTCCAAACCAGAGAAGGGCAGCTGATCTGCAAGGCCAGCAGCCTCGACTACACCACCAGGCAGCGTGCGGTGAAGGTGGCCATGGCCAAAGGGGCCCAAACGCTGCAGTCCAGGGACGAGCGCGGGCGTGTACAGGACCTGACGCACATTCTTCAGAACAGAGCCTTAGCCATCCGTTACAACTTATAACCCATTCCCATGGAGAAGACCATACAGCCCAGAAACAGCACTCCGGTAGCCAGGTACACGGTTGGCTTCAAGACCTACAAAACAGCGGATCGGGTGAGGATGCGCGAGGTGAAAATCTACCGCAACGGGGCCTGGGTTTACTGCGATGCCTTTACGGAAGAGGAGCGGGAGACACACGAGGTGTGGGCAAGGGAGTTTCTGCAAGTCATGAAACGCAATGATACCCGGCAGAACGTGGAGGAGCCTGAAGAAATGCCGGTGCAGCAGGTGATTTGGGACCATATCCTAAAACTGCGTGAAGCCAATATGATGACAAACAGAGAAGCCGCCAACCTTTGCCTGGTGCGCTTCACCTGGACCCCAGCGCAGGCCAAAGCCAAGCTGACAGAACTAAAGGAAAGATACCCCAACAGAAAATAGAGACCATGGAACAGTCCACACCATCCCCGGAAGTAAAGCAGCCCTTTTACAGGCTGGTAACCGGCAGGAGCGCTGCTGCTGATTCTTTTAATACAGCCCCCCTGCTCCAGGTGCTCACTCAGGAAGACACCCCGCTGGAGATGGCCCGCTCCCTGGACAAGGTGTACACGCTGCTGGCAGAGTACATGATTAGGGATTCCAATACCTATGGAACGCATTACGCCGGACTACTCTCCGATATACGGCGGATGCGGGACGCCCTGCTGCAGGGAAGCGGCCTGCTTGATTTTCAAGGTGGTGCCGAAGGAAAGTCACCCTCCAAAGAATAGGTTAGCCATCAGGTGCCTTTATTCCATCACGCATAATAGTATTTCCTAATTATCCATCAGTTCTTACTTCGCAAGAACTCGCTGGCCTACTTGCAGGGCTGGGCCAGCAAGCTCAACGGCGACAAGGCATCATCTACGCCGTTACAAGGGCTTCCAAGGCAGCCAGTTAGCTGTTGGAGCTGAGAGCGGTGGCCAGCAAAGCGAAGGTACCCGCCGTAGCCACTGGAGAGGAATATCAACTGGGGAAGGACGGGGGAGGGATAGGCAGCAGGAACTGGAGAAGCAGGCCTCTCCATTTTATTTTTATCCCGAATGTTACAAATCAGCCTAAACCTGCAAAAAAAAGGCGTCAAAAATCCTTTCCTAACGCTTCTATAAGCTTATTTCAAAAATAATGCCTTGAAAAACCATGTTGCAAACAGCCTTGTTTTTGCCTTGTGTTATAGTGGTTTTAATTGCAATTTGTGTCACATGCAGGGGATAGTGCCTGCTGGCCATGCACTAGGAACAGATGAAACGGTAGAATGTAAGCACAGACAAGGTACCCCGCCAGGGAAACCCAGCGGCTTTTGCTCCTCAGGGGCAGCGGCGAGCGCGGGTTTTTCAGGGGCAGCGTCAGAAAATGTAAAGGAGCCATGAAAGAAGAAACAACCCCTCCGGCACCGAACGCACCCTCTTCCGGGCCGTTCGCGCCAAAATGCCCGCTCAACCCCCCTTTTGACGTGTCCCCGCTGCTCCAGGCGGTGATGGCCGAGGACGGGCCGCTGGGCATGGCCGATTCCCTGGACCAGGCCTATACCACGCTGGCCGAGTACCTGGCCAGCGACCCCAACAACGCTGGGCAACACAATGCCCATCTGCTTTATGTCCTGCGGCGGATGCGGGACGCCCTGCTGCAGGGAGCGGGGCGTAAACGGCGCTGAAGCTATAAGCGTTTATAAACGTTTAATTGCGCTTTATACGTTTATAAACGCATCTATGCGTATAGTTTGCGCTTAAAGGTTTCAACAGCACGTATTTAGGGTTTTGATATAGCCTTCTGCCCGATGTCTTATCCCAATAATCAGCCTGCTGTTTACTTAAATGCCTTGGAGCACGAAGGTAAACCCTATATCCGCCTCTGGTTCAAGGCAAACCCCTTTGTCTTCAAGCGCCTCAAAGAAGCCTCCTGGATCAAATACAGCAAAACCTATAAGTGTTTTGTGATGCACAACAGCAATCAGGCCATCGAGATGACCCACCTGCACTTTCAGGGGCTGGCCAAAGTGGATACACGTTATCTGTACAAGCCCAAGCGCCTGCGACCTGCATTAGGAACGGTGATTTTACAGCAAGGTAGTGCTGCGTTAACCGAGCCGTTGGAAAAGGCGCCGGTAAAGCCGGTGGTGCGTTTACGGCCACTGGAGCATGAGGGGAAGCAGTACGTGCAACTCAGCCACCAGTACAACAAAGAAATCTACACCTGCCTGAGGCAAAGCAAGGTTGCCAGGTGGCTGCCTGAGATGCAGTGCTTTGTGATCGATAGTGAAAGCCAGTCGATGCACGTGCTGCTAAGCGAACTAGAGTCCATGGCTCAGTTGTGGCTGGCACAAACCATGCATGTAAAGGACATGACCTTGCAGGCAAGGCTCTGGGAACAAAGCTACCAGAAGGGCCAGGACTATATCCCTTGCCCGCTAACGTACCTGGAAAAGCTTTTTCTCTTAAACTACAGCCCCAGCACCATTCGTACGTACCATAGCCTGCTGCTGCGCTTTCTGAACGCGCACAAGAACAAGGGGTTGGAAGGCATCAGCGCTTTCTCAGAGGAGCAGATCAACAACTACCATCGAAGCATGGTGCAGGCAGGCACCTATTCGGTATCCTTTGTCAACCAATCCATCAATGCGGTGAAGTTTTACTACCAGCGCGTGCTGCTGCGCCATGAGGTGCAACTAAACCAGGTGGAGCGGCCTGAGAAGCCTGAACGCCTGCCCCAGGTGCTCAGCAAGCAAGACGTCTTGAAGATCCTCTCCGTTACGGAGAACCTGAAGCACCGCTGCATGCTGCAGCTGCTTTACGCGGGCGGTTTGCGCATCGGTGAAGTGATCAACCTGAAGCTGACCGACGTGCAGTCGGACAGGAACCTGCTGCTCATTCGGGGTGGCAAGGGCAAGAAGGACCGCACCACGCTGCTCTCGCAAAAGCTACTGGAAAGCCTGAGAGCCTACTACAGGCAGTACAAGCCCAAGGTGTGGCTGTTTGAGGGGCAAACCGGCGGGCAGTACACAGTAGAAAGCATCCGCAACGTGTTCCGGGCAAGCAAGGAGAAAGCTGGCGTAAAAGCGCCTGCCACGCCCCATACGCTCAGGCATTCGTTTGCCACGCACCTATTGGAGCAGGGCACGGACTTAAGGTACATCCAGGTGCTGCTGGGGCATCGGAGCAGCAAGACCACCGGGATCTACACCCACATCACCACCCACGCCTTGGATAAAATTGTCAGCCCGTTGGATAATCTGTAGCTATCACCTATATTAGCTTAATAATATACTGTAATGTACGACACTACTGCTTATACCAAATCCAGTCTGCAAAATGATGCAAAAATAGGTTTACCCTATTACGCACATAGTACAGATAAGCGTATGTTGTCGTTTATCCGCTAGTTACCTGCTATACAAAAATCAAAATAATCGTACATTTGCAATCACAAAAAGAAAAAGATAAATAGAATATGTGAAAAACAATTTCTTTCAGACCATTTAAAGGCAGCAAACTGTAAAACGGTTTGTTTCCTTGTTTAATCTTTAAAGAAAGAAATTATGTTGACTTTACAGCAACTTTCATATATACATCCCAACAAAGATTTACTGTTTTCAAACATCAATCTTACAGTAAATTCCCAAGACAAAATAGCTTTAATCGGTAACAACGGAGCAGGAAAATCAACGTTACTGAAACTCATTGCAGGAGAATTACAATATTCTGACGGACAACTAAAAGTTGATTCCGAACCGTATTATGTGCCACAGATTTTTGGGCAATACAATCATTTGACCGTTGCCCAGGCGTTACGGATTGAAAGCAAACTCAATGCACTCAAAGAAATCTTTGACGGAAACGTAACAGAAAGCAATATGGACTTGCTTGATGACGATTGGACGATTGAAGACAGATGCAATGAAGCCCTGAACTACTGGCAACTGAATAGTTTTGAATTGACGCAAAAAATGGGAACCTTAAGCGGTGGGCAAAAAACTAAAGTTTTCCTTGCAGGTATTTCCATTCATCAACCCGAACTCGTTTTGTTGGACGAACCGAGCAACCATTTAGATGTTTTGGGTAGACGACTTCTGTATGATTTCATTCAGTCTGCAAAAAGCACATTGATTGTGGTAAGCCACGACAGAAAACTATTAAACCTGTTGAACACTGTTTGTGAATTGACTAGCAGTGGTATTAAAGTTTATGGCGGCAATTATGGTTTTTATTTAGAACAAAAACAGGTAGAGAGCAATGCTTTGAACCAAGATATTCAAAACAAAGAAAAAGCCTTGCGAAAAGCCAAAGAAAAAGAAAGAGAGGCATTAGAACGACAACAAAAGTTAGACAGTCGTGGAAAAGGCAAACAAGAAAAGGCAGGCGTAGCCAGGATAATGATGAACACATTACGGAACAATGCCGAAAACAGCAGTTCAAAAATGAAAAGTGTGCACGCAGAGAAAATTGGCGGTATTTCGCAAGACCTGCAAGCGCTACGCTCTACATTGCCTGACAGTGATAAAATGAAATTCGGTTTTGACAGTTCCGCCCTACATAAAGGGAAAATCCTCTTCACCGCCGCCAATATAAATTTCAGTTATGAGAGAAGACCGCTTTGGAAAGACAGTTTGAGTTTCCAAATCACAAGTGGGGAACGCATTGCCTTGAAAGGACGAAACGGCTCTGGTAAAACGACTTTAATAAAAATAATTTTAGAAATGTTAGAGCCGCATTCAGGAGCAATTTACAGAGCAGAAAGCAAATCGGTTTACATTGACCAAGACTATTCTCTGCTTGACAACCATCTGAACGTTTACGAGCAATCCCAACAATTCAATTCTTCTGCATTGCAGGAACACGAAATAAAAACCAGGCTCAACCGATTTTTGTTTACTAAAGACGATTGGGGCAAGCCTTGCAGTGCTTTGAGTGGCGGAGAAAGAATGCGGTTAATGATTTGCTGTTTGACAATAAGTAATCAATCACCCGACATCATTATTCTTGATGAACCTACGAATAATTTAGACATTCAAAACATAGAAATTCTGACTGCCGCAATCAATGAATATCAAGGAACATTGATTGTTGTTTCTCACGATGAAACTTTTTTAGAACAAATAAACGCAGAACGGACAATCGAACTCTGATAAAAAGTACAGCAGGTAACATTGTGTAAACACCATTCTACGGCCGACGGCCTTGCACGTTGTTTACACGAGGCCGTTGGGAGTAAACAGCATCATTTCGAAAAGACACTCAAACAAACTTCGAAAAGACACTCAAACAAACTTAATATGAAAAAAATCTACGCAGTAATAATTTTCCTCTTTATCTCCACAGCAACTTATGCACAATTTGGCGTTAGCTTCAATCAATCGAACTTGCCGTTTGCAGGACTTAATTATGAGATAAATAACAGGTTTCTTCCTGAGCTTCGCATCGGCACTGACAATTATTTTAGGAACACGAGTCTTGAATTAACAGTGAATTACATTTTTAAAAGAAATGAGACAGTGAATGTATATACTGGCTTAGGTGGGAGGGTGCAGTTTCTGGAAGGCATCGTTATTCCTCTTGGACTCAATATCTATCCATTTGAAGAGAAGAAGTTTGGTTTTCAAATAGAGTTAGCAGGCATACTGGCTGGGTCCAGCCTTTTGAGAGGCAGTTGGGGAATAAGGTACAGGTTTGCAGAATAATGTCTACTCCCCACGGCACAGCCTTAAGCTTCGGCTGATGCCTCGCCTTAGCCTGTACAAAACCATGAGCAATTAAATATGAGTACACAGGCCCCAGATCAAATGAGTAAGAAACTAACCAAGCAGATATTCAGAGTATTGTTATTTCTAGGCACTGCAGTCTCTTTATTCTTTGTTCCATGGCTTTTGGTTAAGGCATGGATACTTCCGCTACCGGATACCGTTCAGAAACAGTTAGATCAGGCCATCGGTCATGGATTTGACGGAATGATTGTTTATATAGACCAAGCTGGGAAACCACCTCAGTATTTTGTTTCCGGTTGGCATGATCGTGAAGCCAAGATACCAGCCAAACCCCAGGCCCTATTCAAGGTTGCAAGTATCAGAAAGCTATATGATGTTGTGGCGATTACTAAACTGGTAAGCGATGGCCGTCTTTCTTTGGATAATACCATAGCCGATTATTTACTCGAGCTTGCAGGAAGAATTGAAAACGCTGATAAGATCACTTTAAGAATGATGATACAGCATAGAAGCGGCATTCCCAATTTTACGGACGCTCCAAATTTTTGGGCAGCTCCTACAGAGACCTATGAAGAAAGTCTTGCACTGATTCTTGACAAGCCGGCTAACTTCGAACCCGGTGAAGATTATGAGTATTGTAATACAAATTACCTGTTGTTGAGCAAAATAATGGATAACACGCTGGGCTATGGCAATTTCAAATTCATTCAGGAAGAAATCCTTGCCCGGCTAAATCTGAACAATACTTATGGCTCGCTCAAGGAAGTGAATATTGATGATGTGATGAGTGGTTATCATGTGGGGCATCCACTCGATTTAAAAACCGAAGAACACGGGATGTTAGCGACAGCGGAGGACGTGGGTATTTTCCTGAGGGCCTTAAACGATGGTTCTGTGTTTGATGAAGGAGAGCAAGAAATCTATTCCTCCGTTTATGAGTATGAACATGCCGGTTGGGTTCCAGGATACCAGAGCTTCGCAAAATATCACAAAGACCTTGATGCTGTTGTGATTGAGTTTTATAGCACAACCGATCCCAAACTGTACAATTGGAACCTGTCCGAAATCATAAATAACAGAATTGTTAAAATACTCAAAAGGCAAAAAAGCTCATGACAGTTAGGATATAAGCCATACATACGGCTCATATCCTAACTGTTAATAAGTTAGCCGCATAGGGGTAACATCGAATCAAAAGAATCACTATGAGAAATGTCGGATTAGCGGCATTGCTGCTGCTCCCGCTGGTTTCCTGCGAGAAGAAAGAGCGTGAAGTGCTCAATGAGCCCATTATCCATGCCTTTTATAATCATATAGACACGGTAGGCGCAAACTTAACCGTGATAGGTGAGAACTTTAGCCAACAACCACAGCACAATGTAGTGGGCTTCCAAGGGGTGGAGGCTCCTTCGCACAGCGTAAGCTGCGATACACTTCAGGTGCACATTCCAGCAGGGGCTGAAACCGGTAAAATCAAGATGAGGGTCTACTCCAAAGAAACATTTAGTGAGGATACGCTATTCATCGTGAACGGTAGGTTTAAGAGGGTGCAACCAATTCCCATAGGGCGGCATGATGCAATCGGGTTCAGTATTGGGGGCAAAGGCTATGTAGGCACAGGAACTGGAACAACCGGTTTTCTAAGCGATATGTGGGAGTACGACCCAAGCGGCAACACCTGGTCAAAGATAGGTGACTTTCCAGTAGGGGCCCTACGAGAAGGTTTTGCTTTCGTGATAGGGGACAGAGCCTATATTGGCGGTGGAACAGAAATGGGGCAGCTGAGACCCTCCCGCGCTTTGTATGCATTTGACGCCAACCTGCGAACCTGGAACAGAGCGGCGGACTTTCCTGGGGTTGAAACCAGGAATGTTGTCGCCTTGGCAATAAAGGGCAAGGGCTACATCATCACAGGCTTCTACTCTAACCAAGTATGGGAGTACAACCCAGAGACGAATAGTTGGCTTAAGAAGCAAGACTTCCCGGGCTTGCGTCGCTCGGCAGCGTCGGGCTTCGTCATTGACAATAAGGGATATGTTGGTATAGGCAATCACGGTGGCAATCCATGGCTGCAGGACCTTTGGGAGTATGATCCCGCACAGGACACTTGGAGCCAGAAAAGAAGCCTGCCAAGATACATCGGCTACAACGCTGTTGGCTTTACCATTCATAATAAAGGGTACTTTATGAACGGGAACCATAACAGCAGAGCTGTATGGGAGTACGACCATCTTGCAGATACCTGGACGCAGAAACTCCAATATCCGGGAGAAGCAAACGGCTATGGGGTTTCCTTTGTGATCAATGGAGAAGCCTATGTGGTGGGCGGGGTCGGACATAACAAGGCCTCTGACCAGAACTGGAAGTTTATCCCTTAGAAGACTTAAGCATAGACACTTTCAACACCTATGCAAAAGGCTCGCATTGCTTTGCCCGCTGCATAGCAATGCCGTTGTGCTGCATGCTATTTAATATAGATAGGATGAAACTGCTTCTTGTAGATTATACTTCTTACTAACCCTTTACTTGATCTCCCTTTTATTTATTCAATGAAAACATTTAGACTGCTCCTGTATCTATTTTTGATATTAGTCTATACTTCTGGTGCCTCTCAGAACCTGGTCTTTAGAGGTGAAGTTGTAGACAGATTTCAGAACAAGCCCGTGCCTTACGCCACTATAGGAATAAAGGGCAAAAGCCTGGGTACTGTTGCAGATGAAAATGGGAGGTTTAGCTTTACTATTCCCGCTACTGCTGTTTCTGATGTGGAGCCGGTGACTGTTTCCTGCGTTGGCTATAAAAGTGTTGAAACTAACGTCTCTTATTAATCAAGTCCTTATCTTGTTTCGTGGGATGAGTAGCCGGGACGGCAAAGGAGCTCTAACCTTGATAGAACTTGCGTTTACCGTCAGACCTTTGCGCAGGTCTTTACTCAAGCCGGATTGGTGTTAAAATTACTATATATTTATAGTCTTATAATTTACCTTATGTTAAGCAGGGCGGTAGATCCCTGTGGCCGCTTCTGCTTTAGAGCTGGATAATCTGCTCGATTCTTTCCTCCAGCAGCGGCAAGCGGTCCTGGTCCATCAGGTGGCAACCCAAGATCTCCTCCCGGTAGCGGCTGTCTCTGATTATATGAACCGTTGATTCGTAATTCGCGAATTGCAAATTAATGGTTGCATAAGTAGAGAAGACAGAGCTTCTTACCCGTGTGCCTCTTTGTGCCTTGCCGGTTTAGCGGCGCAGGCCGACACCCGCAGGTGCTCCACGCTTAAACATGCTCACAGCTCCTTCACTTAGTCACTAACTTGGTCATCGGCTAAGTCCCTAGCTTGGTCGGAAACGACCAAGCTAGGGACTTAGCAAGGCTGGATGGCAGAAGGCTCACTTCTAAAGGTGCTGGCGTCCTTGTGCTTCGCCATCTTCTCTTAGGTGTCGCTTGAATGTTTAGGGGCCCTTTCTCGCACTGGCAGCTCGGCGTCCTGCAGCTTGCGGCCGAGCTTGTCGTCCCGACCCACCTGCGCCAAGACTCTCTCAATCCGGCTCAACGTGGGTCGGGAAATGGCAGCGCGTTCGGCCCCCTGCTTAGCACTGAGTTTACGCTGCGGTCGGGCAAGCTCGATATTTTCCCCTAGCTCAGCTAATAGCCGTTTCTAGGAGGGGTATAAAAGTTTTGATTTAGCCATAACGTAAAATATATTTTACAAATATGCTTTAGTTTGTAAGATATGGTTTACGTTATTTAAAATTAACATACTTCGCACATGCTGTACCACTAAAGTGTTTAGCAGGGCATTTGTCAAGTTTTATAACCGAAAAACTTGACAAATGCCCTGCAAGAGCGCCTGCCTGTTATAAGAAAAGCTTTATCCGACTTTTATCCGACATTGGGCCTGGTTATCCGACACAGGATGCATGCTATCACTTATTCTGTGCGCGCGGTGGCAAAAGGGTCAGGGTATCCACTCCCGTTATCTCGCATTCAATAATATCAATAAATCTATGATTTGTCCTTTTCTATAAGCTGCAGCATAGAAAGAATCAGTCTATCTGAAAGCAAACGATATTATCTACATGAGTTTTGCCTCTATCCCTTCTGTCACAAACTTCATCACCCGCTGGAAAGCTTCCGGTGCTTCGGAACGCGCCAACTACCAGTGTTTCTAACCAAGTTGTGCGAGCTGCTGGGCGTAGAGAAGCCGCAGCTGGCCACGGACAAGGTGCATGAGGCGACCTATACTTTTGAGCGGTCTGTGGTGTTTGATGATGGCGAGGGTAAGACCAGCACCAACTTCATCGACCTCTACAAGAAGGACTGCTTTGTGCTGGAGGCCAAGCAGGGCTCCGATAAGGCAAGTATAACCGAGGCCGAAATGCTGGGTGCAGAGCGGGCATAAACTAAAACCGGCACAGCAGGACACTGATCGCCTCCAACATCGAGCTGTTTCTGAGCTACTGTATGCGTTTCTACGACCGCCAGTTCCTCACCCGGAATGTGGCCAACAGTGACACGCTCGAGAAATTCGAGGAGCTATTGAATGAGTATTTCCGGTCCGACAAACCGCAGACCATGGGCCTGCCGGCGGTGAGCTACTGCGCCGGCAGGCTGAACCTATCCCCCAACTATTTTCGGTGACCTGGTGAAGAAGGAAACCGTTAAAACCACCCTGGAGTATATTCAGCTGAAGGTGATGGATCTGGCCAAGGAGAGGGTACTTGAAGCCGAGCCCATAGGCGAGATCGCCTATGGGCTCGGCTTCCAGTACCCACAGCACTTCACCCGTCTGTT
>NZ_JBTLRL010000019.1:0-75110 GCF_054482735.1 Pontibacter sp. CAU 1760
ACTTAGTTTGCAAATCTTTTTTCAATCTTTTTTTCTTGCCTTTCAGCGAAGGCTTCCTTGTGAAGCGGGTTGCAAAGGTAAGAACCTTTTCCCTTTCCGCAAGCAACAAAGGAAAGTTTTTTTTTCGAAGCGAGCAGGGCCTGAACCCTGTGTTACGAAGCGGCCCCCTTTCGGAACCGGGTTGCAAAGGTAAGCACCTTTCCGTCCCGAACAAGCAGACAGGCGAAGTTTTTTTTCTGCCCTGAACCTGCCCTCATCCTCTCTTTCCCGACGTTCCTGCTGAACCGGGATGCAAAAGTAGGCAAAAAGAACTGCGATGCAATACCTCCGCCAGAAAAAAACAGCCAGAATCCCCCCCTCTTAGCTAACGCACTCTAAGCGAGCGGGAATAGTTTTGAAGCCTTTTTAGAAATGCCTAGCCTATGTTATGTTGGGTGCGCCGCTATACCCTTTGTAGTGCCTAGAAATATATGATAGAATACTCTATCGTGGTCTATGGATACATTTGGAGTATCATTCTATATCTCCACATTATCAATTATTAGAATTATTAATCCGTTCTCGTGTTAGATTGCTTCCTTCCTGGTTTTTTGGGCGCTGGCACTGTCGGCATATTCCTGCAGGTAACTGAAGCGGGGCATCAGTTTGCCGGCTTTGGCAATAGTGCCGCGTTCCAGCACGCCTTCGGCATCGCCATTAAACAAATGCGGGAAAACATGATCAATCAAATGGCGGCCAAAATCACGGGAGGCATTGCGCGGCAACTCACAGGGGAGGTTGTCTACGGCCATCACCGTAATATTGCCGGGGTTACTATAGGCAGGTTCTAGTTCTTCTGTTTTGGGATTGTAATCATACACTGGTTGCGGAATGGTGCTCGAACGCTTGGTGGTTGGTATGGAGCCGTTCACATCGCAGGTAATATCAGCGATGGTATTAATTTTAAAGTCAGGCTGGCGCGTATCCTCTTCTGTGAACAGCTTCGGAGCCCGTGGATCCCAGAAGGCGCAGGCGAGCAACAGGTCCGTTACGCGGGTGAACTTCCGGAAGGTACTCTTATATAAGTGTGGGTTGGCATAGAAGTCCGGTGAGTCCCATACCTCCACGTCGGGGCGGTTATTATAATCAGCAGAGCGCAGTTGTGCGTACACCGGCTCTGTGAATTGTTTGTACAGGTAATCGAACACGCTCACTTTCCGGATGCCCATCTTGTCGAGCACCTCCATGGCGCCCCCTGCCACGCGCCCTCCCCCGGTAACGGCGATCTTGATCGGGGGCAGCTTTACTTTAAAGTACTCCTCCTGCATGTCCTCCATCTCATGGCACAGGTAAGCCGGCTTAAGCTTGAACAGCTTCCATTTCTCGCCATAGGCCAGAATCCCGTTATAAGCTCCAACAATGCCGGCATACCTGCCAAAGGCGACTAAGCGTTGTCCTTGGGTATCGGTCAGCGTTTCGTAATCTATCAGCGTGATGTCTTTGTCGAGGATGGCACGGAGCAGTTTGGCGTTGTGCGGCTGCTTCTTGATGGTATGGGAAAAAAAGAAGTAGGTCTTACGCGGAATAAGCTGCTCCACCGGTACCTCCTTCACTCCCAGCAATATGTCGCAATGGCTCATATCCTCCTCCAGCGGGATGCCCAGCTCGGCGTACTCAGCGTCGGAGAAACTGCGGATAGTGCTGGGCTGCACGCAAATCTCCATCTCCGGAAATGCCTGAAGCGCCTCCACACATTTTTTTGGGGTAAGGGGTGCCCGTTTATCTACCGGTATCTTTCCTTCTTTAATGATACCCACTTTGATTGTGCTCATAGCAGTGTCCGCTTGAATTGTTAGCCTAACATCCTTGTTAACCTTAAGAGGTGAAATATGCCTTTACCGGATTTAAATACACATTGATACGGTTAAAGGCCGATGCATGAAAAAACTGAGGCCGAAAGCCTTAAGTATTTAGTTTTGATGCTTCAATATAATAAACAAATCCTAGTACTTTTGTATTAAATATACTGACGGGCAACCCCCGCAGTAAACGCTGTATTCTTAAAACTACTCATTTTCCCAATCTATAAATTTCCGTTATGATTTTTAAAACCAAGCCTGCAGATGTATTCAAGGAGCGCCACAACGGTCCGGACAAAGCGCAGATGCAGGACATGCTGAAGACTATCGGGGCTGACTCTCTGGACAAGCTGATTGAGGAGACCGTGCCAGCGGCCATCCGACTTAAAAAGCCGCTGAACTTACCCGCCGCGCTTTCTGAGAAGGACTTCCTGAACAAGTTTGGCCAGATCGCGAAGCAAAACAAAGTATACAAGTCCTACATCGGCCTGGGCTACAACGACACCATCCTGCCGCCGGTGATTCTCCGCAACATCATGGAGAACCCGGGCTGGTATACCGCCTATACCCCATACCAGGCTGAGATTGCGCAGGGCCGACTGGAGGCGCTGATCAACTACCAGACCATGGTGATGGACCTGACTGGTATGGAGATCGCAAACGCATCCTTGCTGGATGAGGGCACTGCCGCCGCTGAGGCCATGGGTATGTTCTTCGCGCAGCGCAAGGGCGCCCGCAAAAACGGCCATCGCTTCTTTGTATCGAACCAGGTATTGCCGCAGACCATCGACATCCTGGCTTCCCGCGCCACCCCGATCGGCATTGAGCTGGTGATCGGCGACCACCGCGAAGCAGACCTTACTGACGAAACCCTCTTTGGCGCCCTGGTGCAGTACCCTGCTGCCGACGGTGCCATTTTTGATTATACTGACTTTATAGCAAAAGCACACGAGCAGGGTATGCTGGTAGCTGTGGCTGCCGACATCCTTTCGCTTACCTTGCTAACCCCTCCGGGGGAGATGGGTGCCGATGCCGTGGTGGGTACCACCCAGCGTTTTGGCGTGCCGATGGGCTTTGGCGGTCCACATGCGGCCTACTTTGCCACAAAGGATGCCTTTAAGCGCGTAATCCCGGGCCGTATCATTGGTATTTCTGTGGATGCCGCCGGCGACAGAGCTTACCGTATGGCCCTGCAGACGCGTGAGCAGCATATTCGCCGCGAGAAAGCGACGTCCAATATCTGTACCGCGCAGGTACTGTTGGCCGTGATTGCCGGTATGTATGCCGTATACCACGGCCCGCGCCGCCTGAAGTACATCGGCCTGAACACCTTTGCCCTGGCCCAACAACTGGAGAAAGGCCTGAAGGCACTTGGCTTTGCGCAGCAGAACGAAGCTTACTTCGACACCCTGAATGTAGTGGCAGAAAGCGCCGACATGCAGCAGGCGATCCGCACGGAGGCCGAGGCAGCCGGTATGAACTTCCGCTATTTCGGGGAAAACAACATCGGTATCTCCCTCAACCAAAACACCGACCTGCTGGATGTGAAAGCCATTCTGGCCGTGTTTGCGAAAGTAGCGGGCAAGGATGCAGATGTATTAGGCATTGATACTTTGCCAGAAGAAACAGATGTCACCTGGGCGGATAGCCTGATCCGTAAGAGCAGCTATATGGAGCAGGAAGTATTTAACAAGCACCACTCTGAGAGTGAGATCCTGCGTTACATGAAGCACCTCGAGAACAAAGACATCTCGCTGGTACACTCCATGATTCCGCTAGGCTCTTGCACCATGAAACTGAACGCCACGGCCGAGATGATCCCGGTAACCTGGCCAGAGATCGGGCAGTTACACCCGTTCGCCCCAGCTGACCAGACAAAAGGGTATGAGCAGATTTTTGCTGACCTGGAGGCTTGGCTGTGCGAGGTAACGCAGTTCGACGCGGTTTCTTTGCAGCCAAACTCTGGCGCGCAGGGCGAGTACGCCGGTCTGATGGTGATTCGCGCTTACCACGAGTCGAAAGGCGACACGCACCGCAACATCGCCCTCATCCCGTCTTCGGCGCACGGCACCAACCCTGCCTCTGCCGTGATGGCGGGTATGAAAGTGGTGATCGTGAAGTGCGACGAGAGAGGAAACATTGATGTGGCCGACCTTCGCGCGAAGGCCGAGCAGCACAAAGAAAACCTGTCGTGCCTGATGGTAACCTACCCATCTACCCACGGGGTGTATGAGGAGAGCATCATCGAGATCTGCCAGATCATCCACGAAAACGGTGGCCGTGTGTATATGGACGGTGCCAACATGAACGCGCAGGTAGGACTGACTTCGCCAGCAACCATCGGTGCCGACGTTTGCCACCTCAACCTGCACAAGACTTTCTGCATCCCGCACGGTGGCGGTGGTCCGGGTATGGGCCCAATCGGTGTGGTGAAAGATCTGGCTCCTTTCCTGCCGGGCCACGCAGTTAGAAAGATAAACGGCGAAGAAGCCATCAACGCGGTATCGGCTGCACCATGGGGCTCTGCCTCTATCCTTCCAATCTCTTATGCCTACATCGCGATGATGGGCGGCGAAGGTCTGACAGAGGCGACGAAAGTAGCCATCCTGAACGCCAACTATATCAAGGCACGCCTGGAGCAGCATTACCCGGTGCTGTATGTGGGTAAGAACGGCCGTTGCGCACACGAGATGATCCTGGATTGCCGCGAGTTTAAGAAGTTCGGTGTGGAGGTAGAGGATATCGCAAAGCGTTTGATGGACTATGGCTTCCATGCGCCAACCGTTTCGTTCCCGGTAGCGGGCACGCTGATGGTGGAGCCGACGGAGTCGGAGGCTCAGGAAGAACTGGACCGCTTCTGCGATGCGATGATCTCGATCCGTGCGGAAATACGTGAGGTGGAGGAAGGCAAAGCCGACCAGAAGTACAACGTGCTGAAACACGCGCCGCATACCCTGAAAGTGGTGATGGTGGAAAACTGGGAGCGTCCGTACTCACGCGAGAAAGCCGTGTTCCCGATGCCTTCGCTGCGCGAGAACAAGGTATGGCCTACCGTTAGCCGCATCGACAGTGCCTACGGCGACCGTAACCTGGTTTGCTCCTGCGCCCCGATTGAGTCTTACAACGAGAATGGAAATGAGATGGTAGCTATTGGTTAACCACTAATGCACCTGTTCATAGAAAGCCCGGCTGTTATGGTCGGGCTTTCTGCTTTTAGAGGCTGGCGGTTAGAAAGATCTTGTTTGCCTGTCGTCATAACAGCCAAACGCCATCCCCCGTTACAGCAGGTAAGCCATATGTTATACCTCTATCTGATTGATATGCTAAAAGCGAGATCCATCTATAGCGCCGCCATCTTGTTTGTACTTTTCCTGGCCCTCAGCGGCTGTGCCCGGTATCCGTTTCCGGAAGTGGAATACTCTTTCGATCCGGAAATCAACTATAGAAAGTTCAGGACCTTTGGTTGGTATAAGGTGGAGGCCCCGACGCTGGGTGGCGGCCAGGACAATTTGGTTGATGACCGCGTGAAGAGCGCTATCGCCAGTGAACTGGTGAAAGAGGGTTTGAACCTGAAAATTGAAGGCATTCCTGATCTATACGTGGCCTACGACATTGCAGTAGACTCCGCTACGTATGCAGCGCGTGATGTGAACTTGCCTCCGGGGTATGGTTTTGCCTATTGGTATGGCTATCGCTACCGTTACCTCCACGCGGGACTGCCTAATTACATGGACATCGGCCGGTATGACATCGGCACATTAGTCATAGACCTGATTGACCCGACAACCAACCAACTGATCTGGCGTGGCACTGTGGATGCCGACATCAGCCCGGAAGCATTGGACAATTCGCGCATCACGGTTGTTGTAGCCAGAATCCTATCCCGGTTCCCGCCTACACCGGACATTACCCGTTAAGTGCTCCTCTTTATTGTATATCGCTTAAAAACAAGCGCCTTAACAGTTTCTTTATCATACGCAGGGCTCTCCCATAGTGGAGACAGCAGGGAGAGGCTTACTCTTTTACAATTTATAGTTCAGCCGAACTCCGCCATAAAAAGTCCGGTCAGTGGCGGGCTGGAAGTAGCGGCCACCGAAGGCGTTGAGGTCGTTGCCCAGGCTGTACTTTTTGTCTGTCAGGTTTTCGGCCCCGGCAAATACTTCTAACCCAAGTCGCTTCCCGAGGTTTCGCTTATACCCTGCCCGCGCCCCTAGTATAAAATAGGCGTCGGCGTATACCGTGTTCTCGTCGTTGAGCGGAATCTCATCCGTATAGTTGGCGGTGGCATATAAGTAAAGACCCGGCGTCGTCACGACATCTAACCCCGCTGTGGCCGAATGCGGCGCTACACCTGTCAGGTCGTTGCCCGAAAGCACTGTTTCGTTGCGCTGGTACTCCCGGAAACGGAAGTGGTTGTAGGTATAACTTCCCCATACCCTGAGCTTGCTTAACGTGAGTTGTGGATCATTCAGGATATCGTAGCCCAGCATGGTTTCGAGGCCTTTTTGAGAAGTAGAACCTACGTTGCGGAAAATCGCCACGCTGGAGGCATCCTGGCGGCTCACAATGGTTTCGCTGAGCCGGAAATAGAATCCCACAACATCAAAAGAAAGTCGGTTGTTGAATGTCGTCCCCCGGATACCGGTTTCATAGTTTATACCCTTTTCCGCCTCCAACTCAGTATTCAAACTGCCTTCTGAGGTTAGGATCTCCTCTTCCGTGGGCGGCGAGAACCCCGAGCTAACACTGGCATGTACCGCGATATTGCTTGTGAGCTTCTTCAAAAGTGCTACTCGCGGCGAAAGCACGGCATCAAAGTCACGCACGATACGCGGCTGACTGGCGCCTCCGGCCTGTGCCAACCGGGTAATATCGTACTGGGTATCGTTCAAGCTGAGCGCCACGGTAGCAATAATTTCTGCGGGCAGCTCCACCTCCGCCTGCGCAAAGGCAAACCCTGTTTTGGAGATCACCTCATCATCTGTCCGAAGCTTATCGGGGGTACCACCCACATTGTCGTAGGTGCGGGCCACTTCCAGGCCCCGCTGGTATTCTGCGCCAAACGTGTAGCGAGTGGCCAGGCTACCAAAGCGGCCTTTATACACGAAACTGGTGCGTCCGCCTAACTCCTGATAAGCGTTACGCTCGTAGTCGGTGTTGAAGGGGTTGTCTTTAAACCGGTGTGTGCCATAAAAGGAGGTTGTGTTCTGCCAGTTGTCGCTGAACCGGTATTCCTGCTTCAGGCCTATGTTCAGGTTTTGCTGATCGATGGAGGCGTTTTGTACCACACTCCCGAACCTGCCACCGCGCGCCTGCCGCGGCTTTTCATTGTACTGCTCCTGCGTGAGCCCGCCGGGCAACTCATAGTATAGATCCGAATAGATGATGTTGGCAGCTATCGTTTGCTTGTCGGATAGGTAAAACTCCGGGGAAATGAGCAACACCTGGCGGTCCATGGCGCTCTGCTCCCGGTAACCGTCATACTGCTGCCGGCTGTACTGCACCAGCAGGTTATAAGTATCTGTGCCGGATGTGGCCGTGGCCGTGTAGCGCCTCAGCCCGTAAGACCCGGCCGTTGCGCCTACCTCCAACTGCGTAGTGCCTGCCTCAGCGCGCTTTGGCTCGAGCAGGATGGTGCCCCCCGTGCCGGCACCGTATACGCTGGCCGCAGGTCCCTTCAAAACCTCGATCCGACCAAAGTTACCGGCATCCAGTAAGTTAAACTGGGTTACGCCGTTCGCTTCGGTAAACGGGATTCCATTGAAATACAGCTTAACGTTCCGGATACCATAGGGCGAGCGCAAGGAACTCCCCCGAATCGAAATGCGGTAACTGGCAGGGGCACGTTCCTCCATCCGCACACCCGGCAACGTACTTACAGCCCGCACCACCGAGCTCTCATCAAACCGCTGTACCAGCTCTGTCTCCACAATCCCTATCGCTCCCGCAGTTTCCAGCAAGGGGCGGTTGGTTTCATAGCCTGTTATCTCCACCTCGCGCAGGCTTGCGGCTACTGGTTGCAGCCATACCTGTAGGTTATCCTCTCCCGGACGAAGCGCCACGGTTTTGAAACCATACCCCAGGTAGCTGAATGTGAGGCTTCGGGCAGCCTCCGACACCGAGAGGCTAAAAGCGCCTTGTTCGTTGCTGATAGCCTGCTCACCGCCCGGAGCTGTTACGGTGACGCCTTCTAAGGGCAACTCACTTCGGGCATCTAGCACCTGCCCACTTACCAGCCGCTGGGCTAACAACACCTGGGGCAGGAGGAGCATTAAAAAAAGGACAACAGAAAAGCTTCTAGCTAAGGTTAATCTCATGGGTAGGTTCTAAAACAATTTTGCAAACGCAAGGCAGCCGACAAAGTTAGGCTTTAAAAACTGCCTGTACCGCTTTACAACAGAGGGACAAAGCGAAGGTTCTGCTTCCTTTTACGCTAACTGAACTTTCCTGAAATACCGGTTTTAACGCTGCCCTCCTTTATTAACGGCTGTAAATAGAAAAGGCCCGGCAATATTGCCGGGCCTTTTCTGCTGTAAAAAGTAGTGTGCTAGTTTTTCTTGATGGTGAATTCCGTGCGACGGTTCAGTTGGTGTTCTGCCTCAGAGCATTTCGCACCATCCGTGCAACCGTTCACCAATCGTGTTTTACCGTAGCCTTTGCCTGTCAGCCTGCTTCTGCTGATGCCTTTCGACACCAGGTAATCCACTGCAGACTGTGCTCTACGCTCTGACAGGCGCTGGTTGTAGTTCTTGCTTTCGCGGCTATCCGTGTGCGAGCTCAGTTCGATCTCAATTTTCGGGTTGCTTTGCAACAAGCCTACCAGTTTATCAAGCTCTTTCTTAGCATCCTCCCGAATCTCCCACTTGTCCAGGTCATAGTAGATATTCTCGAGCACAATGGCTTTCTCCAGCACGTTCTTATCAAACAAAAGAGCGACAGACACTGTATCCGGGGCGTTAGCGGGCACCTGGGCGGTGGCTTGCACCGTCAGGTAACCGTCTTTGGTGCCTGAGAAGTTATAGCTATAGCCTTTTCTGGCATCCAGGTAAAACTTACCCTGCGCATCTGTCAGCACCGTAGTAGAGTCCGCTTTTTCCTGCGCTACTAGTACATGCGTGGCTCCAAGAGGCTCCTGCACAGTGCGTTTCTTGTCGTTTTGCTTGCGCTCCAGAGTCGTGATAGCCAAAACAACCGGCTTGTTCAGGATCTTAAAAGAGTAGATGTCGTCGGTTCCGTTCTTCGAGTCGCGGTTAGAGGACAGCAAGCCCTGTTCACCTGGCTTCGTAAACAGGATGCCGTAGTCGTTCTTAGGCGAATTGACTGGGTAACCAAGGTTTCGGATAGCCTGCCAGTTGCCTGGTGTGCCCTCTGCCGAGAAAACATCCAGCCCGCCCAAACCCGGGTGGCCTTCAGAGGCAAAGTATAGTTTCCCTTCCGCATCCACGTACGGGAAGCCTTCGCGGCCAGGTGTATTTACCACGCTCCCTGCGTTTACAGGGGTACCCCAGCTACCGTCGGCCTGGCGCACTGTATAGTAAATGTCAGTGTCTCCCATACCTCCCGGCATATCAGAGGCGAAGTACATGGTGTTGCCATCTGGCGTCAGGGCTGGGTGGCTTACCGAGTACGCTGCTACTTTATTGTAAGCAAAAGGCTGGAGATTGCCCCAGGCACCATCCTTTTTCTCGGCACTGTAAATCTCCAAACGCTTCACATCAGCACTTCCATTGACATCTGCAGCGATGGCCGGCTTTTCCCAGCTCGTAGGGTCAATATTGACGCGCTCTTTCTGCGGAACGCCTTGGGTGCGGGTGAAGTAAATGATGTTGCCGGATGCGTCAGCGGTGGCAGTGGCGTTGTGGTAGTCTGCATTAATCACGCCGGGCAAGGCTGCCGGAGAGCTCCAGTTGCCTTGTCCGTCCTGCTCGGCTGTGAACAGCTGCAGGAACGGGCGACCCGTCCATCCGAAAATGGCGGTCTTCTCTTTCC
The DNA here is from genome assembly GCF_054482735.1 of Pontibacter sp. CAU 1760. Lineage (NCBI taxonomy): Bacteria > Pseudomonadati > Bacteroidota > Cytophagia > Cytophagales > Hymenobacteraceae > Pontibacter > Pontibacter sp. CAU 1760. The sequence continues at coordinate 9,828 of NZ_JBTLRL010000019.1, forward strand.
CTACCTGCACGCCCCTGTCAGAGCTGAACAGGATGCCCTTGTCACCGAAATGCATCGGGCTAAAGTCAGAGAAGCCGGAAGTGTTCAGCTTCGAAAGCGGCTCTACAGTGGCCACGGCAGGTTGCTTTACCCACTTGCCTGCCATTTCGGTAGCCAGCATCAGTTCCTGCGCCTGCTCTGCCTTCTCGGGCATTTCCTCTCCCCAGGCCATGTACTGCTCGCGGGCTTCGGCATACTTGCCGTTGCTGCGTAGCGCCTCGGCGTAATAGTATAAATTCATCGGCTCGCGCCCTTCCATGGCCACCACTTTGCCATACCAGTTCTCGGCAGGCTGTGTTTGGCGCGTCAGGCGGTAGGCGTCTGCAATGCGTTTTGCAGTTTCCAGGTCCGGGGTACGCTTCGCTGCTGCTTTCTGGTATTGCTCCAGTGCCAGCGCATACTGGTAATTAGCGAAATGGTCGTTTGCCTTGCGCAACGAAGACTGGGCGCTTGCCGCGGGGGCCAAGCCGATCATCGCCGCTACAACAAGGTATAAGGGGGTATATCTGTAGTTCATAGGTGTAAGCGCTAAAAATTAAAAGTACTGTGGTGTCAGCATTTTGGTGTCTTTCTGCTTCTTGATGAAGTAGTAGCCGACCGATACTTCGTGGGTGTTGTAGCCCCCCAGCCCGTTCAGCATCTTATCGTAAGAGTAGCCCAGGCGCATGGCCTTCAGCACCTGCAGCTCGGCAATAAATGCCACCGCTGTACGCTTTTTGATATCGTCGCCCTCGGTGTCTCCGAAAAGGTTCATGCTGGTGCGGTAAGAGCTACCCAACCATAAACGGTCGCTGAGGAGCACAAAGGCGTTCAGGTCCACGTTGGCTGGCGCGTTGAAATCCTCTTTCACCAAAACGCTTGGCTTTACTTTCACAAACGGGCTTACGTCAAACACATAACCGGTTGTAAAGTAAAAGTGGGTCTCTGGCTCCACCTGGTTCATGTCTTCGAACTGCAGTAGGTCAGAGGCAGAAAGGCCGGCGTAAAAGCGGGAGGTATGGAAATAGGCTCCGAGTTTAATATCCGGTTTGATGGTGGTTTCTTTTCCTGTCGGAATAGACGGGTCGCCCTCGATGCCGAATTTAGAACCGTCCAGGGTGTGCTGCACCAAACCCGGCGCAATACCCAGGCTCATCACAGCATTGTCGCTCAGCGGTAATTTTACGGCGGCGTTGCCATACACACTGAACGTGCTCTGGGCCCCGATCTCGTCGCGGGTCATGTTCACGCCAAGGCCAAGTCGGTCGTTAGCCACTACCCCATCAACCAAAAGCGACTGTGTGTTAGGGGCACCGTCCATACCTGACCACTGCGAGCGATGAAACAGGTTCAGGTTCAGCGCGTTCTTGCTGCCGGTATACGCCGGGTTGATGGACATGCTGTTAAAAATGTATTGCGAGTACTGCGGGTTTTGCTGTGCGCTGGCTGCTGTTGTAAGCAGCAGCGCCAGCAATGTATAGAATATTTTCATTTTCATTTAAGTTTCAGATTTCACGACTACGGTTTAGCGGATAAGGGTCACATATCCAGTAAACTCTTTCACAACGCCACCACACACTGTTACCCTTACTTTATAGAAGTAAGTACCTTGCTCCAGATTGCTTCCTCTCCAATCGTTCTCGTAGTTATTCTTCTTGAATACCTCAGAACCCCATCGGTTGAAAATCGTCACTTCGTTCTGATCATACTTCGTCAGGTTCGAGATCACCCAAGTGTCGTTGATGCCGTCGCCGTTCGGGCTAAAGGCTTTCGGGAAGTTCATATTGCCGTTGGCAAGCGATGCATCGATGTTCGAGCTCGTAGTGGCACTGCTGCACGACCCGTTGAAAGCCGTTACGGTGATCAGGCCTCCTACTGCGTTGGCGTTGTCAGCTTTTACAGTGATGCTGGTTGTTCCCTGGCCCGACGTAATGGTGAAGCCCGCAGGCACTGTCCATACATAAGAGGTGGCACCAGTAGTGGCGGCGATGCTATAAGTAAGCCCATCGCATACATTGCTGTTATCCTGGATAGCGGTTGGGGTAACCGGCTTAGGCGTTACGCTTACAGCTTTAGAAATTTGCGGTGCCGAGGCACATGCGTTAGAAGCAACCACCGTGATGTCTCCTCCGGCAGTTCCGGCCTCCACAGTGATAGTGCCTGTGCCCTCTCCGGATACAATTCTCCAGCCAGAACCGGTTGGTACAGCCCAGGTATAAGTAACCCCGTCCTCAATGGTGGCAAGGGTATATGTCTGTTGCATGGCCTCGCATATGGTAGCCTCCCCTACAATCTGGTTCGTGGTGAGTGGCCCTGCAGCAGGCGCTACATTAAGGGTTGCGGTCTCGCTGGTGCCGCATGCATTAGCGATGCTCAGGCTTACCTGCCCTATACCTGTCCCTACTTCCACTACAATGCTGTTGGTGTTGCGTCCGCTCAGCAGCGTCCAGGTTTCCGGCACAGCCCAGTTATAAGCTGTGGTTCCTGCTACAGCCGGAGTGCTAAACGTCATGCTCGCGCCTACACAGCCACTGGCATCACCAGCAATAATTGGCATGTCAGGCACTGTGTTCACCTCTACGCCTAAACTCACCGCACTTGTGCTGCCGCAGATGTTAGAGGCTATCACGCTGATATCGCCTGACTGGCTTCCCACCTTCACACGGATTGAGCGCGTTCCCTCTCCGGAAACAATCTCCCAATCATCTGAAGGCAATCTCCAGGTATAGTTGTCGGCGCCAATCACAGTGCTTGTGCTATAAGTTACTTCCGTTCCGGCGCATACCTCGCTGCTGCCTGTAATAGAGGTTGGTCCGGCTAGCAAAGCAGAGGTAGTCGCGATTACCTGTGTGGCCCTTCCCGTTGTGAAGCAGCTGTTATTCGCTACCAAGGTCAGGGTACCGCCCGCAGCGCCAACGCTCAGCTGCACGGCTGGGGTGTTGTTGCCCGCTGTGATGCGCAGGTCGCCGGTTGTTTCCCAGGTATATGTCACGCCATCGCCATAGGCTGCTACAGAGTAGATATAGTCGGTGCCGTTCTGGCAAACCGTCGGCAAGCCCACAATCACGGGGTCAGCCAGTCTGTTTACAACAGACACCTCCTGGGTAGCTGTATACGTTTTACCGCACTGGTCCTGGGCAGATACGCTGACGGTGCCAGGCGTAGCGCCGCCGCTCACCGTAATGGTGTTCCCAGACTGTGACACCTGGGTTAAGCCGCCTGACAGCGTGAAGGTATAAGTAGCCCCCGGAATAGCTGAGGCCGTGTACACTACGTTGTCGCCTTCGCAAACAGAGGTGTTGCCCGTAATCGCGAGTGAATTCACCTGCTGACAACCTACTTCTATTACTTCTTCATCGGTGTCCCTGTCATCCTCCGGGTCAGTTTCGTTTGAGTCCGCTGCGGCGGTATTAACCACAGTTCCGGTGCCGGTAATCTTGAATGTCAGTTGGATCGTGCGTGTCTCGCCGAACTGCAATTCGCCAAGGGTCCAGGTCAGGGTGCTCGCATCAAAGGTGCCTTCTGTAAACACCGCCGAGCCCGTTACGTACTCCAGGCTTGCTGAAGGGAAATCCTGCACCACAACACCCGTTGCGATACCAGAGCCAGCATTGCGCACGGTGATGGTATAGGTAATCTCGTCGCCGATGACATAATTGCCGGCAGGGGCTGTTTTAGTGATTGTCAGGTTAGGCTCTACCAGCGTAGGCATGTACAGGTTGTTCTGGTTTAGCACCACCTTCCCGTTCAGGGAGATGGCACGGCCGGATACGACCACGCCTTTGTGCAGCACCACGTCCTGCTTCGCGATAAAAGTACCCTGTATACCCGCCAACTCGCCAAACTCCACGCCACCGCTTACAACCCAGTACACGTTCTTGGCCTGTGCGCCGTTCACCAATCGCACGCCAGCCGTGAGTGAGTTGGAGCTCATACTGCCATCCACGATGATGATGAAAACGGAATTGAGGTTGTTGAGGCCGTTCAGGGTCAAAACCCCTTGCAGGCTCAGGTTTCCGCTGATCTTGTAGGTGCCGGGAATCAGCTCGATCCCGCGGCCGATAACTGGCAGAAGAGGGATAGCAGGGCTGCTTGCCGCCAGGGAGTTGTAGGCTGCCAGTGCATCTGCCTGTGCCCCTGCGGCAATTTCAGTGCCTTTTTCGGCACGGCCCTTCTCAATGGTGATCCCGGCTTCATTCACGATGGTATTACCGGGGTACACCCCAATATTACCTGTAACGCCGGTTTCGCCGTTGTTGATAATTTCTGTGGCTGCCAGCACCGTAAAGGTACTCGCTCGCCCCATTGTTGGATCTGTCTGCGCGTAGCTAAGGGTGATGCTCGCAGTCAAAAAAAGACAGACTAAGAGTAAAGTTCGCATCATAGGGGTTTAAAATAAAAAACGGAAATAATTCATTTGGAAGCGTTCAGGCAGGATAGCGGCGGACCTGTAAATATAGATTTTCATCAATATTATACAATGCTCGATTACCTGAACAAAGGTATAGGATGTGTTATGGTTCTGTTTCTGTCTCATACTCAAATCAATGAAGAGAGCCAAAGGTCTGCCGGGGTATACACCGGCAAGTAAAAATAAATGTCAAAACGCAAGCATTTCGCTGCTTACAAAAGTACTGATATTTTTATATATAAAAATATAATTATTTAAGTTGAGTGACATTTTTTCAAGCGGAGTTGGGGCTAAATCTGCTTTTTTATCGATCAATACTTAGTTTCTAACTACAGAAACAAATATTACCCATTTAATTAGTACAAAAAAAAAGCTTTGTTGCGGCTGCAACAAAGCTTTTCTGAGCTAAAAATATTATTTGCCTACACGTTCACGTGGCGCTCGGCGTGGTACGAAGAGCGTACCAACGGGCCTGACTCTACGTATTTCAGGCCTCGCTTCAATCCTTCTTCACGATAATGGTCAAACAGATCCGGGTGGATAAACTCGGCCACCTCAAGGTGCATTTTAGTTGGCTGCAAGTACTGGCCCAACGTCAGGATGTCGCAACCGTTGGCTGCCAGGTCATCCATGGCCTGGTATACCTGCTCGCGCGTTTCGCCCAACCCCAGCATAATGCCGGTCTTGGTGCGCTGCCCATACTCCTTGGTGCGGCGGATTTGCTCCAACGAGCGGTCGTATTTGGCTTGCGGGCGCACGCGGCGGTAAAGCTCCTTCACCGTCTCCATGTTGTGCGACACCACTTCCTGGCCCGGCGAGATCATCGTGATCAGCGCATCCCAGGTGCCTTTCACATCCGGGATCAGGGTTTCGATGGTGGTGGTTGGCGACATGATTTTCACCTGCTTTACAGTGTCGTGCCAAACAGCGGCACCACGGTCCTTCAGCTCATCGCGGTTCACGGAGGTAATCACGGCGTGTTTCACACCCATTAGTTTGATGGCCTCTGACACACGGCGCGGCTCGTCTTCGTCATATTCGTTTGGTCGGCCGGTAGCCACAGCACAGAAAGAGCAGCTGCGGGTACACACGTTGCCTAAGATCATGAAAGTAGCCGTTCCCGCGCCCCAGCACTCGCCCATGTTCGGGCAGTTGCCGCTCTCGCAGATGGTGTGCAGTTTATATTCGTCTACGATGCTTCTTACTTTGGCGTACTCCTTCCCGACCGGCAATTTTACCCGCAGCCAGTTTGGCTTGCGTGGCTGGCCCAGCGCGTTAAGCCCCTCGGGCCTGGCATTGGGCTGTATAACCGGAAGTGTCATTAATTCATCCATGGTGCAAAGATAGGAAGTTATGCGTTAAGAGGTTAACCGACGGCCAAAAATGTGGCGGCCCGGGTTTTGCCTTCTCAACAAAGCACCACGGTAGTTTGTTCGCTAGGGATTGTTATTTACGGCTGCCGTAATAGAGGTTCAGGTATACTGACGTGAAGGTCTGGTTGTTGCTGGCATTGGGGATGATAATGGGCTTGCTGGCAAATGCCTCCACCATAAAGCCTACCTCTATTCCGGCGATGCTCTCGCGGTAACGCCCATACTCAAAGCTGAGGCCCGCCTTCAGATGCACACCGGGGCGCACCTTCATTTCGCCAAGTCCCCTGAACAGGTTATCGCTCCCCAGAATGTAGTCGCGGTCCAGGTGGCGGCTAGGGTCATACTGCTCGGTGCGGATGTTGGTTCCCTGCCCGCCGTAGTTGTAGTCGATGTAGTACGGAACCAGCAAACCCAGCGAAGGGCCTGCTGCCGCCAGTGCGTTTACCTGCACCCCCGACTCCGGTGCTTTTTTGAACAGCACCAGTTCGCGGCCATAGTGCGGGCGCACCACAAACAGGTAGTTCTGCTTGCCGTATACAAAGGCTTCCCCGGATATCGGGCTGAACTCGCGGCTCTCCTTGGGGTGTTTGATCTCTACAACCTCTATACCCCCGAACTGGTACATGCGCTCATTCATGTAATAGGAGGAGCGGACAAAGGCACCGCCAATCAGGCCACCGTTCGAGTTGAAGTTCACGCCGTAGCTCAGCTCGTTCTGGAAGCTCTCGTCTTCCTCGGACTGCGCTTGGGCAGGCGCTACCATGATCAGTGTAAAAGCAAACAGAAGTAGAAGGGATCGGACCAAGAATCTGTATAGTTTAGATTATCTAAAAGTACTTAACTTTACATTGAATTCAAAAAAACAAACTCGCACGTATGGCAACTATCACAAGCACTTATAACGGAAGCCTGCGCACCTCAGCGCAGCATATCGCTTCTGGCAACAGCATCATCACCGACGCCCCTGTGGATAACAACGGCAAAGGCGAGGCCTTCTCTCCTACCGACCTAGTATGCGCCGCACTGGGCTCTTGCATGATGACCATCATGGGCATCCTGGCGAACCGCTCCGACATCGACATTGACGGCATTACGCTGGAGACAACCAAGGTTATGGCTGCAGAGCCGCGCCGTATTGCCGAGGTAATCCTGAACTTTACGCTGCCTGTCGATAAAACGTATACCGACAAACAACGTGCGATGCTGGAGAATGCCGCCCGCACCTGCCCGGTGGCTCTTAGCCTGCACCCGGACGTAAAGCAGACGGTTACCTTCCAGCAATAGAATATACTCTAAGGGTTGCGGCGTGGCCTTTGGATGGGCTACGCCGCAATTTTTTTCTTCAAAGCGTCTATGCCGATGCTCATATGCGAGGCATCGTAGGTGCAAACGCCATCCTGCACCAACAGCAATTGCGGCGACTGGTGCTCCACATGCAACACTTCCGCCACTTCGTTAGAAACCGGTCGGTAACGCAGCAAATCCAGATAGTATGCCTTCACGTGGTCCAGCCCAGCGCCCTGCCATTGTCTTTCGATACGGCTTTTGGCTGTGGAGCTGATCGAGCAGGTTGTGCTGTGCTTGTAAATCACCACCGGCGTCTCTTTCGACTCGGCCAATAGCTCGTCTAGCTGCTCTGTGCTTGTAAGGGGGTGCCAATTCATATATGCGTATTCTCTTTTTTAAGTAAACGTTTGATTTTAGGTGTTTTGTGTTTCTTCTTCCTGAAAAGCGGGAACCGCCTGACCGGCTTGCCCTGTTCGTTGAACTGGTACGAAGCCCGCTTCTGCTGCTTCAGTCGCTTGCGGGCCGCTGCGCCTTTCCGGAAGGTATAGGCACTTGTATTCAGGTGCGTGTCTTTGTATGCCGGGTCTGCCCGCTCCGCCTCTTTCAGCGATTTGCGCATCTGCTGGCCATGCTGCTCCTGAAAGCTGATCTGCCCATAGCCGGGCACTGCCAACAGCAGCCAGAATAAGGCAACAACTCCTGCGCGCTTAAAATGTTTCTCCCTCGCTGCCTCCATACGCCTGCCATTTTCTAAGGGAGTATACTGCTCCTGAAAAAAGTAGTTTCTTTTGCCTACCATATCCGCCATCCCTTGCTTTTTTTCACCCGGCCGTCTTTGTCTGTCGGCACTCGAATCGCCTCCAGCCCCTGGCCGCCCTGCGTCGTCATTTTCACGCGGTTGCGCTTGCCGGTAGGTTTAGGGCATGGGATGCCCTTGCGCTGGCAGCCAGTGCCCAGCACCAGTGACAGGCTAAAAGCTGCTAGTATAAAGAGACGAAACACGCGCATAAAAAAAAACAATGGTAAAGCATTCTATTTGAGTTAATTAAGTTAGTCAGAAATCTTTAAACCTGAAAGCCCGCTTAATACTGCAGCATGGCCTCCACTTTCTGGCGAAGGCGTTGCTTTGGCAAGAACTCCTGCTCGAGTGGCGGCGCAAACGGCACGGCGGTATCCAGGCTGGCTACGCGGACAACCGGGGCATCCAACAGTTCAAAGCAATGCTCTCCGATCCAGGCAGCAATCTCGCCGCCGATGCCTCCGGTCAGAGTATCTTCGTGCAGCAGCAGCACGCGGCCTGTTTTGGCCACCGCCTCATGCACTGCTTCTTGATCCCATGGCAACAGCGAGCGCAGGTCCAGGATGTGCAGGCTTGCCTGCGTCATTTCCTGCTGTAGCTGCTGAGCCCAGTGCACGCCCATGCCATAGGTGATAATAGTTAAGTCGGTGCCCTCTGCTACCACCCTGGCTTTCCCGATTTCTACGGTATAGTAATCATCCGGAATCTCCTGTGCGATGGCACGGTACAGCAGCTTGTGCTCGAAAAACAGCACAGGGTTCGGGTCTTCGAAAGCGGCGTTTAGCAGGCCTTTGGCATCGTAGGGCGACGAAGGGTATACCACCTTCAGGCCGGGGGTATGGAAAAACCACGCCTCGTTGCTCTGCGAGTGAAATGGCCCTGCAGCGGCACCGGCCCCTGTTGGCATCCGCACCACCACATCGGCATTCTGGCCCCAGCGGTAGTGGCTTTTGGCCAGGTTGTTTATGATCTGGCTAAAACCCGCGCTCACAAAATCGGCAAACTGCATCTCCACCATGCTCTTCTGGCCACGCACTGCCAAGCCTAAGCCTATACCCAGTATGGCCGACTCACACAGCGGCGTATTGCGCACGCGTGCCTTGCCGAACTTCTCGACAAAACCTTCGGTTACCTTAAACACACCGCCGTATTCAGCAATGTCCTGCCCCATCAGCACCAGCTCCGGGTAGCGCTCCATGCTCTGGCGCAAACCATCGGAAATGGCATCCACAAAGCGGCGTTCGGTCTTGCCCTCTGCCATGGGCTGTATCACCTCCTGAGCGAAAGGCTGGTACATGTCCGCCAGTTCCTGCGCCTGGTTCGCTTCCGGCATGGGAGTAGCGAAGGCTGTCTGCAACCCCTGCTCAATCTCTTCCCGCAGTTCTGCTTTGATGGCCTCCATCGTCTTCTGCGTCAGGACCAGGTCTTCCAGCAAAAACTTCTCGAAGTTCTCTACCGGGTCTTTCTTCGCCCACTTCTCAAACAACTCCTGCGGCACGTACTTAGTACCACTGGCTTCCTCATGGCCCCGCATCCGGAACGTGATGGCCTCGATGAGCATCGGGCGCGGGTTCTTGCGGATGCTGGCCGCCGCCTGCTGCACGGTATGGTATACCTCGATGATGTTGTTGCCGTCCACCTGTAACGCGTCGATGCCGTAGGCCGGGCCTTTGTCTATAAAGTTGCGGAACTTGAACTGCTCGTTGCTCGGCGTGGAGAGGCCATACCCGTTGTTCTCGATCATGAAGATGACCGGCAAGCCCCATACCGCCGCTACGTTCAGTGCCTCATGGAAATCTCCTTCCGAGGCGCCGCCGTCGCCGCTGAACACCAGCGTTACTTTCTCTTTCTTCTCCAGCAGGTCGGCCAGGGCAATGCCATCGGCTACGGCCAACTGTGGCCCCAAATGTGAGATCATACCCACAATGTGGTGCTCGTTCGAGCCGAAGTGGAAAGAACGGTCGCGGCCTTTGGTGAAGCCGGTGGTCTTGCCCTGGAACTGCGCAAACAGGCGGTCCAGCGGTACCTCACGGCTCGTGAAAACACCCAGGTTGCGGTGAAGTGGCAATATATACTCGTCTTTGTCGAGGGCAAGGGCCGCCCCCACCGAGATGGCTTCCTGCCCGATGCCGGAGAACCATTTGCTCACTTTGCCCTGCCGGAGCAGCACCAGCATGCGCTCCTCGATCATGCGTGGCTTCAGGATAGCACGGTACAGGCTGACAAGCTCGTCGTCGGTATAGTCTTTGCGGTTGTAGTTCATCTCTAAAAAGAAAACCTTAGTATAGATTGGCAAGTTACTATATCAGCGGTTGCGCTGAAATTTCTGCCGCTAATTTTTAATTTTGCTTTATTAGACATAAGTATCAAGACGCAGGACACAAGATTTTAATTGACTATGCAAAAGGTACAGGAATAGTGGTCCTGTTGCAACCACTGCATTGGCTACAAACAAGAGGAAATGCCGCTGTAGTAGCAAAGTCTTGTGTCTTGCTACTTGTGTCTTGTATCCCTAAAAAATATGATAGATTTTAAAGAATTTACCCTTGACAACGGCCTCCGCGTGATTGTACACGAAGACCAGACCAGCCCGATGGCTGTGCTAAACATTCTGTATGACGTTGGCTCGCGGGATGAAGAGGAGGCCCATACCGGGTTTGCGCATCTATTCGAGCACCTCATGTTCAGTGGCTCTAAAAACATTCCGGTGTATGATGAGCCCCTGCAGCGGGTAGGCGGAGAGAATAATGCCTTCACCAGCCCCGACATCACCAATTATTACCTCTCGTTACCCGCTCAGAACATCGAAACAGGCTTTTGGCTGGAGTCGGACCGTATGCTGGAGCTGGCTTTCAGCGAGAACGGCCTGGAGGTGCAGCGCAAAGTGGTCGTGGAGGAGTTCAAGCAAAATTACCTGAACCAGCCTTATGGCGACATATGGCTGAAACTGCGCCCCCTGGCGTACAAAGAGCACCCGTACAAGTGGGCCACCATCGGCAAGGAGATTTCCCATATCGAGGAGGCGACCATGGACATCGTGAAAGCCTTTTTCCGGAAGCACTACTCGCCGAGCAACGCCATATTGGTAGTGGCCGGAAACGTGACGCTTGAGCGGGCGAAGGAGTTGACGGAGAAATGGTTTGGCCCCATACCTGCCGGCGAGAAGTATGTCCGCAACATTGGCAAAGAACCCAAGCAAACGGAGCCGCGTGTGCTGGAAGTTTCTGCCGACGTGCCCCTGGACGCCATTTACAAAGCCTACCACATGCCGTCGCGCACCGACAAGGATTACCACGCCGTTGACCTGATCAGCGACATTCTGGGCCGGGGCAAGTCGAGCAGACTCTACGACAGGCTGGTAAAAAAGCAAAAGCTGTTTAACTCCATTTCGGCCTCTGTATCCGGCTCGCTGGAGCAGGGCCTGCTCATGATTCAAGGCAAACTGAACGAAGGGGTAGACCTGCAGGAAGCCAATGCGGCCATCGAAGCGATTAACCAGGAGCTGATGGAGCAGTTGGTTGATGAGGAGGAACTGAACAAGGTAAAGAACCAGGCCGAAACCTCTATTGTGTTCTCTGAGATCGAGTTGCTGAACCGCGCCATGAACCTGGCTTACAGTAAGCTGATGGGCGATGCCAACCTGATCAACCAGGAAGGCGAGAAAGTGCAGGCCGTGACGCCGCAGGATATCCTGCGCTGCGCCAAAGAAGTGCTTGACCCGAATAACTGCTCTACCCTGCTGTATAAAGCTGAGAAAAAAGCAGTAGAAGCACCTGTAGAAGCCAAGGCCTAAAACCTTATCCCATACCTATATAAACACACAAAAGGCTGCCAGATTATTGGCAGCCTTTTGTGTGTTTATGGGTTAGTCAATTCCCTACTCTTTCATCGAAATAGAGGGCCAGTTCTCCTTGCCCCAGCTTATCTCTTTAATTCTCAGTTTTGGCTTGCCCTCGTCTTTTTTGTCGTAAGCATGGAAGACGAGGTAGTCCTTTCCGCCGAAGGTATAGGTGGCAGAGTGCCCTACAGCGGCCCATTCGTCATTACCCTGGGCTATCAGTGTTCCGCCGCCGTGTGCCAGGCTCTTGCCATCCTTATCGAGGTATGGCCCGGTGATGTCTTTGGAGCGGCCTACCAGTATTTTATAGGTGCTGTTGAGTCCCTGGCAGCAACGGTCCCAGGACACGAAGAGGTAGTAGTAGCCATTCTTCTTGAACAGGAAAGGTGCCTCTATCGACCCGTTCACCACGCTTTTGCTTTCCGCTAACAGCTCCGGGGTATAAATGGAGGCATAATCAAGTTCCGGGTTGGCTGCGTCGCCGGCATCGCGCTCATCCAGCAGCCAGTTGCGCTTTCGGGCGGCGATGGTATGCCACTCTTGCTCCGGGCCAATGGCCACTGAGGTCAGGTTGGGATTCAGCTTTACAAGTTTTATACCCTGCCAAAACGAACCGAATGTCATCCAGGGCGTTCCTTTGTCATCAAAAATTATATTGGCATCTATTGCGTTCCACATGTCGCGCCCTGGCACCGATCTCACCACAATGCCTTTGTCTTCCCACTTGAAGTTAGGGTCCTGCGGGTCCAGGGTTTTGTTGGTAGCCACCGCGATGGCCGAGTTGTTGCGGCCAAACGATGAGACAGAGTAATAAAGGTAATAGGTGCCGTTATGTTGGATGATGTCGGGTGCCCAGATGTTCCCGTCAAACTTGGGGATCATCTTTGTGACCCACTCCGGCGTGCTGGCGAAGACGGGCTTCTCTTCCTTCCAGTTCTTCATGTCTTTCGACGACTTGACGTGGATGCCATTTCCGGTATGGAAAACATAGTAGGTGTTTCCTTCTTTGATCATCACAGGGTCGTGCGCCACCACATCGCGGGACTGCGCTTGCAGGGAACTCATGCCCAAAATCAGGGCGGATAATAGGGAAAACAGGAGTTTCACATTCAAGTGCATGTTCATCAGCATTATTTTTAAGTACAGGTAGTCAGGTTCGGGAATACGTGCTTGTCGAGCGGTTGTCGATACTTTTATAAATGTAAAATATACATTTATAAAACACAAGCCCTTGCAGCAGTATTATCTACCTGACTTATACCCCCTCTGGGTTCCCTGTTTCCCGGCGGGTTACTTAACCGATTACCTGGCGGCCCTAAACCTGCTTGCAACCTTACACTGGCAATGTTTGTATATACAACTATTATAGGTAACTTTGCACGGAGCTTTCACGATGCGGATAGAAGACGAAATACACCAGAAGGAATTCAAAGACGATTACCGTCGTTTGCTGACAAACCTTTTGTTTACCAACAACTGGATCAACCAGCAGCTGATGCCCTTTTTTAAGGAGTTTGGTCTGACCTTACAACAGCACAACGTATTGGCGATCCTGCGGGGGCAGCACCCTACCCCAGTTTGTTTCGGCGATATCCAGACCCGCATGGTGGACCGCAACTCTAACGTAACGCGCCTGATAGACAAGCTGATCGACAAGGGCTACGTGACCCGCGACGTCTGCCAGGCGAACCGCCGCATGATTGAGGTGCGCCTGACGGAGCCAGGCATGCGGAAACTGGAGCAGGTGGATGAGCACTTCCCGCGCCTGTTCAGCAAGCTGCATAACCTCTCGAAAGAAGAAGCTGTTGTGGTGAGCGACATGTTAGACAAATTGCGCGGGTAAAAAAAAAAATTGGAATAATATTTGTACATACAACTAATGTACAGGCATTTAATCACCACTATGAAAAACATAAACGTCAAAAACGCAACGATACCGGCTTTGGGGTTGGGTACTTACCAATTGCAAGGCAACACTGCCCTGTCACTTGTGCAGGCAGCGTTGGGAGTAGGTTATCGACACATCGATACGGCCCAGATGTATAACAACGAAGAGGCTGTGGGCAAAGCTATCCAGCAAAGTGATGTGGCCCGCTCAGATATGTTCCTCACCACAAAAGTGCTTCCCTCTAACCTGGGAAAGAAAGACTTTATGCCATCCGTAGAAGAAAGCCTGCGGAAACTGAAAGTGGATGCAGTGGATCTGCTACTGGTTCATTGGCCAAACCCCGAAGTGCCCGTGGCGGAATACATGGGTGAACTGATGCGAGCGCAGGAAAAAGGCTACACCAAATATATTGGCGTTAGTAACCACATCACCGCCCTCCTGGACGAGGTGCTGGCCACAGGGGCTGACATCATTACCAACCAGGTGGAGTACCACCCCTTTCTGAACCAAAGCAAACTTTATAGTTACCTCCGTGATAAAGGGCTTACGCTGACGGCCTACAGCCCGATCGCCCATGGCAAAGTAGTCGGCGACAGCACCTTAAAGCAGCTGGGTGAGAAATATGGCAAGAATGAAGTGCAGATTACGCTGCGGTGGCTGATGCAGCAAGAAGGCGTACTGGCGATACCGAGAACCTCAAAGACACAGCGCCTGGAAGAGAACATCGCTGTTTTTGACTTTGAGCTGACACCAGCGGAAATGCAGCAGATAGACAAATTGACTCAGGAGAATAACCGTCTCATCGACCCATCGTTTGCCCCTGACTGGGACTGATGAATTTGGAGTACATGACTTCTGAATAACTAAATTCCGAATAATTAACCAATGGAATGGGTATGCCCGCCTATTTCAGCAATCAACCATAAACAATTAGCATTTAATAACATGGCGCAAGCACTTTTAAAACCGATAAAACTAAACGATTTAGAATTAAAGAACCGCGTGATCATGGCTCCCATGACGCGTAGCCGCGCTGCCAACGAGGGCAACGTGCCAAACGACCTGATGGTGACCTACTATACCCAGCGTGCCGGGGCCGGACTGATCATTTCAGAAGGTTCTCAGATTTCCTCACAGGCGGTCGGCTATGTAAACACGCCGGGAATTTATACTGCTGAGCAGGTAGAAGGCTGGAAGCGAGTAACAAAGGCCGTGCACGATGAAGGCGGAAAGATATTCCTGCAGTTATGGCACGTGGGCCGCATCTCGCACCCCGATTTCCATAATGGCGAACTGCCGGTGGCTCCTTCTCCTCTCAACCCGAACGACAAGGCCTATACCCCACAGGGCTTCAAGGAAACGGTAACCCCGCGCGAACTGACGGTAGAAGAAATCAAGCAGATTGTGCAGGACTTCAAGAACGCTGCCAAAAATGCTTGGGAGGCTGGCTTTGATGGCGTAGAGGTGCACGCCTCTAATGGCTACCTGTTGCACCAGTTCTTTGCCTCTACCTCTAACGTGCGCACCGATGCGTATGGCGGCACGATAGAGAACCGTGCCCGTATCCTGTTCGAGATTCTGGACGCGATCAAAGAAGTTGTGCCTGTGGAGCGGGTGGGAGTCCGCCTGAACCCAAGCTTGCACGGCATTTTCGGGATGACGCTGAACGAAGACACCATTCCGACATTTGATTACATTGTTGAGAACCTGAACAAGTATAACTTGGCGTACCTGCACCTTTCTGAGCCTTTCACGGATGTTAGTGACCTGGAACATGCCGAGCCGAACATTGCCGCGCGCTACCGCCCGATCTACAAAGGCAACCTGATCATTAACGCGGGCTTTACACAGGAGAAAGGCAACAAGGTGATCGCGGAAGGCGAAGCGGACATGGTAGCCTTTGGGGTACCGTTTATCGCCAACCCTGACCTGCCCGAGCGCTTTGCCCAGAATGCGGCGTTGCAGCAACCAGACAAAGATAAATTTTACACTCCTGGTGCCGACGGCTACATCGATTACCCTTCTCTAAAAGAAGTGGAGGCCTAAGCCGGAGCGCCTATCTATATATAACCCACAGTTTACAGCCCGTTGCCTTTTGGTAGCGGGCTGTTCTGTTTGCAGCCCTAGCCCGACCCGGCTGCCGGTGCAAAAATCAGTTGCACATGACCCAAATCAGCACAAATTGAATTACTTTTACTTTTGAAGCTCTTACCAAATCATGGCCTTGAGGGCACAAACGAACGATAGCACACATGAAACTGAAAATAAGAACCGGCTTTGGTTACGACGTGCACCAGTTGCAGGAGGGATTAGACTTTTGGCTGGGGGGTATAAAAGTGCCCCACACGCATGGAGCCTTAGGCCATTCTGACGCTGATGTGCTGATACATGTAATCTGCGACGCCCTGCTCGGGGCAGCCAACATGCGCGACATCGGCTTCCATTTCTCGGACAAGGACCCGCAGTACAAGGGCATTGATAGCAAGATCCTGCTGAAGGAAGTGGTGCACCTGCTAGCCATGGAAGGGTATGAGATCGGTAACATTGACTCAACTGTATGCCTCCAGGAGCCAAAGGTAAACCCGCACATCCCAGCCATGAAGACCTGTTTGGCCGAGGTGATGAATATACCCGAAAGCGACATTTCGATCAAAGCCACCACTACTGAGCACCTGGGCTTTGTAGGCAAAAAAGAGGGTGTGGCTGCTTTTGCTACCGTATTGATCGTCAAACAATAACACGTAAGCCGGAAGCCTTATCTCAAAACGCCATGGCCGGCATCCCTTTAAATAAAACAACCTACTACTTATACCCTAACACCGAAAAACTTATGCGACACCATGTTTATGGTTATTTGCTGCTAGCCGCCCTTGGGTTTGGCTGTGCCAAAACGCCAAGCGCCTCCTCCGCGGCCGACACCATCACTACACCGCTAACGGATGCAGCCAAGCTGAGCGAGGTTGCCCCGAAATATGCCAACACTATCACGGCAGCAGATTTATCCAAGCACCTGCACATCATCGCTTCTGATGAATACGAGGGACGCGACACAGGCACAAAGGGCCAGAAGATGGCAGCAGCGTACATCTCCCGCGAATTCCGTGAGGATGGCCTGACAGGTCCTGTGAAAGGCGGCAGCAACCCCTACTACCAAACCTTCGACCTGGAGAAGAGCCAGTGGGGCGACGGTCACATTTTGGTTGGCAAAGAGAAGTACCTGATGATGCAGGACTTCTTTGTGCTGGGCAGCTCGCCGTTCCAGACAGAGCAGGCAGCAGATGTGGTGTTTGCCGGCTACGGCATTGACACAGACGCCTACTCTGACTATGCGAACCTGGACGTGAAAGGCAAAACCGTTGTAGTATTGGCCGGAGAGCCGAAGAACAGCAGCGGCAACTTTCTGGTAAGCGGCACTTCTAAGGCCTCTGACTGGGGCAACGATTACCGCACCAAGCGCAAAGCCGCCACAGACCACGGCGCCAAAGCCGTGCTGATCGTGACTGGCACCAACGCCGGCGAATTCAACAGCCTGACGCAGCGTTACAAGTCCTATGCTACCCGTCCTTCTATCGGCATCAAGAGCAAGGCCGGCCAATCTACTGCCGCCACGATGTTTATCTCGCCGATAGCCGGCGCCACGCTTTTGGGCACCACGCCTGAGAAGTTGATTGGCTATAACAACGAGGTAACCAAAGCTGGAAAGCCGGTGGCTTCTACTTTTAAGATTGCCAAGGATGTGAAGATCCTGACGCAGCGCAACGCCTCGCCTTTGGCTACCGAAAACGTGTTGGGCTTTATTGAAGGCACAGACAAGAAAGACGAGGTAGTGGTGGTAACGGCGCATTATGACCACGTAGGCGTAGACTCCACCCGCCAGGGCGATCAGATTTACAACGGTGCCAACGACGATGGCTCGGGTACAGTGGCCGTTATTGAGTTGGCAGAGGCCTTTGCCCAAGCCAAAAAAGATGGTTTCGGACCGCGCCGCAGTGTGCTGTTCATGACCGTAACCGCCGAGGAGAAAGGCCTTTTGGGTTCAGAGTACTATTCTGAGAACCCGATATTCCCGCTTGAAAACACGGTAGCTGACGTGAACATTGACATGATCGGGCGTATGGACACGGAGCATGAGAAGTTAAACGACAGCAACTACATCTACTCCATCGGCGCTGACAAGCTGTCTTCGGAGCTGCACCAGATAAACGAGGCGATGAACGAGAAGTACGTGAACCTGAAGCTAGACTATACCTTCAACGATGAGAACGACCCGAACCGCTTCTACTACCGTTCTGACCACTACAACTTCGCCAAGCACGGCATTCCGATCGTGTTCTACTTCAATGGGGTGCACGCAGACTATCACCAGCCATCAGACGAGGTGGAGAAAATCAACTTCGAGAGTGCTGAGAAAGTAGCCCGCCTTGCCTTCTATGTAACCTGGGAACTGGCTAACCGCGACAAGCGCATCGTAGTAGACAGCAATAAAAAATAGTTCTGAGTTCCGGGTTACGAGTTCCGAGTTGTTAAAGGGGTATGATGCAGCACATAGTTTGAGACTCGAGTTTTGAGCATACTCCCTTTTCCCCTAACTCATAATCCGTAATTTTTACTTCTTTGTAGAACTCGAAACCCGTAACCCGGAACTCAGAACTCATTAGTTGCTTTCAGAAAAACACCCTAACTTTAAGGGTGTTTTTTCTTTTTAGCGCAAAACTTGTAGCTATCTAACAGAAAAGACCGTAGGGGGAGATTAGCATGAGTAAACTGAAACAGTTTCTGCTAGACGCAGAATCAAAAGCATTTGACCAGGGCCACCGCGCAACCATCAAGTTCAACATCGGGAAGTACAACTCCGCGGTGCAGCGTGGCCTTACCCAATATTCCGACCATGAGCTGGCCCGCGAGCGGGGTTCTTATATAAAGACAAACACCATCAATAACCTTGATAAGTACCTGATGGAGTTTGAGTCCAACTTCACGGCCCGTGGCGGTAAGGTGATCTGGGCCCGTGATGCGCAGGAGGCTTTAAAGGAGATCGGTGAGATCATGAAGCGCAAACGCGCCCGCTCCGTTGTGAAGTCCAAGTCGATGATCACGGAGGAGATTCACCTGAATGAGTTCCTGGAGAAGAACGGCATCGAGACGGTGGAAACCGACCTGGGCGAGTACATTGTGCAGCTTGCCGAGCAACGGCCCTACCATATCGTAACACCAGCCATGCACATGTCCAAAAAGGACATTGCAGACCTTTTTGTGCATAAACTGGGCATCGCACCGACCGAAAATGCCGAGGAACTTGTTGCTGTAGCCCGCAAACTGCTGCGCGATAAGTATACCTCCGCCGAGGTGGGTATAACCGGGGGAAATTTCCTGATAGCTGACGTGGGTGGCGTGGCCGTGACCGAGAACGAGGGCAATGCCCGCCTGTCTACCACCTTCCCTAAAACCCATATTGCCATAGTGGGCATCGAGAAGATGATTCCTTCTATCATGGACCTGGATTTGTTCTGGCCCCTGCTGAGCACCAGCGGAACAGGGCAGAATGTGACGATCTACAATACTGTGATGACGGGTCCGCGCCAGCCGAAAGAGAAAGATGGTCCGGAAGAAATGTATGTGATTTTGCTGGATAATGGCCGCACCGACTTGCTGGCCTTGCCCGAGAAGCGCGAGGCCCTGAACTGCATCCGTTGTGGGGCCTGCCTGAACGTGTGCCCGGTATATAAGAACATTGGTGGCCATACCTATGAGACTACTTACAGCGGCCCGATCGGCTCTGTTATCTCTCCGCACTATAACGGCATGGCTGAGCACAAGCACCTGAGCTTTGCCAGTTCGCTGTGCGGGGCCTGTACCTCTGTTTGCCCGGTTAAGATCAATATCCATAACCTGCTGCTGCTAAACCGTAAGCAAAGCGTGGAGCACGGGCTGGCCGACAAGCAGGAAACCACAGCGTTCAAGTTCTGGCTAAAAGCCATGAAGAGCCGTACCCTTCTGAACCTGGCCCCAGCCTTCGCCAAGAACTTTGTGCTGAAGCAGGTACTGAAAGACACTTGGAGCAAACGCCGCGAGCCGCTGCATGTGCCGCCCAAATCGTTTAACCAGCTTTGGAAAGAGCGTGCTAAATAAACCTAATCAAAATGCCCCTGCAACGAATGCTGCAGGGGCATTTTGATTAGCAGTGCCAGGCACGGTCCACGGTTGTACTGCAATGCCAAAAATCAGATTGATGCGCTTTGCAAATCAACTACCCCTCATGGAATTACGCTGGAAGGTGTAAAAGCCCCCCAAAAAAAATCGCCCCAAGTATATGTATAGCTGAGGGCGATTTATATATGCTAAAATATTTTAGCTATTAGATCAAAATTTGGCGGCTGATGCTTTCATCCAACGAAATGAGGGTCTCGGTGCGCTGCACACCTTCTACGGCCTGCAGTTTCTCGTTTAGCACTTCGCGCAGGTGTTTGGTGTCGCGGCAAATCAGTTTAGCAAACATGCTGTAGGTACCGGTGGTGTAGTGTAGTTCCACCACTTCCGGAATTGCACGAATCTGCTCTACTGCGTCTTTGTACTCAGAGCCTTTTTCCAAGAACACGCCAATGAAGGCACATACGTCAAAACCAACAGCCGATGGGTTCACCAACAGCTGAGCGCCTTTTACAACGCCCATCTCGTTCAGCTTTTTCATACGCACGTGTATGGTTCCCCCAGACACGTTGAGTTCTTTAGCGATATCTGTATAAGCTCGCGTTACATCCTGCATAAGTAGCCTTAATATCTGCTTATCCAGATTATCAATCTCATAATTCATATGCTTCTATGCTTTCTATCTTTAACAAAGTTTTAAATATACTCTTAATACCTTAAAAATATTTAAATTCAGTAAAATAAATTTATTGTATCCCCAAAAAATAACGATACACATTGTATTTATCTCGCGGGGCACCTCAACATATTACAAAAAAAGCAAAAAAAGCGCCTGTGAGCTCTTTATCTATTTATTAACCTCCGTAGCGTTTAAATGCCTTAATCCTCGTTTTTAAGCTGTTTGCCGTGTTACAACAGGTAGTAGCACTACTTAATTCCATTGCACAAATTTACAAACCGGAAGTAAATATAGTACTAATACAATATATTATCATGCTATTGTGTACCTTACTTTTAGAATGTAGATGCTCGTTAAATACATCCCAACCACTTGCTTAATTAAGCTCGTAAGTTATAGAAGTTATACATACCCAAACCTTTGCCTATGCTTACCGGACGCGTAAATGCCCCTGAGTTACACACTGAGCACGACTGGCTAAACACTACCCGCAAGTGGTCTATTAAAGACTTCCGGGGGAAGATCGTGCTGCTTGATTTTTGGACTTTTGGCTGTATCAACTGCCAGCATATTGTACCGGATTTAAAACAATTGGAAGAAGAGTATGCCGACGTGTTAGTGGTGATCGGGGTACATTCGGCTAAGTTTGACGCTGAGAAGCAGAACGCCACCATCTTGCAGGCTATCCGGAAGTTTGGCATAGCACACCCCGTTATAAACGACGCGAACTACCGCCTTTGGAACGAGTATGGCATCCGGGCGTGGCCCACTGTGGTGCTCATCGACCCGAACGGCAAGGTAGTGGGCCAGCATGCCGGCGAGAGCGTGTACAAAACCGTGCAGCCCTACATCCAGAAGATGACGGAGGAGTTTGCGCAGCGACTGAACCGCGAACCGATTGATTTTTATACCGCTGCAGCACCTGAGCAAAACGCCCTCTCCTTCCCCTCTAAGATGGCTGCCGACGACGAAGGCCATTTATACCTGGCTGACAGTAGCCACAACCGTATCCTGAAGCTGAACCAACAAGGCGTAGTGCTGGAGATGATTGGCAGCGGTACGCAGGGCTTTACAGACGGCAGCTATACCGAGGCTGCTTTCTACGAGCCGCACGGCATGGCCCTCCATCACGACAGTTTATACATCGCAGACACCAAGAACAACGCTATCCGGAAAGTGGACCTTGTGCAGCGGCACGTCAGCACGGTAACGGGCACCGGCGAACTGGCCTACTACTTCCTCGACCAGCAACTGGATGTGCCTGTGCTGCCCAACAGCCCTTGGGATTTACTAATTCTGGAAGGGTATTTATACATCGCCAACGCCGGCAACCACCAGATTCTGCGCTTAGATATTAACACCGGAGACGCTTATCGTTTTGCCGGCACTGGCCGCGAGGCGCTAACCGACGGCCCGCGGCAGGAGGCAGCCTTTAACCAACCCAGCGGCCTTTCGCACAACGGCCACGTGCTTTACATTGCCGATGCCGAGGCCAGCGCCATCCGCACGCTCAACCTGGAAACCAGCATGGTGCTCACGCCACTGGGCAGGGGCCTGTTTGATTTCGGGGATGAGGACGGGCACGTGGATGATGCGCTGCTACAGCACTGTGTGGGCCTGGAGGTGATTGGAAGCCAGGTATACATTGCCGATACCTACAACGGCAAAATCAAGGTGCTGAACATAGCGCAGCATCGTGTGCATACCTTAACGGATGGCTTGAGCGAGCCCAACGACGTGCTGTTTTTGGATGGCAAGTTGTGGGTAACCAGCACCAACAGCCACCAGCTTTTTAAAGTGGATTTGCATACCGGGGCGAAGGAAGAGGTGGTGGTGCGGTTCGTGGAAAGAGGTTAAGGCTGGCTTTTAAATGCGTTTACAAGCCGGGTCACCCCCCTGCCCCCTCAGAGCTACGTTCGTTAGTTTCGAACTCGCGTTCTCACTAATCCAAGGAGGGGAGTTTTAATTGCTATGTCTGGCGCAATTCTTTTGAATTGGGACTTGGGTATAAGGTCGAGTCTGTGACTCGACTGGGCTGGAGGGCCAACAAGAGCGGCTGCTTCAGGCATTCTCCTTTTCTTCCCTGCTTACCTTCTCGTATTTTACGGCGATGGGTTTAGGTACTACGTCGCGGCCGCGGCTATTGGCATAGGCTTTGGTTATTTCGGCGCCCAGCACAAACACAATAGAGGAATAGAACACCCAAAGCAACAGGGCTACCAATGAACCTGCCGTGGCATAGAGGCCCACAATCCGGATGCTGGCCAGGAAATAGTTGATGATTTCTTTGCCTATCAGGAAAAGCGCCGATGTGATAATACCGCCGGCAATGGCGTCTTTCCATTGTACTTTCGCGTCGGGCAGCACCTTATGGATGGTGGTAAAGAAGCCTAACACCACCCCTAAGTAGAAAGCGGTATTGATGGTGCGGATGGCTGGCGAGAAATGCTCCTCGAAAAGGCTGCGCAGCTGTGCATCGAACACCGTGATCAGCGTGTCGAGCATCAGGCTTAGGGAGAGCAGGAAGCCCAGGCCTACCACAATGGCCAGCGCTACCAGGCGGTACTTTATCACCCGAAGCACTTTTACGCCTGGCCGCAGCTTCACTTTCCAGACCGCATTCAGGGCCTTTTGCATCACAAATAGCATGATGGAGGAACTCTGCAGCACGACTATCACACCAAGCAGGACCTCCCAAAAGCCCAGTTCCAAAGCTGCAATGTTCTCTAGCAGCGAGCGCACTTCCGCCCCGGCCTTCCAACTGATCAGTTCGCTTACTTTGCGCACAATTTCAGCACGCACGGCATCCTCCGAAAAGAACAACGAGCCGATAAAGGTAATCACGACCAGCATGGCCGGCATCGAGAAGATCGTGAAAAATGCAATGGCAGCGCTAAACACAATCGGCTCATCTTCCCGGATATTGGCTTTGGTATGCTTTACTATCGCCCAGGTTTTCTTCAGGAAACGCTTGGTATAGCTCATCGGATGGCGGTGCGGGGAAGGCTAACTAAATTTGGCATGCTGTACTAACGTGCAATTGCGGCGGAGGTTGATGCCACCACCACTATGCCGGCCTGCTTTATACCCGCTACCCTGTGTTGGACGGCATCAGGCCTGCACCCGCTCCGGCTCCTTTTCTGAAAGCGTGATGCGTAGCTTCTGGAAAAACCGGAGCGTAACCTGGAATATGGGGCTAATAAGGAAGGTATAGAAGAACGTGACAATAAAAACCGGGCCGCCCAGCAGGTAGCCAATGCCCAGCACCATGCACTCTACTATAATGCGGGCGCGGCTCACCGACAGTTTGGTGCGCTCCGAGATCGACAGCATAAATCCGTCGCGCGGGCCGGCACCTACGCCGCCAGCCACATACAAACCACCACCAATCGCCACAATCACGATGGAGGTGGCCAGTTGCAGGTAATCCCAGGAGGTATGGGAGGCCTCTGGCAGAATGTTCAGCCACAGGAAAAAGTCCATGATGGGGCCGATGAGCAGGGCATTAAGGAAAGTGCCGATGTTGATGTATTTCTTGTTCATGAACCACGACACGGCCACCACAACCAAGCCCACCAGCACACTCCATACCCCTATCGTGAAACCGAATTTCTGGTACAGCGCCACGTTCAGCACCTCCCAGGGGTGCAGGCCGAGGTACTTCACCTTAATGGCGATGGCATTGCCAAACCCAAACAGGATCAGGCCCATAAAGAAGAATGTGTATTGTATTACCCGGTCGCGCATCGCAAGTGTGTGATTCTGTTTTCGCGACGCAAGAAAGCGATTTTTTGTGGAAGGATTTTGGAGCAGGCCAGGAGAGTTGCAGGCAGCGAGCCACACATGCCAATAGTAAGTGTTAAAAACAACCCACCCCTACCCCTCCAGGGAGGGGAATTTTAACTCGTGCTGAGATTCTCCTCCTCGGAGGGGCAGGGGTGGGTTAATTAATTAAAAAAACACCAGACTACACCGCTTCAGCAGATTCGGCATATGCCTCTAAAATATTATCAGACATAAATTTCAGTCTTTTATCTAATGCTAATTCCTCAATTGAGGTATAAGATAAAAACGTACAGGTATGTGCTAAAACATATCTAAAGACAGGCCTGGAAAGCTCCTGCATTACCTTTCCTTTTCTCTCCATAGGAGCAACAATGTGGGCTTTGATTCTGAGGTTCGGTTGCAGAGACATCAGGTCTGCCATTCTTAATATCCCTGAATAAATAGATGTAGTATGCTCAACCTCAAAAGCTCGGATAATAGAATGCCCTTTAATCCAGAGCACATCGATATTCTCAATAGTGCTTAGTGTGTCATAATCGTAATTCAGAGGCAAGTCTTTTAGAATTGGGAATTGATCTTCGCCCCAAATTTCCAAAATACGGCTCCTATCACTTTTGGGCAGCCAGATTTGATAATTCATACGTGCGCCAATCTCGGCAAGTATGGCTTGTATTCTGAAAGAATCACGGATTAAGGGTATGTCATCAACCACAGACTCATATACATCAATGGGTTCATTGGCAGTTGACACTATAGTTTTGTCCGCTATATCCGATGGAGGTGCAATATTATAAGGTATGAATTGGTCTACTTTATTACTCTCAAAACTTTGATTCAGCAATTCACGTGCAGCCTCATCTTTAATAGGCTTTGATCGTTGTACATAATTCATGCTCCAGTTTTTCCCACCAACTTCTGATAAAATATTTAGAGCAAAGGGGGTACAAAATTCTACATTTTTGATGCTCAAAGCGTGGACATACTTCTCGGCATCCGGCCATGGCTTTAAATCGGTTACTGCATCCAGAGTAAACCGTACCCCGCAAAATGTTTGCTTACCAACTTTTACTGCTAAATAAATTAAGTCACCAGGCTGAGGCCCTCGATGAGAGAACCCTGCAACATTTTGATCTGTACAGATATTATAATTCTCAACAGAAGTTGAGCAGTGCAGGATTCTTGTATTCATTAGCTTGGGTAGAAAATTTCAGTTGTATAGGATGAAGTTAATATATAGTTGCATATCATCCTAACACAATCTTATCCCCCTACCGCTTTACCTTAAACTCCTTAAACCCTTTCAGCTCGTCTAGCTCCTTTACCTCTACCTTCTCTACTTTGGCTTTGCGGGGGCCTACGTGTGCCCATTTCTCTAGCTGTTTTAGGGCGGCGGCGGGGCCTTCGGCTTCCATGTACACAGTGCCGTCCTTCACGTTTTCTACAAAGCCGGTCAGACCGAGTTCCTGTGCTTTCTCCTGCGTGCTGGCCCTAAAAAACACGCCGTGCACTTTGCCATATACCCGGATAGCGATATGCTTTGTGGTAGTACTCATCTTGCTCAGTTTAAATGCTTCTTTACAAAAACGAGCCAAGCCGCCGCGGGTTTCCAACGCAGCATACTCTCCCCTTCCCATTAAATTCATTATCCCCCACAAGTGCTTTAAAGCGGGTACGAGCCGGAATAAAGCGCGCTTGTGCCTTTGCGGTTTTCGCGGAACAGGCTAAAAGTTTATATTTGATGAATTAGTGCTTTAAAACCATCCCATTATGATCCTGAAACGACTCACCCTTTACCTGTCTTTCCTGTGCCTCGCTTTGGCTGCCGTGCCTGCCGCTTACGGGCAAAAGGCAAAAAAACCCGTAAAGCCCACCACGGTGCAACCGCCGTTTTTAAAGCAGGAAAACAGCAAAAAGTGGGTCGATTCTGTGTTTGCCACTCTCACACCGGACCAGCGCATCGGGCAGCTGATCATGCTGGCCGCCTACTCCAACCGCGACCGCGCCTTCGAGGACACGCTGGCGCAGCAGATACTTCGGTATAACATCGGCGGACTGGTGTTTTTTCAGGGAGGGCCGGCACGGCAGGCGCACCTCACCAACCGCTATCAGAAACTTGCTAAAGTGCCTTTGCTGCTGGCCATGGACGCCGAGTGGGGCATCGGCATGCGCCTCGACAGCGTGCTGAAGTTCCCGTTCCAGATGACGCTGGGGGCGGTGCAAAGCGACACGCTGATTTATGACATGGGTGTGGAAGTGGCACGCCAGTTCAAGCGCCTCGGCATGCACGTGAATTTTGCGCCGGTGGTAGACGTGAACAACAATGCCAACAACCCCGTGATCGGCTTCCGCTCGTTTGGCGAGAACAAGTATAACGTGGCCCGCAAAGCCGCCTCCTATATGCGCGGCATGCAGGACAACGACATCATGGCGGTGGCCAAGCACTTCCCCGGCCACGGCGACACCGATGTAGATTCGCACCTCGACCTGCCTAGCATTTACCAGAGCGCCAAGCGCATCGACACGCTGGAGCTATACCCCTTCCGGTACCTGATGAAGCAGGGATTGGGCGGCGTGATGATTGCGCACCTCAGCATCCCCGCCCTCGACACGACCACAAACCTGCCGTCTTCATTATCCAAGCCGGTCATCACTTCTTTGCTGAAAGACCAATTGGGCTTTAAAGGACTGGTGTTTTCGGATGCCATGAACATGAAGGGCGTAACCAAATATTACCCCGGCGGCTCCGCCGATGCCATATCCCTGGTTGCAGGTATGGACATCCTGGAGTTCCCCGAGAACATCGACTCCAGCTTTGCCGCCATCAAAAAAGCCGTGGCGCAAGGCCTTATCAAGCAACAGGATGTGGATGCGCGTGTGAAGCGTGTGTTGGAAGCCAAATACTGGGCTGGCCTGCACAAGTATACCCCTGTGAAATTGGCTAACCTATACCAGGACCTGAACAACACACAGGCCCAGTTCCTGAACCGCACCCTGACAGAGCAGTCGGTCACAGTGCTGCAGAACAAGCACAACCAGATCCCGCTGCAACGCATCGACACGCTGCGTGTGGCGGCGCTGGCCATAGGCACTGCCACGACCACGCCTTTCCAGCAGAAACTGGCCGAGTACATGCCAGTGCAGAACTTCTTCCTGCCCGCCAACAGCCCTATCGACAGTTTATACCGCCTGAAAGAGCGCATGAAGGGGTATAACACCATTATCGTGGGGGTGCACAATGTGAGCACAAGGCCTGGCGCCAACTACGGCATCACCCCCGAAATGATGGTGTTCGTGAAGGAGCTCGGTAAGCGCAGCAACGTGATGATGAGCATTTTCGGCAACGCCTACTCCGTATCCAAGTTCCAGGAGCTGGATAAGATCAACACGCTGATCATGGCCTACCAGGAAACCAACAACACCCAGGAGATAGCGGCTCAGATGATCTTAGGAGGCTCGGGCGCAAGAGGGCGCATGCCGGTAACGGCCACGCCTGCCTATGCCCAGAACAAAGGCTTGGTAACCAGAGGTGACCTGCGCTTCCGCTATACCTACCCCGAGGCAGTTGGCCTGAGCTCGCAGGTGCTGAGCGGCATCGACACCTTGGTGAACCAGGCGATAAAGGCCGGTGCCTTGCCAGGTGCGCAGGTGCTGGTGGCAAAGGGCGGAAACGTCATCTACCAGAAATCTTTCGGCTACCATACCTACGAGAAGACACAGGCCGTGCAGAACACCGACATCTACGACCTGGCCTCTATCACCAAAATTAGCTCCTCTTTGGCCGCGCTGATGAAGTTGCAGAGTGAGGGCAAGTTTGATTTCAACAAGAAACTGGCCGATTACCTGCCGGAGTTTGAAGGCTCGAACAAAGAGAACATGGTTTTCCAGGAGATGCTGACGCACCAGGCAAGGCTAAAGTCGTGGATTCCGTTCTGGAAAGAGACCGTGAAGAAAAACGGCAAGTTTAAGTGGGCGACCTTCAAAGCAGACTCTTCGGCCCGCTTCCCGATCAAGGTGGCGCAGGACCTGTACATCCACCGCAAGTATGCTAAAAAGCTGTATAAGGAAATCCGCAAGTCGCCGCTGAACCCGGAGCCGGGCTATGTCTACAGCGACCTGTCATTCTACCTCTATCCGCTTATCGTGGAGCGCATCACGGGCCAGAAGTTTGAAGACTACGTGCGCGAGGAGATTTACAAGCCGATCGGGGCCACCACCCTCACCTTCACGCCGGAGCGCTACTTCCCGAAATCGCGCATCGTACCCACTGAGATCGACTCGCTGTTTAGGAAGCAGTTGTTGCACGGCACCGTGCACGACGAGGGCGCTGCCATGCTGGGCGGTGTGTCGGGCCACGCCGGTTTGTTCGGCACCGCCAACGACCTGGCCAAGCTGATGCAGTTATACCTCCAGAAGGGCCAGTACGGCGGCACGCGCCTCATCAGCGAAGACGTGATAGAAGCTTATACCCGCTGCCAGTTCTGCCCCGACAACCGCCGCGCCCTGGGCTTCGACCGCATCAACGCACCTTACGTGGAGAACGGCAACGCAGCCAAAGGCGCCAGCCCCGAGAGTTTCGGCCACTCCGGTTTCACGGGCACCTTCACCTGGATCGACCCGAAGCATGACCTCGTGTATGTGTTCCTCTCGAACCGGGTATACCCGACGCGCGAGAACAATAAAATCAGCCAGATGAACGTGCGCACCAACGTGCAGCAGGTGATTTACGACGCAATAGAGGCGGCGAATAAGAAGAAGTCCGCTGCGCAGCAGTAATTTAGCTTCATAAAACGGAAACCGGCCTTTGTTATCTACCAGATAGCAAGGGCCGGTTTTTTTTTTATGCCCATAACCGCGGAAGTCCCTTTTTTGAAGGGGGGCTTTCTGGTATTACCCTTCCTCCTGCTCATCTGCTTCGCAGGCGCGCTTGACTTGTTCCAACTGGCTTTCGTTGATCCATCCCATCTCCAGAGCGTGTCTAGCTGCAGAAAAAGTTTCCTCAACCAGCTTCATCTCCACGCCTTTTTGTTGCAGCGCAACAGCTATCTTGTTTACCTCTTTGTCGCGCTTATTCGGTGTCACATCCCGGATATATACCCCGAGGATGCGGCCGGGATATTCCTGCACTATTTTCTGGTATGTTTCAGGGTCCTGTTGGCCGCTGTCGCCGATGCAGATGAACTGCAGGTCGGGGTAGGTGTCGAGGATGTGTCGGATCTTCTCCTGCTTATACTCCTCCTCGCTGGTCTCAAACTTGCCCCGGTCTAACTTGGTGCCTTTGTCGCGGAGCAGCAGCGGCCCTGCCGGGATGTCGTGTGCCTCAAAAAAGTTGATCAGCAAATCGTATAGATTCCACTCACTGCCCGACACGTAAAAGAGCGGGTTATGGCCTTCGCCATCGCTGCCTTTGCACAGCGCTCGCAGAAAACCCGCGATTCCCGGAAAGGGGCTGCGCTCCAGAGCGTTTTTCATCAGCATGATCCGCAGCTTGCCCAGGAAGTCTGAGATACGGGAAACCAGCACCGTGTCGTCGATATCGGAGATAATGCCGAACTCCGCATCTTTCCCCGGCGTGAAGATATACGCCTCGGCCTCCAGGTCATCGTGGGGTGTAATACGTTCCTGCAGCTGAAGCTTCACTTTTTGGCCGGCAACACTGTAGTTGATGGGCACATCGGACCTGAACTCCAAGTCAAAATACCCTTCCGCGTCGGTTATTACCTCTTGTTCATATCCCGCAAAAGAAGCTTTTACTTTGGCGCCCGGTATCTCATCGGATTCATAGCGCTTGTAGGTGTTTTTGATGTGTGATAGTGTGTTGTCATCTGCTTTAGGTGCTGGCACGTTTTCATCTTCCAGCACTCGCCCTTTCACAAACACATAGTGCGCGCTGCCGAACCCATAGTAGGGCATGATGTTGATCGCCTCGAGCAGATTCAAATTGTCCTTTATTTTGAATTTTGCCTGGGTAAGGCCATGCTCGACCTTACTTAAGGTTTTCAACAGTTTTTCTTTTATCTCTTGCGTTAAGTCTGCCATAAAAAATGCTTTCTCTTTTTGTACGGGCCGCAACGAAACGCGTGATAAAATATGGAATTGGAAGCGTGCGAACAATTCGGGTCCCAGCGCATGTTATGGGTATAGCTGCGCTTAAAAATTGTGGCTATATTGCCCCTATAGGCATGTTTGCCTAACGCTATAGAGAACTACCACTTATGTCATTATTATTCACTGATTTCAAGAGTTGGGAGGCGCATTGCGCTGAAACGGGCGAGCCGCTGTACCAACCTGTGCTGGAGTATGAAAAAGAGCAGAAAGGCCGCTCCGATGAGTTTATCTGGGAGAACCTGGCCCATGCCTATGATGTGATGAAGGACGCCGTGCAAACGGGCCTGACGGAGAACATGCAGTCGCGCTCGGGCATGGTGAACAACAGCGCCAAGAAAGTAGCCAAGTCGCCTATCACAGTTTTGTCGCCGGAGTTTCAGATGCTGATCTCGCGTGCCCTCGGCGCCAAAGAGGTCAACTCATGCATGGGCCGCGTGGTGGCCGCCCCTACGGCAGGCGCATCCGGTATACTACCCGGCACCCTCACCACGCTGCAGGAACTGCACGGTCTGGACGACAGAACCATACATGAAAGCTTGCTGGTCGCTGCAGGCATCGCCCTGATTATTGAGCAAAACGCTTCGTTGGCGGGTGCAGTCGGTGGCTGCCAGGCCGAGACGGGAAGTGCCGGTGCTATGGCTGCCGGTGCCATTGTGTATTGCCTGGGCGGCAACGTAGACCAGGTATTCACAGCGGTGGCCATTACCATCCAGTGCATGCTGGGCCTGGTATGCGACCCGGTCGCTGGCTTGGTGGAAGTCCCGTGTATTGTGCGTAACGCCAGTGCTGCCGCCATTGCCTTTTCATCTGCCCAGATGGCTATTGCCGGTGTAAATGCCGTGATTCCGGTAGACCAGTGCGTGGCTGCCCTCGGCGAGGTAGGCGAAAGCATGGAACGTAAGTACAAGGAAACCGCAGAAGGCGGCCTGGCCAATACCCCCAGAGCCCGCGAAATAGAGAAGCTGGTTTTGGTGCAGGATGTGGATATTTTGCCGGACGAAGACGAGGTATAAAATCTGATGACGAGAATATGCAAAAGGCAGGAAGCGGGTTCGTTTCCTGCCTTTTCTATTGCTGCTGTTTTTGGTCAGAACAGAGCCATTTCATATTAACCAAGTTGTCATTTCGACCACCGGGAGACATCTGCTTTTTCTATCACTAGTATTATCATTCAGATTTCTCCCGGTGGTCGAAATGACAGGATCAGCTAAAGTTTCTCAACTTTTTAAGCGCTGAAGCAACCTTTCTCCTGTTAACAGCATCTTTCTCAGTACCGCCCTACTCCAACGCCCGCACCCCGGTATAGCAGTAACCTTAACCGCATCTCACGATGAAACACACGCTACTTTTAGCCTCGCTGGCCGGTGCGCTGGCGCTCGCACAATGCACGGTTCCTCAGGTGGCCGTGGCCCCGCAACTGCAGCAAAGTGCAGAGGAACTCCCGGTCACAGGCCGTAAATTCCTCAAGCCAAACGGCAACTTCCAGATTGGGGAGTATACCGTGGCCAACGTACACCGCGGCTGGCGGAACATGGGCGGCTTCTCTATTTTTAGCTACCAAAACATCAAGGCTAAGCAGCAGTATGAATTTAGCCTGCAAGACGGAAAGGGGCGCGAGTGGTACGTATTCGGGGCCAGCAAGCTCAAAGAGAAATCGCTGAAGTCCAACACCGGCGTCACCATTACTGTCGGGCCGAACATGGAGTATTACGCCAGTCACTTTACCTCCCCCGAGAGCGGCCAGTGGCACCTGCTTACTGTAGACCCCGGCCAGTACCTCGAGCGAAGGAAGTTTAAGGGCGAACTGTCGAACCGCAACACGACCTATACCATTGCCCCGCTTTATAAACTGGAAGGGGCACGGTTACCGATGTCGGATGTGATTGGGTATGAGTTTAAGGACGGCGAGAAGGTGGTGGGCACGGTGCAGGTCATCAACAACGGCAAGGTATGGCTGAGCCCAAACCTGGCGCCGGATACGCGCATGGTGCTGGTGAGCGGCATGGCATCTTTGTTGCTATATGAAAAGCTGCATGAGGCGGTGGAGAGTTTTGAATTTAATTGAAATGAAAGCTGTTCAAATCTCAGAATTAGCAGCCTGATTTTTAGACAATTAAACCAAACACACTGTACAAGCCGTACACTTTTATACGTTTACTAATTGATAGCCCTTTGGCTGCTTTTCTCTTACCCCGCTGACCGTTTTATACATGAAAAGATTTTTTTGGTGGTGCGCTGGCGCCGATGATACCATCCTCGACAAATGCTCTAAGTCAGAGCACATCAAATACGCCGGTATCGGTGCGACCGTGCTCTTTACCGGCCTGCTCGCCAGTATTTCCGGCGGCTATGCACTCTATACTGTCTTCGACTCTGCCCTGATGGCCATTGGTTTCGGTCTGCTGTGGGGTGCTGTTATTTTCAACCTCGACCGTTTTATCGTGTCCACGCTCCGCAAGGAGGGCAAGATCTGGAAAGAGCTGCTGCAGGTTACCCCGCGTATTTTCCTGGCATTGGTACTGGCCGTGGTGATTTCGAAGCCGCTGGAGCTGAAGATATTCGACAAGGAGATACAGGCCGTGCTGAAGGAAAAGCAAGCCGAACTGGCGATTGCCCATAAGCAATTGGTGGGGAAGCAGTTTGTGGAGGTCGATTCGATAAAGGCGGATATCGCCGGTATACGGCAGGAGGTGGAGGCCAAAGCGCAGAAACGTAACCTGCTTTACGATGCACTGGCGGCTGAGGCCGATGGCACAGGCGGTACGGGCAAGATTGGTAAGGGGCCTATTTTTGAAGAGAAAAAGCGGCAGTATGACAAGGTGGATGAGGAACTGAAACTGTTGCAGGCCAACGCCAACGAGCGCATCCTGCAGCGCGAGAAGCGCATCAACGAGCTCATGCAAAACTACGACAAGACAGTGGCCGAGGGGCAGGAAAGCTTCTCCAGGTATGATGGCCTGATGGCGCGTATCAACGCACTGGATGAACTGCCGTGGCTGCCGGTGTTCTTCATCACGCTGCTGTTCATCTGCCTCGAAACAGCGCCTATCTTTACGAAATTAATTTCCAGCAAAGGCCCTTACGACGATATCCTGAAAGGAATTGAGCACGAGCGCACTACCCAGGAGATGCAGCGTGTGGCCGAGCGCCAGAAGCAATACGACACCCGCACCACGGTAGCCAACGCCAAGTTCGCGTCCCGCACCGATTACGAAGTAGACGCCAAACGGGAAGAAGAGCGCATCAAGTCCGATGCCCACTTGGAGGTAGTCCGCGAGTCGGCGGCCATCTGGAAAGAGCGCAAACTCAAAGACATCCACCGCAGCCCCGACACCGCCGCCGACATCCTGAACGACGGCGAAGAGAACGGGTATTATAAGTGGTAGCTTAAATTCAGTAGGTATCTATAAAGCGGGCCTGTGTCTCCAGCAGACACAGGCCCGCTTTTTTCTTCTTCGTAGGGGCAGATTGTGAACCAATGCTGTCAACTCAAGACGAAGCTATATCCAATCTGTCATCTCGACGAAAGGAGAGATCTGGAATTTTTTATGGTCATGTGATTTTTCAGATTCCTCGCAAAGGCTCGGAATGACAGCTTCGCCTTAAGTTTACAGCATTGGGTCGCGACCTGTCCCTACGAGAGCTGTATCCAGGCAAACAATCCCGGGTTTTTGTTGTAAATTCGCGTAAACAGCTGCAGCTATGGCAGAAACCTATACATCTGACTTCGGAACAATCCTGCTTTTCCTGATCGGCGGTGCCATCTTTGTGATGATGGGCCTGCTGACCAGTAAACTCATACGCCCCGACAGGCCCAACGCGGAGAAACTGACTACCTACGAGAGTGGCGAGGAGCCGATTGGCAATGCCTGGGTGCAATTTAACCCGCGCTTTTACGTGGTGGCGCTTATCTTCATCATTTTTGATGTCGAACTGGCTTTCCTCTTTCCGTGGGCAACCGTATTTGGCCGCCGCGACTTGATTGAGGCCACCGATGGCGCCTGGGGTTGGTTTGCCCTGATCGAAATGTTTATTTTCATCGGCATCCTGGTGCTGGGCCTCGCCTACGCCTGGGCCAAAGGCCACCTCGACTGGATCAAGCCACAGCCTATACTCCCCAAAAGCCGCTCTAAAATTCCGATGGACATGTACCAGCGCGTAAACGAACGGCAATACGGACCGGGGAAAACAACTGCAGGCAGTGCCTCAGAAATAGCAAGCTCATAGCTGTCATCTCGAACATTCTTGAGACGAGAGCTAAAGAGAACCAGCGCAGCTGTGAGAGATTTGAAACAACACATTTTCAGGCTTCAGATTTCTCGCCAAGGCTCGAAATGACAGGCAGTAATGAAGGTGAACCTGTTCATTCGTAATTTGAAATTCGTAATTCGTAATTAACTCACACATGGACGCAAAGACTGGAGAAGGCGGCATTGTTATCACCAAGCTGGACGACCTGCTGAACTGGGCGCGACTTACCTCGCTGTTCCCGATGGGATTCGGCCTGGCCTGTTGCGCCATCGAGATGATGGGTGCCTACGCCTCGGGCTACGACCTCGACCGCTTCGGTATCATACCTCGTGCCTCACCGCGCCAGTCGGATGTGATGATTGTGGCTGGTACCGTCACGTTTAAAATGGCCGACCGCGTACGCCGCCTTTACGAGCAGATGCCCGAGCCGCGCTATGTGATCTCGATGGGAAGCTGCTCCAACTGCGGCGGCCCTTACTGGGAGCACGGCTACCATGTGGTGAAGGGTGTGGACCGTATCATACCGGTGGATGTGTACGTGCCGGGCTGCCCTCCAAGGCCTGAAGCGCTGATTGGTGGCTTTTTGCAGCTGCAGGAGATCATCCGAAAAGAAACCATACGTGCCCCCCGTGCGGTGCAGCAAATCATGGCCAAACGTGCCGCCGAGCGAGGCCAGCCGTTGGCTAATGCTGAGACGCAACTATCCTAATTCAGTCAATCAAGATTCACTCATTCAAAATCATAAAGCGGTGTCGTTCGAGGAGCTAAAAGATTTTATAAGCAGTCAGTTTGGGGAAGAGGTGGTAGTAGAGACTAAAACCGATCCCCTGCAGTCCTACCTTGTGGTGCAGACAGAGCGCCTCGCGGAGGTATGCCTCACGCTGCACGACCACGAGCAAACCTACTTCGACTTCCTCTCCTGCCTTACCGGCATCGACAATGGACCGGAGGCAGGCACGCTGGTAGTGGCCTATAACCTCTACTCTATCCCTTACGACCACCACCTAATGCTGAAAGTGCAAGTGCCGCGCAACAACACGCCGGAGCAGCCCATTCCGCACGTGCCCACCGTCAGCCACATCTGGCGCACCGCAGACTGGCACGAGCGCGAGGCCTTTGACATGGTGGGCATTTACTTTACAGACCACCCCGACATGCGCCGCATCCTCTGCGCCGCCGACTGGGAGGGCCACCCCCTCCGCAAAGACTACGAACTGCAGGACTATTACCACGGCATTAAAGTACCTTTCGATCAGCACAACGAGCTAAACGGCTTCAAAGGCGAGCCACACCTCATTATCAAAAAGGAAAACGAGCAGTTCCCGGATATGCGCGAGAAGCCGGAGTAAAGCGTATTCTCACAAGCCCGGTTCCAACCACCCCCTGCCCCCTCAGAGCTACGCTCGTTAGTTTCGAACTCGCGTTCTCACTAATCCAAGGAGGGAAGTTATTTTTGCTATTTTGGCGGTAAGTGAGGTATAGCTACTAGGGTTTAATTTTTGAAATGGTTGATAATTTCCTCGAGGACTGTATCTAGGTGCTGGAACACCTCTTTGTTTTCGAAGCGGAGGACTTTTTACCTAATTGTCTCAAGGTTCCATCTCGCTCCATATCCATTTGTTCTGCTACTACATACGTCAAGTTCGATGGCCATCTTTTCAGAGGAGCAATAGAAATCAAGTATAAAGTTGCCAATGCTATGCTGTCGCCTGAATTTGCGGCCTGCCAACTGGCTTCCTTGCAGATGTTTCCATAACTCCGCCTCAGCAGGTGTAAGATTATGCCTTAGTTCACGCCGATTCTCTTTCAAGTACTTCCTGTTGTGTAGCATCCTTTTCAGCCTATTGCACTAGAAGCCAGCTACAAGCAAGAAAGTTTCAGCTTGTGAGTAAAACTCCCCTCCTTAGATTAGTGAGAACGCGAGTTCGAAACTAACGAGCGTAGCTCTGAGGGGGCAGGGGGTGGTTGGACCCAGCAAACAAAAAGAGGCCACCATCATCTGGCAGCCTCTCTCCTTTCAAATTCTATACTAGTCCTACTTGTCCACATTCTTAAAAAACACTGGCGAGTTACCGTATAGCGGCGTGCGTCCATCCCACTTCTCAATAAACTGCTGCTGGATGAGCATGGGCGTGAGGGTGCGCTGGCGAAGGTCATTGGCTTTTGCTTCGGCTTCGGCTTCCACAATCTTCTTTCGGGCCTGTGCTTCGGCTACTTTCAGCTCGTTCTCTACCTGCATGGCCTGCTGCACAGCCTTGTTCTTTAGGTTTACGGCCTGCACAATCACTTCAGGGTACTGCAAACCGCTGGTCATCTGCTCCAGTTCAAAGCCCTCTTTCCGCAAGGCATTATCCAACGCTATCTGCACCTTGTCCTCAAAGCTTTGCCGGTTCGAGATAATGCTGTCGGTGCTGTACTGGTTAAACTGAATCCGGAATGCGTCGCGGGTATAGTTGTAGAGCGTCGTTTCAGTGATCTGGTCGATGTCTTTGCGGTACTTGCCAAAAATGCGCGGACTCTCGCCGGGAATCACCCGAAACGAAATGGTAGGGTCTACAGTGAAAACAGAACCGTCTTTGGCGTTTACCGTGAACTCGGTGTAATCTATCGTCTGCACGAAGGTCGGGAACTGAAATACCTCTTCGGTGAAGGGGTTATACCACACGCGGCCGGTTACCAAGCTTACGTCCTGCACGCCTTTGTCGGTGCCGTAGAGTTTTACCAGTACGCCCTCGTGGCCTGCATCAATGCGGGTGCAGGACTGCGACATGATAATGATCAGCGTAAGGATGAGGATGAAGGAGAGGCTCCCTGTCAGGATCTGTTTGTTCATTTAGGCGTTTAGTTTAGAATAAGCGTATCGAATCACAAAGTAATTAGCCACCACCAGCACCAACAATAGCCCCAGGCCGGTCGCCACGGCTACATCAGAGGGCTGCCGCACCAGCGAGGCAATTTCCGTAAAGGTCAGAATGTCGATCAGGAGCAGCAGGGCAACCAGGAGGATGTATGGAAGTTTCATGAGAAGCAGCATATAACTTTTACACCTAAATATAGGCAAATCCTTATGTAAAAGCTATACAAACCTTTCCCCTCCTTTCAGACGGATAGTTCGTTCAGGTTGCTGGTTGAAGTGGAATGCTACTTTAGGGGAATCCAAACGTCTTCTTCCGCATCCGGGTCGTCTGGCCCTGGGTAGTCTTCGCTCATGATCTCGAAATGCGGACGCCCGTCCAAGCTATACCCGGATTGTGGCAGCCATTCGTCGAAAATATATTCTGCTGTTTCCGGAAAAGCTGCTGCTGGCCCCTTGTGCCTGAACACGGCATATAGCCCGCCCGGCAGCGTAAACGCCTCCATACCCTCCGGTATAGCAGTGGTATCAGCAACTTCCACCGCTGCCCATTTATCAAACTGCGTCAGCGGCGTGAACTGGCTGATGTCTATTCCCTCGCCAAAGTCCTGCACCGAGTATAGCTCTGAACTCACAATATTCTTGATCTCGCTCCGCCGGGGCATAAACTGCCGCCACAGCGCACGCGCAGAATCGTCGGCCAGCGACGTGATGACCCGTATACCGATCAGCTTCTTTTCTTCTATGGTAAGGATTTGAGGTTCTTGCATGAGGAGGATGTTGGTATGGGGATTGTTGTTCATGTGCTGGCGCGAGCTTGTAGCTCGTGCTATATTTCAATTCGTATAGAGAGTACGAGCTACAAGCTCGCACTAGCGGAGGCTATGCTTTTGTGCTTTGTTATATGCTTGCTATTTCTTCTGTAACAGGCATCCTTAAGATTCTATTTATCTTTGGCTGGATTGTCCAAATTCCAATTGGGAAGAAGAACAATCCTAACAAAAGAGCTGTGTATTCAGTGGACTTACCATATAGCCTTTTCTCAATTGTATGGATAGAATAAGCTGTAAAATGTATTGAGTAAGCATATGAGTAGAGAATATAAAAAGTAAAGGGAATATATACCCACATCTTCCATCCATATATGGCATAATTATCCTGTTCCGAAGAAATATGGTAACCGTCTGTGAACAAGTGTATTGCAGCTATGTATAAAAAAGAAATAACGAGATTAATCTGAAGAAGGGTTAAATTCAGATTGACACCTTTGGGCAATCTTTTATGTAATTCTTCATTTATTTTCAATAACCATGCAATGAATAAAAAGCCATAGATTACAAAAATATATTCACCTGTTTCATTATCAGGAATAAAGGCAGGAACAATTATTAAATAGATAAATACTTGCCAATGCTTGAGTTTTATAAACTTGTCCATTCAAATATTCTTAAAACCTTCATTTTTATAATAGCATGTAACTTGTTGCTGAACGAAATAAGCATAAAGCTATTTGCCACAATCGGCAGACAGCCGTAACTGGACTAACGAATATACTATATATCTTAAGGCATATAACGCATCCTGCTAAAACTTTCCTACACCACGCATACATCCCGCTCTTTGCCCCTGTTCACCTTAGAAACTCTCAGCCATTTTCGCGAACTTTGCTAGCAGTCGTGTTTCCTAACCGAAATCTAAATACTTGAGCCAGTCAACTATATATAAAGATTACCTGCTGCAGTCGGAGCCAAACAAGTTCAGCCTCGACAGTCTGCAGGCGGGCGAGATGATCGTGAACATGGGCCCGCAGCACCCGAGCACGCACGGCGTGTTGCGCCTCGAAGTGGTGACGGATGGAGAGATTATCACGGATGTGGCCCCGCACGTGGGTTACCTGCACCGCTGTTTCGAGAAGCACGCCGAGCACATGGCCTACAACCAGACCATTCCCTACGTGGACCGCATGGACTACCTGGCTGCTATGAACTCGGAGCACGTCTGGTGTATGGGCGTGGAGAAAATGCTAGGCATCACCGACCAGATTCCAAAGCGGGTTGAGTATATCCGGGTGCTGGTAGCCGAACTGAACCGCATCGCCTCGCACTTTGTGGCCATCGGCACGTATGGCATCGACATCGGGGCTTTCACGCCTTTCCTGTGGATGCTGCGCGACCGCGAGCACATTCAGCGGTTGCTCGAGTGGACCTCGGGTGCCCGCATGCTCTACAATTATATATGGGTGGGCGGTTTATACTATGACCTGCCCATCGGATTTGAGCAGCGCTGCCAGGAGTTTATCGACTACCTGAAACCGAAGCTCGACGAGATAGACACCGTGCTGTTGGAGAACAAGATCTTCATCGACCGCACCGCCAACGTGGGCGTTTTGCCCCTGGACGTGGCCATTAACTACGGCTGCTCCGGCCCCATGCTGCGCGGCTCCGGCCTGAAGTATGACCTGCGCCGCGTGGATGGCTACAGCGTATATCCCGAACTGGAGTTTGACGTACCCACTGGCACCGGCATTGTAGGCACCGTGGGCGATTGCTGGGACCGCAACTATGTGCGTGCGCTGGAATGCCGCGAGTCTGTAAAGATCATACAGCAGTGCCTCGACCAACTACAGGGCGACCACAAACGCACCCCCGACTTCGACCCCCAAGCTGCCTGCCCGAAGAAACTCCGCATGACGGGCAGCAAAGAGCTCTATTTCCGGGCCGAGACACCGCGCGGCGAACTGGGCTTCTTCTTCCGCACCACCGAACGCAGCGACGTGCCTTTCCGTTGTAAGGGCCGCTCTCCGTGCTTCTCCAACCTGTCGGTGCTGCACGAGATCGCCAAAGGCTGCATGGTCGCCGACCTCATCGCCATCGTCGGCTCCGTGGACATCGTGCTAGGCGAACTGGACCGATAAATCGGCTCCTACTGTCATTTCGACCACCGGGAGAAATCTGAGTTTAATGTAGCAGATTTCTCCCGGTGGTCGAAATGACAGTGTATAAATCCCGCTGTGTGGAAATTTCCCTCCTCGGAGAGGCAGGGGTGGGTTTATTCTCTATTTTTTTAGACACAAGTTTTCAAACTTGTGTCTAAAAATCATGTCGCGTTGGTAACTCGACTGGGCCAGAGGCCCACTTATACCTTACGCTCGCGAGACTCGAGCGAAGGCACACTTTGCAAGTTAGGCTCCTCTCCCATAGCCCGCAAAATGCTATAAGTACCCAAGCGCGTGTATAACCTGTAGCAACTGCGTGCGTTATTCTTACAGAAAATAGCTTTCACTCTGTTTTGATATAACCTATGCGTTTAAATAGATTCCTGACGGTGCACCTGCTTTGGCTAAATCTCTTGGCCATGCCATTTATAGCCGAGGCCCAGGTACAGCCCAAGCCCCAAAAACCGGTAGCCTCCGATACCACCAAGGTCAAATCCGCTGACAAGGATATTTTTATCCCGCCAGACAGTGTGCTTCCGGGCCAGAAAAAACCCTTCACAGCGTCTCAACGCTTGGAGGGCGATAATAGCCGTTTTTTTAAACGGGCTGTGCTTCCGGCGGCTGTATTGATCGGAGCAGGAATTTATACCATTGGCGGAGACGGTATCATTAACAGCAGCGACATCTTTGACTACCGCGCAAAGGTTTTCCCTGACTTTGCCACGAACGCCGATGACTTTGCCATGCTCGCGCCGCTGGTGGGCTTGTATGGCTTTAACCTGATCTCGTCGCAGAACCGCCACGAGCTGAGCCGGCAGACTTTGCTACTGGTTTCCGCAGGCGCACTTACCTCGGCCCTTGTATGGCCAACGAAAAAACTGACAAACATCGAAAGGCCCAATGGAAAGCCGCACGCTTTCCCCTCGGGCCATACCGCCTATGCCTTTACCATCGCCACCTTCATGGACAAAGAATTCCGGCACAAAAGCCCTTGGGTGAGCGTGGTGAGCTATGGCATTGCGGGTGGTACGGGTGTGCTGCGGGTGCTCAACAACGCCCATTGGATGTCGGATGTGTTGGCAGGTGCCGGAGTGGGGATTCTTTCTGTGAATACGGTTTACTGGATACATGCGAAGCTAACGGAAGGCGGCGGCCTGAACACAGCCGTAGTACCCGTGGTGTTACCGGACGGCAGTCTGGGGATGGGCTTTAACATGCAATTTTAGGCATAATTGCTGATCCGGCCTCTCTCGCCGAAAAGGCAGGTATACAGAAATGCGGACTTCGCGCTGTTTGTTTGCATTATGATTACCAACTGTCAGAACATCAGGAAGCCTGTGCTGTTGCAGCAGTAAAAATCACGATTGCTTATCTTTGTAAGATGCCCCTACGACCTCGCTTTATTCTGCTGCTCCTTATTTTTGCTGTCTCTACCCTACATACCACTGCGCAAGTGCGGGAGTTGCGCGGGGTAGTGCGCGACGCTCAGACGCGGGAGGCCCTTCCATTTGTTAGCATTACGGCCAATAACGGCGAGACAGGCACTACTACTAATCTGGACGGTGCGTACAAACTACGCCATACCCGCCCAATCAACAGTCTCCGGTTTAGCTATGTGGGGTATGCTCCGCAGCAAATCGCGGTCGATTCGGTCAGCACGCATACCGTCTACTTGCGGCCTTCAGCAGCCCAACTGCAGGAAGTGGTGGTTTTTGGCACAGGCGAGAATCCGGCGCACCGCATCATCCGACTAGCTAACCAGCACCGTGACCAAAACCGCCTGGAGAACCTGGAGGCCTATACCTACCGCACTTACAATAAGTTTATCCTCACGGCCACCGACCCCAACGAGCAGGACATGCGCGATACCCTGCAACTGCAGCCGCAGGACTCTTCTTACCTGCGGATGCGCCAGTTACTGAGCAAGCAGCATTTATTCCTGCTAGAGAGCATAACGGACTATGCCTTTCTGCAACCCAACCTCACCAAAGAAACCATACTGGCCACGCGCGTATCAGGCTTGCAGCAGCCCAGTTTCGGCATTGTGGCCGCCGAGGCCCGCGACTTTTCGGTGTACGACGACATGCCGCTGTTCTTTGGCAAACGCTACCTCAGCCCCATCAGCACGGGCAGCACCCGCAAGTATGATTTTGTGCTGCAGGAAACCAACGTGCTGGGTCAGGATACGGTCTATGTCATCTCGTTTAAGCCGATGGAAGGCAAGAACTTTGACGGATTGGAAGGCCTGCTATACATTAACAGCGATGGCTGGGCAGTGCAGAACGTGCTTGCCTCGTCCGCTGCCGACGACAAACGCGGGGTGCAGTTGCAGCAGCAGTACCAGCAGGTAAACGGCCGATGGTTTCCCTCAGAGTCGGATGTGGAGATCACGGTGCCGCAGATCGAGTGGAAAGGCCACCAGCCTTACGGGCACCTGCGCACTTACATTACCAATGTCAACCTAAGCCCCAGCCTCCGGAAATCGGATTTTGGGGTAGTGGCCTTGCAGCAAAAAGCAGATGCCCACCTGCAGCCCGACAGCTATTTCCAGCGATTCCGCCCCGACTCGCTCACTGCCTTTGAGCAGCGCACTTACCAGCAACTCGACAGCGTGGGTAAAGCGCAAAAGATGGACCGCACCATTCGCCTTGTGGAGTACCTCACAGCCAAACAGGTTCCGCTTGGCCCCATCAGCCTCGACCTGAACCGCCTGCTGCGCCTGAGCACTTTTGAAAGCGTGCGCCTGGGTGTGGGGGCTCATACCAATAATTTGCTTTCCGAGCGATTTAAAATAGGCGGGTATTGGGGGTATGGCTTTAAAGACGAAGCCGCAAAGTATGGCGCTGATGCTGCGTTCATCTTCCATCAACCATCTGAATTGACTCTGCAGGCCACTTTTTTCGAGGATATACTGGAACCCGGTGGCAGGCGCCTCCCTTTTCAGCAGCGCAGCCCACTTGGCAATGTGCATGTGGCTTTATTACCTGAGATGGATTATACCACCCATTACAGTATGGGGTTATCGGGCAGGCTACTGCGTTACGGGCAGGTCCGGGCGATGCTGCAGAAAGAAGAACGTCGCCCTACCCTTCGCTTATCCGGTACTGAAGCTACTCAGCCTGTCTATCACCTGACGGAGGCTGTGGTCGGATTCAGGTATGCCTATGGCGAGAAGTTCATGCAGCAATTCAACCAACTTATGCCCATGCCCAATGAATACCCGGTGCTGTGGCTGCAGTATACTCGCGGCATCGATGGGCTATTGGAAGGGGAGTATGGATACAACAAGTATGATGCACGTGCGGAAGCCTCTGTTCGCCACCGCACCTTCGGCGAAAGCAGCGTTATCGTGATGGGCGGCATGGTTCAAGGCAACGCTCCCTTGGTCAGTCTTTACAATGGCTACGGCAGCTTCAATCCCGATTATTATGTGTATGCCGGGGATGGCTTCGAAACGATGGCACCTTATGAGTTCTTCTCCGACCGCTATGCGGCGCTGTTCTTCTCCCAAAATTTTGGGAAGCGCTTGTTCCGCACCGGCTTCTTCAAACCCGATGTGGTAGTAATTACCAATGTGGGATGGGGAGACTTAAACCGATCGCAGCAAGACGAACTTCCACGAGACGCTAATTTTCAATCCATGCAGAAGGGATTTTTTGAATCCGGGCTGCTGCTGAACAACATCCTTAACTCACCTTTTAGCGGCATAGGCGTTGGAGCCATTTACCGCTATGGCCCTTATGCCCTGGATAATGTAAAAGACAACCTGAAAATCAAGCTCACGCTTTCGCTGGCGTTTTAGGTAATCAATCAATACCCTATAAGCATATATATAAAAAAGCCCCTGCTTCTGAACTGAAGCAGGGGCTTTTAAAGCTGGTAATTAACTAGTTGCTATATTACTCGTGGTAGTTCAGGATGCGGTGTCCGCCTTCTGCCAGGTAAGTGTCGCGCTTGAAGAGCTCCACATCGGCCTGCATCATATCCTGTACCAACGCCTTCAGGTCGTACTCCGGTACCCAGCCCAGTTTTTCTTTTGACTTGGTCGCATCACCGATCAACAGGTCAACTTCCGTCGGACGGAAATAACGTGGGTCTACGCTTACTACTTCGCTACCAATCTCCAGTTGATACTCTGGGTTATTGCAAGCTTTCACATAGCCTTTCTCATCAACGCCTTCGCCCTTGAACTCTAGCTCAACGCCAACCTCACCGAAGGCCATCGATACGAAGTCACGTACAGTGGTCGTTACGCCTGTCGCAATTACGAAGTCCTCTGGCGTATCCTGCTGAAGGATTCTCCACATGGCTTCTACGTAATCCTTCGCATGGCCCCAGTCACGCTTAGAGTCCAGGTTACCCAGGTATAACTTGTCCTGCAGGCCCATCGCGATACGCGCGGCGGCTCTGGTGATTTTACGCGTTACGAACGTCTCACCTCTCAGCGGCGACTCGTGATTGAAAAGGATACCGTTGCAGGCAAACATGCCGTATGCCTCGCGGTAGTTCACTGTGATCCAGTAACCGTAAAGCTTAGCGACCGCATAAGGAGAACGTGGGTAGAAAGGAGTGGTTTCTGACTGTGGAACAGCCTGCACCAAACCGTATAG
Source organism: Pontibacter sp. CAU 1760 (assembly GCF_054482735.1). NCBI lineage: Bacteria > Pseudomonadati > Bacteroidota > Cytophagia > Cytophagales > Hymenobacteraceae > Pontibacter > Pontibacter sp. CAU 1760. The sequence goes on from NZ_JBTLRL010000019.1 coordinate 54,809, forward strand.
TTCGGAAGTAGATGCCTGGTATACGCGTGTTTTCTCTACAAGACCCAGGATGCGGATTGCCTCCAGGATACGGAGCGTACCGATACCATCGGCATTCGCGGTGTACTCCGGGGTATCGAAGCTCACTTTCACGTGGCTCATGGCCGCCAGGTTATAAATCTCGTCTGGCTGCGTTTCCTGGATGATACGGATCAGGTTAGTAGAATCCGTCAGGTCACCGTAGTGCATTTTGAAGTTTACGTTCTTCTCGTGCGGGTCCTGGTAAAGGTGGTCAACACGCTCGGTGTTGAATAATGAGCTGCGGCGCTTCAGGCCGTGTACCATGTATCCTTTTTTTAACAGGAGCTCGGCCAAATAGGCGCCGTCCTGCCCCGTTACACCTGTGATAAGGGCTACTTTCATATCTTTTGAATTACGAATTATGAATTACAAATTGATGGCTCCGGATATTGGAGCAGTTTTATATAAATCTCTTGAATTATCTTTCAGCTACAGCCTCCTGCGAAAGGAAATCAGCATAAGCCAAAGTTATACCTTCCTTTAGCGCTGTAGTATGGCGCCAGCCCAGGCCATGCAGTTTGCTCACGTCCATTAGCTTGCGCGGGGTGCCGTCAGGCTTGCTTGTATCGAACGCCAGGCTCCCCTCATAGCCCACCACTTCTTTTACCAGTTCAGCCAGTTCTTTTATCGAAAGGTCCTCGCCTGTTCCCACATTCACCAGTTCTCTTCCGGAATAGGTTTCCATCAGGAACAAACATGCCGCCGCCAGGTCATCGGCAAACAAGAACTCACGCTTAGGGCTGCCTGTTCCCCAGATTGTCACCGAAGCCGCCTTGCTTTCCTTCGCCTCGTGAAAGCGGCGGATGAGGGCTGGCAACACGTGCGAGTTCTGCGGATGGTAATTATCGTTGTAACCGTAGAGGTTAGTTGGCATCACACTGATAAAGTCAGCGCCGTGCTGGTCGCGGTAAGCTTCGCAAAGTTTTATACCGGCAATCTTGGCAATGGCATAAGGCTCATTCGTCGGCTCCAGTTCTCCTGTCAGCAGGTACTCTTCCTTCAGCGGTTGCGGTGCCATTTTGGGATAGATGCAAGAAGACCCCAGGAACATCAACTTCTTTACGTTTGTCTCGTGGGCAGCCTGTATGATGTTAGCCTCAATCATGAGGTTGTCATACAGGAAATCTGCACGATACGTATTGTTCGCTACAATGCCGCCTACTTTTGCCGCCGCCAGAAACACATACTCCGGCTTTTCCGCTGCAAAGAAATCACGCACTGCGCTTTGTTCACGCAAGTCCAGCTCTGCCGAGCGACGCGTTATAATATTGTTATATCCCGCTGATTCAAGCGCCCGCACAATGGCAGACCCCACCATGCCACGGTGACCCGCTACATATATCTTGGCTTCTTTTTGCATTTTTTGTTTATAGATTTTTAATCTGTTTGAGAGATTAACAAGGCATTTTACTTCAATACGCGAATATAGTTACATATAACTAAACGTATTTATGTAAAATAGTTAAACGAAACCATAGAATGTCTCTATGTAATTGTTGCTATCATGGTCCATCAACCTTGCCTCTCTCTTCTCGTTGTTCATTTAAAATTTGACCGGTACTCAGGTAGGTAAGCGCAGATGGCTTGGCCAAAGGCGCTGTTCGAATAGATAACTTACTTGCTTAATGTATAATCGCCTTATAAATAAGTATAGTCGATGGAAGCTGTACAAATGGTAACAAAGACATCAAAACCAATATAACTTGCTCAGTTCAACAAACTTCCAAAACCCAAAGATAGTATACGGGAGCTAATAAGTCACCAACTATATGAAGATTCTTACAGCCGCACAGACGCGCGAAGCGGATGCCTATACTTTACAGGAAGAGCAAATACCGTCTATAGAGCTTATGGAACGGGCTGCAAAAGCCTTTACGGGATGGTTTGAGAATAAGTTTATACCCACGGAAGAGGTATTTATTTTCTGTGGCCCTGGCAACAATGGGGGCGATGGTTTAGCTATTGCACGCTTGCTTCATCAACGGAAATATTGTGTACAGGTGTTTTTGGTGGGCAACCTGGCCAAAGCCTCCTCTGACTTCTCCACTAACCTCGGCCGAATGCCAAAGGAGGTAACTGTGAAGCAGATTGAGCAGGAACAGGACATTCTGGAACTACCGCTTTGTGCCTGTGTGATAGATGCCCTGTTCGGCACGGGCCTAACCCGCCCCCTGACCGGCCTATACGAAGAACTGGTGGAGCAGCTCAACAACAGCGGTGCCTGCATCACCTCGGTTGATATTCCCTCCGGCCTCTATACTGATACCCAGAACCCGGATGGCAGCTTGATCGTGAATGCAGAGTATACCATCAGCTTCCAGCTGCCTAAGCTAGCCTTTTTCCTGCCCCAGCACGAGGAATACGTTGGAGAGTGGCATGTGGTGCCGATCGGCCTGAGCGAGCGCTTTATGCAAGAGGCCTCTACGGACAAATGCTATACCACCCTGCAGGACGTTCGGCATCTATTAAAACCTCGGAAAAAATTCTCGCACAAGGGCATATACGGGCACGCGCTTTTGCTTGGAGGGGGGTATGGGAAAATGGGGGCCGCTGTGCTGGCTGCCAGAGCCTGCCTGCGGAGTGGTGTGGGGCTGCTTACAATACAGGCTCCCTCAGCGGGGTATACGGTGCTGCAAACCGCTGTGCCAGAGGCTATGACTTTATCTGATCCTAACCGGAAGCACCTGACGGAGTTACCTGAGGAGATCGAAAAGTTCTCAGTCATTGGCGTGGGTCCCGGTATCGGCACAGCCCACCCAACAAAATCAATGATAGGCCAACTGTTGGCTACGGCAACCCGCCCGCTGGTGATCGATGCCGATGCCATCAATGTTATTGCCAGCAGTAACCGGCTGAAAGAACAGATCCCCCCGAATAAGGTGATCTTTACGCCCCACCCGAAGGAATTCGAGCGGCTCGTCGGCAAAACGGCCAACGACTATGAGCGATTGGAAAGGCTCCAGGAGTTTTGCAAGGCCTACCAGTGCTTCATCACCTTAAAGGGAAGCCACACCGCTGTCGGGACGCCAGACGGTAACGTATATTTTAACACAACCGGCAACGCCGGGATGGCAACAGGCGGCACAGGCGACGTACTGACTGGGGTGATTACGGCTTTGGTAGCGCAGCACTATAGCCTAGAGGAAGCTTGTCTGTTGGGGGTATACGTGCACGGGCTGGCAGGCGACCTGGCGCTTCATACCGTAGGAGCCATCAGCATGACGGCCACGGACCTGATTGAGCACTTGCCTAAGGCCTTCATGTGCCTGCAACAGCCTATACTACCTTAAACGCCAGGTACACCAGCCCCGCGTGCAGCAGCATCGCGCCATCGGCTAGCACAGCATAGTATATGCGGGGCTTGCGTTCTGAGGACATCGCAACAACTACAGCCGCCCCCACGGCACTTCCCAATAGCGCCCACAACACCGCTCCCTGTTCTACCTGGAGCAACAGCAGGGCATAGAGCAACAATAGTCCCAGCGAAAGCAGCTTGGTATACCCCACGCCTATCAGCCCCGGAAAAGTAAGTGTGTTGGTCGTTCGGTCGTAGCTATAGTCCCGGACATCAAACAAGAGCGCCAAGGCCAGTATGAACAGGAACCTGCGCAAAAAAAACCACAAAGCTGTAGGCTCCCAAAGCTGCATCCCTGCATCCAGCAGCGGGAAAAGTGCCGTAACGGCTGCCCATACATAAGCAATTAAAAAGACTTTTAGCAAAGGCACACTGCGCAGCGGCTTAATTCTACGATTCCTGAATTTTACCGGAACGGTATACCCCACCGAGATCAGGGCAAGGTGCAGCAACAGCCAGAAGTTTATTGCCAGCCCTTCCATTACGTATAATGCCACCGCTGCCGCGAGGCTTGCCATCCCGAGTATGGCCAGTAGCTTCTTATGCCGTTGGCTCCAGGCATCACTGTGCCTGTGTCTTGTCTGCCCCGGGTGCCGTATCATGCTCTGCACACTGCTCAAGTTATAGATAAACAGCGTGGCCAAAAAGGCGAATGCAGCCATCGGCAGTGATACCGGTACCCCTGCCAGCAAATAGGTTTCCACGGTCAGGCTAAAGGCGCAGCACGAGATAAACGCACTGCTGTAAAGCAGCCAGTTGGCCACCTTTCCGGTGAATGTGTGCATGACTGCCTCGTTTGTTTGTTTCTTCACGCCAGTGCCTTTGTGCTACTTTATACGGGTGTACAATTTCGCAACATTCAGCCTTCAAGCAAATGATGCGTGCGGGATGCCCTAAAAACAAAAAAGCCCGGCAGAGGATTGAATCCAAGCCAGGCTTATCAGGAAAAGAAGCGAATTAAAGTGCTTTCTCTTTTTTCTCAGGTTCTCCGAAAGTAGCATTGTACAGTTCGATGCTATCCTGGATGATTTTATAGGCATGCTCGCGGCCTAAGAACTGCTCCACGATCACTTCTTTGTGCTCGAGTTTCTTGTAGTCCTCGAAGAAACGCCGCATTTCTAGCAGCGTGTGCGGTGGCAACTCAGATATATCGTTGATATGGCGTACAGACATGTCGTTGTAAGCCACGGCGATGATCTTGTCATCTTCCTCGTTATTATCGATCATCTGCATCACCCCAATCACCTTGGCATCAATCAGGCACATCGGCTGCACATCAATAGAGCAAATCACCAGGATATCCAACGGGTCTTTGTCGTCGCAGTAAGTCTGTGGGATAAAGCCGTAGTTGGCCGGGTAGTTTACAGATGAGAAAAGCACACGGTCCAGCTTCAGCATACCGCTTTCCTTATCTAACTCATATTTCGCTTTAGAGCCCTTCGGGATTTCAATAATAGCTGACAGCACTTCTGGCGCCTGCTCACCATAGCTCACGCTGTGCCATGGGTTGGTAATTTCTCTTTTCTCCATTTCGAATTAGTGTAACTGCGCCGTAGGAATTTCTCTTTGCTCTTCCGGCTTTTATTAATTATTGATTCATGTATTCTTGTAAAGGCCGCCCTACGCTTCCGTTTGGCTCCTGTAGGTATAGCCACGAGGCAATGGTGGGCGTGATGTCGGCTACTTCTGTAGGCACCGAGCTCTCGCCGGGCTTAACACGCCAGCCATACCATACCAGTGGCACATGGGTGTCGTAGTTGGAGTAGGAGCCATGGGTTGTGCCTTTTGGCTCGCGGATGTTGCCATAGCCTTCAAACCAGCCCGGCTGCAGCAACACGAGCACATCGCCGGAGCGCTGTGCATTATACCCATTCTCTACTTTCGCCATCAGGCCCTGGCTCCAGCTATTTTGCTGCAAGGTACTGGCTGTTACGGCGCGCAGCACGTTCTCGAACCGCATAACGTAAGTGGCCACACGCTGCTGCACTTCTCCCAGTTCCAGTTTCTTACTGTCGATTAGCGCCCGGTTCAGGTAAATCTGCTGGTTGGTATACTGCTCTACCCAGTTACCGTTGCCATAGCGCTCGTCGAGGTACTGCTCTACCGAGTCGCGCACCTTTGCGGAGCTGGCAACCCCAGCCGGAATATTCATTCCCATCATGTAAGAAGGCACATGGGCGGCGCCGTGGTCTGCTGTCAGGAAAAAGAGCACCTCCCCTTTTCCCACTTGTTGCTCTATTTCGTCAATCAGTTCCCCTAACTCCTGGTCCAAACGCAGAAAAACATCTTCCGCTTCAATAGAATTAGGCCCGAATTTGTGACCAACATAATCTGCGGTAGAAAAGCTAACAGCCAGGAAGTCGGTGAACTTTCCCTGCCCAAGGCCCTCCCCTTTCAGGGCAGCCAACGCAAAGTCTTTGGTGATGGTATTACCGCCCGGAACAGAGCGCAACAGCTCATAGTCCTGCTGGCGGATAGCAGGCAGGTTGTGTGGAAATACCGGCTTCTGCTCTCCTGGCAGGGTCTCTTCCCAAGGCATGTCGTCTGCAGTGCTTTCGGTATAAGCCGAGATGGGCAGCAGGGTTGTCCAGGGTTGGCTCAAGAGCTGGTCCGGGTATTTCTCATTATTGAATTCTTCTACCCACTGTGGCAGGTTGTTCCGGTAGTAAGTGCTCGTGATCCAGTTTCCGCTCGGCGAATCGAACCAGTAGGCGGCATTACCAATGTGGCCTGCCGGCAGTATGGCCCCCCGATCCTTCAGGGCAACGCCTATTACTTTAGAGCCCATGTTAGTGGCTAGACGCAGCTCGTCGGTGATGGTAGTCGTCTGCAGGTTCGCCGGCGACATCTTGCCCGCTGTAGAGCTGCTGCCAACGGTGTTCACGCTGTTATCCTCCACGCAGTATACCATCCGTGCCTCTTTACGCGCATACCAGTTATTGCCGATGATGCCGTTTAGGGCTGGTACACTGCCGGTATAAATCGAGGCGTGCCCAGGGCCGGTGTATGTCGGCACATAGCTGTATTGGGTGTTGGTGAAGTTAAAGCCTTGCTTTACCAAGCGCTTAAAGCCTTTGTCGCCATACTTATTCCAATAACGGTACAGGTAGTCATAGCGCATTTGGTCAACCACTATACCCACCACCAGCCTGGGCCTCGACAGGTCAGCGTTATACCCGGCTGGGTGAACGGCGCTACCACTCCCGGTAGATGTGGATGTGCTTGTGCAGCTACTCAACAGCAGCAGCCAAACTACTGCTGCCTGCACGAACCTACAAAAGCCAAAATCTTTAATGTATCTCATTTTTGGGTACTAGCCTATTACAAATATAACAGGCTCAGGTGAATAATAACTGCTTAAATATTGTAAAGCACCGGATTAACAATTTGATGTTACCGGTTTTCAGGCATAGCCACCAAAAAAAAGCAGCGCCCATTTTATGGATGGGCGCTGCTTTTCGGATGTATTGTGCGTATTATTTTGCTGCCAGCGCCTCTGCTCCTCCTACAATCTCGAGGATTTCGGTGGTAATGGCGGCCTGACGCGTTCTGTTGTACGTCAGCTTCAACTGTTTCAGTAGCTCGCCAGCGTTTTCAGTCGCTTTGTCCATGGCGGTCATACGGGCACCGTGCTCCGAGGCATTCGATTCCAACACAGCTTTATATACCTGTATCTTCAGCGATTTCGGGATCAGTTCCTCAATGATCTGCTCCTTAGACGGCTCGAAGGTATAATCCACCAGCAGAGCGGCGGCATCAGCCTCCATCTCCGGCTTTTCTTCTATCGGCAGAAACTGCTCCTGGCGCACTACCTGCGTAGCTACGTTCTTGAACTCGTTGTACACGATATCCACCTTGTCAAACTCACGCGCCACAAAACCATCCATGGCACGCTCAGCGGCAACACGTACGGTATCAAACGACATTGCGCCAAAGATGCCCGTGTAGTCGTCAATCACAGTCATGCCCTTTTTCTTAAAGGCCTCCATACCTTTGCGTCCGATGGCAAGAATGGTCACGTTGCCGCTAGCTAGCTGGCTGCTGTACTTTTCGTTGATCAGAGCAGTAACGCCTTTGATCACATTTGAGTTGAAAGCACCCGCCAGGCCTCTGTCGGAGGTAATGGCAATGATCAGCACCCTGTTTATATCCCGCTTCTCAGCATAGACATTATCCACGGCTCCCTCCGTCAACGACGACAGGTTAGTGAGGATACCGCTCAGGCGCTGGGCATAAGGGCGCATGCGCAGGATGTTGTCCTGAGCGCGTCTTAGCTTGGCAGCGGCAACCATTTTCATGGCCTTTGTTATCTGCTGTGTCGAAGATACCGATGTGATCCGGCTTCTAACTTCTTTTAAACTTGCCATATGGTGGTAATAAACATAAAGTCAGAGGACAAGGGTATGTCCCCTCACCTCTGACTTCTGATTATGACTATTTTCTATATTTCGCGGATAACTCCTTTGCAACCTGCTTCAGCGTAGCGATAATCTGGTCATCCAGTTTACCGGCTCTCAGTCCGTTCAGGGTGTCCGCGTGCTGGGCACGCAGGGTACGCAGGTAATCCTTCTCAAATGCTCTTACTTCAGAAACCGGAACATCGTCCAACAAACCGTTTGTGGCACAGTAGATCATGGCAACCTGCTCTTCTACAGCCACTGGCGAGAATTGCGCTTGCTTCAGGATTTCCAGGTTACGACGGCCACGCTCGATCGTCAGTTTGGTAGAAGCATCCAGGTCAGAACCGAACTTGGCAAAAGCCTCCAGTTCGCGGAACTGCGCCTGATCCAACTTCAAGGTACCTGCTACTTTCTTCATCGACTTGATCTGAGCAGAACCACCCACACGAGATACCGAGATACCTACGTTAATGGCCGGGCGGATACCTGCGTTAAACAGGTTCGTCTCCAGGAAGATCTGACCGTCTGTGATAGAGATCACGTTCGTTGGGATGTATGCGGATACGTCACCAGCCTGCGTCTCGATGATCGGAAGGGCTGTTAACGAACCACCACCTTTCACTAAGTGACGGATAGAATCCGGCAGGTCGTTCATGTTCTGAGCGATCTCATCGGAGTTGTTGATCTTGGCGGCACGCTCCAGTAAACGAGAGTGCAGGTAGAACACGTCTCCTGGGTATGCCTCGCGCCCTGGTGGGCGACGCAGCAGAAGCGACACTTCGCGGTAGGCAACAGCCTGCTTCGAAAGGTCATCATATACTACTAATGCAGGGCGGCCGGTATCACGGAAGAACTCCCCGATGGCAGCACCTGTAAATGGCGCAAAGAACTGCATTGGTGCAGGGTCAGCAGCAGAAGCCGCCACCACTACCGTATACTCCATGGCACCACCCTCTGTCAGGGCCTTTACCACCTGGGCAACCGTCGAAGCCTTCTGGCCAATGGCTACATATATACAGAAAACAGGCTCGCCTCTGTCGAAGAACTCACGCTGGTTCAGGATGGTGTCGATTGCCACGGCAGTCTTACCTGTCTGGCGGTCACCGATGATCAGCTCACGCTGGCCACGGCCAATCGGAATCATGGAGTCAATCGCCTTGATACCTGTCTGCATCGGCTCGTTAACCGGCTGGCGGAAGATAACGCCTGGGGCCTTGCGCTCCAATGGCATCTCATATAACTCACCAGCAACTGGGCCTTTACCGTCAATCGGCAGACCGAGTGTGTTTACTACACGTCCGATGATACCGTCACCTACTTTAATAGAGGCGATTCGGCTTGTTCTTTTAACGGTAGCGCCTTCTTTAATCTCGCTATAGTCGCCAAGTAATACGGCACCTACATTGTCCTCCTCCAGGTTAAGAACCATTGCCTGAAGTCCGTTTTCAAATTCTAAGAGCTCACCAGACTGTGCTTTGGAAAGGCCATAGATACGAGCGACACCGTCACCCACTTGCAGCACAGTGCCTACTTCTTCCAGCTCTGCCTCAGAACGGAAGTTTGACAGCTGTTCTCTTAATATGGCTGATACTTCATCAGGTCTTACTTCTGCCATGATTATAGTTTATTGATATAGGGATTGTCTTTAAAATCATTTTTCAGCTTGCGAAGACTGTTCTTCACAGAGCTGTCTATTTGCTTGTCGCCAACGCGCAACACAAAACCACCGATCAACGACGGGTCAATCAGCTCTGTCATGTGGATGGTCTTGCCTGTTTCGGCGGCCAGCTGCTTGCCTAAGGCATCGCGCTGTGCTGTAGCAAGCGGCATTGCGCTTGTCACCGTTACCTGCTGGATGCCTTTCTGCTCGTCGTACTGTTTCTCGAACTCAGAGGCGATACTCGGCAACGCCGCCTCACGGCCTTTCTTCGCTACGATGGTAAAGAACATCGACGTCAGTTGCTGCACTTTGCCTGCGAAGATCTGCGTGATCACGGCCAGTTTCTTGTCCGACTTTATGATCGGGTTTGTGAGCAACAGATGGAAATCTCTGTTTTGAGAAACGACTTTGGAAAACAGCAGCATGTCCTGGTGCACCTGCTCTAGAATTCCTTTTTCGTTCGCCAGTTCAATCAGTGACTTCGCATACCTGGAAGCAACTCTAATATCTGACATGGTTATATCGTTAATGAAGCCTGCACTAAAATTTCACTTCAAGCAGCAGGCTGTCAATTAATGTTCTGTTTAGGTAAGTGTTACTTCACGCATGTAATTCTGCGCCAGCGCCTCTTGAGCCTTCGGGTCGCTCAGCTCTCTTCGCAGGATACGCTCAGCGATCTCGATCGACAAGGTAGCAGCCTGGTTCTTAACTTCCGTCAGGGCAGCACGCTTTTCGTTTTCGATGGCTTCGCGGGCAATGGCAATCATGCGGTTGCCCTCCTCGTTGGCTTTCTCACGCGCAGTTTCAACTAAACCATTCGCAGCATCACTCGCCTCTTTCAGGATTTTGTCGCGTTCTAAACGCGCCTCGGCCAAAAGCTTCTCGTTGTCGGCTTTAAGGGCCTGCATTTCCAATTTGGCTTTTTCGGCAGCACTCAGCGCGTTCTCAATTGAAGACTCCCGCTCATGCAGGGCATTCATGATAGGCTTCCAGGCAAACTTGCCGAGCAGGAACAGCACAATCAGGAACGTGACCGTCTGCCAGAAAATCAAACCTATACCAGGAGTTACTAATTCCATTGTTTATGAAAGTTGAATATTAAGTTACTTTTAAATGGCTGCCGCTACTGGGCAGCCCTCTTAACTATAAAACTATGTCTTTAAAAAGACCTCAACGTCTGGGCCATACGCCCAGACGAGAGATCAAATGCAAAAGCTCTTTTGCCGGTTTAGCTTACTAGAAGCTAATTAAGCAATAGCGATCAGAAGACATACTACTACACCGAAAAGGGTTACACCCTCGATAAGTGCAGAAGAAATGATCATGGCAGTCTGGATTTTGCCACCAGCCTCAGGCTGACGAGCAATAGATTCCATAGCTGAACCACCGATGCGGCCGATACCAAGACCAGCGCCCAGGGCAACTAGACCTGCACCAATACCGGCACCCATGATACCAAGACCAGCGCCTTCAGAAACAGCTTGAAGCAAGATTGCTAACAACATAGTTATAGAAATATATAGTTAAAAATAAAATTCAGTCTTAATGATGATCCTCCGCGTGATCGTGTTCTTCTACTGCGCCACCGAAGTACATGGCAGAAAGCAGGGTAAAGATGTATGCCTGCAGCAACGCCACAAACAACTCTAGGAAGTTCATAAAAGTTGCAAACGCCACACTAAGCGGACCAACTGCCAGGCTTTTAAAGATAAAGATCAGGGAGAACAATGAAAGGATGATAATGTGACCTGCCGTGATGTTGGCAAAAAGTCGAACCATCAGTGAGAATGGCTTTGTCAGGATACCGATCAGTTCAACAGGAATCATGATCGGGGCCAGCCAGGTTGGCACACCCGGTGTAGCGAAAATATGCTTCCAGTAACTTTTATTGCCACTAAACACCGTGATAAGCAGCGTAATCAGGGCCAGGATAAGCGTAACAGCGATGTTACCTGTCAGGTTAGCACCGCCCGGCATCAGGCCAAGCAAGTTGTTGAACCAGATAAAAAAGAACACAGTCAGCAGGTAGGGCATGTAGCGCTCATACCTCGGGCCGATGTTAGCCTTCGCAATCTCGTCCCGAATAAAGATGATGATCGGCTCAAAGAAAGACTGAACACCACGCGGGGCGCTCTTAGGGTTGTTTTTGTAACGGGCAGCTATAATGAAGAACACGATAAACAGCAGGGCCACACTAACAAACATAGAGGCTACGTTCTTTGTAATGGAGAAATCATACAAGCCTGCTTGATCTTCCAGTGGTTCGCCTGCGGCATTTACACGCACAATGTGCCCGTGTGCCAAGGCATAGCCATTATAATGAACAGTCTCGTGGTTTTCGCTATAGAAATTGTGTGAGGAGAAAACTTCTACTGCGCCGTTGTCTACTAAAATCACAGGTAAGTAAAGCACTACCCCATCAGCAAAATGCCAGCTATAGTCATCGGCAATGTGGTGCGTGATCATGTCACCGGGCCTGAACTCCCCTTCTTCAACTGGTGCATTGGCAAACGCTGTCAGCGTCAGGAAAGAAAACAATAGAACGAATAACCTCTTCATTGAGAATGTTTTAAAAGCAAAATTAAATCAGCAGAACCTACCGCTGCTCCTGCCTTTTCAAATTGGGCCGCAAGTTAGCCAACAAACTGTAAATTTCAAACCCGGTAAACAGGAAATATAAAGCAAAGAAATTGAAAACGAACGTTAAGCGCCCTTCCTTGTAGAAGTAAGCATAGAGCGCTATGACCCCAAGGCTTAATACCATCCGGAAACCCATTGAGGCAAAGTAGTATACCTGAAAGTTGTCAGGATCATTCTTGGCGCCCATCTGGGTGAGGTAATAGGTGAAGCCCGTGATGAAAATAAAGAAGAGCAGGGTATACCAAATGAACGGGTGCACTAGCGCATGGCCGGTAAACTGCAGCAACACCCCAATAATCACACAAAGTAGGCCCGTGAGTATGGCCAGGTTTCTGAAGAAAATCACGCAGCTTATTTTTTGTTCAAGGATAATATTGTCAGGAGCATAGTACCCATCACCGCCACTAGCAGCAGCCCAATTGTAAACCAGGGCTTTTCGTTGCCCACATAGGCATCCAGTTTCCGGCCAGCGAAGGCTGCGATAACCAGTGCGCCAATCATCTGGAAAGCCATACCAGAGTACTTTACATAAGGCTTTATACTGTCTTGGCGCCGCTGCTCCGGCTTTTTCTGTTCGGGTTTCTCTTCCATGGCTTTCGGGCTTTCACAAAGATACGCTTTTAGCAGTGCACAAAAGGGCAGCTGGGTTAAAAAGGCGCCTTCGCAGAAAGAGCGGCTCCGCCTGAAACCATTTGGAATTTTGTATAGTTCAATAGCAGGCTGCAAAACAGGCAAAGCTTAAGTATTGGCTTATTCTTGTATTTTTGTGAGAGAGGCATTGCTTATCAGGCAAATGCCGCTGCCTGCCATACTGAAAGCGGCTTATGCAACGTTTACACATATATAATATAGTGCTCCGACACCCTGCACCTCTTTATACTTTGAACAGAAAAACACTGCACCTACTGATTCTGCTGGCGGGCGTGCTGCTGGGCTCCTGCTCTACGGAGCGGAACAACCCCTTAAGCAAGACTTACCACAATACTTCAGCCCGCTACAACGGCTATTTTCTGGCCAGGGAGAAGATGCGCCTCGTCGAGGATGGCCTGCAGCAGCAAATGCAGTACGACTACAACCAGGTCCTCCCCATCTACCCCATGATCGACTCTACTACGGCGAAGGCTTTTGAGGCAGACCTGGAGGATGTGAAAAAGAAAGCCTCCCACCCGATTCAGTACCACAACAACAGCCGGTGGATCGACAATAGCTACATCCAAATAGGCAAGGCAAACTATTACCAGCTGAATTTTGCCGAGGCTGTGCGCACCTTTAAGTATGTGAATGCCACCAGCAAAGATGCCGAAGACCGCCACGAGGCCTTGGTATGGCTAATGCGCGCCTTCATGCAGCTAGACGAGATGGACAATGCGCTGCAGGTATCGGAGTTTTTGCGCAAAGAGCGCCTGAACAAGGAAAACGCCCGCGAGCTCTACCTGGCTCGCGCCCATTATTACCTGCAACAGCCCGATACTGCCGCTGCCATCCAAAACCTGGAACTCTCCCTCCCTAACTTTGAGGATAAGGATGCACAGTCGCGGATGCGCTATACCCTGGCACAACTCTATCGCCATACCGGTCAAGACAAGAAAGCATACCAGCAGTATACCAAGATTCTGCGCCGCAACCCACCTTACGACCTCGGCTTTTTCAGCCGTTTGAACCTTGGGCAGGTGTCTGAGCTTTCGGACGAGCAGGACATCGAGCGCATTGCCTCTTACTACCAGAAAATGCTGAAGGACGAGAAGAACCTGGAATACCGTAACAGGATTTTCTATGAGATGGCCCAGTTTGAGCTGAGGCAGCAGAACTTCGACAAGGCACTGGGGCTGTTAGAGCAATCACTGAAAACAACAGGCTCGTTGCCGAACCAAAAAGCCTATGGCTATGTACTGGCCGGCGAGATCTATTTTGACAAACTGTATAAGTACGAACTTGCCGCCGCTTACTATGACAGTGCCATGCAGGTATACCCGCAGCGGGCCCCGGAATACGAGGCGGTGGCTGAGCGTCGTGATATCCTTGCGGACTTTGCTAAGCAGTATACCACCATTCAAACCCAGGACAGCTTGCAACGCATCGGGCGGATGAGCGAAGCTGAACGGTTGGCTTTTGTGAAGAAATTGGTGGAGCGGGAAGAAGAGCTGAAGCAGCAGGAAATTGTTCGCCAACAGGAACTACAGCGCAAAGAAACGCAGGCAAGCAGCAGTGGCCGCAACAACCGTCGCAGCCAAAACGGAGATGCCTTTGGCACCCCTACCTCGGCAGGGGGCGTATGGTATTTTGATAACCCCACGGCTATGGCTTCGGCGAGGGCCGAGTTTGTGCGCCGCTGGGGAGACCGGCCTTTGCAGGATTTCTGGCGTTACCGCACCCGTGGCGAGGCCAACCCCAATGCCGCCGATATAGCCCGTGCCCCTGAACCCGCCGTTGTAGAGAACCAGCTGTCTGCAGAAGAACGGTCTTCTGCCCAGGTGCAATCATACCTCCAGAACATTCCCCTGACTACCGCAGCCCTACAGCGCTCCGACAAGCAGGTAGAGGAAGCCCTCTTCCGGTTGGCTAATATATATGCGCAAAACCTGAACGACACCGCCCGTGCAGAACAGACTTACCTTAAGCTGCTGGAGCGATTCCCGAAATCGGAGCATACCGCAGAGGTATACTATAGTCTATACCTATTGTATGGCAAATCCGGCAACCTGGCGCAGCAGCAGGCATATTATAACAAGGTGAAGAAAGAGTTTCCGCATACCACGTATGCCCGGTTGCTCGATGACTCTGATTTCTTGTCTAAAAATGCGGCTGACAACCTGCGGGCACAGGCATTGTATGATTCGGCCTATAGCTTTTACGATGCCCAGGAATACCAGAAAGCCACCAGGATATTACACCAGGTCATAAGCCAATATCCGCTCAACGACTTCAAAGACAAAGTGTCGTTTCTGGAGGCGATGCTGACCGCCCGAACAGAGAAACCGCAATTGCTGCGCCGGCAATTAGAGCAGTTCAGGAAAAACTTTCCGGGAAGTCCACTGGTGCCGCAGGCGGATCAACTGCTTGCCACTTACACGGAACTGGAACAGAAAAACCAGCTTCGCCAGGACGCCCCACCTGCTCCTACTCTTCGAAAGGCCGCTGCCAGGACGACCGTTACGCCAGAGCAAAAAGTCAGTAGGGAGATGGCAATGGCCACAGCATCCATAAAGAAGGCGCAGCCAGCGCAACCTGTTGCTGCAGCCATACCACAGCCTGCTAAGCCGCAGCAGGAGACAAAACCGAAACAGGAGGAAACCCCACAAGCTGAACCTGAAACAGTAACGGCTGCTAAGACTGATAATACAGCTCCTGAAAACACTCTTCCTGCAACCAATTCAAAAGATCAGCCTGCAGCTGCAGCTGCATCGCCGGCGACAGCTCCTGCTCAGGCGGCGGCAGAGCCTGCAACGCCTGCAGCCAACTCTTTGGCTTTTGATGCGACTGCCGATACGGCCTTTTATTTTGTGCTGATCTACCCTTCCGAAGCGGAGGCGTTTAAAGACGTGGTGCCCAGGTATGAGAAGTATAACAACACCTATTATAAGCGAGAGAACCTGGCCATTGATTCTGTGGCTTTTGCACCGGGCAAAACCATGCTGCGCATGCACGCCTTCACAGACCCGAAGCAGGCGCTCTCCTTCAACATCAAACAAAAAGCACCGCAAGCCCCGGTAGGCAGAATTAGAGGCGTAGATTTCACTACCTTTGTCATCTCGTCGGCCAACTACCAGAAGCTCTTGCAAAACAAAGACCTGGAGGCCTACCTGACCTTCTTCAAAAACAACTATTAAGTACATGGCTACGCGTCAAAAAGCACCTGCACCCTCTACCAACAACAAGGTATATGCGAAAGTGATCACCGCACTTTGGCTGTTCTTTGTGGGCGGACTCGCGTTTATCATCCTGTATCTGTACGCTGTTAGCATCAACTTCCTGAATCTGTTTGGGGAGCTGCCCAACCTGCGTGCCCTGGAAAACCCTAAAAGCGAGCTCGCCTCCGAGATATACTCTGCCGACAACGAACGGCTCGGCAGCTATTTCCGCGAAAACAGAACCCCGGTTGAGTATGAGGATCTGCCCGACAACCTGATCAATGCCTTGGTGGCAACCGAGGACATCCGTTTTGAGGAGCACTCTGGTATAGACCCTGAGGCCATGGTGCGTGTGGCAGCGGCCTTAGCAACCGGCCGTACAAAAGGCGGCGGCAGTACCCTGACGCAGCAGGTGGCAAAAAA
The DNA here is from genome assembly GCF_054482735.1 of Pontibacter sp. CAU 1760. Classification (NCBI taxonomy): domain Bacteria; kingdom Pseudomonadati; phylum Bacteroidota; class Cytophagia; order Cytophagales; family Hymenobacteraceae; genus Pontibacter; species Pontibacter sp. CAU 1760. Next base: position 71,195 of record NZ_JBTLRL010000019.1, read on the forward strand.
CCTGTTCAGAACACGTAGTGAGGAATTAAACAACGGCCTCCTGAACGATGTGCCGGGCCTGCGCACGCTGATCCATAAAACCAAGGAGTGGCTAATGGCTGTAAAGCTGGAGCAGTCCTATACCAAGCGCGAGATTCTGGTCATGTACCTCAACATCTTCGAGTTTGGCAGCAACGCCTTTGGTATAGAGTCGGCTTCAAAGACTTTCTTCAACAAGCGGCCTAAGAACCTGGAGGTGCAGGAGTCGGCGGTGCTGGTGGGTCTCTTTAAAAACCCAACCTATTATAGCCCGCGCTTTAACCCCGAGAACGCCAAACACCGACGCAACGTAGTGCTCTCGCAAATGGTGAAGTATGGTTTCTTGGAGCAGGCCGAGTACGACAAGCTCAAAGAGAAAGACATTCAGCTTGACTACAAAGTGGAGAATCAGAATGTAGGTATGGCTCCTTATTTCAGAACGGTGGCCAGCAACTTCCTGCGCCAGTGGTGCCGTGAGAACGGGTATGACCTGTACGGCGACGGCTTGAAGATTTACACCACCATCGACTCCCGCATGCAAAAGTATGCCGAGCAGGCAGTGGCTGAGCACATGAAAGACCGCCAACAGGCTTTCTATGAGCATTGGAAAGGCCGCAACCCGTGGGTAGACCAATCCAACCAGGAGATCAAGAACTTTGCGCAGCAGGCCATCAAGCGCACCTCGCGTTACCGCAGCCTGAAGCAGCAGTTCGAGGACAACGAGGATTCCATTAACTACTACCTCAACAAAAAAATTCCGATGACCATTTTTAACTGGGATGGGGAGAAAGAGGTGATGATGAGCCCGCTTGACTCGCTGAAGCATTACAAGAAGTTCCTGCAGACTGGCTTCATGGCCATGGAACCGCAGACAGGCCACATCAAGGCTTGGGTGGGCGGCATCAACTACAAGCACTTTAAGTACGACCACGTGAAGCAGGGCTCACGCCAGCCGGGCTCTACGTTCAAGCCCTTCCTTTATACCGCAGCTATCGAGAATGGCTATTACCCATGCTATGAGGTGATTGACACAGAGGTATGCGTGCCCCTGCCTGACGGCACCATGTGGTGCCCTGACAATGCCGACAACAAGTACAGCGGCGAGAAGTATACCCTGCGAAAGGCCCTTGCCGAGTCTGTTAACTCTATCTCCGCTTTCCTGGTGAACAAGCTGGGAGCCGAAACACTGGTAAAAACAGCACGCCGCCTGGGCATCACTACTCCGCTCGATCCGACTCCTTCGCTGGCTTTGGGCACAAGTGATGTGTCGCTTTACGACATGGTGGGTGCTTATGGAACTTTTGTAAACGGCGGCACCTGGGTGGAGCCGAACTATATCACCCGCATCGAGGACAAGCACGGCAACCTGATCTATGAGCATCACCCGGAGAGCAGAGAGGCGCTGAGCGAGGAAACAGCTTACATGATGGTGCACATGCTACAGGCCGCCGCCGAGCCAGGCGGTACCGCCTACTACGGGCTTCGCTACCGCAACGGACTGAAAAATCCGATTGGGGCTAAAACAGGTACAACACAAAACTATTCTGATGCCTGGTTTATGGGCGTAACGCCTACCCTGGTGTGCGGTACCTGGGTGGGTGGCGAAGACCGATCCATTCACTTCCGGACCATGCGCGAAGGACAAGGTGGCCGGTTGGCGATGCCTATCTATGGCGCTTTTATGCAGAAAGTGTATCAGGATAAATCATTGGATGTGTCGAAAGACGCTTTCCCTAAACCTTTAACGCCTTTATCGGTAGAATTAGACTGTTCTAAATACAATCAGGCTATCAAACCAGATTCGTCTCAGCAAGACGAGTTCCTGAACCTGCCTACGGAGATTGATTTAGACGCAGATTTCTAAGCACGATGTTATGCCTGCAAACGAGCACCTGAAGGAGAAAATTTCGCATTTGCCGCACAAACCCGGCATCTATAAGTTTTTCGATGACAAAGGCATCATCTACGTAGGCAAGGCTGTTGATATCCGGAAGCGGGTCTCCTCTTACTTCAATCGCTCCTCGCAGCACAATAAGAAGACGCTTAAACTCGTGTCGCAGATAAAAGACATCGAGTTTACGATTGTGGACACCGAGGCTGACGCCTTCCTGCTGGAGAACAACCTGATCAAGCAGTATCAGCCGAAGTACAATATCCTGCTGAAAGACGGGAAAACATACCCTTACATCTGTATTATCAACGAGCGCTTTCCACGCGTTTTTACCACCCGCAACAAGCTAAACGACGGGTCGCGGTATTTTGGCCCATACCCCAGTGGCACGGCCATGTATGTTGTCCTGGATCTGATCCGGACTTTATACCCGTTGCGCACCTGTACTTATAACCTCTCTCCCGAGAACATTGCGGCAGGGAAGTTCAAGGTGTGCCTGGAGTATCATATCGGCAACTGCAAAGGCCCTTGCGAAGGACTGGTGGAGGAAAGCGAGTATAACGCCAACATCTCCCAGATCCGCAATATCCTATCGGGTAACTTATCGGTGGCTAAAAACTACTTCAAGGACAAGATGGCCGCCGCCGCCGCTGATTATCAGTTTGAGCTAGCGCACCAGTTCAAGCAAAAGCTGGATATGCTGGATGACTTTCAAGCAAAGTCTACGGTCGTATCAAATACGCTCACCAATATCGACGTCTTTACGATTACAAGCAACGAGGAATGCGCTTTCATTAACTACCTGAAAGTGATGAACGGTTCTATCATCCTCACGCAGTCCCTGGAAATCCAGAAAAAACTAGATGAGGCGGATGCCGACATATTGGCTTCGGTGGTGGTGCAGTTGCGCCAGGAGTTCGAGAGTACTTCCCGGGAGGTTATCTCAAACATTGAGCTGACGCTGCCTTTGGATAACATTATCATCACTTACCCGCAAATCGGGGACAAGAAAAAGCTGCTGAGCCTGTCGCTGAAAAATGCCCTGTACCTGCGCAAAGAGCGGGAAGGCCGCCAGGAAAAGAACAAGGACCTGAACGAAAAGCGGGAACTGCGCGTGCTGGAAACCATGAAAAAGGACCTGCGCTTAACCGAGCTGCCCCGCCAGATCGAGTGTTTCGACAATTCTAACTTTCAGGGTGATAATCCGGTTGCCTCGATGGTATGCTTCAAGAACGGCAAGCCGAGCAAAAAGGACTACCGGCACTTTAACATCAAAACAGTAATTGGCTCTAATGACTTCGAGTCGATGTATGAGATCGTGACGCGCCGCTATACGCGCCTCCTGAACGAAAACCAGCCCCTGCCACAACTTATTATAATCGATGGGGGCAAGGGGCAGCTCAGCATGGCGGTGAAAGCACTCCGGGAACTTGACTTGTATGGCAAAATTGCTGTGGTAGGTATAGCCAAGCGGCTCGAGGAGATTTTTTACCCCGGGGACTCTTTGCCGCTTTACATCGACAAAAAGTCAGAGTCTCTTAAACTGATTCAGCGGTTGCGCAACGAGGCGCACCGTTTTGCCATTACCTTCCATCGTAGCAAGCGCGATGCGGGTACACTCAAGACTGAGCTGACGGAAGTGAGAGGCTTAGGCCCTAAAACAGCCGAGGCCTTGCTTAGCAAGTATAAATCCGTTAAGAAGCTTCGAGAGTTGAGCCAGGAGGAACTGGCACATGACATCGGCAAAGCGAAGGCCACGGTGTTATACAACTACTTCCACCATTCAAGCCCGCAGGATACTACCGCTTAGCAGGAACCAATTATTAGCATTCACACCCAAAGAAAAAGGGAGCCATACTGCAGTATGACTCCCTTTTTCTTTATAATGTCCCGTCCTGAAATAGGTTGACACTAAACACAACCTTATATGGAAAAAGGGGAAGAGAAAAAAAGCAAGCGTACTCAGTGCGACTATACCCTGGGCTTTAAGTTAGCTGTAGTAGCCCA
>NZ_JBTLRL010000020.1:0-70472 GCF_054482735.1 Pontibacter sp. CAU 1760
GCTGGACTTGAAGTGAGACGCACTTCAAAAGTTTGGCCCTGTTGCTGTAAGGATTCACACCAGTACACCAACAGGGCCAGTAATGTAAAACATGGAAATGACACAGTTTAAATTACACTCCCTTTATGTGCTTATCACTGCGATAAAGAAGTGGCTGGTTACGTTAGTGGTTCTTCGTACAGTTCCCATTTTGCTAATACCGAGGCAAAGTCTTCGGGCAGGTCTGACTCAAAAAAGATAGCCTGTTTGGTGATAGGGTGTGTAAAACCCAGTGACTTGGCATGGAGCGCCTGCCGGGGTATTAGCTTGAAGGCATTCTCGACAAACGATTTATACGACCCATTCGGCATACCGCTCACGATCTTATCTCCTCCATACATTGCATCCGAGAAAAGCGGATGCCCAATGTGCTTCATATGCGCACGGATCTGGTGTGTGCGGCCAGTTTCTAAGTTGCACTTCACTAACGATACATACTTAAAGCTTCGCAACACTTTATAGTGCGTTACAGCGTGCTTGCCATAAGATCCATCAGGATACACTGCCATCACCTTCCTGTCTTTCACACTGCGTCCTATATGGCCTGTCACCGTGCCCTCCTGCTCCTTCGGAACGCCCCATACCAGGGCATAGTAGGTGCGCTCGATCGTGTGGTCGAAGAACTGCTTTGCCAGGTAAGCCATACTGTAATCCGTCTTGGCAATCACCAGCAACCCTGATGTGTCCTTGTCGATGCGGTGTACCAGGCCTGGGCGTCCCTCGCCGTTACGGCCAGTAGGCAGGTTCTGCAGATAGTATGTCAGGGCATTTACCAAGGTGCCCGTCCAGTTGCTGTAAGCAGGGTGCACTACCATCCCAGCTTCCTTGTTCACCAGCAGCAACTCGTCGTCTTCATACACAATGTTCAGCGGAATGTCTTCCGCTACCACATCCGTATCGCGCGGCGGCTCTGCCAGGGTAATGGTAATGAGGTCCAGTGGCTTCACCTTATAGCTCACTTTCGCGGGCTTCTGGTTCACCTGCACCGACTCTGAACGAATAGCACTCTGCAGCTTGTTACGCGTTACATTGGGCAAGCGGTCCATCAGGAACTTGTCTAGCCGCAGCAATGCCTGCCCTTTGTCCACCACAATCCGGTGGTGCTCATACAGTTCATCAGAATCAACTGCATTTTCTTGCTGATCAATGTAATAGGCCAATGTAAATCTTAAATTAGGGTATAAAAAAAAAGCCGATGTATACACGTCGGCTTTCCTGTATTGTTAAAAGCGGGTATTACTTGTTGCTTTTCTTCTTTGTGCTAGATGACTTAGAAGGCGTTGTAGTTGCTGCTGGCTTTGTAGCAGCCGGCTCTGGGGTTTGCTGGGCTTTAGCTGGGTCTACACCAAGCTTCTTCAGCACAAGCGGAGAAATATCCCCGTCTTCCGGACCAGCAAGCAATGCCTGGTTGCTGATGATGTAGGTATAATTGTTCTCAACACGCACATCTTTAATAGCTTTGTCAATCTTAGAGATAACCGGATCAACCAAAGACTTCTCTTTTTGCTGTAAAGAAGCCTGCGCACTACGCTGGAACTCCTGGATAGAGTTGTTCATATTCATCAACTCTTTCTCCTTGTCATCGCGAACCACTTTGTCCATGGTTGCAGCGCCTTTCTCGTAAGCCTGTAATTTGCTTTCGTACTCTGCATACTTGCCTTTTAGCTGGTTCTCCAACTGTGTGCTATGTGTTTTAAGCTCAGACTCTATTTGCTTACTTTCTGGCATTTGAAGCAGAATGTACTCTACGTTTGTATAACCAATTTTAAGCGGCTGGTCATTGCTCTGTGCAAAAGATGCAAAGCTGATCAGTAAGAACGCTGCTACTAATGTTTTAATCTTGTTCATCATTGGTTGCTTAATTAATAATATAGTTAGGTTTAGTTGTTAGACTTCTTCTTTGTTGATTTAGAAGGCTGCTTAGCTGGCTGTTGTTGTTCAGGCTGTTCCTCTGCTCCTACATCAGGCAGGTTGCCCGGGTCATCTACAACAGCGCTGGCTGGTGTCTTACCTTGCTGGTTCTGCCGCTCTGAGGCAAGCCCTAAGGCCTCTAACACATATTCTGTGTAGTCATGCACCGGGTTGGTATAAATCATCACCAGGTCACCTGACTTGTCGAACATGATCTGCACTCCCTTGGATTTTGACACCTTTTCGACTGCCTCGAAAACTTCATCCTGAACGGGTCGCATCAACTCTTGGCGGCGCTTGAACATCATGCCCTCATAACCGAACACCTTCTGTTGATAATCACGCAGCTCAGCGTCCTTTTTAGCTATCTCAGACTGGCGCTTTTTCTTCATCTGCTCGGTCAGCAGTACTTCTTCTGCTCTAAAGTCTTGCTTTAGCTTATCAGACTCCTGCTGCAACTGTTCGATCTCCTTCTGCCAGGCTGTTGCGTATTTATCCATCTCCTGCTGTACTTTGTTAAAGTCCGGCATCTTGCTCAGGATAAAATTTGAGTCAATATAGCCAATCTTCTGAGCATGCAAAACAGGTGCTAAAAAAACGCACGCTACAAAGACAAACAAAAACTTCCTCATACAAATTCCTTTCAGATTAACGTATCTGCTGGCCTATCACAAAGTGGAACATGCCGCGCTTAGCATCCAAACCAGCCGGACCTGGCAGTGTATCCAGTCGCCAAGCATAATCAAATCCTAACAAACCGAAGGCAGCCATAAAAATTCGGGCGCCCACACCTGCAGAGCGATAAAGCTTGAACGGATTGTACTGGTCGTAAGATCCGAAGTTGTTACCAGCCTCCAGGAAAGCCAGACCATAGATGGTAGCCGCCGGGTTAGGCGAGATCAACTGACGCGCCTCCAGTACAAATTTATTGTAAGCTACACCACCGGCAGAGGTCAGGAAAGAGTTGTTGTTGTTCACCACATCGCCCTCGTCATACCCTCTTAATCCGATAAATTCTGTACCGACGAAGAAGTTACCACCTCCCAGGCCTGTACCACCTAGTTTGAAGCGCTCGAATGGCCCAACGGCATCATCACTGTAAGTTCCGAGGAAACCAAAGTGCGCTCGGGTGTTTAGTACCAAATTCCCTGCCAAGTTTAAGAAATAAGAGGCATCGAACATCCATTTGTTAAACTCGATGTACTCGAACTTATCTCTTCTTTCGGAGAGCAGCGAGTAGGGCGGTGTCAGGTTAACGCTGAACGTGAACGACGACCCTCTTCGTGGGAAAGTTGGGTTATCAATACTGGAACGGCCTAATGTATTGGTGAGTGAGATACTGTTTGATACCCCGTCAGAGAACCCTTCTGCCAACCTGTATTCGTTCAGGTTATAGCGGTTGTAAGACAGTGAGTGGTTCATGAAGAAGAAGTTGTCCGGCCAGTTCAGTCTTCGACCAAGGCTCATAGAAGCTCCGTCTACATTCAGGCTGCTTGCGTTGGCGTCTTCTACCAAAGAGAACCTTCTAACAGTTTTAAATAAGCTAACCGTAAGCGAGTTTGCCTTGCGCCCTCCCAGCCACGGCTCAGTGAAGGACAAGGAGTAAGACTGGTATAGCCTACCGTTTGCCTGTATGTTCAGTGACAGTCGCTGTCCGTCGCCTGTCGGTACCGGGCGCCACTTAGACAAGTCAAGCATTTTGCGGGTAGAGAAGTTGTTGAGCGTAAGCCCTACGGTTCCTACCGGGCCTAGCACACCGCCCCAACCACCCGAAAGGCTGATCTGGTCGTTCGGTCGCTCTACCACGCTATAGTTAATATCCACTGTCCCATCGGCTTCGTTCGGAATTGGGTTCAAGCCAATCGTCTCCGGGTCGAAATACCCCAGGGCAGCCAGTTCGTTTCGGGTTCTGATTAAGTCGTCGCGGCTGTATTTCTGTCCCGGAAGCGTGCGTATCTCCCGTAGAATCACATGGTCACTCGTCTTGTCGTTCCCTGTGATGGTGATTTTATTGATGGTTGCCTGCGGCCCTTCCGTTACGCGCATCACCAAGTCAATAGAGTCGTTTTCTACACGCACTTCCACTGGTTCGATGCGCGAGAACAGATAACCGTCGTTTTGATACAAGGCCGACACGTCTATCCCTCCTGTTGGGTTATAGTTCAGGCGCTTGTCCAGTTCCTGCTGGTTATATACATCGCCTTTGCCTATACCTAGTACCCGTGAGAGGTACTCGTCTTCATAAAGGTAATTGCCCTCCCAGGTAATGTTTCGGAAATAATACCGCTGACCTTCATCCACTGTGATCCGGATCCCCAGCCTGTCGTCGCTGATGCGGTATACCGTATCAGACACGATGGTGGCATCGCGGTAACCTTCGTTGCTATAGAAATCCAGCAGGTGCTGCTTGTCGGCCTCATACTCTGTTTCACTGAATTTAGAGGAGGTGAAGATTTTGTAGAATTTCTTTTCCTTCGTCTTCTTCAACTGCTTCTTCAGCTTGTTATCTGCAAAAGCCTCGTTTCCGACAAACTCAATTTCCTCGATCTTTACTTTGTTCCCCTTGTCCACATGCACGTTCAGTACCACGCTGTTAGGTAGCGTAGAGTCCGGGCGTTGCGTGATATTGATCTTGGCGTTGAGGTAGCTTTTATCCAGGTAGTAGTTGCGGATTACATTGCGGGTGCTGTTTAGCACGGCGTCCGTTACAATGCGGCCACGCTGCAAGGGAACTTTCTCGCGCAAAGCATCCGACTGGGTCTTGTTGATGCCGGAAAAGCGGAAATCAGCCAGGCGCGGTCGCTCTTTCAAGTCGAATGTCAGGAAAATCTTGTCCCCTTCTGTTCGGGCCAGTACCTCCACATCACCCAGGATGCCCTGCTGCCACAGCTTTTGTATGGCTCGGCTGATATCCTCTCCGGGCACTGTAATCTCATCTCCCTCCTTCAGGCCAATCACTGAAATCAGTGCGATGGGCTCCAGAAATTTAGCTCCGCTTACATTTATACCACCAATGCGATACTGCTTGGGCTGCGCGTAATCTATCGGAGAAGTCTGTGAAGGGTTATTCAGCACTTGCGAAGAGGCTGCACCAGCTGAAAACAGCAGCAGCACAAGCACCCAGATACATCTTGTCATTCGGGAATCTATCACTTTGTTATTTGTTCACTTGTCTTGCCAAATCGCCGCTCGCGGCTTTGGTAAGCAATTATTGCCTCATACAGGTGCTCCTTCCTAAAATCAGGCCAGAGCAACTCTGTGATGTAAAGTTCAGTATAAGCTAATTGCCACAGCAGGAAGTTGCTGATACGCTGCTCGCCACTGGTACGGATCAGCAGTTCAGGGTCTGGCATACCGGCAGTGGAAAGGTGCGAAGCAACAACCGCTTCGCTTACACTAGCGGCCTGCAACTGGCCTTGTTCCACCTTCGTGGCTATCTGTCGCATGGCCTGCGTCAAGTCCCAGCGGCCGCTATAACTCAGCGCCAGCACCAGCGTCATGCGCGTATTGTCTTTCGTCAGCTCTATCGCTTCCAATAGTTCGCGCTGGCAGGCTTTTGGTAAATTGTTTGTCTCACCGATGGTCTGCAGCCTAATGTCGTTTTTGGTGAGCGTGGCGACCTCTTTGCGGATGGTAGAAACCAACAGCGTCATCAAAGCATCGACCTCCGCCCTTGGCCTCGACCAATTTTCGGTGGAGAAAGCATAAAGCGTCAGGTACTCCACCCCCAGTTCTGCGGCGCATTCCACGGTATCGCGCACTGCTTTCACAGCACTCTGATGACCGAAGATCCGCAGCCCTCCTCTTTGCTTTGCCCAACGCCCGTTGCCGTCCATGATAACGGCTATATGCTTGGGTAAATTGCTTAAGTTTACGTTTTCCCTAAGATTCATTAAAACAGAATTTCCCCGCAAGTTACAAAAAGCTTCACAAATTCGTGAAGCATTGCCACTTAATCTAGTATGCCGGGCTTATTCTTATAAACAGGAGGGCAGTTTGTGCGGTAGAGGGTATAGGAAATGCTGATACCGTTGTAATAATACCAGTCTTTATCGTAGGGGTTGGCCAGGTTTTTAGGGTCTTCCTCAAAGAGGTAGTCTAGTTGGTCGGTCAATACCTTGCGGGCACCGAACTCCAGGCCGAGGTTCCAGTGCTTGCTCAACGCATACTTCACCCCAACCCCAAACGGCACGGCTACCGCAATGTTGGTATCAAAAGGCCTATCGAGCATGCCCCCGGGCCCGCCCAATTCAGGGTTATCAGACTGGAGCTTGATGTTATACAGGAGCCCCGCCACACCAACAAATACGTAGGGCGAAACACGCACTTTCTGGCTTAGGTCGTAATAATCAAGGAAGTTATACTCCATAACGGCTGAAGCCTCCAGCAAACTAAACTTCGACTCTGCCTGTCGGTAAGCGTGTAGTGGGCGGTTGTCAGCATACGCCTCATCACTGAAGGTATTGTCGTTTATGATACGGTGGCTTCCCATCAGCCCGCCGCGCAACGTAATCGCGTCGGACATGTCGTGGCGGTAGAACACGGTTAATGCTGCCTGGTTGTTGAGGAAACGGTAATTCGGTGCTATTTCCCCTTTGTAATTGGCGCCTCCTATACCAACACCAATCTCTGACGTGGAAACCGGCCTGCTCTGCTGCGCGAACAAGGCGCTGCCAAAAAAAACACTCCCTATTTGTAATGCAAGACAAATAAGGAGTGTGCTCTTAAGATTTTGTAAAGTCATGTAAGTAAAAGCGGTGTTCAGATGAACAACGCAGCGTTAGTAGTTCTATTATCTAAATTTAGGACTTCTAACGCGCCCACCCAAAATATAGTTGATGGAAATATTAGTATTTATATACCAATCATCGTCTGAGTTATTTCCACGCTTTTTATTGGCTGATGTACCAAACCCGGGAACGATGTCATAGACTGTGCCGCTTGGGTCTGCTACTGTGTTAAAATCGGTCTCACCACTTCTGTCTGATAGGATGGCAGCCGCCGTTGGGTTCTCTCCACCACCGTTCAGGATATCAGCCTTCGAAGCAAAAGCAGAGCTGGCGTCATCCAGGTAATCCGTGAAAGTTTTTCTCCAGCCCACTTCCAAACTAAGGTCTAAGTTTCTGTCAAGTTTGTAGCGCACGCCCAAACCGAAAGGAATCGCGATCTGCACCTTCTTGTATGGGTCCGGGTAGTCGCCGATGGAGGCATACTGCCCTTCTGTGCCCAGCGGCTGCAATTCATACCAGCCTGTCGGGATGTCGTTAGCAGGATCAAGGCCTTGGCGGGAGCCGTTCTCGTAATATGCCTTGGGGTTATGATGGAAAGCAGCCACGCCAATGAAACCGTATGGCACAAAATCCGGACGGCGTTGGTAGGTGCTGCGGTTCTCGAAAAGGTCTATCACGGCAACCGCGCTTAGCTCTTTGATGTCGTTGCGGAAAGAAAGGTTTCGCATAAAGCGGCCGGAGTTCTCTGCCTCATTCAGGGAGGCACTCAGCTCATCATCGCCCATAATACGCATCCAGTTCACTGCTCCCCGAATGGATACGCGCGGATGAAAGCGATAAGAATAGTTTAGCCCTATATTAGGGCGTGTAGATTTAACCCGAAAACTGGTAAAATCAGGTTCCGGAACAATGTCTCCGAAGTAGTTCGCGGCACCTAATGAGAGGCCGAAAGTGGCATAGTGCCTTCGCTGTGTAAAGCGCTGTGCATTCGCTTCCGTAATGGAAAACGCGATGACAGCAACCAGTAACAGGACAAGTGTAAAAAATTTCTTCATAATGGCAGGTATCTAAATAGGCCTTGTAACTGAGTACAATATACCCAATCTACGCTGATACAAAAATAATGATATTCCCGAATACCGGAAATCATATTTTAAATAAAAAATATTACTTTATAATCTCGTTCCGCTTATCCAGTCCCCAATTAAGTTTACTACGCAATGTAGACAAGAAGTTAACATGATGCAGCTTGATGAGGCGGGCCGAGAAATTCTCACGCCGCACAGCCAGTTGCACATTCATGTCAACAGCAGTAGAGCGGGAATCGAGGGTGGAGAGGTAGGTGCTGCTGCGGCCTTCTACCTCAAATGATATCACGCTCTTGTCAGACACAATCATGGGCCTGACATTGAGGTTATGCGGACATACGGGGGAGATGATGAAATTGTTAGTCTGTGGAAGCACTAATGGGCCACCGCAGCTAAGCGAGTAGCCAGTAGAGCCTGTAGGCGTGGCAACCACCAAACCGTCTGCCCAATAGGAATTTAGATATTCCCCATCTATATACGTATGCACCACAATCATGGCTGAGGTATCGCGCTTCAATAAGCTGAACTCGTTTAGGCCGAAATTGATGCCGCCGAACACCTCCTGGTCAGAATCCACCCGTATGAGCGCACGGTCGTCGAGGGTATAGTGGCCTTTGTACAGCGCATCAATGGCTACGTTGATGCTATCGTAAGGGATAGTGGCCAGAAAGCCCAGGCGCCCGGTGTTAATGCCCAGAATCGGAATTTGCTGGGCCCCCACATAAGTTACCGTATCAAGCAGGGTGCCGTCGCCGCCAATGCTCAGGACCACATCAATGTCTTTGAGTGTATCGCCGCGGCTAAAGGTTGGGATGCCGGTGGGCAGGTTAATGGTGTTTTTCAGAAAAAGCTGAAATTGCTCCAGCAGCAGCAAATCCGCCTGCCGTCGCTGCAGCTCATCAAAGAGCATCTGGATAAATGGGGCTATGGTATCGTTAAAGGGCTTTCCGAGTATAGCTATTTTCATAGTGCTTGTTTTAAAAAGGGAATCTGGTGCTGAAATAGAACCCTCTGTTTCCGTCTTTGTTCAGGGAGTACTCCAGCCGCAGCACAATATCATAAAACGTAACGGCATGCACTCCTACCCCGCCTCCAAGCAGCAAGCTGTTAGCCAGCGGGTTGCTGTCTTCAAACGTTTTGTCTACCACATACCCGGCATCCGTAAACGCATTGAGGTATATAGACAAAGGTATCGTATTAAATTTAGGGTTACGGATAAATTTAAGCTTAAAACGCTGTAAATCCAGCAATTCGCGCGTTAATCCTTGTTTAAATAACCCGTAGTGCTGCCCCCCGATCACATAGAGCTCATACCCCCGCACCAAAGACCGGAACCCCAACCCGATATTGTCAGAGAAGGCATAGGTTTGGGCTAGCCGTGTCTGCGCTTCTCCCCCGATCATGTAGGAGTACTTCTCCGAAAGCCGGTTGTACTGCACATACTTGGCCCTCAGGGTAGTATAGGTGCTGCCCGAGTGCTGCAGAAAGAAGGTTTGGGCCGCCGCTACCTCAAAATAGCTACCCGAAAGCGGATAGGCGAAATTGTTGCGCAGGTTGATGACTTTGTATATTTCAGGGCGAAGCAGTTGCCGGTCGGTTACCCCGTTGTTAAAGTAACGCGGGTTGAGTAGCGCCACTGAGTCAGAAATGCGATCGCGCTGGTAGGTAAGCCGCACACCCTCCTGCCGCTGCACGTCCTGCCGATGCGTCATCCCCGCCGTAACAGCGGTGCGCCGGATGGGCAGTTCACTTTCCTGTTCCAGGAAAAGCTGGCGGTTGTTGAAGTTGTCATAACTGGTTACGCGGCTGCGGTAATCGGCCACGCCCACCTCTGCCCCTATTTTGTGCCGGCGGCTTAAGTAGGGTACGCGGTACGAAAACTCCAGCCGCTTGTTGAAACCGCGCTGCACCCGCACCCGCACTTCCTCGTTACGGCCCCTGAAGTTGCGCCGCGACAGTCCTGCTCCATAGTCAATGCGGCTCCAGTCTTTTTTCTCCAGCCAGGCATTGAAGTTACGGTCGGCAAAATCCAGGATCGGGACGGGGTATAGGTAAAAGCGCTCCTGTACGGCGTACTGCACGTGTACCACCCCGTTTGCACAGGTGGAGGTATGGCGTACCTGATGGAAAAGGCGTAGGTTAAGCAGGCGCTTGCGGTTTTCCTCCAGCAACACGGGCAATGCTTCCGCCGAAACGGTATCGCCCCTGTTAAAGGTAAGCTCCTGTTGCAGCACCTGCCCCTTGGTAATCTCATTGCCTGAGAATGAAACGGTGCCAAGCATTACCAGAGGCCCCTCGCAGGTTTGCGCCTGCACGGTACCAAAAAGCCAGGAAAAGAGAAGAATCAGCAAGACACGCAGTTGCATCACCGCGCCAGATTAAATATCAAGATACTTGAGGAGCATATCGAGGCGGTCGCGCCCCATGTCGTTGTCATTGTTGTCGTTGAACTGGGCCGTGATACGGTATTCAAAGCGCTCGAGCGTGGCAATGATACGTGAAGGATCGGTAGTATTTAGCTTCAGGGTAAGCTTGATCTTGTAAGGGTCCATTTCGTCCGGAGACACATAAGCACTCAGGATTTTCACGCTTTCCTCCTCTATCAGCCGGCTGATCTGGCTTAGCGAGTAATCGCGCTCGGGCATCGACAGCACCAGTATACTACCCTGGCCCTGCAGCGCAGACATTTGCCCGAAAGCTGCCAGGGTATCGTTGATCGTGATGATGCCGATGTACTCCTGCTCCTCGTCCAGCACAGGCACCACTTGTATCTTGTTTTTGATGGCTGCCTCCATCACATCGTAAAAGTGCTGATGCTGCATTACGTGCACCTCCTGATGCTCCAGTTCAAGCTCTTTCAGGGCCTGGCTACGGTCAGTCAGCTCTATCAGGCGCAGCTCGGTGGCCAGGCCCATGTACTTGCGGTTACTTACCACGGGCAACTCATTCACCCGGAACTCATCCATCCAGCGCAAAGCCTTGTCTACGGTGTCGTAGAGCTTCAGCGGTGGAATCATTTGGTTGATGAGTTCTTCTGCGATCATGTGGCGTCTGTGGTTATAGATGTTTTAGCTAAATACTTTTCTAGGATACTGTTAAACTTCTCCGGATGTTCCATCATAGGGGCATGCCCGCACTTATCAATAAAATAAAGCTCCGAATTCTCGATCAACCGGTTGAACTCATGCCCTACCAGCGGCGGCGTGATGGTATCGTTCAAGCCCCAAATCAACAAGGTCGGCACTTTTAGGTTGGTGATATCCTTAGCCATGTTGTGGCGTTGCGCTGACTTGGCAATGGCAATAATACGCAGACACTTGGCATTACTGTTGGTGATAGAGAACACCTCGTCTACCAGCTCCTTAGAGGCTGTTTTCGGATCGTAGAAGGTATACCCCACACGCTCCTCCACATACTGGTAGTTGCCGCGCTTCGGGAAAGACCCTCCCATCGAATCCTCGAAAAGGCCAGAACTGCCGGTCAAGACCAGTCGCTTCACCATATCCGCGTTCTTCAGGGTATAAACCAAGCCAACATGCCCTCCCAAAGAGTTACCAAGCAAGGTCAGGTCTTTCAGTTTCTTCAGCTTCACGAAATCCTCTACAAACGACACCAGGCCCGGCACCCCTGCCTTGTGCAGCGCCATTTCATATATAGGCATCAACGGGATAACTACCCGGTAATTTTTAGAGAAATGATCTACAACGCCGTTCCAGTTACTCAGCGCGCCAAATAGCCCGTGCAGTAACAATAGCACCTCGCCTTCTCCTTCGTCTATATATTTAAAATCGCCTTCTTGCCTGATTTGTAAATCCATGTAGCGTCAAAACTTTTTGAAAGAAACGTATTTCTTGTGGTGTATGGTTAACTTATGATGCAATATTAGCAATTGTAAGCCAATTTCGGAGCATATGCAACCCATATGTAGTCAATGCTGCTTCTGGGTGAAACTGTAACGCGTATAGCGGTAACTGATTGTGCCGAAACGCCATCAGTTCCCCCTCCTGTGTATGTGCCAGCGGAACAATGCTTTCCGGGGTATGGTGCAGCACCAGCGAGTGGTAGCGCACCACCTGCGTCCGGGCCGGCAGGCCGGCAAAAATAGGGTCCGGTTCGCAGATAATCTCAGAGAGTTTCCCGTGCATGGGTTTTAAGCCTTTTGCTAAAGTAGCCCCGAAGAACTCCCCTAGCGCCTGATGCCCCAGGCATATACCCAACATCGGTAATTTGGTGTGGTAATACGCTATTACTTCAAACAAAGAACCTGCCGCTTTCGGGGTTCCGGGCCCGGGCGATAGCACCACGGCATTTACCGGCAGCCGCTTGATCTCCTCCAGTGGCACATCATTCCGAACCACCTTTGCCTCTACACCTAATTGCCCGAAATAATCCACGAGGTTGTAAGTGAAGGAATCGAAGTTGTCGAGCAGCAGAAGCATTAAAGTTTGGAAAGTTGAGGAGTTAGAAAGTTTGAGAGTTTTAGGGGGATGAGTTGAAAGTCATCAATGTGAGCATCGAATTCCAAATCTTTGAACTCTCAAACTCTTTAACTTATTTAAACTCTTAACATTAAAAATGATGCTTAAGCGAGCTGACAAGGGCTTTGACAAAAGGCAGGACATAACTCAGGATATCTAGCGCGTAAGGGGTGGTCTTCAGCACCACGGGGTATACCACTGAGTCTGTAGCTGTTTCTGCCGATATGCGGATACCGGCCATATCCGACACATACAGCAACAGGCTCAACGCCACACACCATTTAAGCGCCCCCAAGATGCCTCCCAGGAAATTGTCGAAGAAGCCAAAGGGCGTGAAGTCGATAACTTTTTTGAGCAGCAGGCCGCCCAGGTGTATCAGCAGGATAATCCCCACAAACACGATCAGGAAGGTAACGTATGGCAGCAACCCATGCGCGTCACCCACAAATCCCTCCATCACCGGCAGGGCCGTATCCAGGAGTTTCAGACCGCCCAGTATAGCCAGCACCAGCGCCACCAACGACACCAGTTCCAGCAGCAGCCCTTTTCTATACCCCTGAAAAGCTCCGTAGGCAATCGGCACGGCCAAAAACATATCGAATGTACTCATGAACAGAAGACATTAGACGGTAAACACCAGGCAACTAGACCCCAAGTCTTATGGCCCGGCGCAAAAACAAACGCTATACCGACGCTAACATGATGCGCCAGTATAACGTTTTCAAATTAAAAATCGGTGTTATTTAATAGGCTGCCCACTGCCGAAGAGATCGCGCGGCCATCGGCCTGGCCTGCCAGTTCTTTCGAGGCAATGCCCATGACCTTGCCCATATCTGACGGACCGGTTGCGCCCACGCGCTGAATGATCTCCAGCAGACGCGCGCGCAGGTCGCCTTCATCCAGTTGCTTCGGCAAGTATTCTTCTATCACGGCCAGTTCAGCCAGTTCAACTTCTTCCAAATCGGTGCGGCCTTGCTGCGCATACAAGGCCGCAGATTCGCGGCGCTGCTTGGCCGCTTTCGTCAGCAACTTCATTTCGGTGTCGGCAGAGATTCCCTCTGTACCGCCTTTTTCCGTTTCGGCCAGCAGTATCTGCGACTTGATACTCCTCAGCGCCTGCAGGCGTCCTTTCTCCTTGGCCAGCATGGCTTGTTTGATATCAGCGTCGATGCGTTGTTTTAAATTCATAGTTTTAAGTTGATGTGTTTTATGATTTGATCCGCTGTGCCTTAGGCGCCAGCCATTGTGTATACGCTGCCTCGCCTGCGGCTATAGGCAAGTATCTTAAACAAAATTCCATTAATTTAGTCATTCGTATACAGCGGCAGACAACAGCGCTGCCGTACACAATGCTATAACCATGACGAAACTGAGTGTAAATATAAACAAAATAGCCACGCTACGGAACGCCCGTGGTGGAGACAGGCCAAATGTTGTGCAGGTTGCCAAAGACTGCGAGCGATTCGGGGCACAGGGCATCACGGTGCACCCGCGGCCCGACGAGCGCCATATCCGCTACCAGGACGTTTATGACCTGAAAGAGATCGTGACAACGGAGTTCAACATCGAAGGCAACCCCACCCCAGACTTTATTAAGCTGGTGAAGGCTGTGAAGCCGGAGCAGGTGACGCTGGTACCAGACGCACCAGACGCCATTACCTCCAATGCCGGCTGGGACACTATCAAACATAAGGATTTTCTGGCCCAGACCATACAGGAACTAAAAGAGCACGGCACACGGGTCTCTATCTTCGTAGACCCAGACGAACGCATGGTAGAGGGCGCTGCCCAGGTACAGACTGACCGCATTGAGTTGTATACCGAAGCCTACGCTACCAGCTACCGCCAAAACGCAGCACAGGCCTTGGCACCCTACATCAAAGCCGCCCAAAAAGCACAGCAACTGGGCTTAGGCATCAATGCCGGCCACGACCTGGACCTGGACAACCTGCAGTACCTGCACCAAAACCTGCCGGCGTTGGATGAGGTGAGCATTGGCCACGCCCTGATTTGCGACGCGCTTTACTTTGGGCTGGAGAACACCATCCAGTTATACCTGCGCCAGTTAAAATAGCCAATGTTCCATACCATACCCATTGAAGAATTTATCCAAAAGGCAAAGCAGTTGCCAGTGTTGGATGTGCGCGCCCCAAAAGAGTATGCCGTCGGCCATATCCCGCAGGCACACTCCTTCCCTATTTTTGACGATGCACAACGCGCTGTAATCGGGACGGCCTATAAAAAGCAGGGCCACGACCCGGCCGTGCTGATGGGCCTTGACCTGTTTGGGCCCAGGATGTCGACGTTTGTGAAAAAGGCGGACAAGCTGGCTAAAGACAAAGAGCTCTTGGTGCATTGCTGGCGCGGGGGGATGCGCAGCGGGGCCATGGCCTGGCTGCTCGGCTTTTCGGGGTATAAAGTGCACTTGTTGGAGGGGGGCTATAAGAAGTACCGTCACCTGATGCGAGAGCAGTTCCAGAAGCCACAGCCATTACTGGTGATTGGGGGCCTAACGGGCAGCGGAAAAACAGACCTGCTGCTGCAACTGCACCGGATCGGTGAGCAAACAGTAGATCTGGAAGGTTTGGCTAACCACAAAGGCTCTGCTTTCGGGAGCATCGGGATGCCGGAACAGCCAAGCACCGAACATTTCGAGAACCTGTTGGGTACAGCATTACTGGCCATTGATTCACAGCGACCCGTGTGGGTTGAGGACGAAAGCATCACCATTGGTCGAGTTGTTTTACCAAAGCCCTTTTATGACCAAATTCAGGAGGCTCCAACCATAGTGCTGGAGCTGCCCAAACAGCTGCGGGTGCAAAAGCTGGCCGAGGAATACTGCCGCACAGACAAGCAACTGTTAGAGAATTCCATACTGAAAATAAAAAAGAGATTAGGGGGCCTTGCCACCAAAGAAGCACTGGAAGCCATTGATACCGGTGACATGGAGAAGATGGTGGAAATCGCCCTCACTTATTACGATAAAGCCTACTCCTACGAGCTGGACCGGAAGCAGCGCATGCACCCGATCCAGCTCGACAGCCTGGACCAGGCCGAGAATGCCGAGCGCGTTCTGGCGTTTGCCAAACAACACCGTTTAATTTAATCCCATGAAAGATACCTCAATAGAACAAATACGATTAACCCAATACAGCCACGGTGCCGGATGCGGTTGCAAAATCGCCCCTAAAGTGCTCGATGCCATCCTGCATTCCGACATCAGCTACCCCGAAAACGAAAACCTGTTGGTCGGCAACAGCTCCCGCGACGATGCCGCTGTCTTTGACATTGGCAATGGCCGCGCCACCATCAGCACCACCGACTTCTTTATGCCGATCGTGGATGATGCCTATGACTTTGGCCGCATCGCCTCTGCTAACGCCATTTCGGATGTGTACGCCATGGGGGGCACGCCCATGATGGCGATTGCCGTTTTGGGATGGCCTATCGATAAACTAGCTCCTGAAGTAGCCAAGCGCGTGATTGAGGGCAGCCGCAGCATTTGCCACGAGGCAGGTATCCCGTTAGCCGGTGGCCACAGTATCGACAGCCCCGAGCCTATCTTTGGTTTGGCCGTAACGGGTATGGTGGATATCAAAAACCTGAAGCGCAACGACACCGCCACCGCCGGCTGCGAGTTATACCTGACCAAACCACTTGGCGTGGGGATGCTGACCACGGCACAGAAAAAAGGCATCCTGAAGCCGGAGCATGAGCAGGTGGCCCCACAGCAGATGATGCAGCTGAACAAGATCGGGGCTGAGTTAGGGCAACTTTCACAGGTGAAAGCCATGACGGACGTAACAGGCTTTGGCTTGCTCGGGCACCTCTCGGAAATGTGCGAAGGCAGTAACCTGGCGGCAGAAGTATACCTCGACAAAGTGCCAGCGCTACCCGAGGCACTGGAGTATATGGCCCAGAACGCCATTCCGGGCGGCACGCACCGTAATTTCGACAGCTACGGCCATAAGATAGCCGAGCTTACCCCAGACCAGAAGCACCTGCTCTGCGACCCACAAACCAGTGGCGGCCTTTTGGTTGCTGTTGACCCGGCTGGCCGCGACGAAGTATTGGCTGTTTTTGAGAAACACGGCTTGCACCTGGAGCCGCTGGGTATACTAAAGGAGCGTGAGGGCGATAAACTTATTCGGGTGCTGTAGGGCTAGCTGGTATAAACACGGCGACTGAAGATCCGGGGTATAGACTCCCATCTACAGCCTGATAAATGTTAACTGATAATTGATCACTGAAAGCATGAAATTACACTATAAGGAAATGGGCCACGGCCAACCGCTGCTGATTCTGCACGGTTTGTTTGGCACCTTAGATAACTGGCAGACGCTGGCGAACCGCTTTGCCGAGCACTACAACGTATTTCTGGTAGACCTGCGCAACCACGGTCGCTCCCCGCACTCGGATGAACACAGCTACGATTTGATGGCGGATGACGTGCTGGAACTGGTGGATGAGCTCGGGATTCCGACGCCTGCCATCATTGGCCATTCGATGGGCGGGAAAGTGGCGATGAAGTATGCCCTGAAATACCCCACCCGCATCACTAAGCTTATTGTAGTAGACATTGCCCCCAAAGCATACCCGCCGCACCACGACGAGATTATTGAAGCACTGAAATCGGTGAAGCTGGATGGCGTAACGAGCCGCAGTGAGATTGATAAGCAGATGGCACAGCACATCAAAGAGAATGATGTGCGCCTGTTTCTGATGAAAAACCTATACCGCACTGAGCAGAACAGCTTTGCCTGGCGCATGAACATCGATGCCCTGGCCAACAATTACGATAAGATCAGCACAGCCATTACCGCCGATATACCCTTCAAAAAGCACACGCTGTTCATCAAAGGCGGCAAGTCCGGCTATATCAAACCAGAAGATATATACAGCAGCATTGAGCACCTGTTTACCCTTGTGGAAGTAGAAACCATACCGGACGCGGGCCATTGGGTACACGCCCAGGCACCAGACCAGGTGTATGATTTGGTGACAACCTTCCTGCGCACGGACTGATGTATAACGGTCAGACACAAAACTGCCATGGCCATCAGCTGTGGCAGTTTTTGTTTCTACGCTTGCCAGCAGGCATTCTCTGTAATCCTTTCTAAAGCACTACCTTTGCCTTATGAAAAAAACCGGCACTTTATACCTTATTCCCACTGTCCTGGCCGATCACACTGCCGACAAGGTTATCTCTCCGCAGGTAGTGGAAACCGTACGTCACCTGCAGTACTTTATCGTAGAGAACCTGCGCACAGCCCGCCGCTACGTGAAAAGCATATGCCCGGAACTGGTAATTGAGCAGCTTACCTTCGTGCAGATAGACAAGGATGCCACCCCGGCACAGGTCCAGGCTTCGCTCAAACCATTGGTAGAAGCGGGCGAAGACGCCGGCATCATCTCAGAGGCAGGCTGCCCCGGCGTGGCCGACCCTGGTGCGGAAGTTGTGAAATTTGCGCATCAGAAAAACATTAAGGTTATACCCTTTGCAGGGCCGTCTGCCATCCTGCTCAGCCTGATGGCCAGTGGCTTCAGCGGTCAGCAGTTCGCTTTCCATGGTTACCTTCCTATCGAAAAACGCGAGCGCCTGCAGACACTCCGCACACTGGAGAAGGAGATGCAGCAACGCGACCAGACGCAGATTTTTATGGAGACCCCATACCGCAACAACAAGCTCCTGGAGGACCTGCTACAGACGTTGCACCCCGAAACCAGGCTTTGCATCGCGGCCAACATCACCTCGCCAGAGCACGAGTTTATCCAAACCAAAACCATACAGCAGTGGCGCGGCAAGCTCCCCGATATACACAAGCAGCCAGCCGTGTTCTTGATTTATAAGTAGCTAAACTTATACCACCCTTTCCCGCTGCTTCCTTAAAAGAAGCAGTTTTTTTTATACACCGCTATAAACAGAAAAAGGCTCCCGGAATCCGGGAGCCTTTTTCTGTTTATAGCAATTATTATTGTAATCTAGGTGATGCTAGTTAACATCCCAGAAAATTTTCGTGCTTGCCTGGTCACCACCAACTGCAGCTGCGGCTGCTTTGTAGTTGGCCGTGTTCAGGTTTTGCTCTACCACTGGGTAAGGGTAACGCACCGGAATGTAGTTGAGTATGGCATCAGCTGGCACGGCCAGTTGCGGATAGTCAAGTCTTCTCCACTCTACCCACGCATCGTAGCCTCTGTTGTAAAGCGATATCCACTTCTGCACACCGATTTTCTGCTTGTACTGCGCTGCGTCAAATGCTACTTCCGGCTGGCTCAGGTAGCTCTCGATGGCGGCGTTATCCGTTACACCCCAGAAGTTCATAGAAGCCGTGATTGCCTGTCGGTAGTTTTCCTGTGCAGTGCCTGGCACGTTAAATCCTCTGGCGGCAGCTTCGGCCAGGTAGAATTCTACCTCTGAGTAGCTAAGCATTACAGACGGATAATCCGGGCTCAAAAGCGCACTAGCTGGTTTAGAGTAAGTAGCGTAGTTGTTACTTGCCCCATAAACACCACCTAAATAGCCTTTTACTTCCTCATTTACATTCGGAGTGGTAGGGTCGTCTCCAACAATCACAGTCTGCGCAAAGTATGAGCCCATACGAGGGTCATTCAAAGCCTTCATTCTGTCTACCAGCGTATTGGCAACCACAAAGTCCTTGCGCCCGCTTTGTACTAAGTCCACCCAAACTGGGTTTGTGTTAGGAGGCGCGGATAAGTACTGGAACACTGCATTATCAGCGTTAGACTCAAACACTTTATCAGCCGCTTCTTCTACCAACTGCTTGGCGCGAGCCGGCTCAGCCTCTACAACAGTCATGGCCAGTTTCAGCTTCAGGGAGTTCGCAAACTTCATCCACTGGGCTACATTTCCGTCGTACACTAAGTCAGCGCTGCCGAAGCTGCCTGCACTAGGTTTCATCAAAGCGATAGCCGCATTCAGTCTGTCAAACAAGTCATTGTAAATCGCCTTTGCATTGTCATACTTCGGATAAGTGTTATCCGGGTTCAATGCCTCAGTGTAAGGGATGTCACCGAACGTGTTTACCAACACAGACCAAGCATAAATCTCCTGCAGCTCAAGGATAGCCAATCGGTTATCTTTTACATCGCTGTTCAGAGTGGCTTCCTCATTAGTCAGTTCGCGTGCCGTTCGCAGGTCCTTCAGCACATCACGGTAGATAATGGTCCAGATGTTCTGTGGGATGTTACGGGTGTTCAGGTCGTAGCGGCTCTCGTCGGTATACGTTGTCTGCGCCCACTGCTGCGACAGCAGTCTGAATATGTTCGTGTTTACGTTAGGACTTGTTAGCACATCAGCGAACTCTTTCTGAGCATTAGAAAGCAACGTCTGAGCAGGTACTTCAGTAGCCAGTTTTGGATTACGGTTGATTTCCTCGAAATCATCCGTACAGGCATTTACTGACAGCAGGATTACTGCTGCCGCGAGTATTTTCTTCATCTTCATCTTCTTTAAAATCTAGCTCTTAAATTGATACCAACGTTTCTTGTGGTTGGGTATGCACCCACTTGGTAGCCACCTGTCAGGTTACCGGCACCAAGACCTTCTTCCGGATCAGCAAATGGCACGTTCTTGTCGATAATCCACAGGTTTCTGCCATAAGCAGAGATGTCGATACCCTGGATTGGGCCAAGCTTCTCCACGATAGATGTTGGCAGGGCATAAGACAGGGTTACCTCTCTCAGCTTTACAAAACCAGCATCGTAGATAAAGCCGGCAGCAGGGTTTCTTCTGTAACCAAATGTACCGAAGTTATCTGCCGGGGCACGCTTATCGTTTGGAGTACCGTCCTCTTTCACACCTGGCAGGATAACACCACCACCGTTGGCCAGCGAGTTACGAACCGGGTTGCCCAGGTCGTTTGTGAAAGTAGTTGCAGTGCTTATACCTGTTGCCAGACCATAGTACTGGTCAAGCGAGAAGATGTCGCCACCTTTCTTGATATCGATCAGGAAGCTCATGGAAACACCTTTGTACTTCAAGGTGTTGTTGATACCACCGATCCAATCCGGGTTCAGGTCACCGATCACTTCGTTAGAAGTTGTTGATCGCTTGTAGTAACCATTCGCATCCACTACTCTCTCTCCGTCTAAGTAAACGAAGTTGCTGCCACGAATAGTGCCATAAGCACCACCCAATGTAGCGTTGATCGACACACCACCCTGGAATGAACCAAGAACCAAGTTGTCTGTCTCGTTGCCGAACTCATCCGTAAACAATTCAACTACTTCGTTTCTGTTTCTTGTCCAGTTGGCATTGATGTTCCATGAGAAATCATCCGTTCTGATCGGATTTGCGAACAAAGACACCTCAACACCACGGTTTTCGATGTTACCGGAGTTCACGTAGATTCTGCTGAAACCCGTAGTTGGCGAAACTGCTACCGGCAGGATCTGGTTAACTGAGTTCGTTTTGTAATACGTCACGTCAAAACCGGCACGGCCATCCATAAACGTCATTTCAAGACCTGCTTCGTAACTCTTTGTACGCTCAGGTTCCAGGTTTCTTCTGTTCAGGGTGCTTGGCTGTGAGAACAGTGGCACACTGCCAAAAGGAGTTGGCTTTGCAAACACGTTGTTAATTACACCTGGGGCAGCTGTGTTACCCACCTCCGCATAGTTCAGGCGCAGTTTACCGAAGGTCAACCAGTAGGTTGGCTCCATCAACTCTGTGAATACAAAGCTGGTAGACACTGATCCGTAAGGGTAAGCATTGTCCTCTAAAGGCAGAGAAGAAGCCTGGTCGATACGGTAAGCAAGGTCTAAGAAGGCAATCTGGCGGAAACCAAGTGTTGTCTGCGCAAAGTAGCCATTCACCTGCAAGTCAGAAACACCTTCCTGAGGAGCTTCGATCTGGTTGAGGGAGTTGCTCAGTGAGTATAGGTTTGGCACAACCAATCCACCGTTTGTAGAGGCGAAAATAGAGCTGCTTGTTGTTCTGCGTATGTTAGAACCGATAGTAGCTCTCAAGCTGAAATCTTCGGTCAGATCTCTGTTGAGGTTAGCCATCACATCGTAGTTATACTCGCTGAAAGACCTGTTGAACCTTGTATACTTGGCTGGGTTCAAGGAACCTACTGCAGTACGCTCTTCCTGGATTTCATTGTAAGTGTCCAAAGACACACGACCCATGATGTCTAACCAGTCATTGATCTTGTAGTCCAAACGTACGTTACCGAAGTAGCGCTTGCGGTTGTCTGTCTGAAAGTTCTTGAAACGCGTCCAGTAAGGGTTGTCCCAGTAGATTGGCACCAGGTCACTTGGGTCAGCCCAGTTCCAGGTAACGTTGTTACCGGTTCTGTTAAAGGCATCTTCCTGCTCCTGAATATCCACGTTGGTCTGCCACCACTGTCTGAAGTTTGTCATCAGGTTGTCGGTGTCGTAACCAGTACCATAACGGCCACGGCCATCAATGTTTGTGAAGTTAACGGAGGCAGAAGCCTTCAGTCTTTCGTTCAGGTTTGCACCTGCCGAGAAGTTTACGAAGTCTTTCTGGATCTCACTGTTCGGAAGGATACCTTCGTCGTAGTTATTGGTATAACCCAGTTTGAAGTAGCCTTTCTCATCACCACCGTCGATAGACACGCTGTTGTTAGTTCCAAGCGAATGCTTAAAGAAATCAACCGGTGTGTTTTGTGCGGCTACCCAAGGTGTTTTCTTACCGAAGAAAGGAGAAGATTCATCAAATGCGTTCCAGTTGTAAACCATCAGGTTCGGATCAAAAGCTGCACCGTAAGAGGCATCTTCAGAGGTAGGCACTACTAAGTCATCGGTACCGTCGCCATCGATGTCTCTGTATAGGAACTTGCCGCTTGGGTCTTCATAGTAAGAGCCGTAGCCTGCACCATACTGGTCCTGGAAGTCAACGAACGTGCTCTTGTCGATGAAGCCCATGTTCACGCTTGAGTTAAGCGTTACACCGATTCCCTTCTTGGCACTTCCTTTTTTAGTAGTGATGATGATCACACCATTCGCGGCACGAGAACCGTAAAGGGCAGTTGCAGCAGCACCTTTCAGCACGTTGATAGAGGCGATATCCTCTGGGTTGATGTCAGCGGCAGCGTTACCGTAATCATACCCACCACGGCCTGTCTGCTGGTTGGCACCGCTTGTGTTGGAGTTGTCGATCGGCACACCATCCACTACAAAGAGAGCCTGGTTAGAGCCAGAAAGAGACTTGGCACCACGGATTACTACGTTCGTAGAACCACCCAAGCTGTTGTTTCTGGTGATGTTAAGACCAGCCACTTTACCAGAAAGGGCGTTCACGAAGTTGGCATCGCGCGTTGTTGTCACGGTTTCGCCTTGCACCGTAGTAGCGGCGTAAGGCAGTTCATTCTTCGTTCTCTCGATACCAAGGGCCGTTACCACTACTTCTTCCAATTGCTTGGTGTCGGTTGCCAAGGTTACATCGATGGTACTTGCGTTTCCAATAGCACGTTCTACGGTATTGTAACCGATATAACGATACATTAAGGTGTTGCTTCCAGCTGGCACAGCGACAGAGTAAGAACCGTTGGCACCGGTTGTAGTACCTACAGTGGTTCCTTTCACGATTACAGCAACACCAGGTAGCGGCTGCCCACTTGACTGGTCAGTTACAGTACCCGTTACTGTTCTGCTCTGGGCCATCGCCTGCTGCAGCAGGACGGAGACCAGAAAGAAGCACAACATTAGAGCTTTTTTCATTGCGTTATTAAGTTTAAGTGAGTATTAATTAAAAATTTAACATATAAACTATTTAGTATAGCTGGCTTTGGAAGCCAGAACGAGGAGTATACGGGCAATATCCTTCTTTGGCGCTGTTATACCTTTTGGGCCGGTTCCAACGACGCGGTGGTGTCCGGCACTAAGGCACACAAACTACAGTATAGTAGTATGGCACGTCACCAGCAGCAGCCGCAGCAATAAGAAAATGTATGAGAATACGCGTATCGAGCAGGACTTAACCTAAACTATATACATATGCGGCCAATGCTGTACCTATTCACGAGTTAGGAGAAGGGGCATTTTACCACTGAGAGAAGATTGTATGAAGTGTATAGTGGGTATTCTAAGAGTAAGTTTTTCTTCATATATAGGTTTTTAGAAACAGATTAAAACCAAGTTTATTGAATTTAATTATTATTAACAAATACTCAATGCACGATGCTCAGGTTCTATTTACAAATCAGCGCCCCTCGATAAGTCACAAAACACTGATTATCAATAGTTTACATATAAAATATAGCAACCTATTAATTTATCGGAAAATATACGACAAAACTAGCCTTACCCTTTAGCTCAAGAAAGTACACTCAAGCCATCATGTATAGTTTAGCCATTTTACTAATACAAAAAAACTATATAGCTAACAAATATTAGTTAGGGTAATGAGTTTTGCAACAGCGCCCTAGATAAAGCATTTTATATAAAAAATAGTGCAAACTAATAAAGAACCATAACCCATGCACTACCAAATATGATAATGCATGGGTTATAGCAAGAAATAGAAGTAAAGAAGTTTTTAGTCGGATTAGAAGAAAGCCGATGCGCCTTACTAAGCTTGGCTAAAGATCTGATAGGTGATAAAGGCCATCACGTAGGCTAGGCCGCTCATGTAGAGTAGTTGCGCCAGTGGCCACATCCAGCTCTTGGTTTCGCGGCGCACGATGGCCAGCGTGCTCACGCACTGCATGGCAAACAGGTAGAAGATCATGAGGGAAAATGCGCGGGCGGGTGTGAAGAACGGATCGCCGTTAGCGTCGCGTTCCGCCATCAGCTTCGTTTTAATGGTACTTACGTTCTCCTCCTCCCCTATACTATAGATCGTGGACATCGTGCCGACAAACACCTCACGCGCGGCAAAGGAGGTCAGCAACGCGATACCTATCTTCCAGTCATACCCCAGGGGGCGGATAACCGGCTCGATGCTGCGACCCACCAGGCCTGCGTAAGATGACTCTAATTGATAGGAGGCAACCTTGTTCTCTGTCTGCACCTCCGTCAGGTTCTGCGCCTGGGCTTCCGCCAGGGCACGCTCCCGCGCCTGCTCAAAGTTATTGCCGGGGCCGTAGGAGGCCAGCACCCACAGGATGATAGACACGGCCACAATCACCTTGCCCGCCTCAAACACAAAGGCCTTCGACTTCTCGAGAATGGTGAGGCCCACGTTTTTCCAGCGCGGCATCTTATACACCGGAAACTCCATGATGAAGTAGCTGCGCTCGCGGGCTTTCAGAATGGTTTTGAGCAGCAAGGCCGAGAAAATGGCAGCCAGGAAGCCGATCAGGTATAGCCCCATCAGCACGAGGCCCTGCAGGTTCAGGAAGCCGAGGTAATATTTCTCGGGCACCACCAGCGCGATCAGCACGGTATAAACCGGTATGCGGGCCGAGCAGCTCATAAGCGGCGTCACGAAAATCGTGATCATGCGGTCTTTCCAGTTCTCGATCGTACGCGCCGACATGACAGCTGGCACGGCACAGGCCACACCAGAGATAAGCGGCACCACGCTTTTGCCGTTCAAACCGAACTTGCGCATGATCTTGTCCATCATAAAGGTCACGCGGGCCATGTAGCCGGTTTCCTCGAGTATGGCGATGAAAGCAAACAGGATAGCAATCTGCGGCACAAAGATCAGCACGCCGCCCAGTCCGGCAATCACGCCTTCGGTGAGCAGGTTTATCAGCGGCCCCTCAAAGTTTTCCTGGATCAGGCTGTTGAGGTTGGCAATGCCCAGGTCGATGAGGTCCATGGGGTAGCTGGCCCAGGCAAAAATGGCCTGGAAAATCAGGAACAGGATGGTGAAGAAGATCAGGTAGCCAAACACCTTGTGCGTCAGCACCTGGTCGAGGCGGTTGCTGAACTTCTCGTTCGTTTCGGCCTTCTCCACGCGCACCACATCCAGCAGCATCTCGTTGATGCGGGTATAGCGCTCGATGGTTTCGGTGGCCTGCAGCGTGTTGGAATGGAAACCGGCTGTTTCCAGCTGTGCATCCAGCCACGCCACATCCTCCTCACTCAAAAACTTCAGGCTCTTATAATGGTGCGCATATTGCAGCGCGAGGTAATCGTTCTGCAGCCCGAATCGGGACTTTATATGTTGCAGCAAAGGCTGAAGCTCCGCAGGCACCTCAAAAAAGGCAGTCTTGGTGGGTTCCAGTTGCTGCGTCATCACAATCTTCAGGGCAGCTACCCCTAGTCCTTTTCGGGCATTCATGGGTATAACCGGCACACCCAGTTCCTTGTGCAGGGCAGGTATGTCGATCTGTACGCCCTCCTGCTCGGCCACATCCACCATGTTCAGAGCCAGCACGGCCGGAATCTGCAGGTCCGCCAGCTGCGAAAACAGCAGCAGGTTGCGCTTCAGGTTCGAGGCGTCGGCGGTAACGATAACAAGGTCGGGGTAATGGGCGGACTGCGGGTCGTAGAGCAGGTCGATGATCACGCGCTCGTCCAGCGACTTGGGATATAAACTGTAGGTACCGGGCAGGTCGATGATCTGCGCCTTTAGCTTGGGGGTAAGCTGGCTGTAGCCTGTCTTTTTGTCTACCGTTACACCCGGGAAGTTGCCCACCTTCTGGTTAAGGCCGGTAAGCTGGTTAAAGAGCGATGTCTTTCCTGAGTTTGGGTTACCAACCAGGGCAATTTTTGCAATGGCTGGCTGTGCAGGAGGCCTCTCGACCTGTGATACGTCAGGTTGGGTAGTAGCGACAGTCATGAATAAAATTTGCTATTGCTTGAGCAATATGGTTTCGGCTTCGTCTAAACGCAGCGAAAGAGTATAATCGTTGACGATGATGGTGATGGGATCGCCGAAAGGGGCACGGCTGTTGAGTTTTACCGGCGTACCGGGTATGCAGCCCATTTCCAGCAGCTTCAGGCCCATTTCAGGGTCTTTCAGGCAGCAAATAATGCCCTGCTCCCCAATCTTCAGGTCGCGCACGCTCTTTTGGTCCTTCTGCTCTTCTACCGTTTTTCGCACCTTTAGCTGTTTTTATTTAGACTGTTTATAAACAACTGCAAGTTACAAGGTGTTCAGGTTTAAAGCAAAAGAATTACATGAATGTGCCTCCCGGCGATGAGTATCTGCGAATGAGCACGTTAAAATTGTCTTGGTATTGGAAAATTTAATGCCGCTCAGGCTAACCGACCGAAAAAGGGATGTGTGACTAAAGTGGTTTAAAACTAAGTTGCCAAGCGAGAAAATATGCCCTGGAAAATCTCAAAAGAGCTTATCCTGCTGGCTGTGAAATCATAGAATCCGGGTATAGATGGTTAATGATGCAGACACGCACAGGAACGGCGCACACTGTGAGGTCTTTCAAAGTATCGTGATTGAATCAACAATAATTCAATAATCAACCATTTAACAATCACAGCTTACTCCGAATAGAAAATCCGCTTTACGCGGGAGCTGACATTGGTGAGCAACTCGTAGGGTATGGTGCCGATGCTTTGGGCGAGCACCACCAAAGGCAGCTGCGGGCCAAACACAATCGCTTCGTCGCCGGCTTTCACGGGTAGGCCCGTTACATCCACCATGCTCATATCCATGCACACGTTGCCGATGATCGGGCAATGCCGCCCATGCAGCAGCACATGCCCCACCCCGTTGCTGAAGCGGCGGTCGTAACCGTCGGCGTAACCGATGGCGATGGTGGCGATGGTGGTATTATAGGTAGCCACTCCCTTGCGGCTATACCCTACTGTTTCGCCTTTCTTAATCTGCTTGACCTGCGACACCGTGGTTTTGAGCGTGCTGACTGGGCGCAGGGCCTCCTGTGCTGTGCCGGTGGCTTCCACGCCATAAATGCCGATACCCAAGCGCACCATGTCCAATTGGTGCTCCGGGAAGCGCACTATGCCCGCCGAGTTGAGGATGTGCTTGATGAAGGTATACCCCAAACGCGCCTCTACCTCCGACGCCATACTCCTGAACTGGCTGATTTGCTGCTGCGAGAAATCATTGTGCACCGCCTCGTCTGCCCCAGCCAAATGACTGAAGGCGCTCACCACTTGCACCTGCGGGTAACGCTGCAGGATTGTAAACAGCGCTTCAAAATCATCCTCTGTAAAGCCAAGCCGGTGCATTCCGGTATCCAGTTTCAGGTGTATTTTGGCGTTTCCGGTATCCCCTAATGAATTAACAAATGCTTCCAGTTGCTCCACTGCATAAATCTCTGGCTCCAGATTATACTGCCGCAACTTGGCGAAGCTGTCTGGCGAGGGATTCATGACCATGATGGGCACCGTTATACCACTTTCGCGCAGCATCACGCCTTCGTCGGCGTAGGCCACGGCAAGGTAGTCCACGCGGTGAAACTGCAGCAGGTTGGCCACCTCGAAGCTGCCGCTGCCATAGGCAAAGGCTTTCACCATCACCATCAGGCGTACATCCGGGGCCAGTTTAGAGCGGTAATAATTCAGGTTATGCACCAGCGCATCCAGGTTCACTTCCAGCACCGTGCCGTGCACCTTCTGCTGAAAGGCCTGCACAATCTTCTCGAACTCAAAAACGCGCGCGCCCTTCACCAGAATCAACTCGTTCCGGAACTGGCTTGGGTTAAACTGCTTCAGAAAATCGGCGGTGGTGGTATAAAACTCGGTTGAGATGGAAAACAAACCGCTGTAACGGCTGATCTTCTCGCCAATGGCGATGAGTCGCTCCACGCCCCGCGCCTGCACCAACTCCGCCACTTGCCGGTATAGCTTCTCCTCGGGCAAGCCCGATTCCAGTAGATCAGACAGGATAACGGTATGGCGTCCGCGCTGGGGCTGGTTCATCAACAGGTCGAGGGCGATGGCCAGGCCGGCGAGGTCGTTGTTGTAGGTATCGTCTATCAGGTAGCAACTGTTGATGGCCTCTTTCATCTCGAGGCGCATGGCCACGGGGTGCAAGCGGTCCAGCCGGTCCTGAATTTCGGAGAGCGGCAACTGACGGTATAGCAGGAAGGCCATGCAGTGCAGGGCGTTCTCCACAGAGGCCTCATCGGTAAACGGAATGGCCAAACGCCCTTTCTCGCCTTGCCTCTTAAACACCACAATGGTTTTGTGCCCGACCGTCGAAGTGCCCGA
Organism: Pontibacter sp. CAU 1760; assembly: GCF_054482735.1. NCBI lineage: Bacteria > Pseudomonadati > Bacteroidota > Cytophagia > Cytophagales > Hymenobacteraceae > Pontibacter > Pontibacter sp. CAU 1760. Next base: position 28,324 of record NZ_JBTLRL010000020.1, read on the forward strand.
TATGGTGACGTTAGCCGCTTGCGTCCGCGACCAGGTAAAGCTGTTTATACCCGCTGCCTGCACGGCTTCGTGAATCAGGGTATGGTCGGAGCAGTAAAAGAGCAAGTCTACGCTTTTAAAAAGTTGCAGCTTCTCGGCTACTTTCTGCTCGTGCGTGTCAAAGCCTTCGTCGTGGGCGCTGCCGATATTGGTGAAGATGCCCATCGTGGGCTGAATGACGCGCTGCAGCTTCTCCATTTCGTTGGGCTGCGAAATACCGGCCTCAAAAATGGCGAAGGTATGGTTCTGGTCCATCTGCCACACGCTCAGCGGCACGCCCAACTGCGAGTTGTAACTGCGCGGGCTTTTCACGGTGAGTTCATCGGGGCTAAGCAGTTGCGCGAGCCATTCCTTCACGATCGTTTTGCCGTTGCTGCCCGTAACGCCCACTACCGGAACCTGAAACCTCAACCGGTGCCATGCCGCCAACTGCTGCAATGCCGCCAGGCTGTCGGGCACCTGTAAAATGTTCGCCTGCGAGTATGTCCGCCGCAGTTCGGCTGCATCGCCCTGCTCTACCACAAACTGTCGCACACCCTGCTGGTATAGCTGCGGCAGGTATTTGTGCCCATCATTATACTTCCCCCGGATGGCAAAGAACAGCGTGCCCGCCGGCTGCGAGAGCTTGCGGCTGTCGGTGAGCAGGTGGATGATGGGCAGGGGCTGTGCGACTTGCACCACTTGCGCATTGAGTACGGGAAAGAGGTCTTGGAATGTGAGCATAAACGCGGTATCGAGGCTTGCTTCAAAGATAAGTTAAAAGTGAGGGATTTGCTTTACGGAAATAATCTGCACCTCCCCTATCTAAACAACGGATAACCGGCAGCAAATCCTTACTTTTGCGCACTTTTTCAGCGTACACTTCTTATCATGGAAACAAGCAACAACAAGCCCTATTACGCAGCGGCTATCTCGGCCTTCGTTATCTGGGGCTTTATTCCTTTTCCGCTCAAGGCGTTGGCGGCCTACCCCAGCGGGCAGATTCTGTCTTTCCGGGTGGCGCTGTCGGTGGGGTTGCTGCTGCTGATTATGCTGTTGTTCCGGCGCAGGCACGTACAGGAAACCGTGGCGCAGGTAAAGGGCGCTGTGCCACGCGAGCGGCGTTTGTTCTGGCTCTATACCTTCTGCGGCGGCGTGTTGCTTACGGTTAACTGGCTCACGTTTATCTACGTTATCAACCACATCAACATCCAAACGGGCTCTTTCTCTTATCTGCTCTGCCCTATCCTGACGGCGATGCTGGGCTTTTTGCTGTTGAAAGAGGAGTTGCGCCCGAACCAGTGGCTGGCTATCGGATTAAGCGCCCTGAGTTGTGTACTGGTTGGCACCGGCGAGCTTTCAAGCCTGCTGCTTAGCCTCCTGATTGCGCTGAGCTATGCCTTTTACCTGATTACGCAGCGTCTGCTGCGGGCCTACGACAAGATTGTGCTGCTCACGCTGCAACTGATGCTGTCGCTGGCGCTGCTGGTGCCTTTTTATACCTATTTCGTGGGCGAAAGCACCCTTGCCCTCGATACGCACTTCTTCCTGAACATTGCCCTGCTGAGTGCCGCTTTCACGGTGCTGCCGTTGTTCCTGAACCTGTATGCACTGAAAGAACTGACCTCGGGCACCATCGGCATCCTGATGTACATCAACCCGATTATCAACTTCGCGATGGCCTTTCTCTATTTCGGGGAGGAAACGACACCAACCCGACTGCTGGCTTACCTGCTTATCTTCGTGTCAGTTATCATCTACAACATCAACCTGAAAGGCCGCAAAAAGAGTGGCGACGGTATGGTGATACCGCCTGTGGGCACTACCGCCGTGGTAAAATAGCAACAGCCCCGCCAGTTTTATAGCCGGCGGGGCTGTTGCGTGTCATACCCTCTCAACAGAGAGCGCATTAAAGAAGATTATTACTGATCCGCTCTTTTCTGCCTTTCCATATCCAGTTTGTGCAAGCGGCGTGCGGCGGTGTCTACGTTAGAGTTCATCTCTCCGAACTGGTTGGCCTGCTCAGCAGTCTCAGCGGTATCCCCGATGGCGCTCGGGCGCGGCTCGTTCAGATGTTCAGCGTCTGTCATGTCTACAATCGCTTCCGAAGTGCTTGTATCGTCTGTTGGGTTGGTTGCAGGCCGCTCGCCGTTACAGCCAAAGCCCACCCCCACCACGGCCGCAAAAGCTACTGCCACTCCTGTTTTAAATATATTTGATGCTTTTTTCATAGTCAGGTTATATTGGTTATCGAGCTATTTTTAACGGCCTGCAGGCTAATAGGTTGTATGGGGAGTGCTGAGTCGCGGGTTCTGAGTAATCCAACCACCCCCTGCCCCCTCCTTGGCTTTTTCGAGGGCCCCTACCCCCAGGCGGGGAGTTTTACCTCTCCCCAGCCCTCTCCTAAAAACAGGAGAGGGAGCACGGATTTTACATTATTGAGTAATTTTTCCTCCAAATTGGCAGCAGCTATAGAATGTTTGGCTTTCCGTAGTAACAGCAGACTCCTCTCCTTAGCCAAGGAGGGGGCAGGGGGTGGTTGGATACAATTTGCGCTAGCATCCTACAACCACTCTAAAACCCGACACCAACCATGATACCGGTTCTGGCTTTGTTGCCTTCCTGGAAGGAAGTGACGAAATCGATGCGGATGACTTTGAAGATGTGCTCGATGCCGAGGCCGAGCTCCAGGTAGTTGCGCGATTGCTGGGTTTGCAGGTAATTCAGGCTAAACACTTCCTGCCACTTGAGTTTGCGGAACAGCGGGATCTTGTTGAACAGAAAGCCGTTGAAATGATGCGCGTAATGCCCTTCCAGGTAGCTGTTGTTAGTGCTGTAGCGGTAGTAGTCCAGCAACTGAAAGCCCTCGTAGGTGCCTGCAAATAGCGTGCGGTTGCCGTTGAAATGCTTGTAGTCCATCAGGTACATACTTTGCTTGCCCCAGAACGTGCCGCCGGTTATGCTGTATTTGCTTTGCCCTAATAGCCCGAAGCTCACGTCGTCGCTGATGCGGAGGGCGGCAGTATGGAAGGAAACGTCGCTGCCCAGTGCGTTGATGCCGGTGCGGTAGCCGAGGGAGATCAGCGGATACTCGGAGCCCAGGTTTATTTTGTTGTCCGGCCTGGAGATATACTCCTGCCCCGGCCGGAAGCTCACGCTCAGGCTGAGCACAAGCGCTTCGTGTGGCGAAAAAGAAGCATCTGCCAGTTCGGCGTTTAAAGGAACATTCGGCGTAAAGCGGCTCTCCTGGTCATCATCCCGAAGCAAGGTGTATGTGGTGGTGTTTTGCAACGGCATACGACGCGCATACTCCAGACGCCCGTTCAGGAACACACCGTTCCAGGGCTCGCCCCTGTACGACAACTGCGCGAAATCACGCTGATACAGCTTCATGTAATTGCGTTCGGCCAGCAGGGTATAAAGCGTGTTCACGAACGGCGAAATAGGCTCCACACTGCTGATTTGCTCTACGTAGCGTCCGCCCTCGACCGAAATCGTGCTGTTATCAATCGGGTTGAAGTTGTAGGTGAGGCGAAGCTTGGCGTTTAGTTTCTCATTCGAGAAGCCGTAACGTACCGACGGCGCGATCTCGTAGCGGGTGCGGTCCTCGAAGCGTTTGGTGTACTCCAGCCGTACATCGGCCACCACCCCCTCCACGGTGTTATACTGCAAAATGCTCGGACCGCCCGTCACGCTCAGCAACGGATTTATACCGTAGTATCGGCGCTGAAAAGAGTTGGAGTAGGTATAGCCGCGCACCAGGAAGTTTCCGATAGAGGGCTTGTTGCGCACCTGATCCAGCGAGTCCTGGTAAGGCCTGGATTTTTTGACTACCTCCAGGCTGTCTTTTTTATGGTAGTCCAACACCTCTGCCTTCGTGAGCGGCACCGGGCGCACGGCGGCCCAATAAGCCGAGTCGCGCGCGTTGGCTTCCTTGTCCACCACCATAATCTCCTTGCTAAACAGCTTCTCGTTCAGGATTGGCGGCTGCTCTTCCGGGCTAGCCTCCTTTGGTTTGATCAGCCTAAATTTCTCTTTTTGGGGAGGCGCTGCTGCTATGGCTGTTTCTTCGGCTAGCTCCGGCTCCACTTCCTCCAGTTTCGGGGGCCGGGTATAGGCAGGCTGCACTTTATAGTTCGAGTATACCCCCATCGCGTAGCCGCCGCCCTTAAAGCCCAGCCCCGCCGCCTCAAAGCTGAAGCGCTGCGACACCGGCATCCATACCTGCTCCGCCACCGGGGCGTATACCTGCCGCACCCGAATCCAGTCTACAAACTCGATGCCCGATGCTTTGGTCAGCATCAGGTCGGTGCTGTGGATGCGCCAGCTGCCGTCTACGATGTAGATATTGCCCGAGAACACCGGATCGTTCTTGCGCCGGGGTATAACTTTTATCTTGTTGATGGTGCGACCGCTTTCCTGGAACGTGCCCAGGTACTCGAAGCGGTAATAGAACAGCGCGTTGCTGGCCAGCGGCGACACGAAGCCGCGCTCGCTCAGGCCCTCCACCTTCAGCAGGTTATCGTAAAAGCTGATGCTCATCTCGGAGGCCTGGTTAAAGCTGAAGCCTTTTTTCTGGCCGCTCACCTTGCTCGAGATCATGCGCTCGTTTATCTTGTTGGGCTTCTTAAAGCTCAGCTCCGACACCGACTCCGACAGGTATACAATGCCTGTGTCCACGTCCACCACTTTAATACCCAGCACCTTGGGCGGCACTTTGTCCAGGCGGTACACGCCTTTCATGTACACCCGCGCGCGCCAGGCATTCACCTCGTTTTGGTGGTACTTGCGCAGCCGGATGGCCTTGCGCATGATGCCGTAGGCCGGGTCTTCGTCGGCGGCTCGCACCACCACCTCTTTCAGGTTCAGGACTTCGGGCTGTAGCTGCACGTTCAGTTCCTGGCTGCCCTCGCCCACCGTCACCGTCTCGAAGCGGGCCCGGTAGCCGACATACTTAAACTCGAGGGTATAGGAGCCGGGGCTTAGTTGCAGTTGGTAAAGCCCCTCGTCGTTGGAGGCGGTGCCGCTGGCAGTTTCCTTGATGTAGATGCTGGCAAACGGAAGCCCCTGCCCCTGCTCGTTGGTGATGCGCCCATGCAGCACCCCGGCCATCGTGGCGGCAGGCAGCAAAAGCAGCAGCAAGAACAGGTAAGCGTAACGCATGGGGTCTGGGGAAAGGGTTTATACTAGACTTGTTTCAGTAGTGATTTTATAACGCAGGAAATGGGGTAGATTGTTTAAGTGAGGGGGAGATTAACGTTTTGGGCATAAAGTGAGCAATGCGAAGCAGAGTTTAGCTTATGTACTGGGTTAGGCAAAGTGGTATTTTACTTTTTCTCTGCTCAAATACCGAATAAGCAGAATGATAGGAACAGACCACAGTAAAGCTCCGAAAGCATGTTCTACACCAAACTCTCCTTTGTCAAAAGGGTTGTAGGGAGCAATGAAAATTGCCTGATACCAGAGGCTTATCAAGTAAAGCAAAGCGAAAACTTGCGCTAAGACTCTTGCCCAATTTTTATAGAGCATGATGAAAATTCCTGCAACAAAGAACCCCAAGCCTAAAGCTAAAGATACAACAGCTATAGGTTTTGCGTAGGAAAGCATATGACTCTCATAGGGTACTTCTTCAAATTCACTTGCTCCTTCAACTAAAAAGTCCACTAGATAAAGTAATCCAATAAGGCTGGATATAATAGTAAGAGATGAGACTACGATAAGCACTATTCCTACTGTTCTTATTGACTTCAACTTGTCATTCATACTTTGCTATTTTGCCAAACGTACTTAGCCATAAGGCGTCGTAGCTGGCTTATGGGTGAGGTTAGGAATTTACTCTATTGTTCTGAACTGCTTCTGCCGTAAATGCTCCATTCCTTCTGTAGAGCCAGCAAGTCGCAGATTATCTTTGATCCTGGGATGAAGTGCCTTCACAATTTGCCAAACTTCTTTGTTCTTTTCCACATCTGAGTACTGCAAGACCCTATAATTTGACCATGAAGTTCCTCTGACAAAGAAGAAACCAAGTTGTTCACTCCAATAATGCTCAGAGCCAAAATCTATACTTCCATCAGCTGTTGAGAATTGGTATACTTCCATCTCTTTTCCATTAACAGGAATACTGTGATTTTCCACAAAATTGAACAGCTTCTGGTCTTCATATGTAGAGTTTATTGCTGCTATCTCTGGCTTCTTTATGTTTATGAAATAGGTAGTAGTGTCAAAAAGTGTTCGATAAGTAGTAGTGGAGGTACTGTTATTGGTTTTCTGTTCTATAGTTAATGGCAGATAATATATCTCCTGATGCGTACCCCTTACAGCTTGCCAGTAGAGTTCATGTGGCCATACTTCTTCTTCTTTCTGCTGACTACATGAAGTCAAACAAAAGATAAAGACGAGAAGGGGCAAAACAATTCTATTCATTGAGTTTTTCCTAACGGTCTCGTATAAACAACGTGCTAGGTCGTCGGCCGTGGCATGATGTTTATACAATGTTAGCGGTTGTTTTTCTTTGTTCTACATTCATATAACAGGCTATCTACTAATTTGTCAACAGCTCCCATATTATTCGCAACCCTTAAACTATCCCAACTATTTACGGCCATAGTATGAAATTCGTAATTGTCGTTCTTTAAAGTGCTACCACCTCCAGTTCCCAATAAGAACATTCCGACTTTATTTCTAGGTGGTTCGTTATTGTTCTTTTCTAGAGTATAATCCTCGTTGAAGTCCTGTTGAATTAGTGGCTCAATTCTTTTAACCTTTTCCCCTCTTTCATTTACAAAGTAATATTCGTGGTCGATAAGGCCTGTTTCAAATTCGTTCTTTAATATCATGACACCGTTATCGGGTATTCTGTACACTAACCTACCATTAACCACAGGTACGGTTTGACCACATGATTCATTATATATCAAAGTGATTTGTCCTCTAAAATTTTCTCGGACTAAGAATGTTTCGGGTGTCATGCGCTTGGAGCCAAAATACATGAAAGCAAGAAACCCTGGATACCATAGTAGAAAAGGTATGACCATGGTTAAAATCTTAGTCTTCCAACTTGTTTTGGAGAACCAAACAACTGCAAGTCCAACCAATAAAACAGGGCCAGCAAAAATTACAGCATATGGATTTAAACAAACTATCCAGCTTATGATAATTATTGCTAAACCTATTCTGTACATCTATTATAAGTTGAAATTACCGCTAACTTGTAGATATGCGTGCCTTGTTACGTTTAGCTAACAACCGTTGTGCGGCTAACAGTGATAGGATTGTCGAATATACTACAAAGCAAATTCTTGTAAAATGGCAAAGTTAGTGTGCTCGCTGATGTAGTGCCTCCCGCTTCGCCAACCGGTTTTTATACCGCATATTCAGCACTACACCGAGCAGTACCAGTCCCATACCAGCATAGGCGCCCGCATGAAACAGCTCTCCGAAAAGCGCATACCCCAGGAACAGGGCATAAATGATTCCGATGTAGTTGAGGCTGGCCACTTTGGATATTTCTTCGGATTGGTACGACATCGTCATGTAATACTGCCCCAACTGCGTGAGCAAGCCCACCAGCAGCAGCAGTGCCCAGTCCCAGCCCTCGGGCTGCACCCAATGGAACAGCGCGTAAAGGCCCACCGCCGGCAGCGCAACCAGCGGAAAGTAAAAGATGATGACCAGGGGGTGCTCCTGCGTATTGAGTTTGCGCACGATGGCGTAAGCGAGGCCCGTAAACACAGAACTCAGCACCCCGACCCACAGGTAAAAGGTATCCACACTGGTTTCCACGCCCTCAATCACCAGCACGCCCGCAAACGAGAGCAGGAAAAAGAACCATTGCCAGGGCCGCACCCGCTCCTTCACGATAAAAAGCCCCAGCACCGCCGAAAAAATAGGCGACATGTACTGCACCGTTGCCGCCGTAGCCAGCGGAATATGCTGCAGCGTGTTAAAGAACAGGATGAGCGCTGAGGCCCCGGCTACCCCGCGCGCCACCAGCCACACCTTGTTGTTGCCCCACACGCTCACGTTTGCCCGCCGCAAATACGCATAGCTGATCACGAGCGAAATAACAGACCGGAACAGGATCACCTCCGCCGCCGGAATATGCGCCACCAGCTTCACGCAGACATTCATCAGCGAGAAGAAAAGCGTAGACAGCAACATGTACTTAACTCCTTTCGTCAGCATCTTAGCTTTCAGTTTGATTAAAGCTGCGAAGGTCGTGGTTTTGCCCCGTGATTGCTACTTTTGATCGTATAATAGCGGGAATGCCTGCCGGTTCGTAAAAGTAATTTGGCTTCGTTGCAAAGGGCTTTTGCCTAACTTAGCCCCCTCAGAACCTTGTGCCGTGGCAGCATGTTTAGCTAAAAACAAAGCGTAGAGATTTGGAGCGACAAAAGAAACAGCGGTTTTATACCCCAAAGGAAGCCTTGATTAAGGTGGCAGCATACTGTGCCTACCAGGAGCGCACGCAGCAGGAAGTACGCACAAAACTGTTCTCCTACGGTCTGGAGCCGGACGATGTGGAGGAACTGATCGTGCGCCTGGGCCAGGAGAAGCTACTGGATGAGGAACGCTACGCACAAAGCTACGTGCGTGGCAAGTACGGCCTGAAAAAGTGGGGTCGCCGCAAGATAGCCCAAGGCCTCAAAAGCAAAGGCATCTCCGACTACTGCATCAAGCAAGGCATGAAAGAAATTGACCCGGAGGTATACGAAGAGAACCTCCTGCACCTGCTGGAAAAGAAAAACGCGACCGAAAAAGAAAAGAACCCTTTCGCCCGCCGCCAAAAGCTAACCTACTTCCTCATGAGCAAGGGGTATGAGGGTGACCTGGTGCAGGATGCGCTGAAGGGGCTGGAAGCGTAAGAATTGCGGTTGATTATAGATACCGGGTCAAACTACCCCCTGCCCCTCCTTATCTTTTTCGAGGGCCCCTACCCCCAGGCGGGGAGTTTTACCTCTCCCCAGCCCTCTCCTAAAAACAGGAGAGGGAGTTTTATACCTCATTCAACCGCATTTAGTAGTCGTTTAGGTTGCTGTTATTAGATAGGCTTTCCGATTGAAATTAGCTTCCTCATAAACTACGAAGCCAAGCATTCACAAAAAGGAAAAGCAGACTCCCCGCCTGGGGGTAGGGGCCCTCGAAAAAGCCAAGGAGGGGAGTGGTTGGATACAGCTAGCTAAAAGTCAAACCTTCAGCAAAGCCCTGCAACAATCAGCAATTAACAATAACCAACTAACTACCGCTTCCTAACTGGCCCCGGGTTCTGTATCCGGCGCTGCGGTACCAGCACGACGCGGCGACCGGTGATCTCCTCCAACATCGGCTTCAGGATGCGCTCGGCGTTTTCGGTGGTTTGGCGCAGGATGCCGGAGTTCAGGGCGGCTCTTTTCACGTTCTGCTCGGCGTATTTATACCCCTCCTCTACCAAATCCGCATCCTGGAAATATGTGTTCTCCTTGCTGAACACCTTGGATTTGCTGTGGTCTACCTTGTAATAGCATATCTCGGGGGCAGGCAAAGCCACCTGCACCAGCGTATCGCCCTGAAACTGAATATCAGCCTGCGTGATTTTAGCAAAATCCACACAGCCCACCGCCTCCCCCGACACGATCAACACCAGTTTGGAATTGGGTATAAACCGGGAGACAGATTTCTCATACTCCACCACATCCTTAAAATTGTAGCGCACCAGTTCCATCTTGCCTAGATCCTCCACCGAGGTCAGCACGGTGTTATAGTTCACAACCACTTCTGGCTCCTTCTTCTCCTCTGGCTTATCAAAAAAGCTCCCGAAGGTGCGCCACAGAAAAAAGCCAGCCAGCAAGATAAGGATCCAGGGGAGAAGCTTGAACACAAAACGGAGTAGGGGCATGTATAACGGTATTTTAAGAAAGCGTGGTTAATTATATTAGCTTTACGCCATATCAACAGGAACCATGCCGAATAAGTTACAATCCGTATTCCCTCCTGCCGGGGTTAGCGAATCAAACGAAAGGAGAGTGCAGGTTGCACTGGCATTGTTCTGGGCCGTGCTGCATGTATTCTTTTTCTGGCGTTATGGCGTCCGGACAACAGATGATACCTGGGAGTACCTGAATTACGCCCAGTCCATAGCCAATGACTTTAACTTCCCTAATAATTACTACATCAAATACCTGGGTTACCCGCTTTTCCTGGCCTTCCTGTTTAAGCTGGGACTCGGGCTAAAAGCTGTTATTGTAGTGCAAACCATCTTGTCGGGGGTTGCAACAATTTTCTTTTACCGCACCGTAAAGCTACTGGCAGGTAACATGCTGGCTCCGGTCCTTGCTACTTTTTTGTTGATCATCTGGTTTGACCTGCAGCTTTTCCATGCCTTTCTCATGACGGAATCGCTTTATATCAGTTTGCTGATGTATGGGTTCTACCTCATCGTGAAGGCAGAGTCGGTTAAACAATCGCTTTGGGCACTGCCGGTGCTGCTGTTTGTGGCATTGGTTCGCCCGAATGGCTTTATTGCCGTTGTTGCCTATTTCGCTTACCTGATCACCGTAGCCTACTTGGCGGCTCCCTCCGCGAAAGCCCGCCTTATGCTTATGCTGGCCGTTGTGCTTGTCCCGCTTGCAGCTATACTTGTAGTGGACCAGTACCTGCTACAGTCGTTTGCGGTGGTAGAGACTTATGAAAGAGGCGAAGTGATTTATCTCCATAGAGAAATACTGGTAACTCCCGATGGCCCTATTATAATGCCTCCTGCCGATGCTTCGCCACTTACAAAACTATATCTGTTCGTGCGCGACAACACGTCCTACTTTTTCAGGATGTCAGCGTTGCGTTTCTTTCTGTTCTGGGGAAACGTGAAGCCATTCTTCTCCTTCTTCCATAATACGCTGATTGTAGCACTCCTCTACCCCATGTATTTTTTCGGCGCTAGGGCTTTGCTGCAGAAGCGCATACCGCTTCCGGCGCGTGTGTTTGGGCTGTTGCTCGTGCTGCAGCAAGCGTTTATCACCACCATCACCAGCGAAAACGAAACCGGCCGTTTCCTGATGAGCGTGCTATTTGTCGTGTTTGCCTTCGGAGCTACTGGCCTTAGCTGGCAGTTAAAGAAATGGATATTCAGGCCTGTGAAGTGACTATACCTCCACACCCAACCGCTGCTTAAAGCCGGCGTTGCCCTGCAGGCCGCCGGTATGGATGGCCACGATGCGGCTGCCTTTGGGGAAGTAGCCCTGCCCAATGAGGTCGAAGAGGCCGAAAAGCATTTTACCAGTATAAATGGGCTCCAGCGGGATGTCGTGCTGCTCCTGGAAGGCTTGCATGAATGCCAGCAACTCGGGTTTTACCTTCGCATAGCCTCCGAAATGGTAGCCGGTGATGAGGCTCCAATTGCCAAACTCCTGACCGCAGTAGGTATAAACAAGCTGCTCAATATCTTTTTTCAGGAAGTCACCGCCTTTCAGGGCCGGAAAAATCAGCACCTGCTTCTCACCTTTTAATCCAGCTATAAAGCCTGCCGCCGTGCCGCCGGTGCCTGCCGCGCAGCAGATGTAATCATAGTCCACAGCAATGTCCTGTACAATCTCAATGCAGCCTTTAACTGCCAGGCTGTTAGTGCCGCCCTCGGGTAGGATGTAGGGCTGTTTGTACTGCTTTGATAACTTCTGTAGAAAAGCCAGTTCGTCTTTCCGGCGGTATTGCTCCCGGGAGATGTACTGCAGCTGCATGCCACAGGACACAGCGAATTGCAGCGTCGGGTTGAGCGGCAGATGCTCCTCGCCCCGGATAATGCCGACGGTGCCAAACCCAAACTCCTGCCCCGCCGCTGCAGTGGCCGCAATGTGGTTGGAATAGGCCCCGCCAAACGTAAGCAGGGTATGATGCACCTGTCGCGTGGCCTCCTGCAGGTTATACTTCAGCTTGCGCCACTTATTCCCCGAGATTGTCGGGTGCAGCAGGTCCTCGCGCTTGATATATAGCGTTAACTCCTGTTCATCCAATAAGGAATCCTGGAGCTGTTGCAGGGGTGTTTCCATACGCTCTAAAAAAGAAGCCCCGGCAATGCGCCGGGGCTTTCTGTATAAATGTTGAAATCAGACTCAGAGCCAGCCCCTAAACTTTCTCGGCCACAGGTTCGGCTACCGGATTTTTCTTCACTGCATATACCATAGCGCCCGCAATTACCAGCACCAGCAGGATAGAAGACACCAAAGAAACGGTGTTTCCTAAAGTATAGGCCTTCGGCGCGAATTTAAACTCGATGGTGTGCTTGCCCTCCGGCACTTCCATCGCTCTCAGAATATAGTTTGCCCGGAAATGGTCTACCGGCTGCCCATCGAGGTAAGCCTGCCAGCCGTCGGCATAATAAATCTCGGAGAATACCACCAAAGCTTCTTCCTTGGCGGTGTACTCATACTTCAGGTAGTTTGGCTGGTACTCGGTCAGGTTAATCGTGCCAATCTCAGCAACGTAATTGCGCCGCTCTACCGGGAATTTGGTTATGTCCACCACGGCGGTTGCGCCTGCGTCAAACATGGTAAGTGCCTCCAGCTCTTCATCCGGCGACTGCACAGGCTTTACTTCCTCCACAAACCAGGCATTGCCCAAAGCACCCGGCACCCGCTGCACTGGTTGTTTTGAATCTCCGGTGATGGCGTAGCGCGTGTTCAGCATGCGGTATACCTCCAGGTTGTTCTGAGAGATATGGCGGTCGATCACATCCTGGTAACGGCGCAATTTGGCACCATGGTAGCCTCCAATGGATTTATGGAAGTAGGAAGTGCGGGCGTCGTTGAAAGGGTTTGGCAGGTTGATCACGCGATAACTCAGGTCTTTGTCTTGCAGGATCAGCTGGTCGGCAGGCGTTGGCTGGAAATAGTTTTCCACTACCTGCGCCTGGAAGTCGTTGTTGTTGAGGTAACGCTTGTCTACAGCCCATTGGTCCACAAGAGTCAGCACCCCAACCCCTGCAATGGCCACAGTGGCCGAGAGCTTGTTTTTCAGATAGAAGTAAAGCACACCACCCGCCAGCAGGATAAACACCAGCGAGCGGAAGGCGTCGGAGCGCATCATACCCTCGCGGTCGGCCCGGATGGCATCAATCGGGAACTGCGCTTGGATCAGGCGCTGGTCTGTGTCGGACGTAAAGCTGGCGCTGCCCGCAAAAAGCCATACCAGCAAGCAGATGCCCACTGTGATACCCCCCGAAATCAGGAGCTTCTTGTCCAGGTCCTTGATTGTATCGCGCTCGCGCAACAACTTCCAAAGGGCCAGGATAGCCAGAAAAGGCATCGTGATTTGGGCAATCACCAACGCCGAGGCCACTGCCCTGAACTTGTTGTAGAGCGGGAAGTGATCGAACATGAAATAGTTGAACGCCTCGAAGTTCTTGCCCCAGGCCAGCATAATGGAGAGAATGGTGCCGGCCACCAGCCAGCTTGTCCAGCGGCGGTTCACGATAAAGAGGCCCAGCACAAACAGGAAGCACACGATGGCGCCCACATACACCGGCCCGCTCGTCATGGGCTGCGCGCCCCAATACATGGGTAGGCCCTGCTGCATCATCTGCTCGGCCTGCACAGGCGGCACGCCCATCTTCACGAAGGCATTATACGTTTCGGAGTCGGTGCTGAGCGGGGCGCTGGAGCTCCCGCCATAAAAGTCAGGAATCAGCAGGGTGATGGTTTCGCCAATACCATAGCTCCAGTTGAAGGCATACTCACGGTCGAGGCCGCTGCCCACATCCTGCCCGCTGTTTGGCTGCGTCAGCTCCGACTTGCCCCGGATGCTGTGCTCGCTGTACTCGGCAGTGGTATAAAGGCGGCCGAAGTTTACGCCAACAGCCAGCACCGCTGCCACTAGCAGCACCATACCCCGTTTCAGTAACTCGGAAAAAGTGCCCTCCTTGATGGCGTAGATCACCTCCACCACGGCAAACACCAGCACCAGCAGCAGCATGTAGTAGGTCATCTGCAGGTGGTTGAAGTGCAGGTTCATGGCCAGGCCCACGGCAAAAAGCGCGGCACCTACCCACAGGTTGCGGCGCAGCGCATAGATCAAGCCCGCCAGCACCATCGGAATGTAGGCAATCGTCAGGGATTTGGTGTTATGGCCTGCCTCCAGGATAATAAAGTTATAGGAGGTGAAGGAGAAGGCGACAGCCCCCACAATGGCCAACCAGGCACTCATGCCCATGGCGGCCAGCAAAATATAGGCACAGAGCAGCGTGATGAAAATGTTACCCGCCAGTGCTGGCAGGTTAAACGTCAGCACGTCATGGATATAGCCGGCCCAGTCGCCGGGGAAGTGCGTTTGAATAAGGTAAGCGGGCATGCCGCCAAACATGGAGTTGGTCCAGAGGGCCTCCTCGCCGGTGGCGGCGCGGTAGTCCTGTATCTCTTTGGCCCCACCCTTAAACTGCAGGATGTCGTGCTGGGCCAGGCCCTTGTCTTGGAAAAGCACCGGCGAGAAATAAGCCGCCGTCAGGAGCAGGAAAATAAGAACAGCGATCAGGTGCGGGAGCACATCGCGCTTGAAATCAAAGGAAGTGGTTGTCATGTCTTTCAAAAACCTCAGAACAATAGAGGTTGAAAGTTAACAGTTTTATTTTACTTCTTCATAATCCACGTATTCCCCGCCGTTGAAATCCTTGCGCTCCGGCTGCTCGGGTATGTAATCTATCTTTACGCCGCTCTTGGTGTGGGTATGCTGGCTGCTGCTGCCATTGCTGTGCTGCCGCTGCTGTTGGTGGGGGTTCATGTTGAAAAATGTACCGTTGCGGATGCTTTTCTTCACGAACAGCGCCAGCAGCCACCTGAACAAAAAAGGCGCGACCAGGCGAATAAGGTAAATGATGAGAATGGTGGTTAATATATACTTGATCATAAGAATGCGTTATTTCATAGTGGCTGACTGCAAAAACAGTACCTGTCCTTCCTTTACAACTCTGTTGCCAGAAGATTGTTACCTGCCGTATTGGCCGACTCCTGCAAAGATAGGGAGTATAGTTTTGAAATGCAGCCCGGAGGTGCTTAGTTCCACCACGAGAGGCGGGCACTATAAAAAGCAGCGCCCTCCATTTTAGGGAAGGGCGCTGCTTGTGATTTATGCCTCGAAGCTTACTTGCTCAGATACAGGTTACGCTCTGAGTAAACCTGCGTGAAGTAATCGTCCTGCAAGTCATCGATAAAGTAAATCGCCTCGCCCGTGGACTTCATCTCTGGCCCCAGTTCCTTGTTCACTTCCGGGAACTTGTTGTAAGAGAACACCGGCACCTTGATGGCATACCCGTGCTTATACGGGTTAAAGGTAAAGTCCTTCACCTTGTTCACGCCCAGCATGATTTTGGTCGCGTAGTTGATGTATGGCTCGCGGTAGGCCTTGGCAATGAACGGGAAGGTGCGTGAGGCACGCGGGTTCGCCTCGATGATGTATACCGTTTCGTTCTTGATCGCGAACTGGATGTTGATTACGCCAACAGTTTGCAGGGCCACTGCAATCTTCTTGGTGTACTCCTCGATCTGGTTCAGCACGTTCTCACTCAGGTCAAACGGAGGCAGCACCGCATAAGAGTCTCCGGAGTGGATACCGGCCGGCTCGATGTGCTCCATAATACCGCAGATATATACGTCCTCGCCGTCGCAAATCGCGTCGGCCTCGGCCTCTATGGCGTTGTCGAGGAAGTGGTCGAGCAGCACCTTGTTGCCCGGGTGATCCTTCAGCAGGTCGATCACATGCGACTCCAGCTCTTTCTCGTTGATCACGATCTTCATGTTCTGGCCACCCAACACATAGCTTGGGCGCACCAACAGCGGGAATCTCAGCTCCTTGCTCAGCTGCAGGGCCTCCTCTGCCGTCTCGATTACCGCAAACGGCGGGTATGGAATGCTCAGGTCGCGGAGCAGTGCCGAGAACGAGCCGCGGTCTTCCGCCAGGTTCAGGGCCTGATAGCTTGTTCCGAAGATCTTGATACCGAAACGCTCCAGCTTCTCCGCCAGCTTCAGGGCCGTCTGGCCACCTAGCTGCACAATCACGCCTTCCGGCTTCTCGTGCAGGATAATGTCGTAGATATGCTCCCAGAACACTGGCTCGAAATACAGCTTATCTGAGATATCGAAGTCTGTCGAAACCGTCTCAGGGTTACAGTTGATCATGATGGTTTCGTAGCCGCTCTCTTTCGCCGCCAGTACGCCGTGCACGCAGCTGTAGTCAAACTCGATGCCCTGCCCGATGCGGTTAGGGCCGGAACCAAGCACTACCACTTTCTTCCGGTCAGATACCATGCTCTCGTTTTCCCCGTCGAAGGTGCTGTAGTAGTATGGCGTGTTGGCCTCGAACTCAGCCGCACAGGTATCCACCATTTTGTATACCCGCTTGATGCCTAGTTCCGTGCGCACGCTGTGCACTTCGCTCTCTTTGCAACGCAGCAGGTGCGCAATCTGGCGGTCGGCGTAGCCTTTCACCTTGGCCTCGCGCAGCAACTCTGCCGGTATGGTGGCCAGGCTATACTTCTCTATTTCCTTTTCCATCACGTCCAGCTCCTCGATCTGGTTCAGGAACCATGGGTCGATTTTTGTGAGTTTCTGGATGGTGCTGGTAGGTATACCGATGCGCATGGCATCTTTAATGCTGAATAAACGGTTCCAGCTTGGGTTGGCGAGGCTATAAATCAGCTCGTCGTAGTTGGTCTTCTCCTTGCCGTCCGCGCCGATGCCGTTTCGCTTTATCTCCAAGCTCTGGCAGGCCTTCTGCAGCGCCTCCTGGAAGGTGCGGCCAATGCCCATCACCTCACCCACCGACTTCATCTGCAGGCCCAGCTTGCGGTCAGCACCCGGGAACTTGTCGAAGTTCCAGCGCGGTATCTTCACGATCACGTAGTCCAGCGCAGGCTCGAAATAAGCTGAGGTGGTTTTGGTGATGGCGTTTTTCAGCTCGTCCAGGTTATACCCGATGGCCAGCTTCGCCGCAATCTTCGCGATCGGGTAGCCTGTTGCCTTGGAGGCCAGCGCCGAAGAACGGGAAACACGCGGGTTAATCTCGATGGCGATGATGGTGTCGTCCTCAGGGTTCACGGAGAACTGCACGTTACAGCCGCCTGCAAACTGCCCGATGCCGTTCATCATCCTGATGGCCAAATCGCGCATTTGCTGGTATACCGTGTCGGGCAGGGTCATGGCCGGGGCCACTGTGATCGAGTCGCCGGTGTGCACGCCCATCGGGTCAAAGTTCTCGATGGAGCAGATGATGATCACGTTTCCGATGTTGTCGCGGAGCAGTTCCAGTTCATACTCTTTCCAGCCCATAATGCTTTGCTCCACCAATACCTCGTGCGTTGGCGAGGCATGCAGACCACGGGTCAGGGCCGCGTCGAACTCCTCAGGCGTGTTCACGAAGCCACCGCCATAGCCACCCAGCGTAAACGACGGGCGGATAACCAGCGGGAAGCCGATTTCCTGCGCAATCTCCTTACCTTCCAGGAAAGAGGTGGCCGTCTCGCCCTTGCACACGTTCACGCCAAGCTCCAGCATTTTCAAGCGGAACTCCTCACGGTCCTCGGTCGTCTCAATCGCCTTGATGTCCACGCCGATGATTTTTACATCATACTTCTTCCAGATACCGGCTTTGTCGCAGTCGATGGCGAGGTTAAGCGCCGTCTGGCCACCCATGGTAGGCAACACTGCGTCAATCTGGTGCTTCTCTAAAATCTCAATGATATACTTCTTCTCCAACGGTTTTAAGTACACATGATCTGCCGTGACAGGGTCAGTCATGATCGTTGCCGGGTTGGAGTTGATAAGTATTACCTCAATACCCTCTTCTCTAAGGGAGCGAGCGGCCTGAGAGCCGGAATAGTCGAATTCGCAGGCCTGGCCGATAATGATAGGACCAGAACCAATAATGAGAACGGATTTGATACTGTTGTCTTTAGGCATTTGGATCGGTATGTGTAAATTGCCCGAAGTTAAGGCAAAATGTTAAAGTAGGCAAAAGGAAAATTGCTCTATTTGAAAATTAGTGGCCTGCAAGGCGCATAACTATAATAAAGGATGCTTTTTTTGCCATTTTATTAATAAGCCACTCGCTTCTCTTATACCCCTCCGGCGGAATGGGGTTATCAAGATCCAGTTTATACCCCATTACGCCGCGTATCGGTTTTCATAGCCTCCGCACACAAAGTACCCGGATTGCGTAAACAGCATTATACCTTAACAACTGAAGAACATGGAAACACCTAAGAATGATGAGATCATCACGAATGCCGATGAGAGCAAGCGCCTGCCCGACGAGAACCCGGAGCCGCTCACGCACATGAAAAAAGCGGAAACAGACATTATCGAAAGGGGCTTTGAGGGCAAGGAGGAAGGTGGGAACGCTGCTGCCAAAACCGAGGAAGAAACCCGCAAGCTAGACGGCAGCAATGCCAATACGCTCCGTACCAAATAAGTTTTCTGCAACGCAGTACAGGCAAAACCCGCCAGCTAGTATGCTAGTAATAGCGCACAAGCTGGCGGGTTTTGCACTTCGTCACTTTTTAAAACAGGCAGCTCACACCACAAGATAATCTCAACAGGCTGATTTTCTGATTCAAACAGCAGTAATAACGAGTAAAAAAGTTGGCTACCTGAAGTTTTATTCTTAATATTAGTATATGTAAATACCTATAAAACCACCCCCTATGGTTCTTTTCAACGCTCCCTACCTGCATCTAGAATACTATGCAGCACACCGGGTTTTGGTGAGTCAGTGGTATTGCGGATGCAATAGTCAGGAGTATCGCGAAGCGGTGGAGATGATCATGCACTATGTGCGCGCCATGAACATCCCGTATGCCATTTCAGACAGGCGCCTGCTGCCTGCACTCAGCCCCGAGGATCTGGAGTGGTCGCTGAAGGTACTAGCGGAGGATTTTACTCAACTCCCGCTCAAGCGGTTTGCCATCATCAGGAGTTTCGACGAGAAAGCCACGAAGCAACTGTATTCCTTCCTGAAAAAAGCCAGCTTTCCGCCTACTTTCCAGGTGCAGGTTTTCGAGGACCTGACCTCGGCATACGAGTGGCTGGTGTCGGTGGAGGCTTAACCCACAGGTTATACTCCTCAAAGTTATTCCACCATATCCGTTGCGCTTAACCGCAGGCACTGTGGCGAAAATGCCTATATTGCTCTCCAGAAACATAGGTAATTAACTATTCTTCGAGACCTGCTGCCCTTATGCTGTACGCCATCCTTAAACTGCTCTACCAAGTGGGCCTTTGGGTCTTCTTCCGCCGGTTTGAGGTGCGCAACAGAGCCGCGATGCAAACAAAGGGGCCCTTGCTGGTGGTGTCCAATCACCCGAACACGTTCATGGACCCGATCGTGATCGCATCCTTGCTGCGGCAGCCTGTCTTCTTCATCGCCAAGAGCACTGTGTTTGGCTCCTCTTTCCAGAGCTGGATGCTCCGCCAAATGCACCTGATCCCGATTCACCGCCGCGAGGACAACCCGGAGGCGCCCTTCAGCAACAAAGAGGCCTTTGCCGAAAGCTTTCGGGCGTTGCAGCAGCGCAAAACCTTACTCATTTTCCCGGAGGGCAACAGCTTTAACCAGCGCCGCCTGCGCAAGATAAAAACAGGTACGGCCCGCATTGCCCTAAGTGCCGAGGCAACCGACGCACTGGGTATAAAAATACTGCCTGTCGGCCTGAATTACTCTGCCCCCAGCCGCTTCCTTAGCAATGTGTTTGTAAACGTGGGGGAACCGATTGAGGTAGCAGCCTATGTGGACGAGTACAGGCAGAACGGGCACCAGACAGCAGTTGCCCTCACCGAGGAGATCCGGGAACGGCTCGAGAAACTGATCATCCATACCCCTACCGATGAAGAGGACATGCTGGCCCGCCACATCGAGGATGTTTACAAAGAACAACTACTGGCTACCGTGCCATCGGATGCCCCGCAGCATGTGCGCGAATTTTTGCTGACCAAGGCTATCATCAACGGCATTTACTATTTCAGCCAGAAAGAGCCTGAGCGCGTGGCAGCGTTCAAACACAAGCTGAACGAGTACATGCTGCAACTCAAGCGCCTGCGCCTAAAAGACGAGATTATGGGTATGCGCCACAAAAAGGTGCTGCGCCAAAGCCTGTTGCAGCTGTTCTACCTGACCCTGGGCTTCCCGGTTTACTTGTTTGGGCTGCTGCACAACTATATCCCTTACATCATACCCTCCAAGGTGGCACGGGCCGTTACGAAAGAAGAGGAGTGGTTTGCCCCGATCATGCTAACGGTGGGCATCTTTTCTTTTCCGCTCTTTTATCTGTTGGAGGTATGGCTCGTACGCCAATTCCTACCCGTCCCCTGGCCCGAGGCTACCCTGTACTTCCTGAGCCTGCCCCTGAGCGGTTTTTATGTTTTGCACTACTGGAGCGTGTTGCGCCATACACAGGCCCACTGGCTCCTGCTTCGCCAGTTTGTAAAGCGGCAGAACCTGGTACTACACCTTCGGGCACAGCGTGAGGAAATCTTTACAGAACTGGAGGCCGCCAAGACGGAGTACCTGTCCCAGGCTGTCTCGAATTCCTGAGCGGGAACGAACCCGGCACCTGGGCCTGATTCTGGCATGCGCCAACTCTACTTTAACCAAAAAGCCTGGCTGGCACGTACAAGAGAAGTTGTAAGCAACCTAAAACCCAGAAACTGATGAAAAAAACATATGTAGCAGTGCTAACAGCAGCAATTTTAACCGGCGGAGGACTTGCCAGCTGCTCTAGCGAGACCACAACCGGCGTAGACACCGAAACTTCCGCCAGCGAAGTAGACGGTGAATTGAATGGCATGGGAACGGGCACGAGCACCAACGAAAACGTAAGCCCTCTGGATACGGCAGAAAACCAGGCAATGCCTCCCAATGAAACGCCCAGTAGTACCACTACGCCTCCCATAGACAGCGAAGAATAGTACACAAATTCAGTATAAAAACAGCAGCGGGAACCATGGATATGGTTCCCGCTGCTGTTTTGCTGCAAATAGATTTTATTTTTCTTCTGCTTCGCTGAGTGCATACCCCACAGCCGCAGCCACCAGCCCGCCCAGCAGATAGTACCCTATTGCCATTACCTGCGTTTCGGTGGTCTTGTTGCTTGGCTTTTCGCCTAAGCCTAACGGCCCCGGCAGCAGTACGGCACCCGCTCCGGCAGCGGCCCCCAATACGGCTCCGCGCCACCAGGCGCTTTTGCCTGTGCCCGCCAGACTATAGTATAAAGAGTTAGAAACCACGTCGCCTACCAGTGCCCACGTATGGAGTTTATCCTGATCCTGCGGTGGCTCCAAATCTGCTTTTTGCATTAGTTTAGAGATAGAGCGCATGCCCAGCACATCCATTCGCGGCGCGTCCGGGTTCACTCTTCTCATTGCCTCGTGCACCGCCGTCACGACGCAGGCGCCTGCCAGGCCGCCTGCAACAGCTGTTAGTATGTTGTTCATCTTGTCTTCCGTTTTGATTTACACTTATATAGCCCGCCAAGCCTGCTAAGGTTACGACACTACCTGGATGATATCGGCCAGTACGCCGTTTTCCCCTATCAGCCTCTCGTCTATTGGGCTGTCGAACACAACCAAGACGTGCTTGTCGTCGTGTATGGCCAGGCCTTCGGCCTTGTCCTTGCCTGAGTGCGCTCCTGTGCCGTGCGGAATTTCGCAAAGGCGCTCCAAATCCTTTTTGTGCACCATTGATTCTTCCGCTGTGTTAGTGAGCGCGCCTGGCCAGCGGTACATCGCAATCACACCGTCCTGATCCATAGTAGGGCCAGCCAGGATGTACATATCGTTTCCGAAGATGCGCAGTTCCCGGATACCTTTGCCCTGCAGGTGCAGGAAGTGCTTTTTGTAAGGATGCTGCTTGGTGAGCTGCTTCAGGTGCAGCGTGCCCTGTTCATCCTCCTCGGTTTCGATCTCCAGCACAATGGCCCAGCCCCGGAGCACCGGCCCGCGCAGCCCGATAAATATGCGGTCGTCACTGGTCGTCAGCCCCTCTATGTCCAGGCCATTGTCTTTGCTGGGTATAGCCAGGAAAGGCCCGATGTGCTCATCGTTTTGCAGGGCATCGGTTAGCAGGCTGCTGGTAGTGGTGCCCCGCAGCTGTGCCGCCCGCAGTATCCTATCTGGCTGGTCCGGGTGTTTGCACTCTTTCAGGAGTGTGTACTCATTGGTTGCCTCGTCTACGGCTACCGGAATACGCGCCAGCAGGTAGCGGTTAGGGTCGTTTTTGATCTTTGCCAGGCTCTTGATCTGCTTTGGCACCGGGTCGTGGCTGTGCGGCTTCTTGCGCTTCAGGCTATGCGACCCGATGATCCATATATAATGCCCCGCCAAAGCCATACCCTCAATGTCGATTTCGGTATTGCCGCCGGGCAACTCTATAAAATCGCTCAGGTCGAACGATTTGTGATTGCCGAATTCCCCTTCGCTGTTCAGGGTGAGGCGTTCGATGGTGATGCGCTCATCACAACTCAGCCACAGGCTATTGCCCGTGCGCAAAGCCGTGGAAAGACCATTGCGCACATGCTTCCCCTCAGGGTTTCTGCTTTGCTTTTCATCAAACTGAAGCCTTATTTTTTCATTCATAGAGTTTAGAGTTAGAGGTGAGCCTGGTATAATCTACCTGTACTACGGAACTACGCCAGTAATGCTTGTGGCAAAAGCATGAAACAGAAGAGCACAGAAACAGCAAAGCCAGACACATACATGCCTGGCTTTGCTGTTTCTGTGCTTACTGCCTAAGCAGCTTGCTAGCTCAATTCTATTTTACACGAGCGTCAATAGAAGAACTTCCGCTTCTGTTGGCGTTGCTGCTATAAGACGGTTGATCGGACTTCTTAGAGCTCATTTTGTGCTTCGCATTAGCTGTCAAGTCATTTGCTTTGCTTTTCAGCTTGTTCTTGTTTTTTGTGCTCATGGCCATCCAGCCCGCACCTAGCGCCAACAAAGAACCTCCCACAACTTTTTGGGTGGTTGTCAGGCTGCTTATCTTCTTGGCAATCGGGCCAGAGTACTGCTGCAGCTTATCCTGAATGTTCTTCATACTATCACTGCCGGATGTTGCCTGCTGGCTGCTTCTACCTTGCGCTGAGCTGTTGCTGGTATTAGCTGAATTCTGTGAAGAACCGGTTCTTGACTGTGAACTGGATTGTGCTGATTTATTATTTAGGTTGTTTTCCATGGTTTTACTCTGCTTAAGTTAAAATACAATTTTAGGGTCCTGCCATCACGCGTTCCGCCCAAGAAGGAGCCCCGCTATATTTTATCGATTATAACGCAATATAGTTACACCTAAGCGTAAATTTTTAGCGCTGAGTGCCTGCAGCCAGGTTAAAACAGCCTGTCGCCTGATACTGCTTACAGTCTAAAACGAGTACAAGAAACCATGGCACCATTCTCGTTAAAGTTGCACGGATTTTAACTTGAGCAGGTAAGCGCTTGTCTCTTCCCATTCTTTGGCGGCCTTCTCAGCCTCCTTCTTGTCTTTGGATGGGACCGCGGCCTTGGCGCCGGCATAAAAAGTCAGCAGGTTCTCGCGGAGGTCCGGCGACATGTCCTTAAAATCTCTTTTCGCCAGTTTCTTCAACAGTTCTGCATACGTCTCGTCCGCCAAGGCATAAGTGCCCCGCTTGGTAGGCTTGCCGGTGTCTAACTCCATGTTCCGAAGCTTCGGTTCCTGCCGCTCCATGTGGTTTAGGTGCGCGCTATAGTTGTCTACTGTGGTGTTAAAGCTTTTGTAAAAAAGCTCTTCCGCTTCGGGCGTGGGAGGTGTGAAGGCAAGCGGCTTGAGCGGTCCTAACTTGGGCAGCACCCGAATAACCCAGGCCACCAATCGGGTAAACAAGCCCGGCCGTTCGTAGTCGCGCCCCCACGCTTCGTGGTAGCTGTTGCGGCTCATGCGGTAGATAAAGCCCTGCCGGGTAACCGTTGGCCTGGCCTCCTGTATCTCTGACTGCTTTGCTTGCCAGGCGGCCTTGGTCAGGTCCGGGAAGATGCCCCGGATGGTATAGCGGTAACTCCCAATGGCCATGGGCAGGCTCAGGAACACATCCCTCAACTCAAGGCCATAGGTCTCGACAAAGGCTTTTTCCAGGGACTTGTCCGCGACTTTAAACCCGATGAAACGCTGGTATTCCTCTGAGGCGTAGTTACCACGGGCCACTTGCAGCACATCAAACCCAAACTCTGTTTTGACATGCGACACCGGATCCTCGGCATACGTTACCTCTTGGCCATGCGCTTGCTTTAATTTAGGGTATACCAGCGCAACCGCCTTGTTGGTAGCGATAGGGTGACCGTAAATATCGGAATTGTAGTGGGCCAGGGCACCCAGCGAAAAGGCATACTCATCCAGCGTGGTGGAGGCCCGGATCAGGTTAGTCACAAAATCGCCGCTCCGGACATAATGGGTAAGGTTTGTGAAAAGCACGCTGCCAAAGGGAAAATAGCCCATGTCCTGCACAATAGCCCCACCATAGGCGTACGCATGGGCTTGCTGCAATTCATCGGCCGTAGCCCCCGGATAGCGGTGTTTCAGCAAGGGCTGCAGGCTTTTCTCCCAGGCGGCATCTACCACGGCCTGGTGCGTCAGGATGCTATAGCTGTAGGCCGGCGGTGCACTGATTGCCCATACCCCACAGAGCAGGGCAAGACATAGGCTAAGCTTATATATTTTATCTTTCATATATTTATATATAGTTCAGGTACGCGTAAAACCTCTGAAAGGATGTGGTTAATATTTTACGTTGCGGCGTTTTTTTCTGTGGTAAGCCAGCACCTCCACCAGGCTTATACCTACTAACAGCCAGAGGCCACCCAGCAGGAAACCCGCCAGCACATCTGACAAGTAGTGCACCCCAAGGTATATCCGGCTAAAGCCAACAAGGATGATCAGTATTCCAGCCAGCCATAGCAGCACCTCCCGATACGGGTGTTGATGGTAGTGCCTGTACGTAATATAAGCCAGCAGCCCATAAAGCGCGATAACCGTGGTGGCGTGCCCGCTCGGGAAAGAGAAGTGCTCCACAGCGTAATACGCCACATCTTCGGGGCGCTCCCTGCTGATAAAGGTTTTGCTGTACCGGGTAGAGAGGCCAACGCCCGCCATCATGAACCAAAAGGAAAACAGCGTGATGTACCTGCGGTGGTATAGGAAAAGTGCCGATACCAGGCCTCCAATCCAGAATACCGCCTCTCGCTCGCCTAACTGCGTGAAGCCATACAGCAACTGGCTCAGCGCATCAGAGCGCATCTTGTAGAGCATGGCAGTAAACTTTTTGTCCAGTGTCACAATCCATTCCGCATCCAGCACGCTTTCCGTCAGTTCAGACAGCAGCAAACTGTTGCCCACAAAAGCCAGGAAGATTAGCGTGAGTGGCAAACCCACAAACTCGCTGGTAGCAAAGCGGTCGATGGCAAACTGCACCAGCCGCGGGTGCCGTTCCCGCAGCCGCTGCACCACGGGCTGACGCCTTAGTTTGCCAATGGCTTGTTTTACATGTCGGGTAAGGGGATCTCTCATAGCGGTTGCACTAGCGGTTCTATACGCAACAGGTCCGCTTTGTTTACTTACAATCCGGTTCACCCTTCCTAAATCTAGGTACACTTCAAAATCAGCCATCTACACAACTATGTGTGCCTCAACAAAGTACATATTGCTATGAGAGCGAGAGATAAGGTGTTCGATTTTGTGATGCTGGCATTGGGACTAACACTCCTGTACCTCTTCTGGCTACGTTTTCCGGCGATGCCTTCTTTAGGAGAACGCCAGCAAACAACCTACGCCATGCCCGATGCCATTGCACACGCTTCCTCTAAATGGACACATATAAAACCAAACAAAGCACTTACACCGCAGCAGGTCGTGCAGATTCAGTTGAAGGCCCTGCAGCAGAACGACCAAAGCGACAGCGGGGTGATTACTGTCTTTAACTTCTCATCGCCCAAGAACAAGCTCCGCATTGGCCCGCTCAGCCACCTCCGGGTGCTGGTCCGGGACCCGGCCTACCAGTCTATGCTAAACTTCAGAAAATGCAAAAAAGGCCAGTTGGTTGTAACAGACAATACCGCTTACCAACTGGTGGTGATAGAGGGACGCGACGGCCAGGAAGAGGTGTATATGTTCATTCTTTGCAAGCAGCGCAAGGGCACATACAAAGACTGCTGGATGACAGAAGGCATTGCCAGTATGGATCAGGAAGCACTCTTGAGCCTAACATAAACCATTTGCACAGCGCATGTCAAACAGCGGCTACCGGTATGGCTACTGCAGGTATTTATGCCGCAAGCTAGGCAAGCGCCAGTTCCATCTTAATGTCGGCCCGTTCGTAAATACTAGGTGGCAGGGGCACTTCCACAAAGCCCAGGCGGGTATATAGGCTGAGGGCAGTCGTAAGGCGGCGGTTCGAGACCAGGTATACCATCTTTGCGCCAGCACGCTTGGCCCTGTCAATAGCAGCCTCGCCGAGCATCTTCCCGATCTTCATTCCCTGCATTTTGGGTGCCACAGCCATTTTAGCCAACTCAAACACACCTTCACCATCATTTAGCAAAGCACAGGCGCCTACCGGCTCTCCGTTAAAAAGCGCGATCAGGATGTGACCGCCCTTGTGGATGATATAGCCTTGCGGGTCGCTCAGCGATTTGACATCGGCATCTTCCATCACAAAATACTTCGAGATCCACTCGTGATTCAGGTCATAAAACGCCTTGGCGTAAAACGGATTAAAATCTACGATTTGAATAGCGGACGGAGTGTTGTAATGCTGTGCCATGGGATGCTTGATATAAGAGAAAGGGCAAAGTTAGGATACTATTTGCTTGCACGAAAGCTTCTGGCCGGCTAGCGCTAAAATTAAGCCATACCACTGTTGCCTAATCCTCACGCGCCGGAAACCAGTATACCCTAACCCAGCCTGTTTGCATCTTTTTGGGTAGTATGCGAGCAAGCGAAGCAGGATAAAAAGCAGGTATACCACGTCAGGCTAGTAGGTATGTTTTCCCAAGAGCTCCCCAAACCGATTCTCTTCCACCCGCTCAAGCACCACCTGGGCCACATTGTGGCCTACATTAAAGCAAACTGTGCAACCCCGATTCCTTGTATCCGGCAAGACCTGCTCACCCTTGGCACCTCCCAAATGGACCTGTACGTTGGCCCTTTGGCCCCGGCGCAACTGGCCCAGGAAGTTATTGCCCATTTACAGGAGCGGGCACTGCTCACGCCCGAGCGCTTCAGGCAGTACCTCTTGGGCACAGCGCCGCATTACCGCTGCATCACGCTTTCCGACAAGGCCGATTGGGTTCTGCAGTGGGGTGTACTAGCTGATAGGTATGTGCACCTCCACCCGGCCCGGTACGCTGCCTATACCATTCGGGTGAAAGCGGCCGCGCTCAAAACCGCTATCGCCGTGGTAATGGCTAGCCAACGGCAAAACACGGCAACTTTCGACGTGCAGCTAGTTAACCAGGTGCGCAGTGAGTGGGTGGGACTAGCCCCCGTAAAAAACTTTGAGCGTACTGCGGGAGCAGGAAAGATACTTGAGTTGCTATTGCAGCATGTATAGAAAGCAGCTGGCAAAGGCATTTGTACCTACTCGGCTACTGGTGGCGAAGGAGGAGCGGGTGGCGCCGGTGCATCGTGTAGTGGTTTTGTGTTTTCGTGGAGAAGACGCAAAACCACTACTTGATCTCTACCCAAACCAATCAATGGAGTTCTCTTCAATATGCTCACTTAAGCCGCATTCAGCCCAGTATTCTCAGAGAGTTGTTTCGTTACGGCCAAAAAATCTCGTTTTGCGCTACTTGTTCCAGACACTGCTGCAGCGTCAAGTTCTCAAACACCTGACACCATTGCCCCGTGTGGCGGAAGTAAGCCACATGAAACCTGTTCGGCCCGGCATATTCCAATCGTATGAACTTTACCTCACGCTCCGGCACAATCGCCTTAGGGTCATTGTAGCGGTAAGCGGCGCATAAGTAATAGTAATTTCGGAACCACTTGCCATATATGTCGCTCACGTAGCCCCACCTTTCATTCGGAGGCTGTACCCATTGCGGTTTCTTCTCCTCGATGAAGGCCTGGCATGCCGAATCTACCTGCTGCTTCTCTGCCTCCGTAACCTTTGGCTTTCCATTTTTTTGAGATGTGGATAACCACATTACTGGGGTTTTCTTATTTGCCATGAATTGTAATATCAAAGTATAGCAGCGATCCCATTTGCCATCTTACCAGTTATCATCCTCATCTTCTTCCCAATATTGTGCCGGTGCCTCTCCTTTTTCTTCTACCACTAAGCCTTTAGACGGCTCTGGAACCTTTGGTTCTATCTTCTGCACCACCAGCTCAAACAGCCAGCAGTCGCCGTAATCGAATAAATATACAAAGCGTTTGCCCTCGTACAGGTCCAGTTCGCCTAGCTTTGCCTCGTCAGTGAAAGGCGGTCTTTCACCGTCAGGGTCATATATCCCAAAGTCAGACCAGGCATTGCCATCCATAAAAAATGCATAAAGATGGTCATTTTCGAATTTATAGGCTTCTTGTATGACCAGGTGCAAATCTTCTAAAGTAGCCGAGGCGCCGATGGCAATAACCCGGTACAGCTTTTTAGACAGCGACACTTTAATAGTATAGCGCCCGCCAACAAACGCTGCCTCCTGTGTATAAAAATCCTCTGCTAGTTCTTCTGGTGCAAACAACGGTTTAAATGCTTCGATGTAAGGCTCATTGGGCTTTTCTGCATCTGCCTTTGTAGGTTCAGGCGTTTCCGGCTTGCCCGCCAGCTTGTTCAGTAAATATTCCATTTCTTAAACGCATCCGTTTCCTGGCTTGCCGGCAAGTTCCATACTTCCAGCGGCCTTTGCTCCAGCAGCACCGGCACCAAGTGCTGGCTTCGTTCATTTGCGATGAACTTCACATAGGGAAATTCATGGCTCTCCGGCCTTTTCGTCAGGGTAGTATCCGGCACTAGCTCAAAAAAGCCCAGAAACCACAATATTTCGTATGCTTTCCGGCTCATGAGGTGGAGCGGTGGCTTACCGGCCTGCAACCGGATAGATCTATCCTGCACCTCCAGCGCCTGCCCGGGGTCGCTCAGCGCCACCAGTTCCAGCACTTTCAGTACCGTTTCTGCAAAGTATAAATTCCGCGTGCCCGTCAGTTCCGCCCAACTCATGCGGCACCATAGCGTCTCCAGCAGCAGGAAGTAGCGCTCGGTGTATGTCATCAAATCATACTTTTCCAATTGCTCCGGCACTACCTGCAGGTATACTCCCTTTTTCTCATGGTGCACCCGCGCCAATTGACTGGCTGTTGCCACCTGGTAGAAAAAGTCGAGCAGGGGGTAGTGCGGCTGCCGGCTTTTCTCCGTCACCCAACTAGCCTTGAAATGCATCTCCGCGTTCAACCGAAACAAGTCTGCCTGCTTCAGATGAAAGCTTGTCCCAGTGACAGGAACCCGCCGGTATGTCCGCAAGAAGGTTATAAAAAGGTCAAAGTCCTCTAAGACAGGCCGTTCAGGTAAAATCATCTTTCCCATGAATGCAAAGCTTGTTTAACTTTCTATAGTCTTACGCAGTTAAAATGGTTACTGAAAGGACAGGCAGCGGCTCTCGTCATGTTTTTTGATAATTCGATGCGGGTGCCAGCCTGCTTGCAAGCCTATGAGGCGCCACGATGACTTATAAAGACAAACAGCGCCACTCCCAAAGAAGTGGCGCTGCCAGTATAGTATGGAATCTAAAATAGCTTAGATATGGATCGCGCGGTTCTCAGTAGCCGCCAAGCATGCCTCTTTCATCGCTTCTGCGTAGGTTGGGTGCGCATGGCTCATGCGGGCTACATCCTCAGCAGATGCCCGGAACTCCATGGCGGTTACCGCCTCCGCGATCAGGTCAGCAATGCGCGGGCCGATCATGTGCACGCCCAGAATCTCATCTGTCTCTTTATCCGCCAGCACTTTCACAAAGCCGTCTGTGTCGCCGGACGCTTTGGCACGGCCAGAGGCTTTGAAAGGGAATGAACCGGACTTATAGGCACGGCCCTGCTCTTTCAGCTGCTCCTCGGTAAAGCCTACGCCCGCCACTTCCGGCCAGGTATATACCACACCCGGTATGAGGTTATAGTTGATGTGCGGCTTCTGCCCTACCATGTGTTCGGCTACCAGTACGCCTTCTTCTTCGGCTTTGTGCGCCAACATAGCGCCACGCACCACGTCGCCAATCGCGAAGATGCCCGGCACGTTTGTCTCCAGGTGGTCGTTCACGGCAATCATACCGCGCTCGCCCATCTGCACGCCAGCGTTCTCCAGGCCAAGGCCCTCGGTGTATGGCTTACGGCCAACAGATACCAGCACGTAGTCTCCTTCAAAGTTAATGGTCTCGCCTTTGGCGTTCTCTGCCGTCACCTTCACCACGTCGCCCTCGTTGGTAGCTCCCGTCACTTTGTGGCTCATATAGAATTCAAAGCCAAGGGTTTTCTTCAACACACGCTGCAACTCCTTCCCTAAAGCGCGGTCCATGGTCGGGATGATCGAGTCCATGAACTCAATCACCTGCACTTTGGCACCCAAACGCGCATATACCGAACCCAGCTCAAGTCCGATCACGCCACCACCAATAATGATGAGGTTCTTCGGCACTTCGGTCAGCGTTAAAGCCTCTGTAGAAGTAATCACGCGCTTCTTATCGATTGGCAGGAACGGCAGTGTCGTTGGCTTAGAACCCGTCGCGATGATGGTCTTGTCCGTTTCGATCTGTTGCTCTTTGCCTTCTGCGTCAGTCACCTTGATCGTGTTCTTGTTCACAAAAGAGCCCAAGCCGTAGTAGGTGTCGATCTTGTTCTTCTTCATCAGGTAGGTGATGCCGTCGTTGTTCGACTTCACCACCTCTCCCTTGCGCTTGATCATCTGCTGGATGTTCACCTGCAGGTTTTCCAGCTCAATGCCGTGCTCGGCAAAGGCATGCGCCGCGTTGTGGTAGTGCTCCGAAGAGTCCAGCAGCGCCTTAGACGGGATACAGCCCACGTTCAGGCACGTACCGCCCAATACATTATACTTCTCTATGATCGCGGTTTTCAGGCCCAGCTGTGCGCAACGGATTGCCGCCACATACCCACCAGGTCCAGAACCGATTACAGTTACATCGTATTGCATTTTCAAATTAGAAATTAAAAATTAGAAATTATGAGTTTGACTTCATCGTGATAAGGATCTTGCTGATGATCTTTCGCAGTTGCATACAATCCTCATGTATGGAATCAAACGCATTTTCAGGAATGTACTGGCTGTCCTTGAGCAGGCGCAACCAGTATGATGTTTCCCGTGCCTCTTTTGCGGCGATGTTAAATTTATGAACGAAATCAGCTTTAGAACTTGCGGCGACAGCCTCCTCAACATTTGCGCCGATAGAAGTGCCGCTTTGCAATAGCTGCTTCGCCAATACAAACTCTTTTTGTTCTCCAGTCAAGAATTTATACAGCTTCACTATACGAAGGGCAAAAGCATAGCTTTTGTCGCAAATGACATTCTCGTTCTTCTCCTCCCCCACAATTTCTAATTTCTAATTTCTAATTCATAACTAGCGCTTGGCTATACGCCTAACAGCAGTCTCATCGGATCCTCAAGCAGTTCCTTCACGCGCACCAGGAAGCTTACAGACTCACGGCCATCGATGATGCGGTGGTCATAAGACAGGGCCAGGTACATCATCGGGCGAATCTCCACTTGTCCGTTTACAGCCACCGGGCGCTGCACAATGTTGTGCATACCTAGTATAGCCGACTGTGGCGCATTGATGATCGGGGTAGACATCATGGAACCAAACACACCTCCGTTGGTGATAGTGAAGGTACCGCCTGTCATTTCCTCGATAGACAATTTACCGTCGCGGGCCTTTTTCGCCAGGCGCACCACTTCTTTTTCGATACCGTCCAATGACAGTTCTTCTGCGTTGCGGATAACCGGAACTACCAGGCCTTTTGGAGAGGAAACGGCGATTGATATATCACAAAAATCATTGAAGATCATATCGTTCCCGTCGATCTGTGCATTTACCGCTGGCCACTCCTGCAGGGCAACCGTGCAAGCCTTCGTGAAGAATGACATAAAGCCCAGGCCTACTTCGTGTACCTCCTTGAACTTGTCCTTATACTTGGCGCGGATGTCCATGATCGGCTTCATATCCACCTCGTTGAAGGTAGTCAGCATAGCCGTTTCGTTTTTCACCTGCACCAGGCGGCGGGCTACTGTCTTGCGCAGTGAGCTCATTTTCTCGCGGCGCTGGTTGCGGTCGCCAGTTGAGGCTGGTGTATCAGTAGTTTCCTGCTTAGCAGCAGCGGCAGGCTTAGCAGAAGCCCCCTGCGCATCTTCTTTGGTTATGCGACCATCACGGCCAGAGCCCTGTACATCGGCTGGGTTGATGCCTTTCTCTGAAAGGATTTTTCCGGCAGCAGGCGATGGCGTACCCGTAGCGTAGGTTTGTCCGCCAGTAGTAGCGGCAGCTGGTTTCGCGGCACTTGCCTGTGAAGCAGATTGGTTAGCCGCAGGCGCACTTGCTTGTGCGCCACCTGCACCCGGTACAATTTTACAGATAGTCGCGCCTATTTCAATCGTATCGCCTTGCTGCGCCACAATCTGAAGCGTACCCGCGGCTTCTGCCGGAAGCTCAAACGTGGCTTTGTCAGACTCCAGTTCCGCAATCACCTCGTCCATCTCCACATGGTCGCCATTGTTCTTCAGCCAGCTGGCAATCGTCACTTCCGTGATCGACTCCCCAACGGTAGGCACTTTCATTTCTACAGGCTCACCGCCGCCAGCACTTGGCGCAGCAGCCGGAACTGCCTCAGCAGAAGCTGCAGGAGCAGCTGGAGCGGCACTTGCAGCACCATTCTCCTCAATCTTGCAGATTACAGCACCTACCTCAATGGTATCGCCTTCCTGTGCAACAATGCGTAAAATGCCTGCGGCTTCGGCGGGCAGTTCGAATGTGGCTTTGTCAGACTCCAGTTCCGCAATCACCTCATCCATCTCCACGCGGTCTCCGTCCTTTTTAATCCACTGGGCAATGGTTACCTCAGTGATCGATTCACCTACGGCAGGCACTTTAACTTCTAAGCTCATATTTTAAATCAATTATGAATTACAAATGATGATTTACGAACAAAGTGTGCAAAACGAACACAGGCAGTATTCAAAACTCCCCTCGCTCGCCCTGCACACTTCAATTTTTATTTAGAAAAAGCTCTATCAATAATTTCCTGCTGCTCCTTCACGTGCACTTTGTTGTAGCCCGTAGCTGGCGAGGCACTCGCTTTACGCGAAATCACGTCCTCTACCTGCTTGCGCATCAGGCGCAGGATGTAGGTCCAGGCACCCATGTTCTCTGGCTCTTCCTGTACCCAATAGATTTTAGCGTTTTTATACTTCCCAAGTTCAGCTTCTAGCTGCACTTTCGGGAATGGCGCCAATTGCTCTAAACGGATAATGGCTACATCCTGGCGGCTGTTCTTCTGCTGCTCTTCCAGCAGGTCGAAATAGATCTTGCCAGAGCACAGCAATACTTTCTTCACTGCTTTCGCATCAGCAAACGCATCCCCGATCACCTCACGGAAACCACCTGACGTGAAATCCTCTATCGGGGACATCACTAACGGATGGCGCAGCAATGACTTCGGCGACATGTTTATGGCTGGCTTGCGGAATGGCAAAGCCAACTGGCGACGCATGAAGTGGAAAAGGTTGGCAGGCGTCGTGATATAGGTCACAAACATGTTGTTTTCTGCAGACAACTGCAGGAAACGCTCCGGTCGGGCATTGGAGTGCTCCGGCCCCTGGCCCTCATAGCCGTGTGGCAACAGCATCACCAGGCCGTTCATGCGCTGCCACTTAGACTCTGTGGAAGAGATAAACTGGTCGATCATCACCTGCGCGCCGTTGGCGAAGTCACCG
The DNA here is from genome assembly GCF_054482735.1 of Pontibacter sp. CAU 1760. Lineage (NCBI taxonomy): Bacteria > Pseudomonadati > Bacteroidota > Cytophagia > Cytophagales > Hymenobacteraceae > Pontibacter > Pontibacter sp. CAU 1760. Next base: position 62,276 of record NZ_JBTLRL010000020.1, read on the forward strand.
AACTGTGCTTCCCAAATGACCAGTGCGCTCGGGTTTGCCATGGCATAGCCAAACTCAAAGCCCAGCACGCCATACTCCGACAGCAGTGAGTTATAGATCTCGAAAGGCCCTTGCCCTTCGCTCATATGGTTCAGGTTGTTGTAGGCTGCGCTGGTCACAGCATCGTGCAGCACCGCGTGGCGGTGCGAGAACGTTCCGCGCTGCACATCCTGCCCGCTGAAACGAACGATTTTTCCGTCCAGCAAAATAGACCCGTAAGCAAGCAACTCACCGGCAGCCCAGTTCAGTTGTTTAGTCTCAAAGAACATCTCCTTACGCTCTTTGATCAGCTTCTCGATCTGCTTGAGCGGCTTGAAGCCCTGTGGCAACTCCGTCAACGCCTTGCCTACTGCTTCTACAGCTTCTAAGCTAATGCCTGTTTCCGGTGATTGGTTGAAGTCCTCTGGCTTAGAACGACGCAGTTCCTGCCAGTCTTTCTCCAGTACTTGGTAGTTATATGGCAGTGGCTTCTGCTTCACCATGTCCAAGCGGTCCTGCAACATCTGCCGGAACTCCTTGTCCATTTTCTTAGCCAGCTCCGCATCAATCTCGCCGCGGCTAATCAACGATTTGTTGTATACCTCGCGCGGATTTGCATGCTTCGAGATGAGGTTGTAGAGTTGCGGCTGTGTGAATTTCGGCTCGTCGGCTTCGTTATGGCCATGGCGGCGATAGCATACCATGTCGATAAAGATATCGTTGCCGAACTTCTGACGGTACTCTGTTGCCAGGCGCACCGCAAACACCACTGCTTCCGGGTCATCGCCGTTCACGTGCAGTACCGGTGCATCAATGATCTTGGCTACGTCTGTGGAGTAGATAGATGAACGGGCATCTTCAAAGTCAGTCGTGAAACCAACCTGGTTGTTGATCACAAAGTGGATGGTACCGCCTGTCTGGTAGCCTTCTAGCTTTGCCATCTGCGTTACCTCGTACACAATGCCCTGTCCGGCTACAGCTGCGTCGCCATGTATCAGGATCGGCACGATCTGGCGTGGGTCCTTGTCATACATGCAATCTATCTTGGCACGCACAAAACCTTCCACCACCGGGTTCACCGCCTCCAGGTGCGATGGGTTTGGAGCCAGTTTCAGGTTTACTTTGTGCCCGGACGGGGTATCTACCTCCGAAGAGAAGCCCATGTGGTATTTCACGTCGCCATCCCCCATGGTAAGGTCAGGCACAGCCGTTCCCTCAAACTCAGAGAAAATCTGCTCATAGGTTTTGCCCATGATGTTGGCTAGTACGTTCAGGCGGCCACGGTGCGCCATACCGATCACAACTTCCTTTGCGCCTAGCTCAGAAGCCTTGTCGATGATGGCATCGAGGGCAGGGATTGTGGTTTCGCCGCCCTCCAGCGAGAAGCGCTTCTGGCCCAAGAACTTCGTATGCAGGAAATTCTCGAACACCACTGCTTCATTCAGCTTGGATAGGATGCGCTTTTTATAGTTGATCGCAGGGTTAAAACTCAGCGACTCTTTTTCTATCTTGTCCTGTAACCACGTCAGCACTTCCGGGTCACGGATGTACATGTACTCGTAGCCGATCGGACCTTCGTAAATTTTCAGGACAGCAGCTACAATGTCGCGTAACTTAGCCGGCCCGATGCCAATGATATCGCCTACCTGGAAAACCGTGTCCAGATCGGCCTCTGATAACCCGAAGTCGCTCAGATCGAGGTACGCCTTGCGGTCTTTGCGCTCGCGCACCGGGTTGGTTTTAGAACGCAGGTGCCCGCGGCTGCGATAGGCATAGATGAAGTTGCGCACGGCCACTTCTTTCTCGGACTCCTCTGCCGCTGCGCCTGTTTTAGCAGGGGAAGGTTTTTCCACCGTCTGGCCATTGCCATTATAGCTAGAGGAAAAATCGAATCCTTCAAAAAATTTACGCCAACCAAACTCTACTGATTCCGGGTTTTGCTGGTAAGCCTTGTAAAGCTCATCAATATAATCGCCGTGCGCATTAGCGATATAGCTGTATTTATCCATAAAGTGTGTACTGCCTTTTAAATCCGGGCAAAGTTATAAGTATAAAGTAAATATCAAATTACGTCTATTCGCTTACGCAAATACAATTAAAAATCAACAGTTCATCTCTTATCTAACCCTTTCAAGCAGCTTGTGGTTACATAAACTTCAGAAGAATAGCTGTATAAATAACTGCTGTAAGTTAAATAAAACGCACACAACCTGCCATATTTTATAACATGTTTATGTGATCAGTCACTTTTTAATAGTAAGCCGGCAATTCAAGGCTATTTACTTCCTATGAATAAGGTTTGGCTCATTCCACTATTTCACGCATTTTAGCCTTTTAAAAACTAAATATTAACACTAATTAACAGAATGTTCTAATACAAAAATGCTGGTTATCAGAAGGCAACCTGCCAAAATTTTGGCGCAACATCAGCCCTGTAGTGTGTGTAGCTGCAGGGCTTGGTAACACATAAATGCGCCGAAAAGGAAATTGACATATACAAATGTTACTTTTTTATGCCCATCGGCAGTCTACTATCCCCTCTACAAAGTAGCATTACCAATTTTTCAAACGCTGAGTAGGTATGAGCCAGCCTCTAAATAGATGTTACTTTTAAACCTTTTATTTCCTGTTTCCAACAAAACCAGATAATTACCTTTATACAAGCAAATAACCCAAAGCGAAGGATCAGCGCAAATAACATTCAGATTCGATGTCCCTTAAAGTCTTAACCGCATGTATAGTCCCCTACTAGAAGAGCTGTCGAGAGCAGTGGGAGCCAGGCTGCTCATCCGTTTCGACTACAGTGGTGAAACTTTTATAGTTGAACCACATATGGTAGGCTGTAATCTAAGTAACCAGGACTGCCTTTCAGCCTGGTTAGACCCTAAATACGCCAATAAGCAGGTGACGCCGGGTTGGCACCGCTTTCTGTTCAAGGAAATGCAAAACGTGCAACTGCTCGATGACAGGTTCTGCACGAAACGCCCGGGCTATGATCCTTACGATGATAACATGGCACGTATCTATTATCGCCTCTAAAACTGCCATGGTCGGCACTAACTGCTGCTTCAGCTTGTTTTGGGGATTGACAGCGTTCAAAATACCTTGGCAGCAAAGCGAAAAAAGAAGAAATACAGCAAAGCCCCCTCGCTCCTATCAGCAGCTGAAAAAGTCAGCCGATACATGCGGGGCAATAAAAGCAAGAATACTAAACCTGAGCTAACGTTGCGCCGCGCCCTTTGGCGTGCGGGCTTGCGTGGATACCGCGTCCACTGGCCTAAAGCACCGGGGAAACCTGATATTTGCTATCCCCGCAGGCAATTAGCCATATTTATACATGGTTGTTTTTGGCATCGCTGCCCTTATTGCCAGCCATCACTGCCCAAAACGAACACGGCCTTCTGGCAAGATAAGTTTGAAAAAAATGTGGCTCGTGATGCCCGGTACCAAAGCCTCTACCAAGCTGCTGGTTGGCAGCGGCTTGTCATCTGGGAATGCCAGTTGCAGCAAGATCCGCGAGGATATGTTAACCTGATCCGCACCCTGCACCTGGGCGTACCTTCCAGTTGGCAGATTGCAGCTTAAAACCAGCCCTAGTGCTTTCCCATAAAATTCTATACCTTGTAGTAGGTGCCTGTACCTGATGACGGCGGCACTTTGCAGTAATCCACCACGTATAAAGGCCACAAACTTGCCTGGTGGCAGGTATTGTATAGTTGAAAAGTATAACACTATGAAAAAACACTTTCCACTTTTAAGCCTGCTAGGGCTATTGGCGCTGGGTTGCAACGAAAGCGCCCGACAGGTAGGCGAGGAGACAGAGGCTACTACTGCGGCGGCTGCTGATAGCACCTTGCTGGCCCCCGCACTGCAAAGCATCTCCGCTGCTGATGTGCTGAAGCATATTAAAGTGCTGGCTTCTGATGCCTTTAAAGGGCGCGGCCCGGGTACGGCAGGCGAGGATTCTACGGTAAACTACCTGACGCGTCAGTTTGAGCAATTGGGTTTACAGCCTGGCAACCCCAATGGCACCTATGTACAGCAGGTGCCGATGGTGGGCTTTACGGCTCAACCCAAGGCTCACTTTGAGGCAGGCGGTAAAACGATACCACTGAACTTCCCTTCAGATTATGTAGCCGTGTCCCGCCGGTTTATCCCAAATATTGATATCAACAAATCGGAGATGGTGTTTGTGGGCTATGGCATTGTAGCTCCAGAGTATGGCTGGGACGATTACAAGGGCTTAGACGTGAAAGGCAAAACCATTGTGATGCTCATCAACGACCCGCCAATACCGAGCGCTGCCAATCCCAGTGATCTTGATACCACTATGTTTGGCGGAAAGGCGATGACCTACTATGGCCGCTGGACCTACAAGTATGAGATTGCGGCGGAGAAAGGTGCCGCCGCCGCGATCATCGTGCATGAAACGGGCCCGGCAGGTTACCCCTACGAGGTGGTGTCGGGGAGTTGGAGCAGGGAGAACTTCGATATCCAAAAGCCCAATAAAAACATGGACAGGGCAGCCGTTGAAGGCTGGATAACACAGGCCAAAGCCGATCAACTGTTTAAAGCGGCTGGTAAAAACTTTGACCAACTGAAACAGGCTGCGCTCAAAAAGGACTTTAAACCCGTGCCTCTCAATGCCACTGCCAGCTTTAGCATTCAGAACAAGCTGCGCGAAATTGAGTCACGGAACGTGATCGCGAAGCTGGAAGGCGCTGACCCAAAACTGAAGAACGAGTATGTGGTATATTCTGCCCACTGGGACCATCTCGGGAAGGATCCCTCCCTGCAGGGAGACCAGGTATACAACGGCGCGCTTGACAATGCCTCCGGCACGGCAGGATTGGTAGAACTAGCCGAGGCCTACACCAAGCTGCCGACTAAGCCAAAGCGCTCTATCCTGTTTCTGGCGGTAACGGCCGAAGAGAAAGGCTTGCTCGGATCTAAATACTATGCCGAAAACCCGTTATACCCGCTCAACAAGACTGTTGCCAACATCAACATGGATGTGCTGAATGCGTATGGCCCAACAGAGGATGTCGTGGTGATCGGCTATGGCAATTCTACCCTGGAAGATGTACTGGCTGAAGCCGCCGCGACGCAAAACCGCCGGATTGTACCAGAGGCATCACCGGAAAAAGGCTCTTTCTATCGCTCCGACCATTTTGAGTTCGCGAAGCAAGGAGTGCCAGCCCTGTATGCCAAGTCTGGCGTGATAGCACGCAACCAGCCCGCCGACTATGTAACGCAGTGGAGCGAACGCTACACTGCCAACGACTATCATAAACTCACGGACGAGGTGCGTGACGACTGGAACCTGGAGGGTGCCGTGGAGGACCTGCAGCTATTCCTGCGGGTTGGCTATCGGGTAGCCAACTCCAATCAATTCCCGCAATGGAAACCCGGCACAGAGTTTAAGGCAAAACGCCAGGCTTCCTTGACCGACAGTACAACTACCATAAGTCAGTAGCATACATAGCTATTCCCTGCAACGCTTCTCTGACTAGTAAGCATTGCAGGGGATTATACTTGATTATACCTATTTAGCTTCTCTGTATCTTAAATCTGTCAGGGCAATGGTATAATGTCCTGATGTTGTCATGCGGCTCAAGGTATAGCTTAAAGGATAGAAGCCTGTCGCCTGCACGTGAGGCGCTTGGGCAACGGGCGCTTTATCTGGTTTATTGGCTGGCAATTGCTGCAGATAGGCCAACGTAACCATCGGCTCATAAAAGATCACTTTCTCGTTATTTGCCCCGTAGATAAAGGTTTTTGTAAAGGGTGCCGTGCCCTGTACCTCTGGAGATAAGGCATCGATCCAATGTACGCCCATAGCAGGTACTGCCATCACTGTGGAGAAATACGTTGCCGGCATATATTTTTTCTGAAATTGTTCTGAATGGTTTTGTGGTCCCGGCTGTATGGTGAGCCGTTCTGTATCATCGATTGTATAAAAGTGTACGTCGAAGTGAGGCGTTTCATATATGGCTGGCTCATGGCCATGTGGATTCCAATCTAACATAACCATTTTGAATGGGGTTAAGCCCCCCTCCTTCGGTAGCATAAGGTTATATGCTTGCAAATCTGCTGGTAAAGACGCCATCGCTGCATCTGAGATATCTACCCCAAGTGACAAGGGCTTGCCTTGGTTCGATACCTTCACCCACGTACGTGCGGTGCCATTCCCTATTGCTACACTAGGGCCGTAAAATACTTTGTTTTTAGCGATGGGAGGATCTAAGTCTTGCAGCAACTCACATCCTGGCAATATTATCATTAACATAGCGACTAAAATGCAGGAGTATACATTAAATAAGTTCTTTTTCATAGTTAACAGGCTAGTAAACAGATTCATACAAACACAAAATGGCAATATGAAGTAATTTTACTCTATACGAATTATAACTATTCTAATTTATATTTTTACTATAAAAAAGAAACTGTTTGCTTCATATTTGATTACCATGGTATGGTTTATTTACACCCCTTTTCTGTAGCCGTTCACCTCTCTATTCCATACCCTGACGACAATAAAATCTAAAAAATAAGATGATTAGGTTACCATAAGCCGCTTGTCGTATTAATAAGCATAAAACTTAATTTAGTATCGCTATGAAAAAGACCTTGAAATTAGCAATCGCAGCCTTCGCTTTCGCAGGCTTTACAGCCTGCAGCAACGGTGATAATAATGGCACCACAGAGTCCGAAAACATAGAGTCGACGGAACAGATCGAGACTGATATGGAAACAGATATGAACATGACAGACTCTACGAACATCATGCAGGATACGACTTTAAATGATGGTATGATGGAGAGAATGGAAGAAGAACAACCTCCTAGATAATCAACAACCTTATTAAAGCACTAAAACGGTCTCTGCCTCACAGCAGGGACCGTTTTAGTTTGGGGTAGGCTAATCACCGCTAATTGCAAAAGAATGTCGCTACATGCTGTGGGGAAATGCGCCAAACGTTTTAACTTTAAGAATGAAACATACAACGCTGAAACACGATGGCGTAGACATTCTGTTGATTGAATCGGATGAGCAACTGCTGCAGGCAATTGCTGATTTGCAACAGCGCACTGAACTTGCCCTAGACCTCGAATTCGACCAAAACCGCTATACCTATGGGTTTAACCTTTGCCTGATCCAGATATCAAACGGCGCAGGAACCTGTTATATCATAGACCCTTTTACGATTGCAAACCTCCAGCCTCTCTATGAATTACTGGAGAACGAGCACATCACCAAAATTATCCATCATGCTAATAATGATATTCTCCTCCTTGATAAACTAGGATGCAATATCAAAGGCGTACTGGATACAGACGTCGCGGCCAAGATACTCAATTATGAACGCTCGTCACTAGCGACTGTCATGAAGGAAGAGTATAATCACGAAATTGATAAATCGCAGCAGTCTAGTAACTGGAACAAACGCCCACTCACAGAGCCGCAACTGATTTACGCAGCCATTGATGTTATCTACCTCCATAAAGTAAAGGCTCGGTTAGTAGCGCAAATAGAAGAGAAGGGCAGAATGCATTGGTTGCAGGAAGAGGACAGACTGTTGGAGGCACTCACTTATTCCGAACCGGAGAATCCTCATATGAAGCTTCGGAATGCTTACCGGCTAAACAATTACCAGCAATATATCTTGAAGGCTCTCTTTAGCTTTCGAGATGAGATGGGTAGAATTCTTAATAAACCTGCTCCCTTTGTTATACCCAACGATGGCTTGGTGGAGCTTGCTAACAACCCGGAGGTTGATTTGCATGAATGGCTAAACCATACGAAAGGAATACATGGTGCTTTAAAGAAAGCCCAAAACGAAAAGCTAATGCGAGATGCGCTCCAAAAAGCCATAGAACAGGCGAAAGCAGAGGGCATTGGTCATGACTACCCTAAAAACCGTTGGCAACGACCACTCAAAACACCGGAAAGCGAAAAGCGGATAGAGGAACTAACATCAATTCAGAAGCATTTAGCCGCGAAATACGGTGAGTTTGCTACCCGCCTGATTATCACGCAGGGCCTGATCACGGAATACAGCGTCTCGGGGGAGCTTCGCTGCGGCAAGCGCTACGCCACGGACCTGCTGCTGGAGGCGGCCGCCGCGCTGGGCGTCGCCCTGCCCCGGCCTCAAGGGCGCCCTTAAGCAGCGGGCCCT
>NZ_JBTLRL010000021.1:0-56324 GCF_054482735.1 Pontibacter sp. CAU 1760
GAGCTGAACCTGGAGGCGCTCAACCTGCGCCCGGGACTATACATCCTCAAGTACACCGACAGCGAGGGCAAGAGCAACACCCTCAAGCTCATCAAGCAGTAAAGCACAAATCCATACCCACAACAAGAAGGGCCTGCAGCTGCTGCAGGCCCTTCTTGTTTTTAGGGGGGGATACCATTCCCCTTGGCTCAACTTAATATAATCGGGTAATTTCATTGGCCCGATGCTGTTCTTAGATCCCCTTTTCCGATAACTCATTTCCTGCTCCACGCCTATTGTAGAGATTTCTGAAAACCTGGAAGGACTGTAACGGCCACGCTGTATCAGCCAACTCTAATCTTATGGAAGGACAGCGTTCGCACCACAACCAGTTCATGTTCGTTTGATATTCATTCGCTGGCACAAAGCTCTTACCTTGACTTTGTAGATCTCCCCTGGAAAGATGATTTAAAACTCGTTTTGGATAAAGTAACTTAAATTCCTATGGCTGAATCAAGACTTGATTTGGTCTTACACTTTGGGAAGAGAGAGGCTGTTAAGTCATTATTCATGAAAGGACTTTAGTTGATGCAAGTATGGGGATCACCGACCTTCTACTGAGTTTTATTACATAATGGCAGTACTTCTTTCACGGTTCCTGCTAAATCCTACTAGCCCTGCTTCAAGGAATGAAACGGTGATTAAGGAGCAAGAATAATGGCACTAGCCCCAAACCGCAATTGAGTGAAGCATACCTCGCAGCGTCCGGGTACACCCTATTCCGTAACCGTAAAAACTATACCCTAAAAGCACAAGGCCCTGATTCACTAATAATGAATCAGGGCCTTGTGCTTTTATTTTAAGGTGAAAACCTAATCCAGTATCACTACTTTTCGGTTTAGCTTCCTCTCACTCGACAGCATCAGCAGATTATAAATACCGGCTGCCACAGCCTTGTTAGGGGTCAGGCTCGTCTGCAGTGTACCATCTGAAAGGGCGGTTGCCTGCCTTGTCAGGATTGTTTTTCCGGTAATATCTGTCAGGACTAACTGTACCTGCTCATTTGGTTTGAGTTCGGAAAGCGTTACCTGCATCCTGTCAGACGTAGTGGGGTTCGGGAACACTTCAAACCTGCCTTTGAAGGTATGATTATCAGTGATTCCAAGCGCTGACTTGCCGCAGTATACGCCGCTGCCATTGTTAAACACGCTTGTGATTTCCTCTTGCGTCAAAGCACGGTTATAGAGCTTCACTTCATCCAGATCGCCATTATAATGGTAGCCGGCATCTCGCTCCATGTAGCCAATATTTATCGGAGCGGTGGTGCCAAAGCCCTTCACATAAAAGTAATCCGCTTCGTCCAACTTCACGCCGTCAATGTATAATGCAGATTTCTTATTAGCGCCATCACGGACCGATACTACCTTATGCCAGTTTCCATCGTTCAGCGCCGATCCCTTCTCGCCAATGTATAAACCAACATGATCGACGTCTTTCAGCATAAACATGGGCTGGCCTTTTGCATTCATGCCTATCCACCAGTGTACCTGCGATTCTTTTGCGTCGCGCCCTACAATCACTACATTTCCATTTAAGGCAGCACTGGAGCGCATCCAAAACGAGATGGTGAAATTAGCGTCTTTATCCCAGTTGAATTTCGTGCCGTCCTGAATGTCGAGCTTCGTGGTGCTTCCATCAAAACGAAGCGCTTTGCCGAACTTGCCTTCTGTAACAGCAGGGCACGTTTCGCACACAGCCACGGTCGGAGAGGCGAAATCCTTTTGAGCGGCTACGTCTTCTTCTATATCCATCCCGAAATAATGCACCAGGCCTGGCAAGCAATCTTCCAGCACGATCTGCTGTCCGCTACCCACCACTATATTCACTGGTGCAGAGGTTACAACATGTCCTTCCGCATCGGTTGCTTTGGCCGTGATGCTATAGGTGCCTGCTGCGGCTCCCTGCCAGTTAAAGTGGTACGGTGAAGTAGAAACCTCGCTCAGAAGTGTTGCACCATTATAATACGCTACTCGTGCCCACGTGCGGTTATTATCGGCAAAAGAAGGCTTGAAAACGATTGACTGACCGACAGGATGAACCGAGTTATTGGCCGGAGAGGCTATCGCGACTGCTGCTACTGTGTTGCCACCGCAATCCGGGTAAATGTCCACAAAGTCGGTAGCTGAAAGCCCGCCAGCGTCAGTCACCTTCAGGTGTATGCGGTAGAAGTAGGTTTCGCCATCGCAACCTATCGGGGTGATGGTTGTACTTGTCTCTACGCGGTTGTCTACAGGCTCCGGGTGCACGTGCGTGTTGTGGTGCATTACTGTTTGCCACTCATAGGTCAGTTGGCTTGCATTATGCTCCTTGTCCTGTACGTCAGCCCGAAGCTGATAGGTTGTTCTGCTGCTAAGCGGGTACTTGGTGTCTTTCGCAGGGCTGGTGATTTTTACAACAGGAGGCGTGTTGTTCAGGGTAATAGTCAGGTTTGCCGCGCCCGTCGCCCCCTTTGCATCCGTTACCGTCAGCGTTACATTAAATTTTTTGCTAAGCTCTGAGCTTGTAAAAGTGTGTGAGGGGTTAGTTTGTGTAGAAGCGGCAGAACCATCACCGAAATCCCAACGGTAGGCAAGCGCTTGTCCTTCTGCATCTGAAGACTTGCTACCGGTGAACTGAACCGTCAGCGGGCTGTTGCCAAATAGCACATTTGCCTCCGCCACAGCAGTTGGCGGTAAGTTATCGCCGTAATAGGTGATCTTCTTGACCTGGGTGGCATAGTTGATATAATAGAGCGAGCCGTCCGCCGGATTCATGGCAAACGCCACCACTGCTGCGCCATCATCAATGAAGTTCCGGATAGCCGTTGGTTTGTTATTGGAATCAAACGTGGCCACCCGTATTGTACCAGCGCCATAGTCTCCGAAGAAGTACGTGTTGCGGTAGTCGGCCGGAAGTGCCTCTCCGGTATACCAGATGCCGCCTGTGGCAGAACTACCGTAAAAAGGCTGGCCTGCTACCGGCGACCCTGGTGCGCCAATGCTGATGGTGGCTGCTTTCTCCCCATCAAATATCCCGGTTCGGGTAATGGCCTCAGGCACAACATTGGCTCCGCCCTCGTTTTGCGTCACGATATCGTTCACCCAGTCAATCACGGGCCGGGCATGGGTAAAGGTATTGTAGCCAGCTGGTATCGCTTGCTCGAACCGGCACGGGTTGTAGAAGTACGGGTCGCCGTTTGCCACTGGCTGTTTGATCAGATCTCTGAAGTAAAAGTATTCCTGCTCACAGTTGCCTTGTCCATTCAGCGGATTAACCGCGCTTGTATTCGGGATCTGACGGTGGAAGTAATACCGTTGTTCCTCCAAGCCCTCAAAAACAGGCCAGCCGAAGTTCATACCACCTTTATCGGCCACGTTTAGCTCTTCCCAATCCTGCCAGCCCACATCGCCCAGATAAATAGCACCAGGCTGGTTGCCGCCTCCCGTACCAGGACGCAAGGAAAAACGGAAAGGATTGCGCAGCCCTAGTGCCCATACCTTAGATTTCGGGGACTGTGGATTAGCCGCGTCATAGAATGGGTTGTTCGGCATGCCCGCGCCCGTAGCCGGGTTAATGCGCAGTATTTTACCGTTTAAAGACTCTAGCTGCTGTGCCCGGAAGGCACCAATGTCATTTTTGGGAGTTATGATACCATCCGCAAGCGCCTGGGGTACAAATGTATCATTGGGGTCACTGGGGTTATAGCCGGTATCCAGCCACCCGGCTGTTGCCCCGTCTCCGGCGGAAATGAGCAAAGAACCGTCGGCCCCGAATTGAAGCGCGCCAACACCATGCGACACGTACAGAATCGGGATGCCGGTGTCAGGGGTCTCCCCTAACAGCACTTTTCGGCTTCCTGTGTCTACTGTACTGAAGCCGTCTGAAGCTTTGGCCGTGTACCGCGTCACCCGCCCGATCGTGGCTGCGTTGTATTCATTTGCCGTTGGGCGGTAGGTGCCCTTGCCGAAGTTCATCAGGTGGTGCCGGTCTACCACGTAGAGCAGGTATATATGGCCATTGGTGTCGAAGTTCGGGTCGAGGGTAAAACCAAGCAAGCCATGGTCGCCCCAGTTTCCTACCTCTTCACTTATATCGATTAGCGGAGTTGCTTTTTTCTCGCCATTTTCAACAATCCATACTTTGCCGGCTTTCTCCCACACAAACATGCGTTTGCCATCTTTCGAGAACGTGAGACCAACTGCAGCCTCCCAATCATCTCCTACCTGCTCTTGCACAAACCCAGCAGGCTGGGCATTGGCCAATTCAACCGTCAATATACACGCCAAGAGCATGACAAGATGCTTGAGCGGCGCCACCATTCTGTGTGCAATCTGACTGTAGAGAGGCTTTAAAAGCGGAGTAGCATGACTCCTGACTTTGTAAAGATTCTTCATAAGGGTATGTAATAGTAAAATTAATATATAGACAATAAAATAAATGCAGGGTTGCTCGCAAGCCCTCCTCCCTGGTTTACAAAGCGAGCATAGCGCAGTTGTACAGTCAAAGAGAAGGCTCTTGGATTTTTTTGTACTGTTACGGCGCAGGATGTGTATAGTTCTGAATTAAATATGAAAGGTTTTTATTGACTCAGAAAGGCATGTTTATCTGTTGATTAGCTGCAAAATGGATTTATCGTTGCAACAGGAGTTTGCGCGCCACCATGCGCTTGCTGGAAATAACACCCACCGTATAAATACCCGAATTGTATTGCTCCCGGAGCGGTATGACAAATCTTAACTCGCCAAATTCATCCACTGTCAGTTCCTGTTCCAAAAGCCGACGGCCGGCCAGGTCGGCCAGGAAGAAAGTGACTGCTTCGTTGGGAGGCAGGTTCGAGAGCTCAGCCCTCAGCTCCTGCTTAACGTTTACGGGGTTTGGGTAAAGTATAAAGTAGGTTGCCGTAAAGCCCCCGGTCTCGATGTAGATGATATTGGAATAGGTATGGGTGCCGTTCCCATTGTTGATTTTCAAGCGGTAATATCCCTTCGGCAATGGAGCCACATCGTTAAAAGAATAGGCAGTGCGGTTGTTTGTATTCCCGGCAGCGTCCACGGACCCGATCGTCTCAAAATTCTCTGTATCAGGCGCCCGTTCTACCTCAAAGTTTGTGACGTTGGCTTCTACAGCAGTTTCCCAGGTCAGCATCACAGCGCCCGCATTATAAGTGCCTTTAAAGCTAATCAACTCTGTTATGGCGTTGTATACCAAAGCATAACGCTCCTTTACTTCGGCAGAGGACAAAGCGCGACCAAAAAGCTTCACTTCGTCCAGCACACCCTTGTAATGATAGCCATCCCCGTCATTCAGATACCCAATATTCACAGGGCTTTTGCTATCAAAGGCTGCTGTGTAGGCGTGGCTCTTTTGGGCTACTCTTATGCCATCCACGTAGAGCTCCGTCAGGTTCCTGTCGCCGGTACGGACCGCCACTACCTGGTGCCAGCCGCCGTCATTCAGGGCTGGTCCGCTCTCGCCGGTGAATACCCCCTGCCAGTTAATATCCAATAGCTGAAACCCGGCACGCCCATTTGCATCCAGCCCTATCCACCAGTGCACCTCTGAGTCTTTCCCATCGCGCCCAATCAGCACGCGGTTGCCATTTTGCGTTGCCTCTGTGCGCAACCACAGTTCGATGCTGAAGTTTTCACCTGCCTGCCAATCGAAGTTATAGCTTTCCGCTACATCCAGACCGTCATCCACACCGTCGAACTCCTGCCCTCCGGATACAGCACCGGCAACTGGCCGCGGTCTAGCATCGGTTTTGGTGGCCAGGGCATCGTAGGGGGTATAAAAATCGCGGTAACGGGTGCCAGTGATTTCGTGCAGCATCCAGTGGTGTAACATGCCGGCCTTCTCGCCCAGGCTTCTTTTAACTTTTATGGTATAGCTCTGCTTGTCCTCGCCACTGCTGTTGGCGGCCTTCAGGGTCACATCAAAATCACCCTCTGCATTGGGCGTCCAGGTTACTTCCCCGGTAGTGGCGTTCATAACCATACCTGCCGGTGCTTCCAGTAATTGAAAGCCAGGCGCGGGTTTTCCCGTGGCTTTCACGGCATAGGTATAGGCTTGGCCCACGACACCATGTGTTACAGGCTCAGACATGATGCTTGGCTTTACGAGTTGAGGTCCGCAATAGGCGCCAGCGCCGGCGTTGTACCGGCTGCGTACTTCCTGCTCTTCCAGCGCTCTGTTATATACCATCAGTTCATCTAATGCGCCCTTGTAGCCATACCCTTTGTTGAGGTCCAGAAAACCGATGGTGACCGGTGAAACACTCTCGAAGTTAGCTTTGTAATCATACTGGTAATTGCCAACGGTATAACCGTCCACGTACAGCTTGTTTAGCCTGAGCCGACCGTCGCGAACCACAACCAGGTGATGCCACTTGCCGTCGTTGATCCTGGTTTTCTCCCCTACTGTGCTAAAGCCCGTGTTGGTGCGGTCATACATGGCGTATTCGGGGTTGCCGTTTTTGTTAATGCCCAGCCACCACTGCATGGCGGACTCGGCACCTTTCCGACCGACAATCACCTGGTTATCAGACGCGGTTCCACTCGACTTCATCCAGAGCTCGATTGTGAAACTGCTATTCGGGCCCCATTCAAAGTGGCTGTTATCACTTAGCTCGATGCCCTTGCTCTTTCCCTCAAACTGCTGTGCTCCTGCAAACAAGCCCGCTGTGGTGGCGGGGCACGTGGTGCAGGTAGCTACAGATGCCGAGGCATAATCGGTATAGGCGCCTGAGGTGGTTTCGTCCAATCCAAAATAATGCACCAAGCCGTCAGGGCAACCCGCTACAGTATTCTGCGCCAAACCAGTAGTGGCAGAAAACAGCAGGAAAGCAAAAGCTACTATCGCAAGGTAGAGAGGGTATACAAAAACCTGTGCACTTGTTCGCTTCAGCGGAAAAGGTGTACAGGAAGTTGATATAGGGTTCATGAGCTGCTGCTAAAGTAAGGTAAGGATGATGTACCAGCTTCAAAACGTTCCTCAGCACGCGATGTCAATTGGGTGTGCTTGTTGAGGTGATTCCATGGAGCAGCCTGTGTTGGCAGGACGCATCATAGGTTTTGAGTACGCTGATTCGGGCGCCAGGTTCCAACATAATATTCAAATGCAGTGATATGGAATGAACCCTACCATTCATAACACTGATTAACAGACTTCTACAGACACAACCACAGGTTAGTTATTGCACAAAAACCACTCAGTAGCCTCCTCTGAAAACGCGTCCTCATCTGGCAGCTTATACCCCTTCTGGCGGTTACCAGAAGAGTGGTTGCTTCAACTGCTTCCGGTTTTGCGATTGCATCAGTTTATACCCCAGCGCTATCTCGTTGGTAGGTTTGCTGATAGACCGGGCATCCTGGATTGGCGTTTCGTAGGCATAGCTTAGGGTAAACTTCTCCAGGTTCAAGCCTGCTGCCACATGATAGGCTTCCTCCTTCCGGTAGCCCGCACCTGCCCATAGCGTGTTCTGGTAAGCTACTTTGAGTTGCCCCTCTAACGTAGATTTCAGTCTGTTATCATACTGGTACAGGCCATTCACGGTCACGCCCCATTCATAGCTGAGGTTGGTGCGGTATCCGGCCTGCAGCATGTGTTTCCGGGTATAGAAATCGTTCAGGAAATCATCCCCACTCGATATAACCCTGCCGGCGGTTACATCCTGCATCGCATACCCAACATAAAACCGGGCTGCTACCAATGAAATGCCAAGGTTTAAGTCCAGGGTGCCGTTGCTGTTATTGCCTTCCAGCACGCTAAGGTATCTTGGGTCATTTTCCTGATCCAGGGTCAGGCTGTTGCCATCCAGCCGTTGCAACCGGTAAGCCAGGGCTGTTCCCCACCGCAGGCTCAGCTGCTCCGATAGCCTGACAGCAGATCCATAATTCAAAGCCAGCTGGGTTTCTATGGAAGGCCCAAACTGATCATGCAGCAGCACCAGCCCTAGCGCATGTTTCGCACCCATGCCATTCCTGTCGCTTTTGCCATTAAAGCGGTAAGCATGGTTATTGGCTCGAAACATGCTCAGGTCCAGTTCGGCAGTGGCCAGCAAGGTTTTGGGAGCGTCCTCAAAGCCAGTCCACTGGTTACGGTAAAGGGTACGCACTACTGCTCCATCCACGCCAGTAAGCGACGGGTTGTAGTACATCTTGTACTGCGTGAAATTTGCAAATTGCTTGCGCCCTTGTGCCTGTACGCTCAAAAAAGATAGCATAAAGCCGAAGGCTATTAAAAGTCTTTTCATTTTCTACTAGTTAAGCACAGTTACCACACCCTTTTGCACCATAGCAATGTCCTTGATCTGGATGATGTAAAAGTATGAGCCCGGCAGAATACGCCCTCCCTTGGCTCGCCCGTCCCAGCCTTCCTCCGGGTTACGGGTATGGAACACGCGCACACCTGCTCTATCAAATACTGTTACCTCTATGTCGTTGTAATAGCGCAGTTCGGGCACCGTCCAAGTGTCATTTATACCGTCACCGTCCGGTGAGAAGGCGTTTACCAGCTTCAGTTTATCTGTAGGCTGATAGAGCGTTTTGGTTAACGTAAAGGTCTGCTCTATGCTGTTCTGGAACGGATCGGTGCTGCGCGCCCGGATCGTGAACGTCGATATACCCGACAACCCCTGGTTTGAGATTAACCTAAGTTCGTTGCCATTGCTGATTTCAAACAGTTCGTTGTGGGTGTCCCCCTCACCGGCTACCAATGTGTATTCAAACTGGTCATCATCCGGGTCGGTGGTCGTAAAAGTGCCGATGCCCTCATGAGAAGCAATGTCAGGGCGGAACGTGTTCTTACTGAGCATAAGGGCCGTTGGTGGCTGATTCGGTGCCACCTCCACGAGTATGGCGGCTGTCTTCTGATGGATATTCGACGAATTTTCCTTTAGTTGCAGCACTCCCTGCAGGGAATAGGTACCAGGCGCTGAATTATTGTAAGCCCCTTTTTGCCAATCAACATCCAGCAGCTCCACCTCCCCGTTGGCATACGTTACGCGCACTTTTTTCGGGAGCGGCAGGCTTTCAAAGGGTGTTTTGAAGGGTACTTTTATGAGGGTCAGCTCCTGTACGGCTTCAACGTTCCGGGTTAGTTTCTTCACCTGGGCTGTCACTTCCGACCCTTTGTTGCCGGCAGCATCGGTCAGGTATAAACTCACGGTCAGCATGCCATCAGGCAAAGGCGTCAGGTTGAGGTTGGTAATGGTGAAGGTAGTGGTTTCTACGCGGGCTGTGCCGGTTATCTCCTCCCCGCCATTGCTGCTCCTAATACGGTAAGCATACGTGGCATTAAGCTCAGCGCTGCTGACTTGCACACTCACCTTGTCCTGGTTCGTGATATCTACTTTTTCCACTCCAAACGCAACAGCATAGCCCGCAGGCCCAGTCGCATCGTAGGTTATCTCCAGGCTATTAGAGGCGGTGTTGCCATTCAAGGCCGCATCCAGCATTTTATCTGCGGCCACTGCCACCGTCACTTTACCATCTTTGGCAGGTCTGATGGTGACCTTATATTCCAGGTCTGACACTTTCCGGAAGTTTTCCGCAACTGCATTGCCGGCGGTTATATCGGCTACCTCAAACCCTGAAACAGGCTCGCTTAAGCTAAAGCTGACGCTAAAGGGAACATTGGTCAGGGCTGGCGAGGCAGTTGTTAAGGTAATTGCCGGGCGGTCGGCGTCGTACAACCGTGCTAACACAGCCGAGGCCTCATTTCCGTTGGCAGCTAAGTCCTTCACCGCATTCTCCGCCAGGGACACAGTAACTTCACCTGCCGCTTTCGGTGTGATCAGGAAGGTATAGGTTTGGTCATCCACTTTCTTAAACTGCGAAACCGTAGCGTTTGTCAGGCTTAAATCTGCTGGTGCGAACGCCTGCACAACCTCGCTGAAACGCAGCGTTACGGTATAGGGCGCATTAGTTGGATCTGGCGCAGTGGTGGTTAACGTCAGGGTTGGGCGCTGCACATCATACTTCTTCTCGAGGATGTTAGAAGCCATGTTCCCGTTTTTCGCCTGGTCAAATGCTTTGTCCATGGCTACCTGTACACGCACCATCCCATCGTTTTTGGGGCTGATGTACGCGGTATAAACGCTTTCAGTCAACATGCTGAAATTACTGACATCAGCATTTGTGAGCTGTATATCAGCAGCATCGAAACCAGTGACGCCTTCGCTGAAAGTAAACTTAACCTCGAAGGGAGCTTTCACAAACTCTGGAGCATTGGTGCTGAGTGTCAGGCGAGGGCGCGTAGCGTCATACTCCGCTTCCAACTGGTTCGATGCCCTGCTCAAGTTCCCTGCTAAATCCATCACCTTACCTGCTGGCAACTGAACCTGCACTTTGCCGTCAGCTGCCGGGCTAATTGTGGCTTTGTAAGTGCTTTTATCAGTTGCCTGCAAGTTGCTGAACGTAGCGTTCACTACGCTAAAATCATTTGCTGTGAGCCCGTAAACGTCCTCTGAAAATTTGATATCCAGGGTAAACGGCCCATTAACCGGGAATCCAGCCGTGTTGGTCAGCGAAATCTCAGGGGCAGTCAGATCAATAGTAACCGTGAAGTCAAGGCTGCCCGTACTGGTGTTGCCTGCAGCATCCGTGGCTGTCGCCTTAAATTGGTGAGTCCCCTGCTGTAATGCGGTTGCTTCGTAATTAAAAGTCCAGTTTCCCTGGGCGTTAACCATGGTTGTCCCCAGCGCTTTGCCGTTTTCTGAGATGCTCACCGCAGCGTTTGCCTCCGCCTTGCCAAGCAGCAGGAGCGTATTGTCTGCCGTAACCTGGTCGTTGTTAAAAGGCCCTCTGTCTTCTGTTATGCTCACAAACAAGGGAGCTTCCGGTGCCTTGGTGTCTACGTCCCAGCGGTGCGTAGCCGGAGATGCATCGGTGTTGCCTGCCGCATCTACCGCTCGCACGTTTAGCGTGTGCGCCCCTTCAGCCAGGCCGGATACAGTATAAGGATTGGCTACCTGTGCATAGGCTGCCCCATCTAAGCTTACCCAAAACATCACATTGGTTTCGTTGCTGCTAAACCTGAACTTAGCTTCCGGGCTATTACTATGGGCCACGGGTGCTTCTGCTATTTGCGTTTCAGGCGCGATGGTGTCGATGGTAAAACGCAGGTTGCTAACATTGCTGGTGTTTCCGGCGGCATCGGCAGCCTGAACGGTTGCCTGTTGTGCCCCTTCTGGCAGGGCACTGGTGGGCACCAGGCTCCAGCTTCCGTCAGAAGCCGCCGCGACAGTACCTGCCTGTTTTCCGTCGATCATAAGCATTACTGTGCTTCCGGCCTCGGCAGTTCCTGAAAAAGTCGGTTTGTTCGTGTTCAATAACTGCCCTTCGGTCGGCTTAGAAACAACCGGCGCTGCAGGCGGCTGTGTATCAACGGTCCAAGTATGGGAGGCTGGAGTCGGATCGACGGTTCCTGCCTGGTTTTTAGCTCTTACCTGCAGGGTATGGCTGCCCTCCGAAAGGTTACTCAGGTTGAGAGGGTTTGATACAGTAGTATATGGTGCTCCGTCTAAGCTTGCCTCAAAAGTTACGTCTTGGCGGTTGCTCTCCAGGGTAAAGGCAGCGGACTTGCTGTTGCTCATCAGAGCCGGTGCCGACACGATTTTGGTATCCGGAGTGGTAGCGTCCACCTGAAAGGTATTGTTGTTGCTGGCCTGGCTAACGTTGCCGGCAGCGTCAGTTGCCTTCGCCGACACATTGTGTTTGCCGTCTGCAAGCCCTGAAGCAGGTGTGAACGTCCATTTTCCATCTGTAGCAGCCAGCACAGTGCCTATTACAGCAGCGTCTACTGTTACCGCTACCGTACTACCAGCTTCTGAAGTACCAGAAAACGTGGGCTTGTCAGTTGCCAGGAAGGCCCCATTGTCAGGTGCGATCACCACAGGTGGCGCCGGAGCCTTGGTATCAACCACCCAGGTATAACTAGCCGGGCTTGGGTCTATATTACCGCTCGCATCCATTGCCCGCACCTGCAGTGTATGCTCTCCGTCAGCCAGTCCATTCACGGCATATGGGTTTGTAGCCGCAACGTAAGCGCCTCCATCCATGCTCACCTGGTAGGTGACGTTACTTTCATCGCTTTCGAACCCAAAGGTAGCTGTGCTGCTGTTGGAGAAAGCGGAAGGCTTGCTGGTTATCCGGGAATCCGGAGCCTGCGTATCAGGGGCTTGCGGTGTAATGTTCAGGAATCCGTCAAGTGCCTTGTACCATACGGGTGCCATCTTATCATAGCCTTTCTGTGCGGGGTGAAGCCGGTCAGCCATATCGCCGCCATTGTCGGTGAACTGGTAAACGATGCCGGCGTCTGCCATATCAACCAGGCGCAACATATCCCCGTTCTGTATTCTGCTGCTTACAAGCGTCTCAATCTTCGCATTGTACCTGTCAATGATGTCGTTCTTAGTATTGTCAGGGCCCCGATAACAATCAGTGGCGGTGCAAACCGTTTTAATGATTTTGGCTACAATCACGAGCACTTCTTTGTTCGTGCTTTGCTCGTACTTATCCACCTCGTTCAGGATGTTGGCCAGGTCTTCAACTGTTTTCTGGGAGTTGTCTACCCCGTCGTTGCTGATGTCGTTTGTGCCGGAGTGCAATAGTATAATATCCGGGGAGAAGGTAGCCAGGTAATTTGCCTCTTTGTCTAACCCAAACCGCACGTTGTCATACCATCTGAAATAGTATCCCTGCTTCAGGATCGTAACCAGGTCAGAATTCCGGGCGCCTCCAAAGCCGGCATGGTCCACGTCTTGCACCAGCTCACTCCCCGACTGCTCGCTTCCCACAAAGTCGAACCTGATGCTTTTTTGCTGTAGCCATTCTTCCAGTTTATCGCGGTAAGCGGCTTTCTGAGTAGTCGAGTAATTTCCTGCTCCACCCTCCGTGTTGGAGTCGCCTAATGGCATGATGGTATAGGTATGGCTCTGCGCGTGCGTAGTGGCGCTGACTGTTGCGCTGTAGGGCGAGTTTTGGCTGGCGCTAATTGCCCGCACCCGGTAGTACACCTTTTGGTTATGGAATAAACCGGTATGCCTGTAACGGGTGGCAGGTGCCTGCACCGTCTGCAAAGGGCTGAAAGTGCCTGGGTTGCCGGTTAGGGAGCGCTCTACTTCGTAAGCGGTGGCCCCACCCACAGGTTGCCAGCTAATGCTGATAGCGCCAACCAAAGATGGCTTTGCGGTAGCAGCAGGAGTTTCCAGTGCAAAGGCAACAGCGCTGCTTTTTTCACTGCGTGGCAGTGCTGAAGCCCCCACGCAATAAATTGAGAACAGGACAATAAAAAGTGCCTGGCGCAGGTACATGTAAAAGGGCATAGAAATCTTGGGTGATTAAGCGTTTAATTAGGCACCCTATATAACGGTTTTGCTATACCTAGGTTGCTTTAATTTGCATTGTTTCTCTCTCTTTTTGATTTATCTTCTGACTAAGCCAAATCCCCGCTTTACGGCTGATTCCGCACCATACATAGTGTTTTCTGTTTATTTCGAAAAATATATGGTGAATGGCACAACCTTTTGGCCCAACTTCTATATAATAGGTTATATATTTTTGCACCCAAACCCACGCCATCAGGCCCAGTGACCTTATATAGTACAGCAGATGGTTTCAGGCTTACTGGATTATAGTTCACCCTTTTAATCTGGAGAATGTATGCTCTTCAACTCGATTGAATTTTTCATTTTCTTCCCGATAGTAGTTATCCTGTACTTTTTAACTCCCCCAAACAGGCGCTGGCTCCTCCTGCTTTTGGCGAGTTACTACTTTTACATGTCCTGGAAGCCTGCCTACGCCATCATCCTGGTTGTTTCTACACTGGTAGATTATTTCTGCGGCCGCGCCATGGGCAACTATACTGATGAAGAGCAGCACAAGCGGAAACCCTGGCTATACCTCAGCCTTGCTTCCAACCTGGGCATTCTGCTCCTGTTTAAGTACTACAACTTCTTTAACGACAGTGCCCGCGAGCTGGCCGCATCCCTGAACGTACCTTATGCCATGCCTGCTTTCGAGTTGTTGCTGCCCATGGGTATCTCGTTCTACACTTTCCAAACCATGAGCTACAGCATCGATGTATACCATGGCCGTATTAAACCTGAAAGACACTTGGGCATCTTTGCCTTGTTCGTTACCTTCTTCCCGCAGCTGGTTGCCGGCCCGATCGAGCGTGCCGGAAACCTGTTGAGCCAACTCCACAAGCCTCACCAGTTCGATTATGACCGCATTGTGGCAGGGCTTCGCCGTATGGCCTGGGGCTTTTTCAAGAAGATCATGATTGCTGACAACCTGGCCCTGATGGTGAATGAGGTATACAACAACCCCGGTGATTTTCAGGGCTTCTCCTTTATCATCGCCACCATATTCTTCGCTTTTCAGATTTACTGCGACTTCTCAGGGTATTCGGATATCGCGATCGGGGCGGCCAGGATCATGGGTTTTAACCTGATGGAAAATTTCAGGAGCCCTTATTTTGCTAAAACCATCTCAGAGTTCTGGGGGCGCTGGCACATCTCGCTCTCGACCTGGTTCCGCGATTACCTTTACATTCCACTGGGTGGCAACCGGGTAGTGAAGTGGCGTTGGTACTACAACCTTTTCATCGTTTTTATGGTAAGTGGGCTTTGGCACGGAGCCAGCTGGACCTTTGTGATCTGGGGTGCCTTGCATGGCATTTACCAGGTGTTTGGCATCCTGACCAAGCAGCAGCGAAACAGCTTTGTACATAAGGTAGGGCTAACCAACCACCCCCTGCTTTACAAGTGGGTTCAGGTACTGACCATATTCTTTCTGGTTTGTTTTTCATGGATGTTCTTTAGAGCCAACACAATTACTGACGCTTTTTTTATAGTGCGTCAGTCTTTTAATGCGTTAGCTAACCCAGGGCAACTCTTTTCACTGGACCTAGCCCACGATGTGTTTATGAATCAGGGCGTTAAAGTATTCCTGGTATCTGTGCTGGCCGTGGCCATCATGGAGCTGGTGCATCTCATCCAGCGCAATGGCAGCGTAACAGCCCTACTGACACAACGCCCGGTTTGGTTGCGATGGGGGATTTATTATGCAGCAATTGTGGTTGTGCTCTTGTTCGGACAGTTTGGCAACCAAGAGTTTATCTACTTTCAGTTTTAAGGTTAAGAGAGGATAATGCAAAATAGAAAAGGCGTAAGGAAATTGTTGCTGAGACTCTTGCTCTTAGTCCTGCCATTTATGGTCTGGCCTTTGATTGAGGTGTTTCTGCTGCCCATGAATTTCTTCACGTTCAGGATCTGGGAAACTATCTCTGTTAACACCATGCGCGTGATGTCTGGCCCGTTTTACCCGAACATGCACCTGCAGATGGAAGAAGAAGGAGAACTGGCTCCCCGAACACCCTATGCCACCAAGCGGCTGGTAGAATGGCGCACTGATGAATATGGATACCGGAATACCGACACAGGGCACGAGGTGCTCCTGATTGGAGACTCAAACATCACAGGCGCTAAGTTATCGCAGGATGAGACATTGGCCGAGGTATTAGAACACCAGTTAGGGACCAGCGTTTATTCCTTTGCGCCTGCCACTGTCAACCGTTTCCTGGCCACTGACCGCTTCGAGACCGATCCTCCAAAGCTGGTGATCGTCTCCAGCATCGAACGCCGGATACCGCAACTACCTGCTGTCGGCGAGAACGGCATCGGTTCTAAAATCCGTAATTTCACTGGCAACCTCATCAACTCTTCTTCTTTGCTTACTTCCCTGGCCGTAACAGCAGACCGAATATCCAAGTTGGGCCTTTACCACTATACCCTGGCAAACTTAGAGCGTGCGAGTGGTCGCAGGGAATACATCGCTTACAATAACGAGTTCTTTATAGAGGGAGAACTTGCGAACCGTGACTTCAGTGAAGCAGAAATTGAGCAGATCGCTAATGTCCTTGCGGGATACCGGGATGTGTTGGCCGAACGCGGAATTGAATTCGTGTTTCTCCCGATACCTAACAAGGAAAATATTTACTATCAATTACTTCCATCGAAGAAAAAACCAAATTTTTTACCTAGGTTAATGGAAATGTTAGAGGAAAGAGGCGTGGCCTACATAGACACCCAGGCACCTTTTGATAGTATCTACCAAGAAAAAAAAGTATCCTTGTATCCGGTAGATGACGCGCATTGGAACAGTATAGCAGTAAAAATTGCTGCACAATTAGTCACAAAATACGTAAACCTAGCACAAAGCGAAGGTAATCCATTGCTTAAAACCAATAAAAACCTAGTAAATTACAACACTGAACAATAATTCTTCCTCATATAGCAGAAGAATAGACCTGAAGAAGCATCAGCTCATACAGCCCATGAAAATCACAACTTATTACGATAAAGGCAAGCGCAGGATGAAGAAGATACTGGGCCGAATCATACCGTTCAATTCACAGTATCGCCCAGCTGATATTTGCCGCATCAACCTGGCAGATACCGCTGCAAATAACCCTCGAGAGTTCCGGTTACACACTGTTTACAAGGATTACGTTACAAAACTGGAAATTTCGGATGACCTGTATGAAGCCTGCTCGGAGTACTGGAAACCTAAAAAGGAGGTGCAGACGAACTATATTGTGGTAGAAGTTCCTAACGGCCGTATCTATACCGATAATGAGTCGAGCGTTGCCGTGGTCACACAGTATAACCGCCTGATTGAAAATGTGTCGTTGAGCCTGCGGAACGGGAAAGTAACGGAGCCGGACATCAACAATATATTTGAGCAACGTTTTTTTACCGCCCCAACCCGGTTCAAGGGCACGGTATTCTCTATGCTGACGGGGGGCGCCGGTGTAAACAACATCGGGCATTGGTTTATAGATGTACTGCCCCGTCTTCATCTGCTAAAGCAGTGCGGCCTGTATGATACGGTGGATTGGTTTTATGTGCCCGGCATTCGGTATAGCTACCAAACAGAAACACTGGAACTCTTGGGGATACCATCAGAGAAAATCATCAGTGGAGAAGAACACGCCCATGTGGAAGCAGACTGTGTGATCGCCTCTACTGCTCCCCGCGGTAACCATACGCTTGTGCCCCAGTGGCTCTGCGATTACATCCAAGAGTCTTTTCTGCCGTATGCCGATACTGAAGGCAGCTTGCCTGAAACCTCCCGGAATCTTTATGTGAGTCGCTCTGATTCGAGTATCCGAAATGTCCTTAACGAAAGTGAGTTGCTGGACGAGCTTAGTATGTATGGGTTCGAGTCTGTTGTGTCCAGTAAGCTGAGTATCAAAGAAAAGATTAAGCTTTTCTCATCAGCAGATACCGTGATGGGTGCTACCGGCGCCGGGTTGATCAACATGTTCTTCTGCAAACCTGGCACTACCATGGTTGAGATATTCAACGAGGGATTTGTGGTGGAGCCGTTTTATGACATTGCCGCAAAAATCGGGCTTAATTACAGGTATATTATTTGCAAGAACAGGCGCCGTGTAAGTGACGCCGGCCAGGGACAACGGGAACACCTGATGGTTGAAACAAGCAAGGTACTGGAGATCCTGCACGAGATAGAAAGCGATAAGCAGCAGCATAACTCGACGGCAACTGAAAAAGTAAAGGTTGCTTAACCAGATTGGAATCATACTAACAAAAGAGGCCCGGGATCTATATCCCGGGCCTCTTTTGTTAGTAGCAGTTATCATTCAACTGAATTGATCAAGCCATTTTAACTCTTGCTATACACTTACAGGCACTGGTGCGACCACAGGCTGGTACTTTTTCTTTTTGCCTGTCACGTCTTCGTAAATCTGCAATAGCATCTCGTAATTTGCTTCTGGGGTATAGCTTTCCTCATACTTTTTACGGGCACTACGCCCTAAAGCATCAGCATATTCCGGGTCTTCCTCTAAAGCTCTCACTTGTTGCACTAGCTGATCGGCATTACCTGGTTCATAATGTAAACCGTTATACCCATCTGTCACCAGATACTCTCCTCCCCCTATTTTAGAAGCGATTACGGGCGTTGCAGTAGAGAAAGCCTCTATGATTGTCATTCCAAACATCTCAAGCCATTCTGATGGAAATATAACGGCTTTCGCGCCCTTTAACTCAAAGATCACCCGATCACGGTCCTGATAACCCAAATACTCCAGGCTGGGGTATTTGCGGGCATGTGCCACTACCTCATCGCGCAGGGTTCCATCCCCTACTATTTTGAGCTTGAAGTTATACTTTGCGTGTGCCTTGAGTAGGGTATGAATCCCCTTTTCCGGAGAAAGCCTTCCGACATACAGAAAATAGTTCCCTCTTTCTTTATGACCAACTCCTAAGTCGGCAGTAAAGTTAGGCTTTACAGTTACCTGCGATGGCTTCAGCTTTAGAGAGGAATCCAAAAACAAGTTAGCAGCCCCTTGGGTGAGTGTGATGAAGGAGTCTACTTTGCTTTGCCAGGTGCCTAGCAGTTTGTGCAGTCCGGTAGTTAACACTACAGCTGCTGTTTCGAGGGTTGAGTCGCGGTAAGCTTTGTCTTTTATCGCTTTCAGCGGAAAGATCTTGTGCACATTGTCTTTGCGCGACTTTCCATCATAGAAAAGATAGGAGCTTGGGCATATAAGCCTGTAATTGTGCAATGTCATCACAATGGGCACTCCGTATTTTTTGGCTACATAGAAAACGGATGGCGAAATAAGTGGGAAAAAGTTGTGCACATGAATCACCTCCGGCCTGAAGCTTTCTATCTTTTCCTCTACAATATGAGCACTGTTAAAGTTATAAACCAGTCCAACTGCCGCTTTTACATTGTCATAGAATGAATTAACCTCCCTGTTTGAAAAACTTAGTTTATCGACAGTATGGCCGTATTCTTCGAGTAGAGCCGATTCGGCATAGAAAACAGTGTCTTCTCCTCCTACCTGCTTATAATGGTTATGTATAATTAAGATCCTCATGAGGAGTACAATCAAGTTAGTTTTCTGATGGCATTTCTTAAATCGACAGGTGTACCGACATCTGTGCAATTTCCTTTTTTAAAGCATACGCTTTCTACATATAGCCCGTTGCCTATTGCCGCATTTATTATTTCCCCGAGGCTAACTTCTGTCCAATTTTTATTGGATTCAAACTCTGGAAGGATCTGCTGCAGATGTTGGTGCATAAATTCAGTAAAAACCGGCCCCCAGCAGGCTATCACCCAATTATACTGCAGGCCGGAGCTAAGTGGTTTATGTACAACGCGTTCCACCACACCCCCTTCCTTAAACTTAACCATGTCCCATTTTGCAGTGTCACTTACCCTGTAGCACCCCAACACAAGATCGGCCCCTGTTTCTACCTGCCTGTCAAGCAGTTGACCATAAGCGTCATTAGGCTCAATCAGTATATCCGGGAAGCCAAAAAGAATGGTATTTTGTGATGTGAAGGGGTATGCCTGGTCAATCGAGAACGGAAACCCATAAGGGTAGCGCATCAGGAGATAAGCCAATGGGAGTTTCAGCTGATTGCCATCGCCATAATACGCCGGGATGTCCCATTTGCCTTTGCGCAGGACGAAGTATGCTTTATGGGCACCGGCCTGCTGCATTTGCTCTAACAGGTATTGCGAAACCACTTTAGGGTGCGGCTCGCCATTATCAGCATTCGCGGCAAACCCTATCGGGAAAAGCTCTTTGCTGCACGGTAGCGGAGACAACCTGTTCCCAAAGCCAGCGGCAGGCACTAATCCTACAATGTCCATCTTGTTCCTTATAAATGGCCTAGCTGCTGCTTTAGAACGCGGAAGCAGACTGGCCGTAACAAAAAAAAGCAGCTGCCCAACATTATAATCTTAGCGTGGGGCAGCTGCTGTTATCATGACGCCTCAACCATAAGGGAGGCTAATCCTCAATTTATGGCAAGGTTACTTCATTTTTGGCGTTATGGGTCAGGAACTGGTCTCGGGAGGTTGTATCGGGAGCGGCAAAATACTGCGCCTGCTCCACCCGCAGTTGATCCACCAGGCGGCCTTCAGGCAGCACCACGTCATCATAGGTCAGCACCTGGTCTTTTGGTATGTCACGCTTCAGCACGCATCCCTCAGCCACGCCGATTGGCAGCAGCCGCTGTTCTGCGGTAGTGTCTGCGTTTTCACACAATCCATACGTCATGTAATGCCCGATGCCGTCGATCACCTGCCCTGCTTTGAGGTCGGTCTTGGCCGTGGCTACCACTTCTACATACGGCTTACCCAGTGGCGCCAATGCTGCATCGTTAAACAATACGGCACGTGCAATTGTACTCGGCACTTCAAAATGGCAAAGGTGGTAAGGGGTATAGAACAAATAGAGAGGTCCTTCGCCCAGTTTGTATAGGTTCAGGTAATGCTGCTGTATCGGGTCATCGTGCGTGCCTAATACAAACACGCCAGGACCTGGCTCAGCTCCTACCACATACTCCACTACCCCTGGGCCTTCAATAAGGTCCTCGAGGGGGTATAGGTTCTGTATGACATCTTTCAGGGGTGTGCCGCTTGCTACGGTAGGCCCGTGCATGCCACGCTTGGCAACGCGCATGCCTGTTCCGTTGGCAACAATCGCCTGCTCAAAAGAGATTTTGCTGCCGTCTGCAAACGAAGTCACCATGGCTGGGTTCTGGCCCCATTTCCTGGCAAAGCCTTCCTGCGTGGTAGGGTTACGGTATGGGTCGTGCAGGCCTTTGATATTCCCGCAGAGCACAGGCTTCACACCCAGGCCTTTTACAAAGCGGAACAGGTTCATTTCCACGCCTGGCTGGTCGCCGTCGGCGTTGGTAAACACCACGCCTGCTTTGTCGGCGTACACTTTCAGGATCGGGCCTACCGTGCCATCCACCTCAGCGTTCATCATGATGATATGCTTGCCGTTCTGGATCGCGCGCAAGGCCACATTGGTACCAAACTCGACAGCACCCGTTACCTCTACTATCGCATCGATGCCTTCCGCCTCGCACAGCAGCAGGGCATCGTCGGTAATGCTGTACTTGCCATTGCGTATGTTTTCCTCCAACTGCGACGCGCTGCTTACTTCCTGCGCATCCGGTACATCGGCCTGCGCGTAGGCCTGCTTCGCCTTTGAGGTGTCGCGGTTGGCAATCGCCACTAGTTCCATGCCTTGCGTATATTTGCAAATCTGCAAGGCTATACCCCGGCCCATAAAACCTGCGCCAACCATTGCCACGCGCACAGGTCTGTTTTCTGCCTGTCGTTTGGCGAGTGCGGTATCAACTAATATCATTCTATTAAATTTTTAAGCGTGAGTTGAATAGACAGCCGGCACCACTAGGCCAGCTGTTTTCCTTTGGAGGCAGCTTCTGATGCTTCAAAATCAGGGTGTGCCTGGTCTTTCTCCGAGATCACCTGCGGCTCAATCGGCCACTCGATGTTGAAGGCCGGGTCATTCCAGCGGATGCCGCGCTCAGAACCCGGCGTATAGTACTGCGTCACGTTGTACGTCACATCAGAGTTATCCTCTAACGTGATAAACCCGTGGGCAAAGCCTTCCGGCACAAACAGCATGCGGTAGTTATCCGCTGTCAGTTCCACGCCTATCCACTGCTTATACGTCTCAGAGTCCTCCCGCATGTCAATGATCACATCGTAGATGGCACCGCGGGTGCAGCGCACCAACTTCGTTTCTTCGTATGGGCTAACCTGCATGTGCATGCCACGCAAAGTGCCCTTCTTCTTATTATACGAAACGTTTGCCTGCACCATGTTGGTGTTCAAGCCATGCTCTTCCATTTCGCGCTTACAGTAGGATCGCCCGAAAAAGCCGCGCTCATCCTCCAATCGCTTCACGTCAATAATGAAAGCTCCCTTTAATTTAGTTTCCGTAAAGATCATCTGTTTAATCGTTAAGCGTTTTCAAGTATCGTCTTAGGCTTTACAGCTTTCTTGCTGTTCCATTGCAACTCACCGTTAATCCTGCCTGACTCCTGTAGGCTTGTCAGTACCTTCAGGCGCATCAGCAGTGAATTGCGGAAATCGCCGTCTTTAAACTCCATACCCATCAAGCCATCTCGGAGCTCCTCGATAGACTGCTTCAGGGTATACTGTGGCACATAGTCCGGTGCAAGCTTTTTGTAGAGGTCAAAATTAACACGGTATGAACGCTTGTCTGGGGCTGCATCCCTGTTCACGGTCACCTCTGTGCCAGTGATGATCTCACCGACTGCATTGGCTAGCTCATGCACCTGGTAGTTCCAGTCGTTTGACCCGGTGTTTACGGCCAGAAACTCTCCTCCATTGCCGGCATTGCGCGTAACGGCCCATTCAATGGCAAGCGCCATGTCTTTTACATGGATAAGTGGTCGCCAAGGGCTGCCATCGCTTAGGATATTAATCTTGCCGGTTGCCACTGCGCCTGCCACAAAGTCATTTAGCACCAGATCAAGGCGTAAACGGTCGCTCATGCCACAAGCCGTGGCAAAACGCAAACAAGTTACCGTAAAACCGTTTCCGGCCAGGGGTGCCAGCTCTTTTTCGGTCGCTACTTTGGAGCGTGCATAAGCCGTAAGCGGGTTTAACTCCGAATCCTCGGTTTTGGCTTGCTCAGAGGCTGCGCCATACATGCTGCAGCTCGATGCAAACACGAAGTTCTTCACGCCCGCTGCCTTAGCTAATTCAGCGATGCGCACACTCGACTTATAGTTTACATCCAGCGTAATGTCCTCAAATTTGGTACCCATCGGGTCGTTGGAGATGGCTGCCAGATGCACAACAGCGTCAACACCCTCCAGCACCTGCGCAGGAATGGTGCGTACATCGCCATACAGCTGTATGTCCAGTTGGCTCTCCGGAAGTATGGGTGCATTCGTCAGGCATGACGCAAAGTAAGCCATGTCATACCCAATCAATGTAGCTTCGGGGTGAGCTGCACGCAAGCGTTCCACCACACCGGGGCCCACATACCCCATATTGCCAGTTATAAGAATTTTCATTTGTAGAATATTATCGATTAGAGAGATGTCTTTTGTTAAGCACAGAGAAGGTATGCTAGTTCAGTGATTTGTGCAGCATCTTGTGCCACACGTTCCAGGGGGCCTTGCCGCTTTGCCAAAGGTCTTCCAGCACATGCTTGTCACGTAGCGTGTCCATCGGCTGCCAGAAACCACGGTGGCGGTAAGCGGAAAGTTCTCCTTCTTCGGCCAGGCGCTCTAGCGGCTCCCGCTCCCAAATCGTGCTGTCGTCGGTGATATAGTCAAAAACCTTGGGCTCGAGCACAAAGAAACCACCGTTGATCCAGGGCATATCACCCCCTGTAGGCTTTTCCTTGAACTGCGGAACCCTGGTAGCCTCCGTAGAAAGCGTGAAAGCGCCAAAACGACCTGGCTGCTGCACTGCCGTAAGCGTGGCCAAAGTGCCCTGCTCCTGATGGTAGCGCACCGCTTCCGAGATATTCACGTCGCTTACACCGTCGCCATACGTAAGGCAAAAAGTATCATCGCCCACGTATTCCTGCACACGCTTTAAACGCCCGCCCGTCATGGTCCCCTCTCCGGTATCCACCAGCGTCACCTTCCACGATTCTGTTTTGTTCTTGTGCACCTCCATGGTGCTGTTACGCATGTCAAAGGTTACATCTGAATTATAAAGGGCATAGTTGGCAAAGTACTCTTTGATCATATGGCCTTTATAGCCGCAGCAAATCACAAAATCGTTGATGTTATGGTGAGAGTAGATTTTCATGATGTGCCACAGAATGGGCTTGCCACCAATTTCTACCATCGGCTTGGGACGGACGCCACTTTCTTCACTGATTCTTGTTCCGAAGCCACCTGCCAGAATAACTGCTTTCATGTATAAGGGTTTTTAAGGGTTCTTAGAATGTACTCTCCAAACGAAGATTGGTTTGCACCATTTCGCTTGCGGGATTTTTCATTGATACGAAGATTTCTATATTTGGATGTTGACAGGTAGGATTTTTATAAACTTTGACGTGAAGGGAATTGCACCAACAGTTTTAAGGCAATAAGCCATAACAAAAGCGGCGCCTCGTATCCCTTAAAACTAATAGGGATGCAGGGCGCTGCTTTGAAAGGTAGCGTTAATAATAACTGATGCATGAACAATCTCTCAACTCCTACCCTTCTCCTGCCCTGCTGTTCAATAGTACTCTCAATTTACTTTAAGCCAATTTGTTTGCCCGTTGTTGGAGCAAGTGCTTCAGGGTGACAAATATGAACATGCTGTTTGTAAGCAGGTATCGCTTCCAGAGGCGACGGGGCTCCAGCCATAGGCGGTAGGTCCACTCGAGCGACATGTTTCGTGCCCATTGCGGAAGGCGTTTCTCCAGGCCTGCATACGTCATGTATGCCTGCCCAACCCCTAACATGCATGCTTTTACTTTGCCTTTATGTGCAGCCATCCAGCGCTCCTGTTTCGGGCAGCCTAAGGCCACGAAAACCAGATCCGGGTTGGCTTGGTTGATCATGTCTGTGATTTCCTCGTCTTCCGCTTCCGAGAGCTTCCGGAAAGGAGGAGAATATGCGCCTGCCACACGCAGGTCCGGCAGTTCTCGTTTCGCTTTTGCAACCAAGGCTTCTAATACCTCGTCTGTGGAGCCATAAAAGTAGACCGACTTGCCACGGGTTGCAGCCTCCTGGAGCAGGCGCGGTAATAAATCCATACCTGCTACGCGTTCCTGCTGCTGGCCGTAAAATAGCTTTGAGAGCTTCGTGACAGGGTTTCCGTCGGGTGTGGCCACATCCGCCTGGTTCAGTATCTGGTTGAACTCCCGATCGCGGTAGGACTCCATCAGCATGTGCACATTAGCGAAGCAGACATAGGACGAATCTTTATGATCTGTCAGCCAGAAGATATGGTTGACAAAATCATCGAAGGAGCCTGCAGAGATAAGAGATGAAAGTAGCTTTCGCTTTTCCTGCAAGGGCGGCACAGGTATAGCTGTCATAGTGTTCGGGGTTTTAGTAAGCATTCTTCTCGCCTTTAACCATGTTCCATACAGTCAGGAAGATGATCTTCATGTCCATCATAAAACTCCAGTTTTCCATGTAGCGCACATCATATTCCACACGCTTCTCCATCAGTCTTAGCTCTTTGGTCTCGCCACGGTAACCGCTTACCTGAGCGTACCCGGTGATGCCCGGCGTAACGAAATGGCGCATTTTATATTTTGAGATCACCTTAGAGTAATGGTCCAGCTGGGATACCAGGTTCGGACGTGGCCCTACCACAGACATGTCTCCGAACAGCACATTGAAAAACTGTGGCAGCTCATCCAGGCTTGTCTTGCGGAGGAAAGCCCCGAAGCGCGTGATGCGAGGATCGTTTTTAGTTGCCTGCAACTCCGTTTGTGCGTTTACCCGCATGGTTCTGAACTTGTAGCAGACAAACAGCCGGTTCTTTTTGCCAGGGCGTAACTGCTTGAAGAAGATAGGCCCCTTTGACTCAAGCCGAATAATCAAAGCGATGATCGGCAGCACGATTGGGAAGATCAGCAGGATTACAGCCAGAGAGAAAGCGATGTCAAACAAGCGCTTCATCACGCGGTTTGAGGCAATTTCCAAAGGCTCCCGACGAACACTGATCATCGGCACGTTGTGATAGAAGTACATGTTCACATCCTTCTGCACGATCGCGCTGAAATCAGGCACAATGCGGAAGTACACGAAGTTATCGTCTGCAAACTCCGTCAACTCGTCTATCTGCTCCTTGTTGTTGAGCGGAAGGGTATAGTAAATCTCGTCGATGCTGTGCTTCATGCAATACTCCTTCAGGTCCTCGACGCCACCTTTTATCTGGCTGCTGTAAGGACTTAACATATCTGCATTATCATCGAAGAAACCCATAAAGCGTGTTCCGAGGTCGTCGTTGGTATCCAGGGTCTGGTGCAGTGAAGTGGCAGCCGGGCCTGTCCCGACAATTACATAGCGGGTATGGGCTACGTCGGACTTGGTGAAGTAGCGGTACACGAACATAAGCACCAGGCGGCTGAAGCCAATCAGCAGCAGCGTGGAGAGGTAAGTATACAGCAACAGCAAACGAGACAGTTCTTCCAGGTTGAAAACAACGATGCAACTCGCCAAGATAAAGGCATGCAGTATAAAGGCGTTCAGAATATTGGATAGCCTTCTGTCGCAGGAGAAGAAGCCGTCTATCCGGAACATAAAGTTAGAGAAGCCGGAAACGATCCACCACACCAGGGCAAAAAGCACAAAGAAGATGTTGTACTCGTGCTGGAGATCTGTGGTGCCGTAGCGAATGACGTTCGAGAATTTGAAAGCTGATGCAATAAGGGTTACATCAAGTATTAACAGGAGAACCCGGTTAAAACTGTAGTAGTGTCGGAACTTATTCATATTTATAAAAAGTGTAAATATTCAATCATAATTCATTACTTAATCCTGTTACTTTAAAATATCAAACCTCAACTGTACGTAACTTCTTCCCTCAGTTTAACATTCGGTTGTTAGGATTCCCGCTAGCCGTTGATCTGAACTTATCTGCTGTTCAGGTTGAGCGTTTGACAGAGCCATTTGATAAAATCCTTTTGCTGCACACGTGTTATATATAGTGCCTCTAATGAGATAAACGACTCGCTCCCAATTACGGTGTCACAAACATTAAGGTTTGTGATTTATTCACATTTATTAATAAAAACAAATTGTTTAATATATGGGAATCATTATATATAAAACTATATAATTAACTAAAAGCCAGTACTTAATAAAGTTAACAGTCAAAAAATATATGCAGACCAATCTCGAAAACAAGGATGCATTAATTGAACTTTACAATGATTTTTTTAAAGCTGTGATTGGAATCGATCATGCGGCTGCACCATCCTGTCGCTTGCACAACTATCCGTTTTATAAGTGCAGTTTACAACACTTTTAAGTGAGATACATGAAATGATAAAGCCGCAATTATTTGACTTAAACTTCAAATAAAAAAGATAAAGAAAAACCTATAAATTTTTTCCTTATGTATGTTTAATGCAACAAATGCAGAGGCACTATTACATTCATAATATTATATATATATAATTAAAAATATAACAGAATGCTAGTACATATTTTCTCAAAAACAAGCAAAAGGCTATTTAAATCAGCGATTTATTGAATAATAAATTCAATTGGAATTGTTGCGCACAATATATTTAATCCATTACCTTTAGCGAGTGTTTGGATGTGGCCGAAAATGAATTTATTATATTTACATTTACCACAAGCTAATAAACCATCACTATTATTGAACTTAACTGAGTAAGTTGCCCTTAAGCATTTTGTCCTGGCGGCACTTTGCCAGTGCAATAACAGTATAGCAGCACCAGGCATATAATCCATCACTCCGCCTAACATTATCCCGCGCATTAAAGCAGGGTATAATTTGTATGCATTGACGATTCAAGCGAGAGCAGCCTTGCCGCCGTTACCTGAATGCCATTATTAAGAAAAAGACTATAAAAAACATCTACAGCTAAGACGTATGCAGCCGATTTTTAAAGGAATCCTCTTCATTTTGCTTCTTGGAATGAGTGGGCTTTTTCCTTACACCCTTTTTGCGCGCGACTGTACACCTGTGATAACAGTATCCGGCAACCTCTGCCAGGAGGGACAGGTATTGCTCACCTCCAGCGAGGCGAAAAGCTACCTTTGGTCAACTGGGGCCACCACCCGTTCCATCACAGTTGCCGCTGAGGGCAGCTATTCTGTGAAAACCGTACAGGAGGATGGATGCGAAGCGACGTCTGCCACCAGGCAAATCAACAGAGGGCCTGACGCCAGCATCGAAGACCCTATCAACTTCTTTACTTCCTGCAGTTCCACAGGAGGGAGCGCCAGCTTTAAACTCACCATCGAAAATACCTCCACCACCAAAGCATCTAACACAAGCTACAAGATCAGCTGGGGCGATGGCGAGGTGGT
Organism: Pontibacter sp. CAU 1760; assembly: GCF_054482735.1. NCBI lineage: Bacteria > Pseudomonadati > Bacteroidota > Cytophagia > Cytophagales > Hymenobacteraceae > Pontibacter > Pontibacter sp. CAU 1760. The sequence goes on from NZ_JBTLRL010000021.1 coordinate 27,884, forward strand.
AACACTGGGCAGGGACTTTAACAATGCAACCCATACCTACACAGGAACAGGCTTCTTTAGCCTGGTACTGGAGGTTACCGGTGAAAGCGGCTGCACCAGCAGCACCACAAAACGTGTTTTTATTGGAAGCAACCCCAGTTTGGGATTGGCCAGCCGGGGCAACACCAACGACTGCCTGCCGGAAACTTATACGTTTGATATCCTGAACACGCAGGGCAACTCCCCGCTTACGGTTTATACCATTGACTTTGGCGATGGCACGCCTATCCAGACGTACAGCCACGCAGACTTACCGAGAGAAATTGAACATACCTACACAGTTTCTTCAAAAGACGCCCCTAACAACGCTTTCACCATGAAGGCTACCGCAACCAACCCATGCGGTTTTACTCCGGCCACAGTGGGTGGAATCCGGATATCGGAGGGGCCGGAAGCTGAATTTGGAACTAGCCAGGAGGTGGGCTGCGTGAATGTGCCTGTCAACCTAAAGGACATGACAATTGTAGGCTTTAACGCGAACACGATAAACCCTAGTGCAGGGTCGGCCTATACCGTTGAGTGGGAGATTTTACCCGCTACAGGCTGGCGTTACCAAACCGGCAATGCCACCTCCAAAAACCCAACAGTCGTTTTCACGCAGTCCGGCGAGTACACCATCCGCATGACCTCTACCCCGGTTGGCACAGGCACCAAATGCACCAGCAGCACGAAAGAGAGAAAGTTTTCGGTGAAAGACCCCGCCACCGCAGACTTCGAACTCATAAACAACGGCAGTTGCGCACCGGTAAGGCTGGCGGCCCAGAATAAATCGACGGGTATGGCCCTGAACTTTAACTGGCAGGTGAGCCCTGCTGCAGGATGGGTGTTTGCCGAAGGTACAGCGCAGAACTCAAAAGACCCGGTGTTCAGTTTTACAGCTTCCGGGAATTATACCGTCACCCTGACGACGTCGAATGGCTGTGCGACAGAAGTGAAAACCCAAGCGGTAGTCATTCAGAACAAGCCTACTGTAGTTTTGCCGGGCCCGCAGGTATATTGCGGACCTCAAACAATAGCTTTCATTGCCGATAACCCAAACCATGCCCCGCAATACGACGCGCAGTCAGGTACTATCAGCAACTACCTCTGGACGGTTACCGGGCCGGAGGGCAGCACTTTTACGAACGGCACTGACCAGCACTCCGCTAACCCTAGCCTGCAATTTACAGCACCGGGCAAGTACAAAGTAAGTGTTGAGGTAACGAATGAGTGTGGAAGTTCAGCGCCCGCCACGCAGGAAATAACGATTGGCAGCATACCGGTTTTGGCGGTGTCATCTCCGAGAGCCTCTATCTGTGTGGGCGCCAGCACGACCATCCGCGTTTCGGGGGCCGACACCTATGTATGGGAACCAGCCGCAGGCCTGACTGCCACCACTGGCAGCAACGTTACCGTAAATCCATCTGTCACCACGACCTATACAGTGACAGGTACCAATGCCGAAACCGGTTGCAGGAGCTCTGCTAGGTTCACTGTAGTGGTAAACCCGCTGCCACCGGTCACAGTCGCTTCGGATGTTGCCGCCATCTGTTATACCCAGGGCCAGGCAACGCTAACGGCAGTCGGTGCCGATAGCTACACCTGGTATCCAGCCACTGGCCTGAGCGCCACCACCGGCAGTACTGTTATCGCCACTCCCCTTGCCACCACGACCTATAGCGTCATTGGTTTAGATGCTACCACCGGCTGTACCAACTCGGCTACCGTAACTGTTACAGTAAATCCACTGCCTGAGGTTAACGCCGGTCCGGATTTAGTGGTGTGCAATGCCCCGGTTCCTACGCAATTGCACGGAAGCCCTGCAGGCGGAACCTGGAGCGGCCCGCATGTCACCTCAGACGGCCGCTTTACCCCTACTTCAGCCCTGGCCACTTATGAGCTTACCTACACCTATACTGATCCGCTCGGCTGTACTGCTGCAGATAAGATACTGATGAAGGTAGAGGAAGTTCCGGTGGCGGATGCCGGCGCTGACCGGGTGGTATGCCTTAACAGCGGATCGTTTAAATTGCAGGGCAGTCCGGCAGCCGGGGTTTGGTCTGGCACTGCACACGTGACGCCGGACGGGACTTTCACACCTGATGCCGTCGGTACATTTACCCTGATCTATACCCATGGCACCGGCAGCTGCGAGACCAGCAACGAAATGCAGGTAACCGTAAACCCCTTGCCGCAGGCGCCAACAGCCGAAGGTGCGCTCATTTGCCCAGGTTTTGGCAGTGTGCTAACAGTAAACAACCCAACGGACCTGCTTGCCTGGTATGATGCTGCCGTTGGCGGCAACTTGCTGGGCGAGGGGCCAAGTTTCTCGACCCCAGTGCTGGAGCAAACCACTACGTACTACGTGCAGAAATCCGTGGAGGGCGGCTGTACCAGCCCCCGAACCGCTGTAACCGTTACGGTGCGCCCTCCTACTCCTGCGCCAGTAGTAACTCCTGTTGCCCTTTGTGGGCCAGGGAACGTAGCCACTTTGGTTGCAGAAGGCAATGCAACTGTTTATGAGTGGTTTGAGGTTGCCTCCGGCGGCGCGCCCATCGCAACAGGCCGTACTTTCGAGACTACACCTTTAAGCGAGAGCAAGACCTATTACGTGCAGGCCAGCATCGAAGGCTGTCTGAGTCCTCGCACAGCGGCTGCCGTTACGGTATACCCTGTCCTGACCGACAACACCTTGCGTGCGGTGCCAGTGATTTGCGCCGGACAATCACCAGCTGAAATCATCGGCTCTATGCCGCAGGGAGGCGACGGCACTTACCAGTATGCCTGGGAAAGCAGCATCACCGGTCCGGCAACTGGCTTCTCGACCATTGCAGGAGCAAACGCATCCGCTTACCAAGCACAGGCCCTGACGCGCACCATCTGGGTACGGCGCGTTGTCAAATCTACGGTGTGTACGGATGTTTCTGAGGCTATTGAAATTGTGGTAACACCGGCCATCAGCAACAATATCATACGCAACGCACAGACGATCTGCGAGGGCGATGTGCCGCTACCTTTTGAGACGGAGCCATTGGCAGGCGGAAACGGTACGTATACTTACGTATGGGAAAGTAGCACTGACGGGGTAAGGTATACCGCGGCAGCAGGCACGCATACTTCCGAGACTTATACTGCCCCCGCACCGCTTACCCAGAATACCTGGTACCGCAGAGTGGTATACTCAGGCACCTGCAACAGCGACATCAGCGCCGCCCTGCTGATTACGGTCCAGCCTGCCATCCGAAACAATACCCTTGCATCGTCGCTGCTCACGCTGTGTTATGGCGAAGCCCCGGCGGCTTTCACGGGGGTTGGCAACATATCCGGCGGAAACGGCAGCTACAGTTATCTGTGGGAAATCAGCACGGACGGCACCACGTTTACGCCTGCCCCCGGCACCCGAACCAACAGCGCCTACCAGGCACCGGCCCTGACCAGTACTACCTGGTTCCGACGCCAGGTGACTTCGGGCACTTGCTCCAGCTTCTCACAAGTGTTGCGGGTAAACGTAGCCGAGCCGATCACCAACAACCAGATCAGCGAGAGCCAGACCATTTGTGAGGGCAGCGCTCCTGCCACTCTAACAGGCACTGCGCCAGCCGGAGGTTACATCCCGCAAAGCAACAACGCAGGTTACACCTATGTGTGGGAGTACGCTACCACTGGCCCGAATGGCACTTACCGCCCTGTTGCTAGAAACGGCAACGGAAGCAGCTACTCCCCGGGGGTGTTAACCACAACCACTTGGTTCCGCCGGATAGCCCAGACTGAGGCATGCGCCAACCTGTCGAATGTAGTAGAAATCACTGTGAATCCTGAGATCAGAGAAAACATCATTCAGGCTTCTCAGGTGATTTTTGCGGGCCAGGTTCCGGCGCCACTGATCGGTTCTACGCCCAAAGGCGGCGATAACAGCTATACCTATGCATGGGAGTACAGCAGCAACGGCGACAACTACCAGCCGGCTCCTGCCCCGAATACCGGCAAGAACTACTCGCCGCAGGCCCTCACGGAGCATACCTGGTTCAGGCGGATCGCATACTCAGGTGGCTGTACTTCGGTGTCGAATGAGGTGAAGGTCACCATCACTCCGGCCATTGGCAACAACAACATTCAGGCTGATCAGGTAATCTGCTTTGGCAACGTGCCTGCCACCCTGGTCGGATCGATGCCGATCGGTGGCAAAGGGAACTATACCTACCTGTGGCAGCAGAGCACCGAAGGCCCTGAATCTGGTTGGCACACCGCCACAGGGTCAGGAAATACCCAAAACTATACCCCACCGGCGCTTACCCAGGAAACCTGGTTTCGAAGAGTCGTGATTTCGGAGACTACCAGCCACAGCAGCGCTGCCGTTATGATTTCTGTGAAACCTGCCATGAGCAACAACGTCATCAGCACCCGGCAAACGGTCTGCTTCGGCACTGCGCCTGCCACCCTAACCGGTACCAATCCGGCTGGCGGAAGCGGGAAGCATACCTATCACTGGGAGATGAGCACGGCGGGGCCAAACACGGCCTTCACTACGGCACCCGGCGACAACAACAAGCAGGATTACAGCCCAGGGCCGCTAACCAAAACAACTTGGTTCCGACGGGTGGTGACGTCTGAGTCGTGTAACGCGCTGGTGAGTGCTTCGCTGCAGATCATGGTTACCCCCTTGCCGGAAACCCCGTTGGCAGCGGCAGTGGTAAACATTTGCTCCGGTGAAAGCGCCACACTCACGGCCCAGGGCCGCGGGGGCCGGTTAGAGTGGTTTGCCAGCGCCTCAGGCGGCACCCTATTGCAGGTTGGCGGTTCGTTCCGGACGCCAGCCCTGACACACACCACCAGCTATTACGTGCAGGAAGTGTCGCAGTCCTGTGCCAGCGTGCGCCAGCGCGTGGAAGTAAAAGTGACCGAGAACAAACTGTATGCCGGGGAGGATGTGACGGTAGTGAAGGGACGCAAAGCGCAGTTGAACGCCAGCGGCGGCCTGACTTACAGTTGGTTGCCGGCAACCGGAATGGACAACCCGAACATCGCCAATCCGCTGGTGACCCCGGAAACCACAACCGTGTATACCGTAACGGCCACGACAGCAGAGGGATGTACTTTTACGGATGAAGTAGTGGTCACTGTGCTTCCGTTTATATCCATCCCGAACACGTTCACCCCGAACCGCGACGGCATCAACGACTTGTGGGAAATCGAGAACATCACTAAATACCAGCAGTGCCGCGTGAAGGTCTTTAACCAGTGGGGCAACATGGTATTCCAATCGGAGGGGTATAAAGAGCCCTGGGATGGCCGCTTTAACGGGCGCGAATTGCCTACTGCCACTTATTACTACATCATCGAACTCGGCCAGAATGAGAAGCCCCTCTCCGGCAGCATCACGATTGTTAAATAATGCGCTATATGAACAAACTTTTAGCTTTTGGGCTGTTGCTTGTCCTGGCAATGGGCACCGTTGTGGCGCAGCAGCGCCCCCAGTACACCCAGTACACGCTCAACAATTACCTGCTCAACCCGGCCATCACCGGAATAGAGGATTACGCGGACCTGAAGCTGGGCTCCCGGCACCAATGGTCGGGGCTGGAGGGCGCGCCGGAGTCTTACTACCTCACGGTGCACATGCCCCTGGACAAAGACCTAACAGCCAACTACCGTAACGCCAGCAAAAGAGGGAGTGTGCCGAAAGAGGTCACCTCCAAAAAAACGAACCTTTACCGACGGGTGCGTGCCCACCATGGCTTAGGGGGGATGGCCATGACAACCAGAACTGGCCCTCTGAAGCGCAGCTCTATCTCGATGAGCTACGCCTATCATCAGCCGATTACCCGCAAGTTGCGTGTGGCTGCCGGCGTGTCTCCGGGCCTGCTGCAGTATAGCCTGGACCCCAACTACGTAACCACGGCCAAAGGAAACGACCCCGCTATAATGGATGGACGCGTGAACGAGACGAAATTTGACCTGAGCATGGGCCTGTGGATGTACTCTGAGAACTGGTACATTGGGGCATCGGGAGCACAGTTGGTGCCAAGTAAGCGGGAGTTAATCACGACAGGCTCGCCAGCCGACAACAAGGGAGAACTGCAGCAGCACTACTTCCTCACCTCTGGCTACCGTTTCGACCTGTCGCCTACGTTCACGGTCATCCCTTCCGTGATGCTGAAGATGGCACAGCCTAGTCCCCTTGCCGTGGATGCAACCCTAAAAGCGCTTTATAGCGACAGAATATGGGTAGCGGCTACCTACCGGCACCAGGAGTCGGTTGCAGCTATGGCCGGCATTAACATCAGCCACCTGTTTGACCTGGCCTACTCGTACGATGCGGGCACCTCCCCCCTGGGCAACACGAATGCCGGAAGCCATGAAGTGGTACTGGGGTTCAAGATCAGTAATAACCGGAAAGTTATCTGCCCGCGATGGGCCTGGTAAATCCTCAGAAAATACTAAGTTTAGTTTATTTAGAATTAAAAGGGCAGCTATATTAGTTGCCTCTTTTATTTTAGCCCATATCCGTTAATTTTGGCTACTGATACTTAGGTATAAAGACCCTTTCTTTAACTCAGTTCTTAAGCAATAACAGATGATGATAAAAGCGATCGGTATACTATTCGGCTTGGTTCTCCTCTCCTTCGTGGCGGTGCAATACAACGACCCCGACCCTGCCCTTTGGATGGCGATTTATGCTATCGCAGCCCTGATGAGTTTTATGGCGGCCTTCGGTAAGGTTGGTCCTGTGGTGCTTTTAGCCGCAGCGGCCCTATACTTGGCTGGAGGAATTTATATGTGGCCCAGCCAGTTTGAGGGGATTAGTATTGGCGGCGGTGAGCTCAAAAATATCGAGGAGGCCCGGGAATCATTGGGGTTGTTTCTGTGCGTGGCGGTATTCCTGGCGCTGGCACTCCTCCATAAATATGCCCCGTCAACCAAGGCAAGGATATAAAAAAAGGGCTGCACAAGCCAAATGCCTGAGCAGCCCTAATAGGTTACAGGCCTTGTGCTAAATCTGCTCGGCCTTAAAGCCTGCTTTTTCTACTGTCTGCTGGATGGTGGCGCTGTCCAGCGACTCTGTTTTTACTTCCAGCACTTTGTCGGGGTTATCCGTGTCTACTTTCCACTCCTCTACTCCGTTCAGGTTGTTCAGGTGCGGGGTGACGGCTCTGATGCAACTGCCGCAATTTATCGTTGTCTTGAATTTATAGGTTTTCATACTTAACATAATTTTTAAACTGATTACTAAATATTAAATTACTAAAACTTCTGGGCTCTTAAACGGAGGCTGTTACTAACCACAGATACCGAACTGAGGGCCATCGCCGCACCAGCCACCATGGGGTTCAGCAAAAAGCCTGTGAACGGGAAAAGCACGCCTGCCGCCACAGGGATACAGATCACATTGTAGAAAAACGCCCAGAACAGGTTCTGACGGATTGTCTGCACGGTTGCCCGCGACAACTTTATGGCTCTGGCTACCTGCTGCAGGTCCGAGCGCATCAGCGTGATGCCTGCCACATCCATGGCTACATCCGTGCCGTGCCCCATGGCAATGCTCACATCGGCTGTGGCAAGCGCCTGCGCATCGTTTATACCGTCTCCCACCATCGCCACGCGCCTGCCTTGCGCCTGCAGTTTCTTCACGAATTCCGCCTTATCGTTTGGCAACAGCTCCGCCTGGTAATGCGTCAGCCCAACTTGTCGGGCAACTGCAGCTGCCGTATGCTGGTTGTCGCCTGTCAGCATGTACACTGCTAGTCCGGCCTCCTGCAGGGCTTTTATACCTTCTGCCGCTTCTGGCTTTATCGGGTCACTGACGGCAAAAACGGCCAGTGCCTGTGCTTCGGTTGCAAAGTAAATCGCTGTTTTAGCATCCTGCTGCAATTGTTGTGCCGCTTGCACAAGCTGCTGGGGCAACTGCACCTGCTGTTCCTGCATCAGTTTTTCGTTGCCAGCCAGGTAACGTTTCCCATCAAAGTGAGCTTCTATACCCAATCCTGTCAGGCTGCTGAAGTGCTCTGGCTGTATATTCTTCCTGTTCTGAGCTTTATAATAGGTATAAATGGCTTGCGCCACCGGGTGCTCAGATTGTGCCTCCATAGAGAAAAAGTACTGCTCCAGCTTCTCCCGATCCTCCGTCTGCTCGGCCCATACTACATCTGTCACAGCTGGTTTTCCTGCTGTAATGGTACCCGTCTTGTCCAGTAGCACGGCGTCCAGTTGATGGGCTTTTTCGAGGCTCTCGGCATCTTTGATCAGAATACCGCTCTCCGCGCCACGGCCTACGCCCACCATAATGGCTGTGGGTGTGGCCAGCCCGAGGGCACAGGGGCAGGCAATCACCAGCACTGAGATAGTAGACAGCATCGCCTCTGTAAAATAGGCCTCCCCTCCAAATACAAGCCAAAGCACTAAAGTAAGCACCGCGATGCCCAGCACAATCGGCACAAATACACCCGCTATTCTATCCACCAGCTTTTGCACAGGCGCCTTGCTACCCTGCGCCTCCTGCACCATCCGAATAATCTGGGCTAACGTAGTCTCGCTGCCTGTTTTCCTGGCTATCAGTTGCAGGCTTCCCTTCTGGTTGATGGTACCGGCGAACAGCGCATCTCCAGGCTGCTTCTGCACAGGTAACGGTTCCCCGCTCAACATGCTTTCATCCACGTATGAGCCTCCAGCCACTACCTCGCCATCAACCGGCACGCGCTCGCCTGGCAGCAGCAGTACGCGGTCACCCAACTGCACCTCTTCTATCTTTATCTCCAGTTCAGTTTCGCCTCGCACCACACGCACCGACTTGGGTTGCAGGCCCATCAACTTTTTGATGGCCGATGAGCTACGGTTCTTGGCATTTTCCTCCAGGTACTTGCCCAGTAGTATGAATGCGATGATCACGGCCACAGCCTCATAGTATACATGCGGCACCAAACCACGGCTCAGGAAAAACTGCGGATAAACGGTATTGAATAGGCTGAAAAGAAATGCGATGCCTGTACTAAGGGCAACCAGCGTATCCATGTTAGCCCGTAGGTGCCTGGCCTGCGCCCAAGCGCCCACAAAGAACCGCTGTCCAGCCCATAAAAGCACCGGGGCAGTAAGCAGCAGCATAGCCCAGTTGCCCCACGCAAAAGTATCATGGAAAAACATGCCCATCATAAAAACTGGCAAAGCCAATACCCCGGCCACAACCGTACGGCGCCGGAGTCTGCTCAAAGCCACCTCTTGTCGCTCTTCCAGTTCCTCCTGCGTTTTGTCTTCTACCAGCAGGTCAAAGCCGATTTCCTTAACTGTATCACGCAACTGACTCGGGGTAACGGAGGATGGCGTGTAAGCTACCTGGAGCGTTTTGCCCGCAAAGTTCACGTTCGCCTCCAGCACCCCCTCACGGGCACGCAACATACTTTCAATGCTGCTGGCACAGGAAGCACAGCTCATCCCTTCTACCGGAAACGTGGTTTTCTCTATCTTTTCTGCTGTGATCGTTTTCATATACTGCCTCAATTAATCTCTCTACAAAGATACCCTGCCAACCAGCCCAAAGCGTTACACAATTCTTGCAAAGGGTTATATGTTTATCGAATTGGTAGCCCAAAATACTGTCAGCTGAACTAGGTGTTCGAATTTAATTATTTGAATAATTCAACATTAAAGTGAATTTATATTAATTGAAGATCCATTCACGGGTTCTTTCAACTAATTAAAGCGCAATTAGCTAATTTTACATAGCTTTGATGTTAAGTTAATTGCTTATTATACAAGCTCCATCTGTATCTGACACAACGGAATGGTTGCTTATGATATAGAACGAAATTTAGATTTACGGGATTAAAGTGCCTTCATGCATTCCACTTCAAAAGATAGTTACCCAAATCGCAACCTGGCCCGAACCATACGCTACATCGGATTATCCTTTGCATGCCTTGCTTTCGTGTTGATTGTGGTTAGCGCGACCTCGCTGCATATCGCACGCCAGGTACAAGCGCGCTACCAAAATCAGCTTGCAAACGAGTACTATAAGCTGGAGTTAGTGAACAGGCTTTTTGATAATAAGGAGCAGTCCCAAATTCTGGTTCGCGCAGACCTCTATACCCCAGACCCCGCCAAAAGTGACAGTCTGCGGGAAACCTACACCCTGCGCTTTGCCCAAAACACGCAGGTACTTATACAGTTAGATACTATCCTGAAAGACGAGTCGCAACGAAAAATCATACGTGAACTCACACAGGAATGGACTGCCTCACGCTGGCTGGTGCGTTCGCTTCAGCATATGCAGGACAACGGCGACATGGAGGGGGCCTTGGGTTACCTGCGAACCGATGTTGCCCCGTTTTACATGCGCTATCAGGCACTGGTCATTAAACTTAATGATCTGCTGACCTTAGGAGTCAAGCAAGAAACAGGAGATGCCATCCAGATGGTGTCAGAGGCAGTCACGGATTACGCTTTTTTACTGCTGCTCGCCTTCTTCTCCGTTATTTTGGCAGCTTACCTGCTTCGCAGAGTGTTTAAGCAGCTGCACAGAGAAAACAAGACCCTGTCCGCTGAGATCTGCGAAAGGCAGGCATTACAGAAAACACTGCTAAAGAAACAGGAGGACTACCGTAACCTCTTCGACGGCAACCCGATTCCTTCGCTGGTATATGACCAGAATAGCCTCAGAATCCTGGATGCCAATGCCGCCGCGCTGAAGGAGTATGGCTACTCCCGCGAGGAGTTCCTTGCGATGACTGTGGCAGACATCCGGCCAGAGGAGGAGCTACAGCAGTTCTTGAATAAATTAGAAGCGTTGGACAAGAGCTCTGACGCCAGCACGAAGGGGTATAAGCACCAACGAAAGGATGGCTCAACTTTCAGCGTCGAACTCCGGTCGCATGCCTTGCCTGTATCCGGAGAAGTTTTTCCGCGCTTGGTTGTAGCCGTAAACATGCAAAACCAGGAGGAAGCGCTGGAAAGGCTGAGCACAAATGAGAAACTCCTGCGTGAGGTAAGCTCTAGCATGCCTGGCGCTGTGTACCAATACCAAATGGAAGTCGACGGTAATTTCAGCTTCCCATACATCAGTGAGGGTATCACTGCACTGTGTAGCGTTACGCCGGAAGAGGTATACAAAGACCCGTTGCAGCTTTACAAGTATCTGGATTCTTCTGACTACCTGGAGGTGATCAGAACAACGCTTGAATCCTACCATAACTTAACCCCCTGGGAACAGGAAATAAGGGTATGGCGCCCTGAACTAAAGAAGTATACCTGGGTGCGCGGCCACAGCCTGCCTACCCGAAAACCCAATGGCGCTGTGCTGTGGAACGGCACTTTTATCGATATAACTAATCAAAAGGAGGCTCAGGAGCGGCTCCATTACAACGAGGCTAATCTGCGGGCCTTGCTCGACAGTTCCCTGCAGGCTATTTTCCTGCTGGATGAGCACCTCAAGGTGATCGATTTTAACAAGGAGGCCGCCGCCGATGTAAAGCGCTACCTGCTCACCGAAGTTCAAACCGGCAGGAGCATGCTTGATTATGTGGCTCCGGCTCAGGTGCCGGAACTGCAAGCAAACCATGCCCGCGCCATGCAAGGCGAAAGCATTGTATATGAGCAAGGGCAGGGAAACTTCTGGCACGAGCTTGCATTCCAGCCTGTAGTGAGCCCAGACCAGTCCATACTGGGAGTGGCGCTCAGCATCCGGAACATCTCGGCACAAAAGAAAAGCTTTGAGACCATTAAGCGCAACGAATTGCAACTGGCCCGCGCCCAGCAACTGGCCAGGCTAGGCAGTTGGGAATTCAGCGTGCGGTATGACGAGCTCACGTGGTCGAGCGGCACCTACGATTTGTTTGGCGTGGCGAAAGACGGGTTTTCCCCAACCATGCACAACATGCTGCAGCGCATCCATCCAGAAGACCGGAAGCAGGTGAAGGCCCGGCGTTTGGAGGCTATAAACTCAAAGCAGCACCTGAACCTGGAATACCGCATCCTGTTGCCAAACAACCAGATCGCAAACGTGCAGGAGGTAGCCGAGACAGTCAGCGACGAAACAGGGGCAGTTATTAGCCTGTATGGCACCGTTCAGGACATCACGGACCGCAAAAAGGCCGAGCAGGAAATAACAGAGGCAAAGAACCTGCTGCAGAAGACGATTGAGAACATTCCTGAGATCATATTCGCGGCAAAGCCCGATCTGTCCATCATCTACATCAGTCCGCAGTGTGAGCAGATTACAGGATATCCTGAAACCGAGTTCATCGGGGAAAGCAATTACTGGATGCAGGCAGTGCACAGCACCGAGAACCTGCCGCTGGTACAGCGCGTGTTGCCAGAGTTGCTGGCTGGGAAAGCGCAGGAATATGAAATGCGACTGACAGACAGTGTGGGCCGGATACGCTGGTTGTTGTTGCGGATGTCTCCAGAAACAGGGCTTAGTGAGGGGGTAACTCAAATCTACGGCTCCGCCTCAGACATGACTGCTTACAAGGAAGCGGAAACAAGGCAGCAGGAACTCTCAAAGCAGTTGATGAAGCAAAACCTGAACTTGCAGCAGTTTGCCTATATCGTGTCGCATAACCTGCGGGCGCCTATTGCCAACATTCTGGGCCTCACCTCTATCTACAACCGCGACGACGCAAATGCCCCTATCAACAAGAAGGTAGTTGATAACCTGGTTAAATCAACCAACCTGCTTGATTCAACCATAAGAGACCTTAACGATATCTTAACAATACGGAGCGAGGTCGAGGCTGAGTATGAGCATGTTGAGTTTAACTGTCTGATGCAGGATGTGCTGGATATGCTAAAACTGAATGTAAAGCACTGTGAATTAGAATTGTCTTATGATTTCAGTGCCGCCCCAAGCGTAAACACAGTGCGGAGTTATGCCAAAAGCATCCTGCAGAACCTGCTGTCGAATGCCATCAAATATAAATTTCCTGATAGAAAACCCATCATTAACGTTTATACATTAAAGGTTAACAACTATATTTGCCTGCGTGTAGAGGATAACGGCTTAGGCATTGACCTCGAAAAGCAGAAAAACAACATCTTTGGGCTCTATAAACGGTTCCATAAAGGTATTGAGGGGAAGGGCATAGGGCTGCACCTTGTAAAAACCCAGGTAGAGATGCTTGGCGGTAAGGTAACAGTTGATAGTATACCCCAAAAAGGCACTACTTTTAGTGTATACTTTAAGATGAGCTAATAATTTTACAAGATGAGTACATTGAAGAAGGTAGTATTGATTGATGATGACCAGGTAAACAACTTCGTTTGCGAGAGTATTATCCGCAACGAGAAGTTTGCTGACGAGGTAATCAGCTTTGAATGGGCCGAAGATGCTTTAAAGTACTTACAGGATGAGTCTGCCAAAGGCAAGGAACACTTTCCGGACCTTATTTTCCTGGATATCAACATGCCGGGCATGGACGGCTGGTCGTTTATTGACGAATACCGCAAGCTGCCTTCTGCCACCACGGCGCACTGCTCACTTTTCATGCTTTCCTCCGCCGTAGACCGAAAAGACATCCTGACAGCTCAGAGTAATGAGGAAGTGAAAGAGTTCTTTTCAAAACCCCTCTCCCCGGAAATTCTGGACATCATCCGCGAAGAGTATATCAGCTAAAAAGCCTTATTCTTTTTCAAAAATAGGTGAAGTAAACCTGAACTTACTCTAATCAATTGCCATTATCCGCTGAGTGCTTTCCTAATCCTCTTGCTAGTCTTGAATAAGCCAATATTGAGGCTACAAGCCTAGTTATGTGGTGAAAACAAGTCGCTATACTATTCCTATCGGTTCCTGTAAAATCCCTGTTAAACTTCAACGCTTGCTTTTGTTAGCTGCTACCCATTTCACTCTAAAGGACTAATACGGCTTGGCTGGCTTCTCGGCAATCTATTATCTCCAATTCCCTTCCTAAGTTAAGATTTCATAGCAACCTGTCTATATACAAACATCGATATATATTTGCACTTTACATTTAATTAATTGAAAAATAAAGACATAAAACCGTAACTAAGAATAACACATCACGTAAGGCAATACAATTAGATTAATCTATAATAATAAAACTATTGTTATAGACAAAAGGCTTTTGTTTAACGCATATCCTTACGTTTATGAAGCAATTTTTTACTGTACTGGCGCTGTCTCTGTTCATGGGCTTCTCAGCCTCAGCCCAAACAAGTAGCGTGGGAAACAGCCCGGAATTTGAGGCAAGAGTTACTGCTATTACCCGCGCCATGACTCTGAAATTAGAGTTGAACGAGCCCAGCTACATCAAATTAAAAAACCTGAACCGGGAGCGCCTGACGCAAACGGAGGCACTGCTACAAACATATCAAGATGATCGCGCGGGGTTAGAGGTAAAATTCAAAGAAGTTGAACAGGCTTATGAAAAACAGCTGTACGTGCTCCTTTCAGAAAAACAACGCGAAGCATATGCTGCTTATAAAGCAGCGCCCACCAGGGCACGATTCGTATCAACTGCCCAGTAGCTTTATCAGGGAAACCAACCAGGATGCTATAGGCCAACTGACAATTGACCTATAGCGAAAGGCAATAAAAAAGGAGGCCGCCGAAGTATTCACTTCAGCGGCCTCCTTTTACTAGTACCCAAAGCCTTACTTATCGTCGGCTATAGTCAGCGTCATCCGGCTTTTCTTCATCATCCCCTAGCGGCTGATCTCCTCGCCTGATTCCAGCCACATTATCGTCCATACCTGTGTCACTGCCTTCAAATTCAAAGCCTGGCCCCTGTGCATAAGATTCTATGCTATCGGGGTCGTTTGCGCCATAGCCTGTCGCTTCGTTGCCCCCAATATGCAGGTTCTCAAGTTTGTCTTTCTGCCCTGGCCGCTCGGTTTCACCATTTTGGCCAATGTTGCGCTTTGCTGTCGGGTCCGGGTGGTTTCCCATCCCTACACGGTCTCTGTATTCGTTGTTTATATTATCCGGTGATTTATCTTTCTTATCGCTCATAGCTTCTTTAGTTTTTTTGTACTATCAGTATACGATGGGTTAGTGCACATGTTTATATACTAAACATAATAAACCAACCGGATACTAACATTTAATCGCTGCTGTCATTCAATTTCCAGTCATAGGTATAGTAGCCCACTTTATACCCTGCCGGCAAAGGGTTGCTACGGTAACCATTGATGTATGCCGCCACAGAAGGAGCCTTTTTCAGGAAGTCATCGCGGTACCAGTTGAACAGCTCAGAAATCTGCACCGTCTTACCCGACGGCTTGACCTGGATAAAGCTTAAATCCTGAAGCGCTTTCCGGGTTTGCGACTCCAACTGTTCCTCTACCCGCTCCGGGGTATAAGCTGTGTTCAGCAATGGCGGGCACGACCTGGCTGCACACACCAAGGCAAAGTGCACACGGGCATCCTGGAAAGGAGCCAACAGCTTTTTCTTTTCCAATTGATTTAAAGTCAGTTGCTCACCAGCCACCCGAAACTGCCGTCTGTCAAAAAAGCCGGGCACGTCCATTACTGACTTCAACGGATAATGCTGCAACACCTGGTGCAGCACCAGTAGGTTGTATGCATTTAGGTAAAAAGCCTTTTGCTCTGCCTCAGAAGCACCTACCAGCTTATATCCCCCCACCTGCTGTACCAGCTTCTGTAACTGAGCCTGGTTTTGATGCAGTGCCTTATAATTAACCTCCCCCCCTTGCACATATTTTTGCAGTAACTGGGAAGTACCGGTATAAAAATCATCCTGCTGCTGTGCGTGCAGTTGTGCCAGAGGCGACATACAAAGCACGAAGCTCAAAAAGCTTAACAACAATCTGAAACGAAGTCTATCATTCATAAATATTACCTATATAAAAGCTCGGTGTATGATTAACCATACACTAACAACTACCGCACCGTTCTGTTATCTTTGCAAGTAATTTAATGGCAATGGCACCTCTACAGTTAAATTGGCGTTAGACAGAAGTACAAAAGAGCTCACTTATGAAACTTACCAAAATATACGATCCGCGGGAAATGAACTCATACCAGTTTGTGGCTGCCACAGGCTTGGTTATGACCATTGTCGCCAATATTATCCTGCTGCTGATCGGGAAGGCGGTCCAGAACTTTGAGGCGCTTTACCTGTGCTGGCTCGTGTTTTTTGTGTTGGGCACTATTGCGAATTTTAACAGCAACCCCGACGACCACGATCACCACCACCACCATTAACAAATAAGCAGCACAAGCCAGGATTAACGAAGGCTATATGGATTTTTTGCCATTGATAAACCAGCATTTCCGCGAAGGGCCATAGGTGGTTTAATGACCAGCATTCAGCGTCATTTTAGTTGAATGCTCCCTAAAAAAATCAGGCTACCGCAATGCAGTAGCCTGATACATAAAAAACACAAACGCTGATTTTTGTTGGCTTAAAAGGTATAGCCAACGGATGCTTTTGCCACTCTATTGAAAGTGTCGAAACTGCCGTTCTTGTCTACCGTGCTCAAGCCATAGTCGTAGCCTGCACTGATATTGAAGCCGCTTGCGAATTTGTAGCCCAGGCCTCCACTCACGGCCACATCCACTTCCCGGATCCTGTTTTTGATGTCAAATTCCTGGTTGACTGCATTGAAGCCAAAAGCACCGGCTCTTGCTTCCACTTTATTAGACACGAGGTAAGATACCTGCGGCCCCGCATAGAAATGGAAGCCTTCTCCCACATATACTCTCGCCAGCAAAGGCAAATCCAGGTACTCAGCCTTGTTGGTCACTGTCAGGTTAGCTTTCAGGAACTCTGAATCCTGAATCGGAATTTTGCCCCTGAGCACAGTTCCTTTCTGCGAATACTGTAACCCTGGCTCTATCTCGAAGCCCGGCAATATAGGTATGGTAACATACCCTCCGGCATGGAAACCCGTCCGCATCTCCTGCATTATGGCGCCGTTTGTCTGATTGGCAAGGTCCTGCACACTCTGCATCGTCTCCCCTTCCCAGTCAGCCACGTTAACACCCGCCCGAATACCAAACCGAACCGGAGAAGTGGGCGCGCTGGTAGAAGGTGCTTTTCTGGTACTATAACTTTGGGCGCTGGCCCCTCCGGCAAATAAACCGATGGCCGCTATAAGTAAACATATCTTTTTCATGGTCTGCATAGCTTTTGAATGGTAAATAACTAAGGATAAGCTGCGCTGCTTGCTGATGCAGAATGGAAATATCATGCCAAAACAAAATCGGCTATACCTTCACCATCAAGATCAACACCTATAGCTTTGATAATCAATTAATTACAAGTGAATAAAATCTTCAGCAAGCCACAATTCATACACAAAAGTGAATTATAATAGGTGTATCCATATAAAACATTCAGTTACTATGTAGCATATAACTCACTGGACAGGGCCTGAATAAAAGCAGGGTATCGCGCCGGGGGAATACCAGTGGGAAGTCCTTTGCGGAGTGTTAGCCTTAGGCCCTCCCGCCCCGCTCGCGCACCAAATCCTGCAAGCGCTGGGCATTGAAAGCGGCATAGCCATACTGGTCGTTGTCGAAGTAGAGATACACATCGCGGCCCTGGTGCTGCCACTCCAGGCAATTATTAGCCCACCACGAAAGCGTGTCCTCGGGGTAACTGCCTGCATACTTGCCCTCGGGACCATGCAGGCGCACATACACAAAATCAGCGGTAACTTCCATTGGCGACAGGTGCCACTCCAGTTCATAGATGCAAAAAGCTGCCTGGTGCTGCCGAAGCAATTCCAGCACGCCCGGGCTATACCAACTGTGGTGGCGGAATTCAAAAGCATACCGATACCCTTTAGGCAGCGCCGCCAGAAAACTCCCCAGCCGTTCCTCATTCATGTGCCAGAACGGGGGAAGCTGGAACAGGATGGGGCCAAGCTTCTCCTCTAAGCTATTCACATTCTCGAAAAAGCGGGCAATGCTTTGCTGCGGGTCCTTCAGCTTCTTCATGTGCGTGATAAAACGGCTGCCTTTCACAGAAAACAGAAAATCTGGAGGCACAGCAGTGCGCCAGTTCGCGAATGTCTGGGCGGAGGGTAATTTGTAAAAAGAGTTGTTAATCTCCACGGTGCTGAAAAACTGCTGGTAGTGGCCCGTAAAGTCCTTTGGCTTCATGCCGTGGGGGTAAAACGCGCCAACCCAGTGCTTGTAGTGCCAGCCAGACGTCCCGATATAGATGCTCCTTTCCATGGAAGGGATATACCGCCTCCTGCTTCAGAAAGTTAAGCTGGATCCTTCGCATTTGTTTCTCCGATCATGCGCCGTCCTTACACTTATAGAAGCTAATTGGAACTGATGGTACAGCGACAGGCGGCAGGGATAGTAAGTGACAAGTATGAAAGTTAGCATACACCCTAAAACTTAGGGCTGCAGCAGGATAAATTTATAGTTAGCTTTGCACCCGAAACAGAAGGATGTAGCGATGAGCGAAAAAACACAGGTGCGCCTGAAGCAACTGGCCGTGCACAGGGTAGGCAACAAAGCAAAAGATGAGGGCGTGCTGGCCTCTAAAGATGTGGTGGACCTTCGGGATGAGCAATTGAATGATTTGCTCCTGAACTACTTCATCACCCCTTTTAAGCAAGAGGAGTTTTTTAGGTTCACCCATACCTCCGACATTACCCTGAATGAGATGTTTGCCTATTCCGCACTCATCTTCAGCGAGCCGTCCAAATTCCTGGAGTACTCCATCCATATCCTGAACCACCTTTACGAGCAGTCAGATCACCCGAAAGTAAAAAGCGGTGAACTGTACGTGGTGCATTTTGGCGGCTGCCTGATGGACGATGCCTTTGTAGACGCTATCGGCATTTTCAAGTCTGAGAACAAAGACACTTTCCTGACCATACAAGACAGCAACAACGACCTAAGCGTCGATTACCATACCGGCGTGAACCTGAAGAGCGTGGACAAAGGGTGTATGATCTTCAATATGGAGGCGGAGGACGGCTTCCGGGTAAAACTGGTGGATGCCAACAGTACTGACGCCGTTTTTTGGAAAGAGGATTTCCTGCACGTAACGGAGCTCAAGGACACTAACTTTAACACCAAGGCGGTTCTGAACCTGTGCAAAGACTTCTCGGAAGAGGTGTTTGCCCGCACCGAGAGCAAAAAAGCACAGGTTGAGTTTATGAGCAAGTCTGTGGATTACTTCTCGAAGAGCGAGATGTTTGACCTGGAGGAGTTTACCAGCAGCGTAATTGACGAGCCGGAAACAAAGGAGCGTTTTAAAAACTATAGCCAAACCTTTGCCGAAGAGCGTGACATCGAAGGCTTCACCGATTTTGCCATTAACAAAAACACGGTGCGCAACATGAAGCGCAAATTCCGCAACTTCATTAAGCTGGATACCCAGATCGAGATCAAGTTCAGTGGGCATAAGCCCGAACAGAGCGAGCAGTATGTGGAGCGTGGCTTTGATCAGGAACGCGGCATGCACTTTTATAAAGTATACTTCCACAGCGAGAGTTAACGTTTATGCAATACAGAGCATAAAAAACCATGGTGATTGGCTTACCCAGCACCTGTTTTCGGAACGGAAATTGTTAGGATGCCTTTATACTTAGATTGCCTTATGAAAAAACTAGCCTTTGCCCTCCTTTTCAGTTTTGCCTCGTTAAGCGGCTTTACCCAGACTGCTGCCGGCCCACAGCCTGCCAAAGCTATAGCACAGGCAGGGGAGAAAACCCTGGAGCAGCGTGCGGATGAGATAACCGCAGGTATGGCCCGCCACCTGCGCCTAACACCTGAGCAGACGCAGAAGATCAGAGCCATAAACCTGTCCAGTATGCAAAGTGCCGAAGCTGCCAAGGTGAAGTTTCAGAAGGAGCCACGCCGCATTGTGCAGCAAATGGATATTATCAGCCAGACCCGGCTCTCGCAACTGAAGGATGTGCTAACTCCTATTCAGTTTCAGCAGTACCAGCAGCGCCGTGAGGAAAAAATGGGCGTGCCGCGTGAGGCTCAGAGCAACCCAACCTCCCGACAAGGCGCTTCTTACCAGGAGAATTACTAGCCTACCCTCCTTTCTGTAATCTCGATTAGCAACAGTATAAGCTTAAAAATCGGCTGCTTCCAGACGGCTTGCCTCCACCTTATTTGCCGATAACTTGCTGACTTCCTCAGTTTCCGCTAGCATATTTAGCCGCTGGTGCTCGGTTACAACAGCCCCTGGCGGGTAAAATAACAGGCGGAACCCTTCGCTAAATGACTTGGCGTGCCGCAAATCCCGGACAATGTCCATCCACTCATGGAACACCAGGTATACCGGGTTAAACGAGGTGACAGGCTTCGTTAGCCCGTATTTTGGTTTTTCCACCTCTGGTTCAAAGGTTCCGAACATCCTATCCCAAATGATGAATGTAGAGCCATAGTTTTTATCAATGTACTGTGGGTTGGAGCCGTGATGGACACAGTGGTGTGACGGTGTGACGAAGATATACTCGATCGGGGCCGGCAATTTCTTCACCAGCTCGGTATGCACGAAAAACTGGTATAGCACCGCCACCTGGTGGCAGATGAAAAAGGTAAAAGGGTCAATACCCAGCAAGGGCACTGGCAGGAAGAAGATAAACTTGATGTGCTGTGTCCAGCTCGTCCGGAACGAAACGGAGAAGTTCATGCGCTCTGAAGAGTGGTGCGTGACGTGCGTGGCCCACCAAAAGCGCTGCTCGTGGGCGATGCGGTGCGCCCAGTAACGGCAGAAGTCCACAGCGACAAAGCAGACAACAAACCCCCACCATGACCGTGGTATAGCCCAAGGCACCATATTGTATACGACCAGTGCCACACCGAAAAGCCATACCTTCAACAGCCCGCTTAGCACCGTATTAACAGCACCAATCGTGAGCGCTGAAACGAATTCGGTTTTATGGTAGTAGTTGCGTTTCCTGTAAACCCCAATCAGCCACTCTGCCACCACAGACAATACAATGACCGGGATAGCGTAGTGCATGATCGTCAAGTCGTTCAGGTGCTGTAAATCATCAAACGTGAATATCTCCTTTTCCATACATGTCAACTGCCATTGGCGCCAGCTTTTAGAACGGGCTTTTCAATAAAGGGTTAAGCCCTGAGTAGAAACATAAGTGCTCAACATGAATGATACTCCAAACCTGAAAACACCATCTGTGATTAGTTTGCGTACATTTGCAAAAAAAAAACAGCTATGCGTATCCGAAAAAAAGTAAAAGCAAGCCTGCCTGCCCAAGCATCGCGGTTCGCTGCCCTTGATATATTTGTGAAAGCCGCCGAGAAGGAAAACTGGACAGAGCAGGAAGTGCAGTACGTGATCAATGAAGTAGTAGAGGCCCAGGACGATAAAGAAGGCCACGAGATTTTAAGGGATTACGTGCAATAACCCTAAAAAAGCCGCTCCCAGGGTATGGCAGCGGCTGTATACCTCTCCAAGTATAAATCAGGCAGTGGTCTGTGGTTGAAGCTGTAGTTCCTGCGCGTGATCCTGCAACACCTCGATGATAAAGTTGATATGGGCGGGTAGTTCTACGCCAAACAGCTCCGCTCCTTTGCGCACTTCATCACGATCGACAGAGGCTGCGAAGCTTTTCTGCTTTAGTTTCTTCATGACCGACTTTGCCTCCAGCCCTTGTAAACGGTCAGGCCGTACCTGGGCACAGGCTACCACAAATCCTGTTAATTCGTCGCAGGCAATCAATGCCTTATCCAATAGGCTGTCGTAGCTTACGCCCCAATGGGTATAATGCGCAGAAATAGCGTGTGCGATCTCCTCTTCCCCTCTCTCCCGCAGCATTCCCACAATCACGTTTGGGTGTTGGTCTGGATACGCCTCGTAGTCTGCATCGTGCAACAGGCCGGTGATTGCCCATTTCCCGCAATCCTCCCCTAGCTCTATGGCGTAAGCCTGCAGCACTAGCTCTACTGTGCGTGCATGGCGCAGCAGGCTTTCGCTTTTCGTTATGCGGTGTAATATCTCTATGGCCTCTTCTCGTTTCATATTATTAGGATAGTCGGGATAAAAACACCTAAAATACAGCTTCTGGGGCAGCCATCAAAGTCAGGCGGATGGAGTAGTCGGTGGTTGTTGGTCATGTTGCTGCAAAACCGCCTGCAGTTCTTCGCGCAGCCCCTTTATCTCTTCGTGCAGAGCCTTTATCTGGCTTGCACCCGCTACCTCTGCCTCGGCACTGCCCGCATCACGGTCTATAAAATAAGTGGCCAGTGTGGCGGTAAAATAACCAAACACTGCAAAGCCATACATGGCCAGCAGCAGGCACAACACGCGCCCTTCCGGCGTAACCGGAAAATAGTCGCTCCCGATGGACGTCAGCAGCATCACCGTCCACCATACCGCTTCGCCATAGCTTCCCAGCCCATGTTCGCGTTCTAAGGCAAACATGCCCGCAGCACCGGCGGCAACCACAATCAGTGTAAGGGTAGCCATATACCCGAAGGCGCGCCGCGACATAGATTTGCTGAGGCTGCGCATACCCCGGTTAAGGGACCCGACAACTTTTACCAGCCGTAGCCCACGGGTTGCCCGGACAGTGCTGATGAGCCTGAAGGCTCTTGTGATTCGGAAAAGGCGGAGCGCAGGCACGGCCAAAGAAATAGTGGTCAACACATTCCGCCGCAGGAAAAGGATTTTGTGGGGAGCCAGGATCAGCTTCAGAATAAAATCGAGGATAAAAATCCCCCAGATGATGTTGCTGATCAGTTGCAGCACCGCGCTAAGCCCGGAGATGAACTCCACTATTAACAGCACAAGCCAGATAAAGCCCAGAATCACCATAGGTAATTCCAGGGCATTTTCCAGCCTGTTGAGCAGTTCATACCGCTCGTGCTCTAATTCTTGCTGTTGAGGGTCCTTTGGCAGGTTTGTTTCTCCCATAATTACTTTAGGCGCCAAACAGCGGTTGCGTTTCCGGCTGTTTTGCCTAAAGTACGGGGACTGCCTAGGTTCGTTAAGAAATGTGGGAAGGGACCTTAGTTAAGCTTCGCGATTTGAACATCATCCCAAAAGCCCATTACCTTGTCCTTCTCGCCCACCAAAATATCGATGCGCTTACGGATGCGGCGGTTCATGATGTCCCGCACAATATACAGGCCGTCTAGTTCTTTGGAGAGGCCGGTAACTTTTACGGAGTCGCCGTAGCTGATATCACCGCCCCAGCGGCTGTGCAGGTCACGCGATACGGCAATCCAGCGGTGCTTTTTAGGATTGTTTTTATTGATGCGTGAGCCATCTGCGGTGATAAACGGAGAAGAGTCGGTCTGACCTGGTACCGGGAAGTAAACTGACGCGGAGACAGTCATCGTTTCGTCGGTTGGCTCTTCTATATCTACTACTGTACGGCTAGGTGCTTCAAGATTTATCGTAGCCGTCGCTGCTTGTTCTGTTTTAGTTGCTGTTGTGTCGTCGTTGAATAAGGAAAATTCTTCAGCCACAGCTACCACAATGGAGAATATGGCTGCGAGTAATTTTGTCCTAAACATAAGCTATCATTTCGTGGAACATAGATAGTGTTTACAATAACCCGCTTAAACGACATCGATTTAGAATAGTTCGCTACCGCGGTATGCAACACTTTAAAGTCTCCATTAATGACAAGAACCATGCACAAGTTGTTAAAAACTAAATATATTTTAATTTTATATGATAATAGTTAAGTAAAAAGGACAACTTTTTTTCTTTGGCATCGTGCTAAAGCGAGATTCCCAACATATCGTAAGTATCTGATTTACTTAATAATGCAGCATAACAGGCTTGTCGCAGGAAGCGAAAACCTGTAGATTATTTCCCCACATTGTAGAAAAAAGCAGCAACCTGACTCGTGGCTTGCTCAATATATAAAAATTATTTTTTGCTAAAATGCTTGTCGTACAAGACGTAGGCCACAAAGGCACCCAAGCTCACAGCCGATACCCAAATAAGGCCTGTTTTGAGGCGCTCGTTGTCCTCACCGAGCCAGGCCAGGAGAATGGTGAGCGGGACTATACCTGCCAGGGTAGCTCCTATAAATCTAAAGTAGCCCATCTTGGCTAAGCCTGCCACAAAACTCACCGCGTCGTTAGACAGGAAAGGTGATACGCGGGCAATCATGACAGCCCAAAGGCCATATTTTTCCACAAATCCCGTGACCTTACGTTCCGTCTTGCGCCCAATCAGCTTGCTGACCCCGGCCTCTCCTACGCCATGGCCAATCCAGTAACCGATGGACGAGGCCACCACAACAGCGCCTATTGCAATGAGGGATCCCCAAAAATGGCCATAAGCGATGATTGCCACTAACATCAGGGCTACCACATTGATCACCAGCAGGAACATTTGCGCCACCATGGCCAGCACAATAAAAAACGGCCCCCAAAACCCGAACTGGCTTACCCAATTAGATATGCGCCTTTCATCGCCGCTCGTCAGGGCATCCCACCCTTTTTGCACCTCTGCCTGAAATCCGGGGAAGATAAAGTAGGCGAGCACCAGGCACCCGATAATAATGCCTGTGATGATCAGCGGCCATTTGCTTTCCTTGCTCTTTTCCTCATCCGTTTGATGTTCCGGGGCTTTGGTCTGCTCCGCCTCATGGGAATAATTGCCTCTAGCAGGCCTCTGGTCTGGATGTATCTTATCTTTCTGGTGATCGGTCATTGCCTTTTCTTTGGTGATACCCATCTGTTAGACGAAGCAGCAGCGTATCGGGTTTGAACTTTTGCCTGACCGGTTTTGGTATCCAGTGTGTAAGCATAGCAATCCTTGGCTACGGAGGGCTCTTTCACCTCATACTGCACGCCAAAGTAATGGTAATTCGCCCCAAGGGTATTGCTCATGTGGCGTTGCACGACAGAATGGGAGATAGGCTGCTGCCCGGCAGGTTTCACGGTGCGTTCGCCGTAAATAAGCGCCGCCACCAGGCCTGCAAACAGGCCGCTGACATGCCCCTCCCAAGACACCTGTTCCTCATTCGGGAAAAGGCCATAGAACAAGCCGCTGTATAAGAAAAGCACGGCCAGCGACACGGCCATAGCACCCCGGTTCTGCCGCAAGAACCCATGGAAAAGCAGGAACCCGGCCAGGCCATACACCAGTCCGCTCGCTCCCACATGATACGCTTGCCGCCCGATAAGCCATGTCATCAGCCCACTGAGCACGTATACTAGCAGAAAGACCCTACTGGCAACCTGCCGATGCAGAAACAGGATAAACCCCGAGAGCAGGACCAGCGGAAAGGCATTAGAAAGCAGGTGCAGCAAGCCACTGTGGATCAGCGGGGACGTTACCACACCGATTAAGCCGAAGAAACGGCGTGGCATTACGCCCAGCCAGGTCAGGTTGGCATCAGTGAGGTAGCTAAGCAAGCCAATAAGCACCAGCAGGGCAACAAACAAAGCCCCTGGCAGGAAGCTGTAGCCAAAGTTAGTTTGCTGCTCTTGTGAGTGCAAAGGGTATGAATCAGTATAAGTTCTGCGCATAGATGGCGTAAACCCGCTTGAGGTTCGGACTGTTTTTAAGGAAAGATAAAATTTATATCTAAAACCTGCGCTTTATATGCAATCTACTCTTCCCGGATTAACGTAAAACAGTGGCCAAATACACGCTCCTGAAAATTATTTGAGTGTTGTTGCTACTATCCATTTGCTTAAGAAGCGGCCAATGGCAAGAAAGCCGCACTTCACCCGTTTTTGTAAGAAATGAAACCTATCACTCAATATTGTACCAATAGCTCCAGCTCTGCATGGCGCTTCCTTGCCATTGCCCTGCTGCCATTCTGCCTCGCCGCCTGCGACACCACCACAAGTGCACAGCAGCAAGCCAACCTTGACCCTGGCAGCAAAGTGCTCGAGAGAGGGCATCCCTACCTTCGGCCTGCTACTTTAGTTGCCGCCCTGCAAGAGCCCGAATCAAATTGGGTTGATTCTGTTTTCAATACCCTCACACCCGACGAGCGCATTGCCCAGTTGATGGTTGTGGAAGCCTTTTCGGATAAAGGACCTGCCTACGAAGCCGACGTAATGCGGCTGATCAAGCAGTACAAGGTGGGCGGCATCATTTTCTTCCAGGGTGGCCCCGTTCGCCAGGCTATCCTCACCAACAAGTACCAGGCAGCCGCCAAAGTGCCTTTGCTCATCTCGATGGATGCGGAGTCCGGCGTCGGCATGCGCCTGGACAGTACCGTGCAGTACCCATTCCAGCAGATGCTGGGTGCCGTAGCCGACCATGAGTTGATCTATGAAATGGGTGCTCAGATCGCGGCGGAATTTAAGCGGCTTGGAATGCATGTCAACTTCGCGCCAGTGGCTGACATTAATAACAACCCGAATAACCCCATCATCAGTTACCGCTCGTTTGGTGAAAACCGAGAGGATGTAACCTCAAAAAGCATTGCCCTGATGCAGGGGATGCAGCAAAACGACATTATTGCGGTAGCCAAGCACTTTCCGGGGCACGGCGACACAGACGTAGACTCTCACCACGACCTGCCTGTTATACCCTTCAACCGCCAGCGCCTCGACTCGCTGGAGTTATACCCTTTCCGCGAAATGATTGAGTACGGCCTGGGCGGCATCATGGTGGCCCACATGCACATCCCCCGTCTAGATAACACGGAGAACCTCCCCTCTACGCTGTCCAAGCCTATTGTAACAGATCTGCTCCGCAAGCAGCTCGGCTTTGATGGGTTGATATTCACGGATGCGATGGTGATGAAAGGAGTAACGAAGTACTTTCCGCCCGGAGAGGCTGAGGCTCGGGCCTTGATGGCGGGGAATGATATACTGGAGCGCCTGAACAGCGTGCCCAGGGCGATTCGTGCTATAAAAACCGCCATTGCCCGCGGAGATATATCGCAGGCCGAGATAGACCGCCGCTGCAAACGCATACTGGCTGCCAAGCAGTGGGTAGGGCTGGATAAGTATAAGCCGATCGAATTGCAGCAACTGTTCGAAGACCTGAACACACCCGAGGCAGACAGTGTGAACCACGCCATCGCCGAAGCCGCCATCACCCTGTTAAACAACAAGCAAAAAACCCTCCCGGTCCGCCCAAAACGCCGGACCAGGATCGCTACTTTGTCTATCGGGGCCCGGCGCACGACCGCGTTTCAGCGCCAGGTGAACCTGCACGCGCCTGCCACAGATTTTATCATCTCCCGCAAAGCCAACGCCAAGGAAGTGAAACAAGTCTGGCAGAAGCTGCAGCAGTACGACGTGGTGTTGGTAGGTTTATACGGGCCCAGCATCCGGCCAAGCAACAACCTAGGGTACTCAAAGGAGGCGGCGACGTTAGTTCAGCGCCTGGCCCGTTCCGAAAAAACCATCATCACCCTTTTCGATAATGCCTATACCCTCAACCAATTCCCGGACATTGAGCAAAGCAGTGGGCTTGTCCTGGCCTATCAGCCCCATTTCCATTCCCAGGAAGCAGCCGCCAAGCTTATCTTTGGAAAGCTCGAGGCCAGAGGGAAGCTGCCGGTAACCGTGAACAAGTTTTATGCCTATGGTCATGGCCTGAGGCAAGATGCATCGCTGCTGGCTACCCCATAGTATCTTCGGCAGGTGCTTTCCGTATTCCTAAAAGATTAGGTACAGACCTCAAAAAAGAGCAATATGAATACTTGGAAATCATTAATTCGGGTGGCTTTTGTCGCGTGCACCAGCTTTATGGTAGGGAGCTGCGAAGGCCGCCGGGATGTGGAAGAAACTGGCGAGATAACCGTGGACACAGCTGAGCGAGATGACACAGCCCTTGTTTACAAAAGCGGGAAGACAGCCGAAGATGAACTGGATGAGTTCCGGAATTGGCTGAACAGGCAAACCGAGCGAGGCGATACGGCCATCAGGCGGGAATGGCCTGCGGTGCGCGAGGAATTGCGGGAACGGAACGCCAAGCTAGAGCAGAAGTTCGACAGCCTGACAGAGCAGTCTAAAGCGGAGTACCTTGACTTGCAGAACCGCTACCGCCGCTGGGAGGAACGCCAGGAGCGCCGCCAGCAGCAGCCTCTTGACCCAGCAGCCGTGGGGCGCTGGCAAAACCAGTTGCTGCGCAGCTACAGCAATTTAGACCAGATACAGCCTGGCAATATCCGGGAGGCATACCTCACGTTTATGGGCGAGGTCAGGACCAATCGACGTTCCTGGTCGCAGAACGATTGGGATTATGTGGATTATGTGTACAGCCAGCTAAACCAGCGCCGCCGCACCATGGAGAGCCAGCTCAGAACCGGTGACAAGCTAAAGATCAGAACGTTGCAGGCAGAGTACCTGGCTCTAGAGGGCAGCGCAGACACGCAAGATATGCTACGGGGAGATGCCAACTAAAAGCACAAAAAAGGGGGACAGTTAACTTAAACTGTCCCCCTTTTTATGCAATATGTCCCGTCCTGAAATAGGTTGACACTAAACACAACCTTATATGGAAAAAGGGGAAGAGAAAAAAAGCAAGCGTACTCAGTGCGACTATACCCTGGGCTTTAAGTTAGCTGTAGTAGCCCA
>NZ_JBTLRL010000022.1:0-41975 GCF_054482735.1 Pontibacter sp. CAU 1760
GCTTTGGAGAAAGAAGAGCCTATCGTAGCAGACACCACTTCCGCCGCCCTTACTAAACTACTTACGTTCCGGCCATGGATCCCGTCAAACCTTACCCCAAACTCTGCTGATGCCCACATAAGCCAATTGTTTCAACCGAAACAATTCCACCCCGATTTCCTTCCTTTTTTCCCTACAAGATTAGCCTCGGAGGGGCAGGGGTGGGGCATTCTCTGTTTCCACTGAATATCAAACCTACAAACCTTCAGTTATACCTGCCTTAAAAGCACTATTGGGCTAACTTACTGGATGAATCGTATAATCTAATATGCTCCACAGGTGCTACGGCACATGAAGGTGATGCTTGTTAGAAGGTTTTGGAGTTGACACTGTATGCAGTTTCAGCCTTTGCCTCCCCGCCAACCGCTTATATGTTTCGTGACCATGAAACAGCCCCTTTTACTCTCGCTTATCTTATTATTAGTATTGGCATGTGGCCGTCCGCAAGTGCAGGAACCGGAGGCGGTTGCCACCACAACCACGGTGCCAAAGCCAATTACCATGTGCGCGCCGCCAGCCACTGTGGACACGCTCTGGTATACCCAAAACACCAAAGCGCCGCTTTTTGATGGCTTAGATGGTATAGATTTCAAGATTACCACCACAAACCCAGAGGCGCAGCGCTATTTTAACCAGGGGCTGATGCTGGCCTACGGCTTTAACCATGCCGAGGCGGCTCGCTCGTTTTACGAGGCTACCCGCCAGGACTCTGCCTGCGCTATGTGCCATTGGGGCTACAGCTATGTGCTCGGCCCGAATTACAATGCCGGTATGGAGCTGGATAACTTTACCCGTGCCTACCGTGCCGTGCAGAAGGCAAAGCGGTTTGCACCTAATACCTCCCCTAAAGAGCAGGCCCTGATTGCGGCGCTTGAAAAGCGCTATCCGCCCCAGCCAGTGGACGACCGCTTAGCCTATGATGTTGCCTATGCCGACGCCTTGCAGCAAGTGTATACCCGCTACCCCACAGACCCGAACATTGGGGCGATGTACGCGGAGTCGCGCATGAACCTGCACCCCTGGGACCTCTGGGAGAAAGACGGCAAACCCAAGCCCTGGACCGGCGAGATTTTGCAGGTGCTGGAAGGCGTGATGAAGCAAGCACCCCGCCATGCAGGGGCCAACCATTTCTACATTCACGCCACCGAGGCCTCGCATCAACCTGAAAAAGCCAACAAAAGCGCGCAACTCCTGGAAACGCTCGTGCCGGGGGCCGGGCACCTGCTACACATGCCTTCTCATACCTACATCCGCACGGGCAACTACCACGCGGGCACGCTTGCTAACCAGCGGGCCGTGCAGGCCGACAGCGCCTATACCTCTGCGTGCCATGCCCAGGGCGCCTATCCGCTGGCCTATTACCCACATAATTACCATTTTATGGCTGCTACGGCAACGATGGAAGGCAACGGGGAACTGGCGCTGTTTGCGGCTAATAAACTCGCGGAGCACGTGAACACGGAGGTGATGAAAACGAAGGGCTGGGAAACGCTACAGCACTATCATACCATCCCGTACTTTGTCGCTGTTAAGTTTGGCAAATGGGACCGCATCCTGCAGTTGAAGAAGGAGGACGTGGACCTGACTTATCCTAGCCTGATCCGGCATTACGCGCGGGGTATGGCCTATGTTGGAAAAAATGATTTGCCGAAGGCAAAAGCCGAACTAGCCCAATTGGAGAAACTGGCGGCAAAGGAGGATGAACTGAAGGAGATGACCATCTGGGAGTTGAACTCGATGTATGACATTGGCCAGATCGCGAAACTGGTGCTGCAGGGCGAGGTGCTTGCCAAAGAAGGGAGCTACGACCAGAGCATCCGGGTACTGCGGGAGGCCATCGCGATAGAAGACAACCTCAACTACAACGAGCCACCGGATTGGTTCTTTTCGGTGCGCCACCATTTAGGGGCCGTGCTGCTGGCGGCAAAACAATATCAGGAGGCTGCCAGCCTGTATACCCAGGACTTAGCGATGCTCCCTAAAAACGGCTGGGCGCTCAGCGGCCTGGCCCAGGCCTACGCCGGAACAGGTGAGGCCACAAAAGCCAGCGCAACGCAAAAGCAGTTTGAAGATGCCTGGCAATGGGCCGATGTGCAGTTACATGCGTCAAAAGTGCAGGAGCAATAAAGTGCTAACCTAAGAAGGGCTGTTTATACCCCAAACTGGCTCAGGTGATGGTTGAGGAGCTTGTATAACAGGTTGTTCCACTCCTGGCTGGTCAGGGGGCCGAAGGAGTGCGAGCCCTTGCTCTCGAAGTGCGCCGCTCCCAATTCCTGCGTTTTTTTGATGTAGGCGATGAGCCTGTTTTTCTCCACCTCAAAGTTTTTATTCTCCTTCACGATAAACTCAGGTGCCGTTTGGCTATTGCGCTTATAGGGTTTTTCGCCTACCACATAGCGTTTGACCAGTAGCCTCAGCAGCCGTTTTTAAAGGCATTCGGCTTGGGATGAATGTCGTCATAAACAAACTCATAGCTCACGTTGCAATGGGCCAGCATCTGGCTAACCGTCATTTTCCCCCAAAGCCTTTGCGTTTCTGGTGTCAGCTTGTTAATGCGGCTGATAAGCGTTGCCGTGTCTGCGGGGTTGAATACGCTTTTCATGATGGTATTGCTCGAGAGTAGCTGTCCTGGCTGTACTGGGTAATGAATTTATTCCGCGTCAGCCATACTGCTAAACTGTTTTATACAGCGCTCCTGCACTGTGCCCCACATGCATTTCGTTCAAATCAGGCGCTTTACTTTTACTGTTGCCGGTTACTTCTGTAGCGACAAAATGAGTGGCCTTTGCAGGCTATTCCCTGCAGTATTTGCATTCTCGTTCGCGGCTGAGTAAATTCCCTGAGCATTAGCGAGACGTTATCCAAACAGAGCAAACACTTATCCATGAGCAACAGACGCAAATTCATAAAGCTATCGGCGCTAAGCGCGACCATATTGGGTACTGGCTTCCGGTTCGAGAACGCCTTCGGCGGTAACTTAGGGGCGGCAAAAGCCAACAAGCCGATCGTGATCTCTACCTGGGACCATGGCATGCCGGCTAACGAAGCAGCCTGGAAAGTGCTGTCGGGGAAAGGGAATGCGCTGGATGCCGTGGAAGCCGGTGTGCGCGTACCCGAGGGCGACCCCAATGTGCGGACCGTAGGGTATGGCGGCTACCCCGACCGGGAGGGCCATGTCACGCTGGATGCCTGTATCATGGACAAGGACAGCAACTGCGGCTCGGTGGCGTTTCTGCAGCACATCAAGCACCCCATTTCGGTGGCCCGCAAAGTGATGGAAGACACGCCCCATGTGATGCTGGTAGGAGAGGGCGCCTTGCAGTTTGCCCTTTCCAAAGGTTTTCAGAAAGAGAACCTCCTGACACCCGCCTCGGAGCAGGATTGGAAGAACTGGCTGAAAGAATCGAATTACAAGCCGGTCATCAACATCGAGAACCACGACACCATCGGGATGCTTGCCTTGGATGCAAACGGCGACCTGGCCGGTGCCTGCACCACCAGTGGGGCATCGTTTAAGATGCACGGCCGTGTGGGCGATTCCCCGATCATCGGCGCAGGTTTGTTTGTAGATAACGAGATAGGGGCAGCCACGGCCACTGGTCTGGGCGAGGCCGTGATGCGGACGGTAGGAAGCCATTTGGTGGTGGAACTGATGCGCCAGGGCAATTCCCCGGAAAAAGCCTGTCGCCTGGCAGTGGAACGCATTATCGCCAAGCAAAAGGATGTAAAAGACCTGCAGGTAGGCTTTATTGCCCTGAACAAAAACGGGGAGTATGGCGGCTACTGCATCCATAAAGGGTTTAACTATGCCGTGCAGGATGCCTCAGGTAAAAAACTGATTGATGGAAAATACAAACTCTAATAAGGTGACGCTTGAAATCTGCATCGACTCTGTTGCCTCGGCCTTAGCAGCCGAGCAGGGAGGGGCCCAGCGGGTAGAATTGTGCGACTACCTGATAGGGGGAGGCACTACACCCAGCGCCGGTATGATTGAGGTCGTCCGGGGGAGTATAGCCCTTGGCCTGCATGTGCTCATACGTCCCCGCCGGGGCGACTTCCTATACTCTAGCCACGAGTTTGAGGTGATGAAACGAGATATAGCGGTATGCAAAGCGTTGGGTGCTGATGGCGTGGTGCTTGGGGTGCTGACGGAAGACGGGAAAATAGATGTCGCCAGAACGCAGGAGTTAATTGCCTGTGCTGAGGGTATGGCCGTTACCTTTCACCGCGCTTTCGACCTGACGCCTGACCCTTTTGAGGCACTGGACACCTTACTGCAGCTGAATGTAGAACGCTTGCTTACGTCGGGCCAGCAGGAAGCGGCCTTACAGGGAGTGAACCTGATCCGGGAGTTACAGGAAAGAGCAGCCGATAAATTGCTTCTAATGCCCGGAAGCGGGATAAACGCTGGCAATGTGCGTGAAATCGTGGATAAAACCGGTGTGAAAGAAGTCCATGCCTCTGTGCGCCGCAAAGTAGACAATGGTATGGTTTACCGGAAAGATTACCCGCCTATGTCGGGCGGCAGCCAATTGTCTGAGTTCGAGCAGCTTGTGGCAGATGCAGCGCAGATCACGGCCATGCGGGAAGTATTGCTGTAAAGGTTGTTGCGGCATTTTCAATCATTTCTAAAGGCTTGGGATATCTAAGCGATAAATTTAAAACAAGGTTTTACTTCAACCTTTAGGAGAGGTCCGAAAGGATGCACTTCACTTTTGAGTGATAATACCTGGCACACCAGTTTAAGATTTTCTATACCGTATCAAACCACCCCTACCCCTCCTTGTCCAAGGAGGGGAGTTTACTGTATCAAGTTTTCCTTTACTAGTTTTATAGAATTGGGGGGGTGGACGAGGTATAACTTTTCGGTTTCAGTCTGTAGACCTAAAGTCTCCCTACAGTTTGAAATACCTTCGCCTACACGTAATTCCCCTCCTCGGAGGGGTAGGGGTGGGTTGTTTTTTCACCACAACAACACATCACACTCAAATACACAAACGCTGTTTAGTAATGGAATTTGATTTCTCCCTGGGCTCAAAATGACAATAGAAACATGAGGGCTTGATGAAGAATTATATGAGTTACTAAAGAAATTGCCAGCCACTAAAATGCGTGGTATAACTTTAAAGTGCAAATTCATTTTTGCGGTGCCTGAACGTCCATAATCTTCACTAAATATAACTTGGCTTTGGCATGAGTTATAGTTGTTTTTGCACACATAAAGTGTTATAGTGTAAATTAAAGTTTTTAAATCACTATAATAAACGTTTAATTAGCGGGCTTGCTTTGCTGTAGGCAGGTCTGTTCTTCTTCCGTAGTGCTGCTTTGCTCCTGTGCCACTGGTTCCATACAGGTATAAGCAGCTGCACAAGGCCTTGTTATAATGCCAAACCAATGGCGGCGACATGCTGCGTGCTTTGCCTGATGCGCTGTGTTAATTTTTCTTAAAGTATACGACGATGATCGAGAATGCTGAGGAAGTGAAATATCGTTTCGCGGAGAATACGTGCTTCCTGTGTAATAAAGCAGAATGGTGGTTGCCTTTGCTCGTTTTGATGGTATGGCTCGGGGCCAACCCGGCGACTCTCCGGGCGCAGTCTTACAGCGGGCCTTTGGTTATCACGAAAGGCGGCACATACACGGGCAACTGGCAATCCAAGGACTCTGAGGTGCCTGCCGTGGATATCCGCACCAGTGAGCCGGTGGTGATTGTAAACGCGAATATCCGCGGGGCTGGCTACCTGATCAAAAGCTGGCAATATAGTGCAAACGTGACCGTGCGCAACACTAACGGGTATGGCCTTCCCCCAACACCCTGGAGCAATTACAAAAAGCCCCGCCGCTTTGTAACACTGAACAACTTCAAGAACCTAGTAGTGGAGAACTGCTACCTGGAAGGAACCGCAGGCATTTACCTGGGTACCGCGTACGAAGGCAATGGTTCTGCGAGCCAAACGGTCGTGATTCGCTATAACAAGGTAAAAAACATTGATGGCCGCGTGTACGGGAGTTATGAAAAGTCGCAGTTTGTCCAGTTCAACTTCTTGGGTAGTCTGCCAAACGCCGAGATTTCCTGGAACCAGGTTATCAATGAGCCAAACAAGTCGTTGGTGGAGGACAATATCAATATCCATAACTCGCGCGGCACGCCTGGATCACCTATCCGCATCTCCGACAACTACATTAAAGGGGCATACCCCATTCCGGCTAATGGCGCTTCCTATTCCGGAGGCGGTATAATTTCTGAGGGCGATGGCGATATCACGAACTGTACCGCCTATGTAAACGCCTCGGGCAACCAACTGGTGAACCTGGGCAATTACAGTATGGGCATTGCCGGCGGCAACAACATCCATTACTACGACAATCGGGCAATTAACTCAGCGCTGTTCAGCGACGGCACCCGCTTTGCCATGTATACCTCCGGGCTGTGGAGCAAGGATTATTATGGCAGGAACACAACGTTCAATAACCTGGTCAATTACAATACGGTGGGCGTGACATATTGGAACTCGCCCAGTAAGCGGAATGACATTTCGGTGGCGGAGAATGCCGTTTTCGAAAACAACACCTTTCTGCCCGGCGGTGCGGTTTCACAGAAGACAGAAGACGACGAATACAGAAGATGGACCAAGAAGCTACAGGCCAACGGTATCGTGCTGGGCCCCAGGAAAAATATCTCCACAACCAGTGCCCAGGCAATAACCAGCGCGCAAGCTATACCGGAAGAAGTGGGAGAGACCTTTTACAGCTACCCCACTGCCTTCTCTGACAGGGCCACCATTGCCTTCTCGCTGGAACGCCAGGAGTCTTTTGTGCTGGATGTGTATGACATGAAAGGCGCTTTGGTGAAGCAGGTCGCAAGTGGAGAGGCCGAAGCAAACCGACTATACCAGTTCGAACTCCTGCGCAGTGGCATAAAAGACGGTATCTACCTCACCCGCCTAACGACATCAAAAGCGGTAAAGAGTTTAAAGATGGTTATTACCAGGTAGCGTGCTGAACGGGTTATTGGGTAGCCTCGGTTTTGGGCTAATCAACTCCTGTTTGAACTGCTGTTTGTAAACCCACCCCTGCCCCTCGGAGGAGGGGAATTATCCTAGTGTAAAAAAAACTCCTCGCAGCAAGACCGTTTCATACTCGCCTTGCCTTCGCTCACGTCTCGCGAGAGTAAGGTATAATTGGGCCTCTGGCCCAGTCGGGTTACAAACCCGACATCGTTTTTAGACACCCCGAAAGCATTCGGGGCGCCAGTTAAATGGAAGAATGCAATTCCCCTCCTTGGAGGGGCTAGGGGTGGGTTCCTTTAACTTCTTCCCCAAAGTGAAAAATCCATTTGAGAATGGTATAAGCTAGTTCGCTGCCGTCTGTGCAGGCGACGCAGCCTGTTTTTGCTTTCCCTTTTTCTGAAACAATACAGCCTCTTTCCAGATTTCTACCTTCACGAAAGTGCCTTGCAACTTGGGGTTGCTGGAACTGATCGTGCCGGAGGCATTTAGGAAGATGTCGCGGGGCTGCCCCCTGCTTGTCAGTTTTGCGAAGAAGGCCCGAAACACTTCGCCTACACCCAAACCGATGGGGACGCTCACCACATCGCGGCCTTGGGCTACCTGGTAAGTGCGGTTTACAGTGCCGCATGCATCCAGCAGGTTCTCCACGCAGATATTGTAAGTCAAACCGCTTACTTCCAGTTTTTGCACATTCAGGTTCTTTACCTCTGCCAACACCTTCATCACAACTCCTTTACTCAGGCTGATGCCCGCTAACTTTACGTCGTGTAGGGCGGCTACAGGTGTATCAGGCGTGGGCGTCCGAAGCGTGAGTTGGAAGGTGGTGCGCTGTCCTGGCAGGTCCTCCAGTTGGTATGCCAACGTAATTGTTTCGGTCAGTTCCAGGCTGTCGAGGTGTTGATGCTGCTTTTTAAACCGCTGCCAACGCCCATAATTTATACCTAAGGTTATCCAGGCCGACTGCTCACCCTCTGCGGACAGCACTTTGCCGATAGGCTCGCGGCTTACCGCAAAAGTATCCGGACCGTTGCGAAGCGTCAGGAGCAGACTGTCTACCCGGAACGCGACGGGCAGCGGGTTCTTTACGTTGATTTTGAGATCTACCCAAGCGGTATCAAAGTGGAGGTATACATTCAGGCTGTCGATGTTGCTGATCTGGGGCACGAACTGACTGCCACTACCCATACCCTTGCTCATCTCCAATTCACCGCTGAAGTCAAAGTCCAGACGGGTGGGGCCAATCATGTCGTTGGTGCTTTGCAACAGGGCAGAGGCCTGCAGGTCGTAGTTCCAGTTGATGCTGCCCTTCAGCGCCTTGTCGAGCAGTTGGTTTACGTTTTCGGCGGTCAGGTGAATCGGCACCTCCACCGTGGCGTCTTCGCTGCTCACACTGATCGGGTCTGTGGTATGCCCGGTCAGGCGCAAATCCTGCCCTAACTGCAAGGTATAATCCAGGTCGCGGATCGTGAGGTTGGGCAGGTTGGAACTGAGCACTTTCAGGTGGAGCGTCAGAGAAGCCCCCTTCTCCGGGCTAAGCTCCCGCACGGTCAGGTCGGTTACCTTGATGCGGGCTTGGCCCTTTACCGGAACCTGTAGCTGCCGGGTAAGGTGCAGGCGCTGCCGTTTGGCATCAGGCAAGTTATAGAGCAAGTTCAAGTCGATGTCCAGGCTGGCTTTCTCCTGGCCCTGCACGCTTTTCATGAATTGGTCATAGGCGCTTTCATCCACCAGTAGCCGCAGGTTCAGCAACTGGTTGCCGGCTTTGTTCAGCACCTTTTCATAGTCTTTCTTGCCGCTCGCAATCACAAGTCCTTTGTGCCGGATAAAGTAGGTGGCGCTGTCGATGTAAAAAGGAAAAGGCGAGGGGTTGTGCACCACCACAGCGGCCTGCAACAGGGTTTGGGTA
Organism: Pontibacter sp. CAU 1760; assembly: GCF_054482735.1. Lineage (NCBI taxonomy): Bacteria > Pseudomonadati > Bacteroidota > Cytophagia > Cytophagales > Hymenobacteraceae > Pontibacter > Pontibacter sp. CAU 1760. The sequence goes on from NZ_JBTLRL010000022.1 coordinate 8,956, forward strand.
TCGGTAGAATTCACCTCCAGGCGTTTGACCTGGCTGATGGATGGAAGGTAGCTGCCACCGGAGCCCATACCTCCCATTTCCAGCGTGCCCGTCTTTTCTACTGCCAACCGGGTCTCGTCAAACAACCGGTGGCTGCTTTTTACGAGGGCTTCTAACTTGGCGGTATACTCCCAATCATCATCCTCAGCCAATAGTTTACTGATTAAGGCAATGGCATCAGAGGTTTTTAAGTGCAGAGGAATTTGCAGTTGTCTGCCTCCGGACTGAATCCTGAAAGTAGAGTCTACGTTACCGGTTAAAGTCAGCGTGTCGCCTATCCGGATGCTATAGGAAAAGTCCTGCACCGTTGCGTCCGGGAGGTCTTTGTTGGCAGCATCTATCTTTAGCAGCAGCGAATACCCTTTTTCCGGGCTGAAATCGCGCACAAGCAGTTCCTGCATTTCCATAGAGGGGCCTTTGGGCACAGGCACTGTCAGGTGCTTCGTTAACGACCTGGACCTGGAACCAAATAGCGGCAAGCCAAAAAACACATCTGCTTTAACAGCTAGCCGGACACTGTCCTTGTCCTGCTGCTTCAGGTGCTGGCGAAGCTTGTCATACTTCAGCAAGAGCCGGAAGTCCAGCACCTTGTCGCCGAGGGCGGGTAGGGTATGGGTACTGGTCATTTGCCCCCAGCCGAGGCGGGTGCTGTCGCCTTGGATGGTATACCGTATGCTGTCGATGGAGATCGGGAGCGGAATTCTGTTCTGTACTTGTATGCCCGTTTTTACCTGGGCGGTGTCATTGGTGAGGTCCAGGTTCAGGTACGCGACGTCTTCTACCTTGGGGTAGTATTTTTATTCAGAATGTAGTAGAGGCTGCCCCCGATAATTGCCAGGATCAGGACAGAGAGGATGGCCCATTTGGTGGTTTTGTTCATGTAGCTAGCGCGTAGTCCTGCTCTTTTCTAACGCAAACACAGCGGCACCGTTGGTTTTGCCTGCTCAGACCTTGTCGCCGCAAGGAGGAAAAACAGAAACCGGCCACAAGCCGGGAGCAGGTATAGGGCCATTGTCGTTCCAGCCTGTGGAAGAAATCTGGAATGAGTATTTCCGTCTGTTGACCCGGACTTCTCGCCAAAGCTCGGCATAGCAGCTTTAAACTTTAGGCCGAGAGCAATGGAGCGGTATGGAAATGCCTGAAAACAGAAAACCCGCTACGGCATTGCTTTCGCAAACTGTAGCGGGTTTATACCCTGTGTGGGGGAGTGTTCTGTGCTTACTTCTTCTCTAGCTGGCGCTTCAATTTGTTTTCCACATTTTTCAGCAGCTCATACCAGTTGTCGCCTTCGTCCTGGGCAAAAACGTCGTTGCCGGGCACGCCCACACGCATGTGCACGCTTTTAGACTTTGTGGCATGGCTGGCTTCTTCTTTAAAATACACATCCACCGAGTCGATCTTCTTCATGTGCCGCTTCAGCTTCGTGATCGTCTCGCGCACCTGCTCCTGAATGGCATCTGAAATCTCTATGTCAACGGCCTGTATGTCCAGCTTTATTCCTTCAAAATTCTCTGTATAATTCATGTTATTTTCCTTTTTGATAAATGAAATCGCCAGCAGTTCCGCCAGCGGGGTTCAGCATTTAAACGTAAGGAGGCGCGTTTGGTTAACGGGTAGCCGGAATGTAAAAGGCCAATGTGAGCGTCTGTGGCTGTCGGTTTTCGGTTACTGCTGGTGTGGCCCGCGTTCCCATACCTCTTTGATGGGCTTACCTGCACTGCTGTGGCCGCTGTGTATCCATTTGCCATCTTCTACCGCATAATCGAAGGTCAGGTTGGCGCCAACGCGGCTGGAGTCTCTGGAGAAAAAAGTGATGTGCTCGGTGTATTTGCCGTCTGAGGCGGCATAGGTGCCGCCGCCTGTGCCCGAGAATTGCTTTGTCTCGGTGTTGAAGGCAATCCACTGGAAACGACCTCCTGTCAGGATCTTGAGCGTCTTTCGAGGGCCGCGCTGCATCGGGTGCATAGTGCCCGTCTCGTCGGCACGCGCCGAGATTTGCCAGGTGCCTTCCAAAGGAGCGGGGCCTTTGCTTGGGGCAGTCACCGGTTTCCAGGTTTGCTGCCCTTTACTACCCTTTTGGATATCCATCGTTTGTAGCTGGCCGTCCCGTAGGGTATAACCTCGGGTACGCGTCGTGCCGACAGCCGCTGAATCGAAGGTGTTATACATCAGGTGCTGTGTGAGCTTTCCGGCAGCTAAGGTATACGTGCCGCCGTACGTGCCGATAAACGCGGGCGCATCCGGGCGGAAGTATGCCACTGAGAAGTAACCGTCCTGCATCAACGCGACAGCTGTGGCTTCTGCCGGGATGTCGGTATATGGCATAACGCCCGAGACGAGTTCCCAGGCGCCCTGCAGCTTTTGCTGCTGTATGGCTTGTGTGGGTTGCGCCCCGCCGGTTCCAACGCTTTCGGAAGGAGGCAGTGCGGCTGTCAGCCACAGCAAAGCCCCGAGAATGGATGTATAAATCATGTGCATAGCCGGTAAGGTATAAGTGAATTCTTGCAAGTATCAAGGCACGTCTTCAGGGAGGTTATCAGCGGATCATTAACGCGCTACAACGGTGTTCGGAAGCGGCCGCCCTCATCAAATCAGGACTTCCCTGAGTATGACTTTTAAACGGGCACCGTAATTTTGGGTTGATGGGTATGTTCCATTGCACTCAGCTGTCAGCTTAAAAAGAAACCGATTTAAGCAACAGTTGGCATGGTTGCTATCCCTATCCCAGCATTACCCTAAACCAGACAACGTTGCTTTACACTGGCATTCAAACCAAAACCTTTTAGCTGAATCAGTGTCTCTTGTTAGGTATGAATCGCTTCCATTACTGCCTAATTTAACGAACGTTGTATTTGGTTTAAAGGCAAAACAATGAGAATTTGCCTTCAGGTTATAAATGTGTAGGCAACGCGGAGTTGGACAGCAGCGAATAGACTGAAAAATACGGAAAGCATGAAGGTGTTAAAATTTGGCGGCAAGTCGTTGAGCAACGGCGAACCCATTGAGAGTGTCATCAGCATCATCAAAAAAGAAGTAGCTACTGAGGCTGTGGCGGTTGTGGTGTCGGCAAGGGGGCAGAGCACCGACATCCTGCTGCGCCTGTACGACAAAGCCGTGCGCGGCGAGGAGTTTGCGGCAGACCTGCAAGCCTTTGCTGCGGTCCAGCATATCCAGGGTAGTGATATGGATACTTACCTGCAGGAACTGGAGGCCGTGCTGCAGGCGCTAAAGCTGATCGGGATAGAGAACGAGCGCGCCCGCGACAGGGTGTTGGCCTTTGGTGAGGTGATCAGTGCACAGACTGTGGTGGGCCTGCTCAGGCAGCAAGGCATAGCGGCAGTTTTTGTGGATGCGCGGACCTTGCTAACTGCCACTTGCAAAGACAAAGAGGCCACTGTTGATTTTGAGACGTCGGCGAGCAAGACCAAGGCTTTTTTCCAGTCGCTGCAACCACAGCAGGTGCCTGTTATTACCGGCTTTATCGCCGCTGACCCCGAAGGCAAAACCGTAACCCTGGGCCGAAACGGCAGCAATTACACGGCCACCCTCATCGCCAGCTTCATACATGCCTCCGAAGTGCAGAACTGGACGAACGTGGATGGTGTGTATACCGCCAGCCCGAAATACGTGAAGAACGCCCAGCGCATTCCTTACCTAAGCTACCGCGAAGCCAACGAGCTGGCCAACTTTGGCGCCAATGTGCTGCATTCCAAAACCATCCTGCCTCTTATGGAAAGCGGCATCCCGCTGAAGGTTTTTAATAGTTTCGCGCCGAGCCTGCAAGGCACCTTAATCGACGAAAAAGGGGCCGGGAAAGGCATCAAAGCGGTATCTACCATTGAGGAGGTGTCGTTGGTGAGCTTGGAAGGGCGCGGGTTGCTGGGCAAGGTTGGGATAGATGCCCGCATTTTCAGTGCCCTGAGCAGCCGCAACATCAGTGTGCGGCTCATCTCGCAGGCCTCCTCAGAGCGCGGAATCGGCTTTGTAATCAACCAGGAGGATGCCGCCAATGCCGAAAACGTACTGCAGGAGGAGTTTAAGGAGGAGCTGGAGAGCGGCGATATCTCCCGCATCCAGATAGACAGCGACAAAGCCATCATCGCGATTGTGGGCCGGCATAACTACGCCCTCGAGAAAGCCATTTACGGCCTGCGCCGCAACCGCATCTGGATGTACCTGATCAGCAACAGCATCAATGGCGAGCATATCTCCTTGGTAGTAGACCATAAATCGCTGAAGAAGGCGGTGAACGTGGTGCACAACCAGGTGTTTGGTGCCATTAAAACGCTGCACCTGTTTGCCTTCGGCAAAGGCACCGTGGGGGGCAAGCTGCTTGACCAGATCATTGAAACCGGGGATGAAGTGGTGAAGCGCCGCAACCTGATGATCAGGATTGTGGGCGTGGCAGACTCTAACAAGATGCTGTTCAACGAAGATGGCCTGGGCAAGAACTGGCGGCAGGAGTTAGAAGCCAGCACGAATCAAAGCGACTTCAGTGCGATTATCGAACAACTGAAAGCTTCCGGACTGGAGAACATCGTGGTCGCGGACAACACTTCCTCGCAGGCGTTGACAGAATTATACCCCGACATCGTAAACAGCGGCTTTGACATTGTGGCATCCAACAAAAAGGCCAACTCCATCTCCTACGACTTCTACCAGAACCTCCGCAGCATTCTGAAGCGCCGCGGCAAGCTGTTTTATTACGAAACCAATGTTGGTGCCGGCCTGCCCCTGATCGACACCATCAAGCACCTGCACAACTCCTCCGACAAGATTGAGCGGATACGTGGCGTGTTCAGTGGTTCGCTGAGCTATATCTTCAACAACTATTCAGTTACAGACAAGCCTTTTTCGGCCGTGCTGTCCGAGGCCAGGTCCGGTGGACTGACAGAGCCGGACCCACGCGAAGACCTGAGCGGTATGGATGTGGCCCGCAAGCTGATTATACTCGCCCGTGAGGTAGGGTTGCGGTCTGAGCTAGAGGATGTGGCCGTAGAAAGCTTGGTTCCGGAGTTTGCGGCATCGGCTAACACCTATGCTGACTTCCTGGAAATGACGTCGGAGGTAGATGCCTACTTTGCCCAGATCAAGCAAAGCCTGCAGCCGGATGAGGTGCTGCGCTACGTGGGCGATCTGGAGGTAGCCGCAAACAAGCTCACGGTTTCGCTGGTGAAAGCCCCGAAGAACTCACCGCTGGGCAGCATCAAAAACGCCGATTCTATCTTTGAGATCTTCACGGAAAGCTACGGCACCCAGCCCATCGTGATACAAGGCGCGGGCGCGGGCGCTGAGGTGACGGCAAGAGGCGTTTATTCTGACTTGTTACGAATCGGAGGGCAGTATTAACTTAATGGGCATGGCACAATAGGCCGTTCTACATGTGGTGTCTCTCCTTGAAAGATATACCACTCCGTCTGTGGTACTCCGCCTTGAAAAAAAGAGGGGAATGGTTGCGAGTGAAAATTATGGGAGGTTGACTTGCCGCGGGGAATAAACTATTTATACATGCCTGAGAGCCACTCAACAGGTCAAAATATAATGTTACCTTATGCAGGTATGGGCAGTTTTACGGTAAATTCTGTGAACTCGCCTTCTTCCGACTCCACCCGGATTTCGCCATGATGCCCTTTGGTGACGATGTCGTAACTCAGCGATAGCCCCAGCCCGATTCCCTGTCCGGCTGGTTTGGTGGTGAAGAAGGGTTGCATAATTTTAGTCCGGATCTTTTTAGGGATACCAAAGCCATTATCGCGGATGCGTATGATGACACCCTCGGGCTGCCTGGATGTACTGACCCGCACCAGGGGGGTATAGTCTGCCTGATTCAGGGCTTTCTGTTTCTGATGCACGGCGTAAAATGCGTTGTTAAACAGGTTGAGCAGCACCCTGCCCATGTCTTGCGGCACCACCTCCAGTTTTGGCAGCGAAGGGTCTAAGTCTGTCTCCATTTTGGCATTAAAGCTTTTGTCTTTTGCCCGCAGGCCATGGTAACTGAGGTGTAAAAACTCTTCGGCCATGGCATTCAGATCAACGGCCTCTTTTTGTCCCGTGTTGCTTCGGGAGTGCTGCAGCATCCCCTTCACAATGGCATCCGCGCGCTTGCCGTGGTAGTTTATCTTCTGCAGGTTTTCGGTCAGGTGATGTATGATTTCCTGCGCATCCTCTTGCTCAGGTTTCGGTAAACTGTGCAACGGGCCTTCCTGTAGCTCTTGTATCAGCTCCGTGCTCACCTCCGAGAAGTTATTGACAAAATTCAGCGGATTCTGGATCTCGTGGGCGATGCCGGCGGTGAGTTCCCCGAGCGAGGCCAGCTTTTCCTGCTGGATCAGCTGTTCCTGGATCAGGCGGAGTTCCTGCAGCGCCTCCTGCAGCGCATTCTTTTGCTGGGTCAGTTCTGCGGTCCGTTCGGCAACCAATACCTCCAGTTCTGCCTTCCTGTCTGTCATGAGCTTTAGTTCCTGCTGCTGCTTCTTAGAGTTCTCCCATCGGGCAAATATCCAGATGAAAGCCCCCACAATCGCGAAATCAAAAAAGCCGGACTTTGAAGCATAGAACGCCGGCACCACAAAGGCAGCGATGCCACTTAGAAACCCTGCCGCAACCAATGGGTAATGGGCCTGGATGTAAGGCCGGAACTCATACAGGTCAGGCTGTTGATCCAGGTATAGCAAGAGGCCGAGCAGGAGCAAACTCCCTATAAAAATGCTTTCGGCACCATCAAAAAAACTCGAAACCACCAAAAACAAAATGAGGATGACCCACCTCGAAAACGTGAGCAGGCTCTGCCATTTCATTTGGACGGGCGTATCCTTCAGCAGCTTCAGGAGGCGCCTTACCAGCAAGAATCCAGCAAGGAAGAAGAACAGATGCATGCCTGTGTCTCTTAGGTGAAAATGAATGGTGGATACCTTTGAAGACGCAGTGCCCTATTCCCAGCCTTCAGCAGATACACTTGAAGTTACGGAATGTAAATTAAAGTATATGAAATATGGTTATAGATTATTTTTAGGGAAATTGAAACCAGGATAACTTGCTTCAGGGAGTTTACTGCTTAGCCAACACACCGTTTCACGCTATTGGGCAATGGAATGCAGGAGTTGTTGCGTGCTCTTTCAACACCTAAACGGCGGTTGTTTTGCAGTTAATACTTTTGGAGTTCTTTCCTGAAGTTCAGCGGTGTCACCCCGATGAGATCCTTGAATTGTTTGTTAAAGTTAGAGAGGGTATTAAAGCCGCTTTCATAGCATACCTGGCTTATGCTGAGGTCCTGTTCATGGAGAAGCTTGCAGGCATGCCCGATCCTGACCTCGCTCAAAAACTCAGAAAATGATTTATTGGCCCTTGATTTGAAAAAGCGGTTAAAGGAGCTTTGGGACAAGTTGGCGATTGCGGCCACTTCCCCAAGGCTGATCTTACTTTGAAAGTTGAGCATGATGTGCTCATAAACATGCCCCATGCGGTCTGTGTCTGCTTCCGTGCTTTGGTTGATGTAGCCGACATGAGCAATCTCACTGCACTCGTCCGAATGGGCAAGCGTGTTCATAATACGGAGCAATTGAATCATGCTTTCCACCCCATGCAGATGCAACAGCTCTTCCATCAGCTGGCTTACCACTTGCAAGGTATTGCCTTTAAACTCCAGACCCCGTTGCGCTTTTTTGAACAAATGATCCAGCGTTTCCAGCTCTTCCTTTTCATAAATAGCGTTGCCCAGAAAATCTTTCTGAATATAGATAACGATTCCGCGCGTCTGCAGGAGGCTGTCTTTTGCGAGGTACTCATTGTCGCTACGCCAAAGGTGGGGCAGGTTAGGGCCTAAGAAAACAAGGTCGCCCTCTCTGAAACTGCGGATGCTATCCCCTATAAAGCGGGTGCCTTTACCTTCCAGCACCAGAAATATCTGGTACTCCGGATGGAAATGCCACTTCCTGTCAAAATAAGGGGCAGTAAGGTCTTTTACCAGAAAACTTTTGGTGCTTGGTATGGCTGACTTTTGAACGGCTGCTTTCATTAAAATCCTGAATTATATCTCAAGGAAGCTGATTATTTCTTCAAAATAGTAAAATACAGTCAGAAATAACTTTGAAAGAGTGAGAATTGTCAAATTATTTTCAGGATTATTGTTAAACCATATCAGTGAGCGTGTACTCACACGCTTATTCATCAGAAGCCTTGCGTTTGAGAGGCATAGTGAAGCTTAGTAATATATTAATAGCGGATATAATATATATTCCAATTACTAAAGAAACTGTTAGTGGTTTTTATTTGGCCTAATGGATAAATGTATACAAAACGCTTATTCAGCCTGTGTACTCTCTTTTAATTTTTAAGAAGGGTTTTCTAGCTGAATAGGAACATGGTGGCGGCAGCCAATCATTGCATAGAGACTTTAAAGTGTAATAAATACATATATAGCTTATGAAGAAGTTACTTTACCTGTTGGCTTTTGGCGGCACCTTCCTCGGTGGATGCGCACAGAAGACACAACCAGAACAAAGTGCTCAGGCGCTGGCCCCCGCCAAACGAGTAGAAATACTCTTCTTAGGGCACGATAGCAAGCATCATCATTCTGAGAAGTATGCGCCCATGCTGGCTATGCCTTTATTCCAGAAAGGGATAAACATCACGTACACAGACGATCCTAACGACCTCACAGCAGAGAACCTGGGCAAGTATGATGGCCTGATGATTTATGCCAATCATGACAAGATAACTCCAGCGCAGGAGCAGGCGATCAAAGGCTTTGTGGAAGGAGGCAAGGGCCTGATCCCGGTGCACAGCGCCTCATTCATGTTCAGAAACTCTGACTGGTATGTGAACACCGTAGGCGGGCAGTTTCAGCGGCACGATACGGCCACCTTTGTCGCAGACATCATCAAGCCAGAGCATGAGGTGATGCAGGGGCTTGCCGAATTCCCGACTTGGGATGAGACGTACGTGCACAACAAAATAAACCCTGACATGACCGTGCTGATGGAGCGCGTGCAGGGAGACCACCATGAGCCCTGGACATGGGTGAGAAAGCAGGGCGAGGGCAAAGTGTTCTACACGGCCTACGGACACGACGAAAGGACCTGGAGCAACCCCGGGTTCCACCGACTGATGGCACAGGGCATACTGTGGGCCGTGAACGATGAGGCAAGAGAACGGCTGGCACGTCTGAACATTCCGACGCCGACCTTCAGCGAAGCCGATGTGCCTAACTATGAGCGGCGTGACCCGGCGCCTAAATTTCAGCACCCACTTTCTCCTGAGGAGTCTCAGAAGCTGGTGCAGGTGCCGGTGGATTTCGAGCTGCAGCTTTTTGCCGCCGAACCGGATGTTATCAACCCTATCGCCATGGCCTGGGACGAGAAAGGCCGCCTGTGGGTAATAGAAACAGAGGACTATCCGAACGAGGTGCGTAACGAGGAGGGTACCGGGAAGGACAGGATCAAAATCATGGAGGATACAGATGGAGACGGCAAAGCCGACAAGTTCACCGTTTTCGCAGACGGTTTAAATATCCCGACCAGCCTGACTTTCGCCAATGGCGGCGTGATCATTTCCATGGCCCCGGATTTTGTTTTCCTGAAGGACACGGACGGGGATGACAAAGCCGATGTAAAGGAAAAGATCATTACGGGCTGGGGAAAGAGCGATACTCACGCTGGTCCCTCCAACCTAAGGTATGGCCTCGATAATAAAGTATGGGGGGTACTGGGGTATGCCGGTTTCAAGGGGACTGTAAGCGGTCAGGACCTTGCTTTCAGCCAAGGCGTTTACCGCTTCGATCCGGACGGCGAGAACCTGGAGTACCTGGGCAGAACCACTAACAACACCTGGGGCCTTGGCTTCTCGGAGGAGTTTGACGTGTTTATCTCTACGGCAAACGGCCTGCACAGCGCCTATTTCGCTATGCCGAACCAATACATCAAAAGAGTGCTGGTAGGCGGTTCCGGGAACACTGTTTTCAGGACAGACTCTCACTACGACATGCCGCACCTGACGCCTTATCTGCGCCAGGTAGACTATCACGGAAGCTACACGGCTGCGGCAGGGCATAACCTGTACACCGCCAGAAATTACCCCAAGTCTTACTGGAACAGGGTTGGCTTTGTGGCCGAGCCGACGGGTCGTGTTTTGCACAACGCCATATTGGAGCGAAAGGGCGCGGGCTATACCGAGAAGAACGGCTTCAACCTGCTGGCCAGCTCAGACGAATGGTTCTCGCCCGTACATGCTGAGGTAGGGCCTGATGGAGCCGTATGGGTGGCTGACTGGTATAACTTCATCATCCAGCACAACCCAACCCCTCGCGGTTTCGAGAACGGCAAGGGCAACGCTTACATCAACCCGCTGCGGGACAGCAAGCACGGCCGCATCTATAGGGTCGTATACAAAGGCGCCAAACCTTACGAGCCGATGCAGTTGTCGAAAGACGATACGGATGGGCTGCTGGCGGCGCTAAGCAACGACAACATGTTCTGGCGCACCACGGCACAGCGCCTGATCGTCGAAAACCAGAAGAAGGATGCGATTCCGGGACTCTACAAACTTATCGCCGACCAGAGCGTGGATGAGATAGGCCTCAACAGCCCTGCCGTGCACGCCCTTTGGACGCTACACGGTTTGGGCGCCCTGGACGGCTCAAACGCAGAGGCTATAGCGGTTGTCAGGAAAGCCTTGACCCATCCGGCTGCCGGTGTCAGGAAAAACGCGGTGCAGGTGCTGCCCGAAAACGAGAAAAGCCTCCATCACATCATAGAAGCCAACCTGATCAACGACCCCGACATGAACACCAGAATGGCCGCGGTGTTGGCCCTTGCCGACATGCCTGCCTCTGCTGAAGCTGGAAAGCTATTGTTTGAGGCGAGCAAAAATGCCGAGAACGCAGGTGATGAGTACATCCCGCAAGCGTTATTCGCGGCGGCACTTAAGCATCAGGCAGGTTATTTCGGAGCGGCTCCGAAAAACGAGCACCTGGGGCACAAGCCGGATTCTGTCCTGACCCTTTCGGAGCGGATCGTGAAGAGCGCCAACCAAGAGCAGTATGCCCTGGACAGGAGATCTCCCATCATGTTCCCCCCGGATGTTACCGGGAAAGAGGTTATCGTGAAGGCTTCTGTCGGGCCGTCAAGCAACGGGATGGAAGGTGTGATTGTGGCACAGGGAGGAAAAGAAGCAGGGTATAGCCTGTATGTGCAGGATAATAAACTACACTGGCTGGTGAAGCAGGGCGGCAAAACCTATGAAGCTGTTTCTTCTGCAGCCTTGCCGGAACAAAGGTTCAACGTAGTGGCCAGTCTCTCCGATGGCGGGTTGATGCGTGTGCTTGTGAATGATAAGAAAGTTGCGGAGGGCAAGGCCCCGGCACTGTTCGCCTCGGCGCTGCCTGTGGCGGATGTGCGTGTAGGCCGTGACTTTGATGATGAGAACAGAGTCGGAAACTATCCTGAAAGGTTCTACTTCAGAGGTGATTTTGGAAGGGGAAGTTCTTTAGAGCTTAAGAAGCCAGCGGCTAAAGCGGCTGCCGTATCCACCAAGAAGAAAGCAACGGCCCCTGCAGCAAAAACGAGTACTAAGACGGCATCAGCCGCTTCGGCCAAACCTGCCACAGCCAAGGCGTCAACCACTTCTTCAGCCAAGGCTGTTACCATCAACATCAAGGTGGTGGAGCACGAGATGAAGTTCGACAAGGAGACTTTTACAGTGAAGGCAGGCCAGAAGGTGACGCTCAATTTCTCCAACCCGGACTTCATGCAGCACAACTTCGTGCTTGTTATGCCCGGGTCGTTTGAGAAGGTAGGCAAGGCCGCCGACGCACTGGCCAGGGACCCGAAGGGGGCTGAGAAGAACTATGTTCCCAACATGACGGAGGTGATCGTGGCTACCACGCTGGTGGACCCGCAGGGACGCGAAACGCTGGTGTTCACTGCGCCTGACAAGCCGGGCGAGTACCCCTTTGTCTGCACCGTGCCCGGACACTGGCGCCTGATGAACGGCATCATGAAAGTAGAGGCAAGCAACATATAATAAAGACGAAGCACCTTGGGCAGCTATCGCGCTTTCAACACCTCCCTGCTGGCGCAGGCGAGCGTGGAGGGGCAGGATGCGCGGCGGCTGATGCAGGAGAATCCAAGGAAGAGGCTTTACAAACTGTAACCCTATTTCTGGTCATTATGCTGGCAGGGTTTCTTTTCTGATGTTCTGCGGAGGCTATACGGTAGTAGCCCTGTAGGATAAGCGGAAAGAGGCACCGGCGGTACGATAGCCACATAGGGTGCAAAACACAAACGCATGAGTTTAAAAGACATAAAATTCGGGGTGAGCACCTGGCTTTGGACTTCCCCCTTCAGCACCGATACCGTTTCGCTTTTCCCAAAGATCAGGGAGATGGGCTACGACATGGTGGAGATACCGGTGGAGGACCCTGCCCTGATAGATGTGAGAAAAGTGAAAGAGGCGCTCGCGAAAAACGGGCTGCAGCCAATTATCTGCGGGGCCTTTGGCACCAACCGCGACCTGACCCACGACGACCCGGCCTATCACCAAACCAGCTTTGCCTATATCGAGGCTTGCCTGGACATTTGCATGGGCTTGGGGGCCAGCTTCTTTGCGGGGCCGATGTACTCTGCCGTGGGCAAAGCCCGGCTGGTCTCCCCGGAACAGAAAAGAGTAGAGTGGGAGCGGGCAGTGACAAACCTTCGGAAAGTATGCGAAATGGCGGAAGCCCGTGGACTGGAGATCGCCCTGGAGCCACTTAACCGCTTTGAGTCGGACCTGGTGAACACCGCCGAAGACGTGCTGCGGCTTGTAAATGACATCAACAACCCGGCAGCCAAGGTGCTGCTCGACGGATTTCACATGAACATCGAGGAGCCGGACATTGAGCGTGCCATCCGGCTTGCGGGCGACAAACTCATCCACCTGCAAGTGTCGGAGAACTACCGGGGTACCCCAGGCACGGGCCAGACCCGCTGGGATGCGTACCAGCGGGGCCTGGAGGCTATCGACTACAGAGGCGCTGTCTCAATAGAGAGCTTCACGCCGGAAGTGAAGGAGCTGGCCGGGGCCGTGTGCATCTGGCGCCCGCTGGTACCGAGCCAGGACGGCTTTGCCAGGGAGGGGCTGCAGTTCCTGAAGCGTTGGGCAAGAGGCGCTGAGCCCGCTCACCGCGAGGCAGCCGGGGAGGTAAGTGCCTATACAAAGTAATCTATCTGTAACTGTAAAAAATAACATTCATTATGAGCCAGAAGAAGATAAACATAGCCATCGTCGGGCTTGGCTTTGGAGCCGAGTTCATTCCCATCTACCAGAAGCACCCCAATGCGAACATGTATGCCATCTGCCAGCGCACCCAAAGCAAGGTGGACGAGATCGGCGATGCCTTCGGGATTGAGGTACGGTACACTGATTATGAAGCGCTCCTGAGGGACCCTAACGTAGATGCCGTGCACATTAACACGCCCATCCAGAGCCACGCCGAGCAGTCGATAGCGGCCCTTAAGGCCGGCAAGCATGTGGCCTGCACTGTGCCCATGGCCACTACCGTGGAGGAGTGCCGCCAGATAGTGGAGCTGGTGCAGGAAACAGGGCTGACCTACATGATGATGGAGACGGTGATCTACAGCCGCGAGTTCCTGTTCGTGAAAGAGATGTATGAGAAGGGAGAGCTGGGCAGAATCCAGTTCCTGCGTGCCTCGCACCAGCAGGAGATGGCCGGATGGCCTGGCTACTGGGAAGGGCTGCCACCGATGCACTATGCTACCCACTGCGTAGGCCCGGTGCTGGCGCTGCCAAAAGCGGAGGCCGAGTACGTGTCCTGCTTCGGCTCCGGCCGGATAGACGAGGAGCTTATTCCAAAGTACGGCTCCCCGTTCGCCATCGAGACCTGCCACATCAAGTTCCGGAACTCAGACCTATCGGCGGAAGTGACGCGCTCACTGTTCAACACGGCCCGCCAGTACCGCGAGAGCTTCGATGTATACGGCTCCAAAAAGAGCTTTGAGTGGACGCAGATAGAGCACGAGGACAGTGTGATGCATACAGGGGAAACGCCGGAGCGGGTGAAGATTCCGGACTACGCGCACCTGCTGCCAAACGAGATCCAGTCCTTCACGACAGCCGGTGTCTACGACTCAGACGATAACCAGCACCTCTCCTTTATACAGGGTGCCGGACACGGCGGCTCACACCCACACCTGGTGCACGAGTTTGTGAGCGCGCTGGTGGAAGGAAGAGAGCCATACCCCAACGCGCGGCAGTCAGCCAACATCACCTGCGTGGGTATCCTGGCGCACGAGTCCGCGATGCAGGGGGGGAAGATCATGCAGATGCCGGAGTTTACGCTCTCGGCAAAAGAAGCCGCGGCTGATCTGGCTGTTAGTTAAGCAAGAGCAGTCTTCGAAATCAGGCATGATAAACCACTGAAACAGGTGCCGTTGGTTCAACTGCCGCAACATAATTGTAGTTAATAATTCAACATGACCATATGAAAAGAGTTACTACACGTTTTTTGGGAAGATACAGCCTAGCCCTCGCGGCCTGCTGCGTGTCTCTCCCGGGAGTAGCACACAGTTACTCCAGTGCCAATAGGGTTGAAGCTGGCCATGCGCTGGAAAATAACTCACTGGCACAGTTTTTAGAGGATGCTCTGGCAAATGCAGCGCATGCGCTGCCCGCAGACACTCCGGAATCTGCCAGGCAGGAAGTAGCTGTGACAGGTAAGGTGACAGATGAGAATGGCACAGCCTTGCCCGGGGTAACCGTGCTTTTAAAAGGGACCAACAAGGCTGTTCCTACAAATGCAGGCGGCACCTATACGATGAGTGTTCCTAATGGCAATGGCACGCTGGTCTTTTCCTACATCGGGTTCGAGTCGCAGGAGGTGCCCATCAACGGCAGGTCGACGATCAACGTGGCGATGGGGGTGGATGCAAAGGCCCTGGAAGAAGTGGTGGTAGTGGGGTATGGCACGCAGTCGAGAGGCACTGTAACCGGTGCGGTATCACAGATCGAATCGCGGGACATCGCCCGAACAACCGCCACAACGGCAACAGGCGCGCTGGTGGGTAAGATACAGGGGATCACGGCCCGGCAGGCAGATGCAAGACCGGGAGCAGGCACCAATATCCAGGTGCGGAATATGGGCAACCCGTTGTATGTCATAGATGGCATTACCTCAGACGCAGGACAATTCAATAACCTGGATGTCAATGATATTGAAAGTGTTTCAGTATTGAAGGATGCCTCTGCGGCTATCTATGGTTTGCGTGCCGCAAACGGAGTTATCCTGGTTACCACTAAAAAAGGAAAGGCAAATCAGAAGCCCAGGATCAGTGTAAACACTTATTATGGTTTACAGGATTTCACGCGTTACCCAAGACCAGCCAATGCCTACCAGCACATGCGTGGCCTTGTGGAAAACGCTCAGAACCTTGGCCGCCCGGCGCCCATCACACCTGAGGAACTGGAAAAGTGGAGAGTAGGCACCGAAAAAGGGTACCGCAGCACAGACTACTACAGCATGGTGATGGACGAGGTGGCACCACAGTATTATGTGAATGCAAGCGCTTCGGGTGGATCAGAAAACACCAATTACCATTTCTCCGTCAGCCATATCAACCAGGATGCCCTGATAAAGGACTATAACTTTAACAGAACAAACTTCCAGGCGAACATAGAGACGGGCCTTGCAAAGGGGCTGCGGGTTGGCACGCAGATTTACGGCAGGGTAGAGGATCGTTTCCAGATCGGCGTACCTGGCCTGGACGACTACTTCAACCCGTTCCTGAGTATCTTCACGATGTGGCCGACGGAAAGGCCTTATGCCAATGATAACCCCAATTACATCAATCAGACGCATAACGTAAACGTGAACCCTGCTACCTATGATAAGGACATCACAGGGTATATAGATGAAACCTGGCGTGCCGCAAAGGGTAACTTTTATGCCCAGTATGATTTTGACTTTGGTCTGAGCGCCAAAGCAACTTATTCCTATAACTTCACGAACTTCGATTTTGACGGGTTTGAGTATACCTACAACGCCTATACCTATAATGAGGCTACCGACACCTACGAGATGGCGGGCGGTAACCAAAACCCCTGGAGAGAGCGCCGCAAGCGAAACATTGTGGATAAGTTTGCGCAGTTCCAGCTGAACTACAACAAGCAGTTCGGAAACCACGGGGTGTCGGCTGTGGCAGCCTATGAGCGGCAGGACAACGACAACAAATACATGATTGTGCACACCGTGCCGCCTAACAATTATGTGCCTATCATGTACTTCGCTGACCAGGATTACCTGTTAGACCAGTGGAGCCAGTCTGCAAGGTTAGGCTACATTGGCCGTGTTAATTACAACTACAAAGAGAAGTACTTGCTGGAGTTGCTGGGTCGTTACGATGGATCCTTCCTGTTTGCTCCCGGTAAGCGCTTCGGATTGTTCCCGGGTGTTTCCGTGGGTTACAGAATCACGGAAGAGAATTTCATGAAGGATAAGGTTAGCTTCCTGAACGACCTAAAGCTCAGAGCATCGTGGGGTAAAACCGGTAGCGACATCATCAGTGGCGACAATTATGTGGTTCCTCCGTTTAGCTACCTCGGAGGGTATACCTTTAACGTCGGCAGTGCCGTGTTTGATGATAGTTATTACTCGGGCCTTGCGCCACGCGGTTTGCCCATCACCAACCTGTCCTGGATCACAAACACCACCCGCAACATCGGTATAGACTTCACTGTCTTCAAAAACCTGCGCGGTCAGTTCGATGTGTTTGAGCGGAAGCGTGAGGGTTTGCCATCCGGAAGGTATGATGTGCTGCTGCCAAGTGAGGTGGGGTATGGCCTGCCAGCCGAAAACCTGCTTTCTGAGGCAAACCGTGGTGTAGAGGGTGCTTTAAATTATGCCGGCACCGCAGGCGATGTAAGCTTCTCTGTGGGCGTGAACGGTACTTTTGCCAGACGCTACGACATTGCGCAGCAGTACAAGCCCCGTTTTGGCAATTCCTGGGATGAGTACCGCAACTCCTGGATGGACCGTTGGGGGAGCGTGAACTGGGGCTACCAGGTGGTGGGCCGTTTCCAGTCTCAGGAAGAAATAGATAACCACCCGGTCATTATCGATGGGCAGGGTAACAGAAACCTGCTTCCGGGCGACTTTATCTATAAAGACGTGAATGGCGATAACATCATCAACGGCCTGGACGAAAGACCTATCGGGTACCAGCAGGGAGCCAACCCTTATGTGAGCTTTGGTATCAACACCGGTATGCAATACAAAGGGATAAGCCTGATGATGGACTTCGCAGGTGCTACCATGCAGTCGTACCGACGCAACTGGGAGTTGATGTATCCTTACCAGAACGATGGTACGTCACCAGACTTTATGCTGGAAGACCGCTGGCACCATGCGGATCCGTTTAACAGCGACAGCCCTTGGGTGCCCGGAACGTATCCTGCCATCAGAAGAGAAAGAGCCGGCCATAACTACCGCCACAGTGATTTCTGGGTGACCAACGTGCGCTACATCCGGTTAAGGAACCTGGAACTGTCCTATAGCCTGCCGGAAAGCATCATCAGCCGGGTAGGTATGTCCGGCCTCCGCGTGTACGCCAACGGTACCAACCTGTTCTCGATCGACAACACGAAAGAGTTTGGCATCGATCCGGAGATTTCTTCTGGCAATGGTCTGCAGTACCCGCAGCAGCGAATTTACACGCTTGGTCTTAACGTAAGCTTCTAATCGACAAAAAATGAAAAGTATCTATAAAGTATTGATTTTTGGAGCGGCCCTGATGTCTTTTACGGCTTGCGAGGACGAGGAATTCCTGGAGAAAGATCCGCCGACCGTCATTCAGGAAGAGAAAGTTTGGAACGACCCGAAGATGATTACCAGCTTGCTGGCTAATTATTACGACCGCCTTCCAACCTATAACTCAACCGCCTCTAACTGGCAGGCCTTTGCCGCCTACGACGAAGCGATGTGGTCTGGTAACGGGGAGGGATCAAACAACATCTCGACCTACAGCCCCTTTACCTGGACAATCTGGGACTATGGCCTGATCCGGGACATTAACCTGGCGCTGGAGAACATAGACAAGTATTCAGCGACACTGCCAGAGGCCCAGAAAGTACAGTTTAAAGCAGAGCTCCGGTTCTTGAGGGCTTTTGTGTATTTCGAGCATGTGAAGAGAATGGGTGGCGTGCCTATTGTAACTCAGCAGCTCATTTACGACTTCGGCGGTGATCCTTCGTACCTGCAGCTTCCGCGCAATAAGGAGCACGAGGTGTATGATTTCATTGCCAGCGAGCTGGATGCCGTTAAGGATGACCTGGGCAATATAGGCAGCATCCGGAGGGCGAACAAATACACAGCGCTTGCCCTGAAGAGCCGGGCCATGCTGTATGCTGGTTCTGTCGCGAAATACAACAACCTGGGGGGCGCGCCGGTAGCCGCCACTCCTGGAGGGGAAGCCGGCATTCCGGCCTCCATGGCAGACGGGTATTATGCCAAGTCGCTCGAAGCGTCCAAAGAGATCATCAACAGTGGCCTCTACAGGCTTTACAAAGGGAATACGAATAACCTGGGAGAGAACTTTTTTGAGGCTATCACCAAGAAGCAGGCAAATCCGGAAGTTATCCTGGCGCAGGACTTTTCCACGGCGAGTGACAAGCGGATCGGTTTTACCTATGATAACATTGCCCGTGGTATTCGTGAAGATAACCTCTCCTCCTCTATTATTACCCCTGTCCTGAACCTGGTAGAGGATTTTGAGTACCTGGATGGATCGTCCGGAGAACTCAAAACCAGAACTGCCAACAACAGCGACTACATCTACTACGAGGAGCTGGATGACATCTTCGAAAACAAGGATGCCCGCCTGTATGGCACAGTCATCTATCCGGGTTCTACTTTTAAAGGACAGGACGTGGAGATACAGGCTGGCGTGAAGGTATGGAATGGGGCTGGGTATGAAACCGTGGAGGGGAACCAGCTTGGTTCGGATTATAGTGATGGCGGAACCCTTGTGGGGAGCTCAGGGCCACACCGCTCTATCACGGAGGTATCCAATTCGGGTTTCTACCTGAGAAAGTATATCGACCCTACCCCAATGTCCAGCACCAGGGGTGTCCGCAGCGAGTTATGGTGGATCAGGTTCCGCTATGCCGAAATACTCCTGAACGCAGCGGAGGCAGCCCTTGAGCTCGGCCAGGCAGGCGAGGCTGTGGGGTATGTGAACACGGTAAGGGAAAGAGCTGGATTCGGCGAGAACAGTCTGGAAACATTAACCGTGGAGCGGCTTCGGAATGAGCGCCGTGTAGAGCTGGCCTTCGAAGACCACAGAATATGGGACGTGAAGCGCTGGAGAATAGCGCATGAGATCTGGGACGGAAGCCCGAGCAACCCGGATGCCGTGCTGTATGCCCTGTACCCTTACCGCATCATCCGTCCCGGCCATCCGACACACAACAAGTACGTGTTTGAAAAACTTGTGGCGCCAAGGTTCGGGGCTCCCCGTAACTTCCAGGTTCCGGCCTACTATGCAGCCATACCACAGGATGTGCTAAATAATAATCCAAAACTTGTTAGAAATCCATTCCATTAATTCAAGGATATGAAATTTAGACTGATAACATTTCTCATTGCCATGGTTGTAGTGCTTTCGGGGTGCGAATACGATAACCATGAGCCGCCAAAAACGATGCTGACTGGCCAGGTGGTTTATCAGGACCAGGCTATTGGGGTAAGGTCCAGCGGAGTGCAGCTGGAGTTGTGGCAACCAGGCTACCCGGTCCTGCAGAAGATACCTGTTTATGTAGATCAGGAGGGAACGTTCTCGGCCATGGTGTTTGATGGCAACTACAAGCTAACCCGCTTAAGAGGCAACGGGCCCTGGGTAGACAACACAGATACCATTAATGTGCAGGTGAAAGGCAACACGATCATAGACGTTCCTGTACAGCCTTTTTACCTGATCAAGAACGCTGTCTTCCAGAAAAACGGCAACGCCATCACGACCACGCTGAATGTGGAGAAGCTGGTGCCGAATGCCAAAATCGAGCGTGTTACGTATTACCTGGGCTCCACTACGATTGTAGATGCCAACAACTTTGTTGCCGTAACAGACATTTGGTGGCCGAGCGAGGAGGCCATTGCTGGTCCTTTGAGCCTGAGCCTAGAGGCGCCAGCGAGGTTATCCTCCAAAGGCTATGCGTTTGCCAGGGTTGGCGTGAAAATAGCGGGCGTGGCAGAAATGATCTATTCCCGTGTTGAAAAAGTAGATCTGTAATAGGTTTAGCTGTCACATAACAAAATAAGGTAGTTCAGGTAAGTTGCCCCCTCCAGGGAAAGCTTGCCTGAACTACCTTTTAATGTTATGCCTGAAGAAACTTTGCCGGCAAAAGTGACACGGGATATAGAACCCTTTGCGCAAGCAGGACGCGCTACCCAAAGAAATCAGGTAACTTCAGGAATCACGGTACTGGCTTTGTTTGAATGCACCATCATAAGAAATAAGAGATGAAAAAAACTTACTTACTCCTTGTGCTCGCCTTGCTGGTGCAGGGGAGCGTACTACAGGCTCAAAATTCCGACTGGAAAATTGTGGCGGGGAAGATCACCTCGCCGTGGGCAGACAAAGTAAACCCCTCTAACCCTTTGCCTGAGTACCCGCGCCCGCAGCTGGTACGCGAGAACTGGCAAAACCTGAACGGGCTTTGGGACTATGCCATCGTGCCGAAGGCGCAGCAGGGAAATATGCCCACTTCCTTTCAAGGCAAAATACTGGTGCCTTTTGCAGTGGAGTCCGCATTGTCCGGGGTAGGCAAAACCGTGGGCAAAGACAGCGTGCTTTGGTACCGAAAAAGTGTCAGCGTGCCATCCAAACTGCGCAGGCAGAACGTGCTCCTGCACTTCGGCGCTGTAGACTGGCAAGCCGATGTGTATGTGAACGGGCGCAAAGCAGGCACCCACCAGGGCGGCTACGACCCTTTCTCGTTCGATATCACGCCGTACCTGAAAAGCGGGAGCCGGCAGGAGATCGCCATCAGCGTGTGGGACCCCAGCGACGACGGGCCGCAGCCGCGCGGCAAGCAGGTGAAGAAGCCGGAGTCTATCTGGTACACTCCCGTTACCGGCATCTGGCAGACGGTATGGCTGGAGTCGGTGCCCAAAACATACATCGCCTCTACCAGACAAACCCCGGACATCGACAAAGGCACCGTTACCGTGGCAGCCGATGTGCAGCAGTCACAGGCAAACGACAAACTCAGGATAACTGCCTGGGACGGCAAGAAGAAAGTGGCGGAGCAGGAGGTAAGTGCCAGCGCACCGGCTGAGCTGCAGATCAGTAATCCAAAACTGTGGTCTCCGGAGAGCCCTTTCCTGTATGATCTGCGGATAGCCGTGGTGCGGAACGGGAAAGTGCAGGATGAGGTGAAAAGCTACTTTGCCATGCGCAAAATCAGTATGAAGCCGGATGGCAACGGTGTGCAGCGCATGTTGCTCAACAACGAGTTCGTGTTTCAGTACGGCCCCCTGGACCAGGGTTGGTGGCCAGACGGCCTATATACAGCACCAACTGAAGAAGCTCTTGTCTTTGATATCGACAAGACAAAGGAAATGGGCTTTAACATGATCCGGAAGCATGTGAAGGTGGAGCCTGCCCGCTGGTACTACCACACCGACAAAACAGGGATGCTGGTATGGCAGGACATGCCAAGTGGCGACATGGGCAACAGGTGGGAGCAGCGCCCAGGCGTAACAGGGCGTGGTACCGAGAAAGACCGCACGCCTGAATCGGAGAAGATATTCCGTACTGAGTGGGCCGAGATAATGGATGATCTGCACAACTTCCCCAGCATTGTGGTATGGGTGCCATTTAACGAGGCCTGGGGCCAGTTTAAGACAGAGGACATCACAAACTGGACCATGGAGCATGACCCGTCCCGGTTGGTGAACAGCGCCAGCGGAGGAAACTTCCACCCCGTGGGCCAGATCATCGACCTGCACAACTACCCGGACCCGGTGATGCCGCGCCCCGATCTGTTTGGGCAAAAGCAGGTGATTGTGCTGGGGGAATTTGGGGGCTTGGGCTTGCCAGTGGAAGGGCACACCTGGCAGCAGAAAGACAACTGGGGCTACCAGAGCTTTAAAAATCCCGATGAGCTCTTTGCGCGATACAAAGGCTTTACCGAAAGATTGGAGGACCTGATCCGGCAAGGGCTTTCGGCAGCCATTTATACCCAGACAACGGATGTTGAAATCGAAACGAACGGCCTGATGACCTACGACCGGAAAGTGATCAAAGTGCCGGAAGAAAAGCTAAAGCAGGTGCATGCCAAGCTGTATGATCCGTCATTGGTTAAGATGAAGCAATAGAGGAAGGCGGGTAGGGAGCGCGCAGTTACGCACATGCGCACCCTCCCCTGGCTTTGTCTCCCGATGGGTGCTTATAAGATCAAATAGAAGGCTATACCCTGTTAATGCAAGCAAATGGATACTGCTGATGACCGCAACATGAAAAAAAGATTGAAAACGCTGCTAGGGCTGCTTTGCTACCCACTCCTGCTGGCGGGTTGTACCACCGCTGTATCGCCGGCAGCAGAGCAGGAGAGTGAACAGCTGGCCGCAGCGGAAGCGTACTTCACGAACCCTATCGCCGAGGGTGCCGACCCCTGGGTCTTCAAAAAAGACAGGCTGTATTATTTCTGCAGTGTGGGCAATGGCGGCATTTACGTCTCTAAGTCAGAGAAACTGACAGCGCCGGGCGAGAAGGTGAGGGTATGGACCACCCCGGAGACAGGCTGGAACAAGAGCAATGTATGGGCGCCAGAGTTGCATTTCCTCAACGGTAAGTGGTACATCTACTACGCAGCCGCCAAAAAGGAGGGAGCACCCTTCCTGTACCAGCGCTCGGGTGTGCTGGAGTCGGAGGGGGATGACCCCTTTGGGCCTTATACAGACAAGGGCATGCTTTATACCGGCGACAGCATCGGGGATGCTGCATCCGCCGCCATCTGGGCCATTGACCTGACGCCGCTGCAACTCAACGGACAGTTGTACGCCATTTGGTCGGGCTGGGAGCAGGCGGCGGAGACAGACAAGACAAAGCAGTACCTTTACATGGCCACCATGAGCAACCCCTGGACCATCAGCAGCAACAGGGCCCTGATCTCCTCCCCCCAAGAGCCTTGGGAGGCAGGCGGCCCGCTGGACCTGAACGAGGGGCCACAGGTGCTCAAGCACGGCGATAAGGTATTTCTCATCTACTCGACCCGGGAATCCTGGCTGAAGGAGTACCGGCTGGGGCAGCTCACCCTCTCCGATACGCTGCGCAACCCGATGGATGCCCGGAACTGGGAAAAGACTGGGCCCGTTTTTGAGGGAACCGACCAGGTGCTGGGGGTGGGCCACTGCAGCTTCACCACCTCCCCTGATGGCACGGAGCACTGGGTTTTGTACCACTCTAAAAAGAGCGAAACGCCAGGTTGGGACCGCAATATCAGGGCGCAGAAGTTCACCTGGACAGCGAATGGCTCCCCTTATTTCGGAGAGCCCATTCCGGCTGGTGCGCCCCTACCGGTGCCCTCGGGGCAGGAAGACTAGCGTTGACTTCCGACAATTACTTGCATTTAATACCACTATCAGTTGGTTCACGCGCATGGCATTTTACCTATCTGCGGATTCCCCTCCTTGGAGGGGCAGGGGTGGGTTCTTTAGAACATCTTTATGCGCAATATTCAGTTAATAATGGTATAAAACACAGGCATTTCGTTTTCTGTCAAAGCACCGTTTTACCAGTTTTCCCGGCAGCCCCTACCCGGTATAGCGCAAGGGAACAGCTATGGGAAGCGATTGCTTAAAGATAGCAAGCCTTAAATTCCTGACTTCATATTACAGCAGGTTCAGCTTTATACCCCCGTTGATGACCCTGCCGTCTACGGGGGCATAGATTTCGCTGAACTCCGGGGTTCGCATACTGCCGGTGTAAATGCTGCCGAACCTGCTTTGCCTTGTATCAAAAATGTTCTCGAAGTTGAGGAACAGGGAGAAGCGCTCGAACATCTTCTCGATCATCACCCCGTTTATCCAGTAATCCTGGCCTATGCTGCCGTCGGTGAGCCGCTGAGGGGAGAAATAATAGGCTTCCAGCCCAATGCGGAAGTTGTCCTCCTTTTCCAGCATCAGCACCGTGTTCACCCGGTGCTTTGGCGTAAGCGGCATGTCGTTCACTGCTTGGTTGTAGTGCTGCCTGGCATCGGTATAGGTATAGCCAAGGAATAGCTTCACCCATTCATACCCAAACTTCATGTTTGTCTCCACGCCCTTGGTGTCCACATACCCGCTGGCGTTCCGGAACGCATAGAGGTTGTCTGGTCGGAGGGTGAGGATGAGCGGGTTGTTAAGGTAGGTGTAAAAGAACATGTGGTTGATGCTGAACGTGACGTCTTCCCCAATCAGGGTGCTGTAGTTGATGTCGGCGTTCCCGCCTATGGAGGTTTCCACTTTGGTTAGTTGGGCGTTTAGCGGCAGGATGTTCTGAAAGGTAACGTTCTCCGCCTCCTGCGTAAAAATGGTGGGCGTTTTGTAGCCCATGCCGCCCCCGATGCGGGATGACAGGCGGTCTGTGATCCTGAACAGTGCCGAGACACGCGGCAGCACGAACAGCCCCGCTACCTTCATGCCCCTTTTCGGGTTCACGTAGTCAGTCCGCAGGCCGGTTTCGAGTACAAACCAGTCTGCTGGCGTGAACGTGTTCTGGGCAAAGGCACCGAGAATGGTATTGTTGTAGTCCCGTGCACCAAGGGCATCCGGCTCCTGTTCCGTGAAGCTGTCCGTCCAGAGGTTGGCGCCGACCACCCAGTCCGACTTCTCATTGTTCTGGCTGTAAGCCACCTCGCTGAAGCTGGAAACCTGCTTTCCGTGAAAGTCATAGGCAGGCACCAGGATATCCCGGCTAAAAAAGCTGACGCTGTTTTTCACAGACAGGATAGCGGAATCAGCCAGTGTGTGCTCTAAGCTGAATTGCGTGGAATAACGCTTGGTGTCGTTTCGCTCAAAGTAGAAATCGCCTTCCTCCCCATCGATGTAGCGCAGATCTCCTCCCAGGCGTTTCTCCTGTGTGGCGTTTACGCCAAGGTATAGCTGCGTGCGCTCGCTCGGGTAAAAGTACAGCCTGGGGTTCAGGGTATAGCGCTCAAAATCGGGGATAGCCGAGAAGCCTATGTCGGCAGGGTCATAGGCCTGGTTGGTATTACGGGAGGCAAACACGGTGACACCAAATTTGCCCAGCTTTTTGCCGTAGAAGCCGCTTAGGTCTAGCCCATTGGCACTGGTCAGGTTCGCCATCAGGGAAAGTTCTCTTTCCTCGGCAGGCTTTTTGGTAATCAGGTTTACTAGCCCGGCAATCGCCCCGCCACCGTAAAGTGTGGAAGAACTGCCCTTAATGACCTCCACTTGGTATAGGTTGAGCGGTGGGATCTGCATGATGCTTAACCCGCTGGAGAACCCGGAGTAAAGGGGAAAGCCATCCTGTAAGATCTGGGTATAACGACCATCCAGGCCCTGAATCCGGATGTTGGCGCTGGCGCTAGTGGCAGAGGTCTGCTGTGTCTGGATGCCGGTACTCTCGCTGAGCAGCATCCGGATGTCGCCCGGTTTCATGTTGGCCTTCTCACCCAGCTCTTCTAAAGTGATGGCTTCCACACGGGTGGGAATGTCCTCGATGGTGCGGCTGCTTCGGGTGGTGGAGATTACTACTTCTTCCAGTGCTTCGCCGTCCTGCTGCAGCAACACAAGCAGTGGCGCTGCCTGCGAAAGGGGGAAGGTAAGCGTGTCGATCTGGTCCTGGTAGCCTACATAACTAAATCGGATGACTTGACGGCCTGCGGGGATACCCGTGAGTGCAACGGCCCCGGTGGCATCTGTGGGTGCTCCAATGGCGGTGCCAGCCACGGATGCGGTGGCCCCGATCAAGGGCTGCCTGGTTTCACCATCCCGGACGATGGCATTGAGCGTGTGCTGGCTGTAGGCCAGCGTGCTGCCCAGGAGTAGGAGCAGCAGAAACATGTATTTTTTCATTTTAAATAGTCTAATGCGGTATAGAAATTACGTGCAGGCACACATTGTGCTGCAAGCATTGTGGCATTGCCACGGAGAGGAACATTAGGCTATCTTAGGCGGTTGCCAGATGGCGTACAGCGGGTGCGGGATGAGGTATAGGGTATAAGCCGGAACTTGACTGACCGGCTTTATCAAAAAAGAAGCTAGTCCGATTTGAGGATTGGCTATGGTGAAGCCAACGCAGGCAGCGCAGCTATAGAAGGGAGAGCAAGCCGCTGCCCCATCCTCGTGGCTATCGCGTTGCTCAGTGGCCACCTCAGCTACGTCGCAGCCCGCGTCAGCACAGCAGGGCATCACCGAGAGCACGGCTACCAATACTGCTAACATGACGCTTAAACCTTTCACGACGCAAAGGTAACAGTATGCCTACTAAGGCGCAAAACAGCACGTGGATTCCCTCGGCTTGGCATGTGCTGTTTTGCGCCTGACTAGAACTCCAGGGTATGCTGGACTGACATGAATATGCCGTTCACTAAACCATGGAGAGAATGAAAAAAAAATTAACCTGACACTGCTGCTACAAAGATTAGCAATAGTGTCAGGTCAAGTAGTGGAAATTACAGACTATTCGTAGCAAGTAGAGTGTTTAATCTCTAAATTTTGTTTATTAACTTCAATCATTGATTTATTCTTAAATACTTCAGGCAAAAGAGTGAGTAAATATTTTATTTAGTTTTTAAAGAAGTTTTCTATTCGTTTTTCTGTGTTAGCTGGTAGATCGGTATTGTAGAAAACTTTGTTTTCTATTTTCATTTCATCAAACCATTTGCCTAAATAAGCACGAATTATATCCTCATCGTTTTTATTTGTAGGTGATGGATTAATCTCTAGTACAAGTATATCCAGGTTTTCAAATGTTTCGCCGGAATGGATCAAACCGTAATTTCCTTTTTCAAATTTGTCCTTCCAATTAGAACTGTTTCTAAAACCTTCATTTTCAAAAAAATTGGCAGTGATAAAGGCTGTTTTATTTTCTTGCCTGTCTTTAGATTGAGAATGATATAAGTAACCATCTGTTACAATTACTAAAACATTCCTGTATTGAGGGTCTGGATCAATACTTAAGTCCTTCGCATCATACTTAAAGAAGCGCCATACATCAGAACCAATCCAATTCTTTGTATTTATTGATTGAGCATATATTTCTTTCAAACCTTCTTCAAAATCAGAACTGATATTATCGTAAACTTCCTTTTTTCTTTTATTATCTAACTTAGATAAATCAACAGAAAGCTTGTTTGCAATATTATTTACATTTGGGTCTGTAGGAGCAGGGGCAAATAAGACCCTGATTTTATCATTGGCCTGATAAGCTCCTTTTGCCTTCATATTAGCTTTAAAAATCTCCGTTATTTTATTAACTATTTGAATATCTCTTTCACTCTGGCTTGGTTGCATCGGCTGAATTACCCTGTCCGAAAGATCTAAAATGATACTGATGTTCAGCATCTCTGGCTGAGTTGTACTTGCGGTGGGAGTAACAGATGTCTCGGTTTGTTCAACATCGCCACCACAACTGTACAGAATGAAAGCTAGCAATATTAATGTAATTTTATTTTTCATGCTCTTTAGTTAATGCTTCTACAGGTCTAACATTTACATTGATAAATTCAGATACTAGGTTGTGTGCATTCTTACGATCAGCTTCACCCCGATTATTGAAGTTCAGGAACTCCAGCCATCCATCTAGGAAGCGCATTAGTGAGTGCTCTAACTCCTTTGGCTTAATGATCTCGGAGTGCTCCAGTATTGTTTTGAGCTTTTCTATCTCAGTGTTATTTGTCCCCATTAGGTAATTAAGTTTGTCTGATTCGTCATCTAGCTTTTGCACCTGCTCTTCTTTCTTTGCTATTTCTTCTTTCTTTGCGTTAACAATTACGCTCAGTTGATCCAACTTACCATAAGCTTCCATCACAAAATCAAACACGAATCCCCATATAAGGTACACCACAAATCCTGCAAAGATGATAAGCCAAAAATTAACAGACTGTAAGGCCATAGACACAGTATAAACAGGAACATCGTCAAAACTATTCTCAGCTTTTATGTTGTAAATCTTTTCTGTAATCTCATAAGCCAAGATGCAGTCAAAAATAAAAGTTACCGCGACCAGCATTGCTATTTTTGGGTATTTGCCCCAACCTTTTACTTCTTGAAATTTGTGGATTAGGTATCCCAGACCCAGAAATACAAATGGAATGGTTAATATTAGAATTAACTCTGTGAAGCCATCCTGATATGCCGTAGTAAGTGCTTTTGGGTCAAATATAGAATTTACTACTCCCAGTTCACCTACCGAAAACTCTTTGAAAAATGCCGAAAAAGAAGCAGAGCTATAAAAGATGAAAAGATAAACTGTTAGAAAAATAAGAATGGTAACACCTACAATAAAGCCTGCCTTACCCACCTTATCTCCAATAAACTGCTCTGGGTTCTTTCTTACTTCACGTATTTCTTCCTGCAGATTTTCAATTTTCTCTTCTATTTTCGGAACCTCTACATTTTTGATCTTTTCAAGCCGATGATGGAACACCTCATTCTTCATCATGTATTCCTTCAACTTTACTCTGTAAGGCTGTTTCGCTTTTTCTTGTTCAATCTCATCTTTGCGTAAGATTTCCTTATGGTTATGATAGATCTTGCCTATACAGGTTATCAAGCCTGCTTCTGAAGCACCATGGTTCTGAGCTTTTGATTTACCCTCATCATACCAGTCTACTAGAACAAAATCCTGATAAGAAGGCGATTGGTCTACTGTTTCAGTTGGTACAGGACTGTCGAACATTCCTTTAAATAATTTAACCATGCCTATAAAGTTTGTTTAACTTGTTCAATTATTGTATTCTTATCTGTTCCGTTGATCGCTTCCTGAATTAGAAATTGCATAATTGCAGGTATATTTTGCTCATCGAAACCAAACTTAATGCAGAACTTTTTAAGCGTTAACTCTTCTTGCTCGTCAATTTTTCCATCAGCTAGAATCATGGTTACATAGTCATATAGGTATTCGATTTTAGTTAATGTGTCCTTCGGAATAGTGAATCTTACGCTATCTGGATGAAGAATAATTCTTTCAATTTCTTCCTTGTCGATACCTCTGTTCTGTCCTAACTGAAACAGCATTTCAAGCTCCTGACTATCAATTTGTGTATCTGATAGAGCTAGGAAATACAGATTTAAAAAGTGGCTTTTCAGTTCAATATTAAGTGTATTTGTTTGCATAACTTTCATTTAAGGTTGTAAATGATTAAACATAATCTACTTGAAAAATGGAATTCTATTTTTAAGGGAAAAGAATGATTGTATAGAAAAAAGTGTTGATGGCTTTGTTTTTATAAAATTCCCTTACTCTTAAGATTATGAATCTAAAAATAAATAAGAGTAGAGTAATTAATTTATTGTAAATAACATCATTAAATTGTTCTAATTTAATGATAATATCTATATAACCTAATATTTTTTAGTTTTATATTTATTTTTATCATAAATAAAGTGCTATGTATTTTCTTGTGTTGAAAAACTTAGTTATACCTACTTTTAAATGTTTATTTATTTAGCTAAGGTATGTTAATGCTCATTTCAGAAGAGATACTGTAGTAAATTGAATGCTGTTCTAGTCGCTAAAATGTCATAGAGCAATCTTTGTTGACTAGTTTTTTTAGAATTGGCTGGCTCATAATCATTACTCAAAGTACTCTTCAGTGTTAACCGTTGCGACTTTACTATACCCAGAGACATTTACTGTTTTGCCCATTCTTAAGGAAAAGAATTTTCTGATGTTTTGGATAAAGAAGCAAAGGAGTACAAGTATTTAAAAATCAATACAGAGGTTGGGCGCAATAATGCAGTAAGAGAACTAAAGCGAAGATCCAATAGCGTGAATGCCTTATTTTAGGGTTTCTTTCAAGAGAGAAACGAGAGGAGCAAAGGATGATAGTATTTTACTTAATATTGTAGACCTACGCTCTGATAAGACTTCCATTTTGAGGGAAAACTCCAGAAATGAAAATCACTTAACTTTAAAATAAAAAAATTTGGTTGTGGTCTACAATGTATGAAGCTGGAATATTCATGACAGCAAAGGTGTTTACAGGAAGTTATGTGCGAGATAACTATCCGGATAAACTGCCCCTACTGCCACAGTATGAAAATAGTCAAAAACGGGGTAAAGCACACGGGCAAGCAGAACTTCCTGTACCGGGGCTGCGGCAAGCAGTGTAAGCGCTGGAGATCAGCAGGTTATTAACAGATGACTGGCTGGCTTTCACCAAAGTGCTACCCCAGGAGAGCATCGGATAGGCAGAGCCTACACCAAAAACATTGAAGGGGTGAACCTGTGCCCTGAGGACAAGAAACAGAAGTCTCGTGAGGAAAACTGCCTGCTTCTCCAAAATAGAGTAGAGCCACTACAATGCTATGAAGCTAATATTCTATTACCGAAATCATCATACATTATAGACCACAGCCAAAAAATAAAACATTTATATCATCTTCCCACCGGAAGTATAAAATTTATATTCAAATTCCGGTGGGAAGGTAACGTGGGGGCACTCATGCAACTATAGGATCACAAGGGCTATGTCTCTTGTGCAATGGAGGTCCTTTATTTTGTATCAGGAAATACAGGGTACCGGCCGGGAATTCTGTTTTCCCCGCAGTAGTTGGAGGCATCGGCGATGGAGACTACGATGGGCAGCTATGTGCCCGCCTCAGGCTCTCTTGCAGCCTTCTTCTCAGCGATATAGGATTTCGTAATAGGGGTATCGGCTCTACTCCGCACTACACTGACTAGTGAGGTGCGACTCCAAAAAACACCCGCTCCAGGAGAGCAAAGAAAGCACAAACCGAAAATTCCTACTCAGCGAACAACGTGTGCCTTTGCTCAATGTTGGTGGTGGAAACAAACAATTCCTTCGCCGGTATCCTTACCGAAAGTTTTTCATCAGTCAACTCCACCACCTCGAACTTAAAGCTCTTTCTAATGCTTGGATCTCCCGCAACATTGCTGAACTCGATGTACTTGCTGTCACTGCTAAGCCTCCAGTTGCCGCTGCTGTACACATAGGGGTCTGCCTCGTTGCATTTGCTTGCCCCCTCGTTCCACTCAAAGGTCCCATCCCTCCTGAACACCCATAGGTCGTCTACATAGCAAGGGATGGTGATGGCAAAAACAGTACCGTCCCCACGAAGGCCGGACCGGTAGAAATCAAGCCACTCCTTTTCGCTCTCCCCGGCCAGCAACCGTTCCGCGAAACCGTAGCCTGGATTGTATTCATGCGTATCATCAATGCAGCCGGTCATACCGGCAAGCAGGCTTGCGCACATTACCAATACTGTTCTCATAACCGTTAAACTTTAATCTTCGCAATTGAACGTGTTTATCTGCGTACCCGTAAGTTCATCGACACCGTCCCCCCCGATATTGGGGGCCTGAAGCAAGGTGGTGTTTTT
This sequence comes from Pontibacter sp. CAU 1760, assembly GCF_054482735.1. Taxonomy (NCBI): domain Bacteria; kingdom Pseudomonadati; phylum Bacteroidota; class Cytophagia; order Cytophagales; family Hymenobacteraceae; genus Pontibacter; species Pontibacter sp. CAU 1760. The sequence goes on from NZ_JBTLRL010000022.1 coordinate 40,556, forward strand.
GGCGGCGTATCCTTCTTCGTTGTACTCATAGGAAGATGAGGCTGTAAACTTCAAGCCGCCGTCTTCATTGTTCAGAGTCCACTGCGTGGGGTTGTTGGCGCTCAGCAGTTGGTATTGGTAGAGGAAATAGCCCGACTCACTTGCAAACATGAGATACTTGAGCCATTGATTTCCCCCGAAGATGTTCGGCTTATTATCGTAACTAATGCCTTCGTAGAGGGGCTCTTCCTGGTCGGACTGTGTAATCGTTTTTACATTCCCGTTCCCGTTGTAGGTAATCCGGTAGACGCGGTTGAAGTGCACTGACTGAAACACACCGGTTTTGTCAATCTCCGCCAACCTTCCCCTCTCATAGGAGTACAGCTCCGTCTGGACAAGGTCCCCCTGGTAATAAAGCCGCGAGGAGGAGGGCAGATAGCTTCTGTCACTGTACCTGAACTCGCGGTAGTAGCTGGTGGCGCCGGCACTGTAATCCGCTTTGATTAGCCTGTCCCTACTGTCATAAGTAATTATGGTGTTAGTTGCCGTAACAGGATCTCCTTGAGCGTTATAGGTAAAGACATAGCTAAATCCCATAATATCATCAGTAGATTCTGTTACCAAGCAACTCCCGTTCGGATGATTGTAGCTAGGCGGGAGATAAATATCGTCCCTGTCGCAGGACATAGACACGACGGTTAGAGCGAAAAAGAGCAGTAACCTACTCCATAAGGTTTGTTTCATAGTATTGGGGTTCTAAGTGTGTATGAAAGCTTATTCAGCTAATCCAGGTTGCAGCGGCAGAGCCGCGCCAGGCACATGTATTCACTGTGTCTGCCAAAGAAGGGGATAATGAGTATCGAAAAGTACAAAGGCACTACTTTTACTTCTTACTTATATATGTATAAGTATTTGCAAGTTATAGTATTGTAGTCTTCAGCCGTGGAACAATACACTCCTTCTATTGTACTTCGGTAATGCTAAAAAGTAGTATTATTTTAATTTTAATTAGTAAAGTTCATGATATGTAATGCCAAGTGATATATTATACTGGTTGCGTGCTCCCCACGAGATAAGCCTAGTGGAGCAGGTGCTGGAGGAAAAGATTCATAGATAAACCGCCAGAGCGGCTAAAGCAGCAGGGCATCCAACTGATTTCCCCGCACAGGCACAACAGGACAAGAAGAAGACGCAAGACGGAAGAAAGCTCAGGCCCTGCAAAAGAAGATGGAAAGTAGAGCGGTTCTTCGCCTGGCTTTTCAATTACAGAAAGTGCGTTGTCAGGTATGATTACAAAAAAAAAAACTACATTCTCATCAGAAGCTGTTTTAAAACCTATTTAAATCTTTTTAACATAACAGCTATCATGGCCAAATAAAGCATGCTTTGGGCATTGACTCTGTTTTTCTCATAGTCTTTGCTCAAGCGTCTTGCGTGCAGC
>NZ_JBTLRL010000023.1:0-14113 GCF_054482735.1 Pontibacter sp. CAU 1760
GCCTGCCGGACCCTGCAGGACATTTGTTAAGTCGAAGTACGCCAGAATACCTTCTGGCAAGAGACAGCTGATAAGATTGTGGTAAGGATCTTGCAAGGGAAAAGCGTGTGTGGTGAATTATACGCACGCAAAGCTGCTCTTTTTCTCACTGCCCCACAAGTTTTCGGTTTGATCCGTGAACTGTCCAAGCTGCGGCAACTGGAGGAGGAGAATCGTCAACTCAAACAACTGGTGGCGGACCTGAGCCTGGACAAACAAATGCTGCAGGACGTGGACCCGATGCTGACGCACGTCTGCGGGGCTGAAAAAAGCTCTAGACCAGCCCAGTCAAAAAGGCTGGTCTTAGAGCTAACTGAAAGTTACCGGGTCTCTGTTAGAAGCGCGTGTAAGGTGGTGCTGTGCCACCGCTCGGGCTGGTACTAGCGCTCCAGGGCCAGGGACAGCTCCGTGATCAGGAAGCGGATGCAGGAGATTGCCCAGGTGAGGATTCGCTACGGGTTCTGGCGTATCTTTGTCCTGCTCAGGCGAGAAGGCTGGCGGGACAACCATAAACGCGTGTACTGCCTCTACAAAGAGGAGGGGCTGAACCTGAGGAGCAAGCGGCCCAAGAGAAGTAAAACCGCCGCACATCGGCTGGAGCGTCCGGAACTCTCCAGTAACCACGAGTGCTGGTCGATGGATTTTGTGGCTGACCAGCTCTTCGATGGCCGCAAATTCCGCTGCCTGACTATAGTCGATAATTATAGCCGCCAGTGCCCCGGCATCCTGGTGGGAAAGTCACTGAAGGGAGAAGATGTTGTAGCCGCTTTGGAGTGCATCAGGCAGGACGCCCAAAAGCTGCCCAAGCGTATACAGGTGTACAACGGCAGTGAGTTCATCTCCAAGGCGCTGGATAGGTGGGCTTATGAGAACAAGATGACGCTGGACTTCTCCAGGCCCGGTAAGCCCACGGATAACGCCTTTATCGAGTCCTTCAGCGGGAGCTTCCGGGATGAGTGCCTGAACGTGAATTGGTTCCTGTCACTGGAGGATGCACAGCAGAAAGTCGAGGCCTGGCGAGCGGAGTACAACCACTTCCGCCCCCATAGTTCATTGGGCGACAAGACGCCGGAAAAGTGGCTGGAACATAACATAGTAGATCCCGAATTCTCTACTTTTGACCGGTCCTAAAAATGGGAGGAGGTCACCTTCACCATGGAAAATACATTTCCCGAAGGGGCCATTGTGCACGCTAACGTCAACCCTGGCTGGCGACGAGGCAGTACGTGGCACGCATTTGGAGCATCCCCTGGAAAAGATCTCATTTACTACGAGCGTGAGCTAGCGATAAGTGAGGAGGCGCAGCATGAGCAAGAGAATGAGGGGCAGAAGTCTTCATCCATTTTAAATATGGGCAGGGGCTACATGCTGTCAATGTGCAAAATCCATCCATCGGCAGGATATACAGTGAAGAAAACGTGATGCCGGTAAAAGCGGTTTGGCCGAAAGCATATAAAATAAGTCCGATAACGCTGCTGAGCTGTCATCAGCGTTATCGGACTGTTAGCAACGGTACCTTTTTCCTTTCCGGAGGGCACACTTCCTGACTCTCCCAGGCTAAGCTCCGGCACTCTGCATTCCAGCCCGACGATGCGGCTTGAAAATGGATGTTATAAAACAATGCCCTCCTGCGTCGTCTGCTTAACAGGAAAGTCTTGATCGCCCCACTGCTCCTTGACGTTGGTTTCTATGGTGAGGCTGAGGGCGGTGAGTGGTACATCCTCTAGCTTGTTCTCGAATGGATCCTCAATACGCTCACCCACCAAATCCAGCGCTAAAAACACGAAAGAAATCATAACGGAGACAGGAATAGTGGCCAGGCCCATCTCACTCACGAAAGCGAAGGGCAACAATGAAGCATGTATGAACACAAAAACCCGGGAGAAGAAACTGTACTGGCGCGGGAAGGGAGTATTCTTGATTCGCTCGCTCATGCCCTGGATGTTGTTGAACTCCACCAGCGTGTCCTCCAGCTTTACAAACCGGTAATCCGAGACCCAGCCTCTCTTAAAGGCCTGCCGCAAGTCCTCGCCCTGCAGCTCAAGCAGGAAGTTGGGAGGGTTGTTCTTGTGGTAGAAGGCCTCAAACTCATCTTTCTGTAGGAAAGCCTGTATATCGGTGTATATGTTGGTCTCCTTGTATATTTCTTCCTGGGCCGTTATGTTATAAGCATGCTTTAACCGCAGGAACACGCGCAGCGCATGCACAAAGGCAATGTGCCTGTAGACCATACGGCGTTGCAGTTCTTTTACCGCTGCTGCCTCCGCCTCTTCACTTGGAATGACCATCGTAATCACCTGGCGTGTCCAGGCGCGGCTGTAGTTAACCAGCAGGCCCCATATCTTGCGGCCTTCCCACCACCGCTCATAGGCACTGTTGCTCTTGAAGCCAAGAAAGATAGCCAGTGCCGTGCTCAGGGCGGTAACGGTGTTGAAAGGAATGCTCAGGTAGGCCACCTCAAAATGGTCATGGACAAGGTAAACAACAATTGCCAGAACCAAGTAGTAAAGCAGGCTTTTCCATGCGTAATGGAGGATCCCCCTCCAGCTCAAATTTCTCCGGACTATCATTAAACATTATAGAGTATGAAGCTTTTAACTTCAGGCGAGGGGAAAAGTTTTGAGATTTGACCTATTAGCCTGTCCTGGCTAAGCGACTGGCACCCGCTGTATCATACCGGCATCAGCACTTCGTCAGCCGGTTCATTGGCAAGCGTCTGTTAGCGGCAGATCACTACCAGCGGTATAGTATGCGGTTTTGTGTTCCAATGAGAAGCTAGGTATCTCAATTTTTTTACCCCGTTGGGCTTAATTCCGAATTTTGGGGTGTGTTTTAACTATATGTGAAGCAACATTCTGTGCAGACCAGTTAAACATCTGAACGCTCTTGTCAAAAGGAAAAGGGGCGCTAGGGTGAAAGAATGGATTTTGCAACGGTTGATACTGTAGGCAAAACGTGAAATCCATTTTGGTAATCTGACCTCTAAAGAAATAGCTTAGAGGCTGGGATTCTGTAAAGGATGTACTCAGCTAGTCAAGGGGGAAAAAGGACTACCTGCAGGGCTAGGATTGCAGGCACCTGCTGTTGATGATTAGCGCGCGAGGGTACGAGGAGATTGCGCATAACGCTGCAGTGTAGATCTGACAAAAATCGGAGGAGGAAACTTTCTCTTGCCTAGAAAGGTCGGATATGTCGGGAACAGGGAGAAACCAGCAGAAGGCATAATAGCAGAGCATAACAAGCTGCACCACGAGGACTACGGCAGAGTTTGGCAATCTGATCATGCGTTTTCTTTAATCGGCATGGAGTTCAGTCCTTATTGGGCGAAGGTGCTCAGTTTACACTATTCAGCACTTCTAAGGGTCAAAACCCCAAGCGTGCCTGAAACAACGGATGCCAAGAGTATGCCGTATTTCGCCTGTTCAATCATATGTGGGTCTTTGAACGCCAGGGCGGCAATAAAAAGGGACATGGTAAAGCCCACACCGGCTACAAAAGCAATGCCCACAATATGCCTCCACGTAACTGCCTCAGGAAGGGGTACCACCCTGAACTTTACCAGCACCCAGGTAAATAACAGGATTCCAACCAGCTTTCCTAATACCAAACCTGCAAACACCCCTATGCTGATGGGATGTAAAAGATCGGAGAAGAAAGTTGAACCGATTGCAACACCGGCGTTAGCAAGGGCAAAGAGGGGAATAACCAAAAAAGTGATCCAAGGGTGTAGGGCGATTTCTATTTTCTGTAAAGGCGTCTGAGCTTCGGCACTCTTATTTTTTACTTTCTCAATTACCTGATGTTGCTTTTGAGTCATCAGAGGGCCCTGGTTCGGGATCTCCTGATCAAATTCTGCCACCAGCACTTCCAGACTAGCAGAATAAGCCGACTCATCTATCTTCGTACGTGCCGGAATAGCGAACGCTACCAACACCCCTGCGATAGTGGCGTGCACGCCGGAAAGCAAAAAGGCAAGCCACACTCCTCCAATGCCGATCAAAGCATAAAACAGCGTATTTCGGACTCCTGCACGGTTCGCTACCCAGAGAATGCTTAACAAAGCAAACCCGTAAGCAAGACTTTCAAAAGACAAATTTGAGCTATAAAAAAAGGCTATAACCAGTACAGCCCCCAAATCATCTATAGTGGCCAGAGCAACCAGGAAAACCTTTGCGGAAACAGGTACTTTTTTGCCTGCAAGGGACATGAGTGCCAACGCAAAGACAATATCAGTTGCCATGGGAATGCCCCACCCACTTAAGGAAGTTCGGCCTATATTGATGATAAAGTAGATTAAGGCCGGAAAGATCATACCTCCCAGGGCGGCAGCCATCGGCAACAGCGCTTTCTTGAAAGATGACAACTCGCCTGCAATAATTTCACGCTTTAGTTCCAGCCCCACCACAAAGAAGAACATGGCCATAAGTCCGTCATTTACCCAATGGTGAAGAGAATAGGTTAAAAGGGAACCTTTTAAACCTATGGAAAACTCTGTTTCCCATAGGTGATGGTAAGCCTCACTCCAAGGCGAATTCGCCCATAGAATAGCAACAAGTACTGCTAACATCAAAACCGCACCTCCTGAGTTTTCATAGTGCAGAAACTTATTAATAGGCTCTATGGAGCGGTCAAGTATTGTTCTCTTCATCGTATGGATTTTTCTCCTTCGCCGTGTCTGCAACTAGAAGCAAAGCGCTCGTACAGTAAATCTGGATTCTACTAGCGTTATTAACGCCAAAGCGGGCTGCCTTTTGCTTCTACGTGATATACCATGAGCCCGTAAAAGTAAGGTAAGTACAAGCGTCAACTCCTAGACTGGGGCTACCTTATTCGCCCCAGATAAGCAAGAAGCTGCACATTGCCGCATAACAGACAGCAAATCCATATTAGGGTTCATGTTTTTTATCAGTTCCACCAGTATTATGCTTACGCATATTACTTCTCAAATCTTACTTTAGCACTAACAAGTTTTTATTGCCCACCTAGGTTTCTTATCAACAACCAAGCCTTACAAGAAATAAAATGGCAAACGTAACACAGGTGTTTGAGCTGAAGGTGTCTGCTCCTGCTGTACCACAGGTAGATGACTGCTGCCTGATACGAAAGGCTCCCTACCAGCTGAATAAGCAAATGGTTGCCTTAGGGTATCCAGAGAGTGCTTAGACGGAGCTTAGCTTTCACCCGTAGTGTTTGTTCCCTCCGCAGTGCTCATCCTAGTCTGCTTCTGCGCACTCCTTCCTGTACGCCTCGGGGATAAGAGCCGTGACTCAGAAGCTGGCCCCCTGCTATACCTTACGTGTGCATTTTATAAAGCAGATTTATCCAGCTACCCCACTCCCTCACCCGTATAGCTAAGTAGTTTGATAAAAACGTGGTTTAGCTCAACTCTAAACAACAAAGTCATTTTTATTAAGCTGCCAGCCACTGTTAATAGTAGCAGCGCAATCCACTCGAAAAACAACTATCACCAGAGACAGTACAGCCAAACGCAAAACATAAGCTCAGGATGATCAGAGAAGACCAGTGCCAAACAACCTGAACAAACTACTGCAGCAGGATACAACTATGAGAATGGAGGTTCGGGCGGAAGTTCGGGCCTTCTATGAGTTCTTGATATTATACCGCTTACCTGCTTATTAAAAGGTCGGCGCATGGCTTGTAGGCACTTATGAGGAAACTCACCTCACAATATTATTACTCCCCATTTCCCTTACCTATATGAGACTTTCCATCGAGAGAAAAAATGTAAAAGTATACCCGGACCCCAAGCGGGTCATTGCCCGTTATTTTTTTAACAGCGAGGAACGTGCCCGGCAGGTGATCCTGCACGTGATGGAAATGAACAGCGGGGAAGTATTTGACACTATTTCCCCCATTCTGCAGGAGTATTCCAAGCGGCACCGGAACATCACCAAAGTACTCTACCGCCATTGCAGCCGCTTAAAGAGCATCTTCTTAGAACTAAATATTAACTATGAGCAGATGGACTCCTACCGCAGGTTACTCATCGGCTCCTTTTTCACCCATGAGTATTCCATAGAGTCAGCCGCTTTTTTCAATCCCTCTATCGTGGAGGACCCGGACCAGAAAGAGCTGGAGGAAGGTCAGAAAAGGGTGATCATCAGCTTCAGGGCTGTAGGCGAAGGCCACATTTCCTCTATCGTCTTTCGAAGGGCCTTACTTGACCAGGACTGTAATATCAGCGTGGACCCAGTAGGCAACCATGTGGACGAGGCAGAGATTATACATAGCGCGGCCTATGAAAAAGGCTTGTTTTTTAATAACGCCTTCAGTGGACTGATACCGCAACGTGTGCTAAAGGACGTGGCAGACCGGTTAGAGGAGCATTTTGATTATAACATGCTTAAGCAGGTCATCAATCAAATAAAATCGGAACAGCCGGATGAGCACTCCAGGTTGGAATATGATAAAGTGTTGTGGCTGGCTGACTCCTACTACAAGATTTCGTTTTCACTGGACACCGATATCTCTGACCGGGTGATTTTCCCTATCTCTGAGTTTGAGCGCAAGGGCATAGAGGATGCCCGCTTTGTCCGCTTCACCGAGGAGGACGGCAGCATTGTGTACTTTGCCACCTACACCGCCTACGACGGTGAGGTCATTGTTCCCAAAATGCTGAAGACAAAGGATTTCTACAATTTCAAGATCATGCCGCTCTATGGCACCGGGGTGCAGAACAAGAACTTCGCGCTTTTCCCCCGGAAGATCAACGGCAAATTTGTTATGGCTTGCCGCAACGATGGCTGGAACAACTACATTATGTACTCCGACAACATCAACATGTGGGAAAATCCCGTGATGATAAAAAGTCCGAAGTACCCCTGGGAGTTTGTGCAGGTAGGTAACTGCGGCTCGCCGATAGAGACCCCGCACGGTTGGCTGCTACTTACCCATGGGGTTGGACCGATGCGGCGCTATTGCATAGGCGCCAGCCTGCTGCAGCTCGATGACCCAACCATTGAAATTAGCCACCTCGACGAGCCGCTGCTCATTCCCAATAAGGATGAACGGGAAGGGTATGTGCCCAACGTGCTCTACTCCTGTGGCCCAATCGTGCACAACGGGAAGCTCGTTATTCCTTACGGGCTTTCGGACTATTGCTCTTCCTTTGCCACAGTAGACCTCAACGCGTTACTGGACAAACTGCGCAATCCTTCCCTAGCTGTTTAGGATTTGCTTGTAGAGGTGCAGGTAGTCCGCAGCCATCTTCTGTTGTGAAAATTGCGACAGACTCCAGGCGCGGCATGCTTGGCGGCTGATACAGCTTATTTGCTGTGCGGCCGCTACCGCCTCGCTTATATCCTTTACCAGGAATCCCGTCTCTTCCTGCCGGATCAGCTCCGGCATAGAACCCCTGTTGAAGGCAATGACCGGTGTACCGCAGAGCATGGCCTCCGCCACACTTAGCCCAAAAGGTTCATCAAACAGAATAGGGTGCAGCAGCGCAAGCGCCTGTCCCAGGAGCTCGTTCCGTCTTTCGGGACCGGCAGCGCCCACGAACTCCACCTGATCGCCCAGGTAAGGCTTCACCTCTCTGTCAAAATACCCCTGGTCCTGGATAATGCCGGCAATAAGCAGCCGTTTTTTGCTTTTTAGGGCAATTTGGATGGCTTCTGCCGTGCCTTTGTGTGAGTGGATGCGGCCAAAAAACAGGAGGTAGTCCTCCGGTTGTTCTGTAAAAGCAAAGTCTGCTTCCCGAATGCCGTTATACACTGTGGCTATGTAGTCCAGCACCGGATTGCGGTCGGAATTGCTAATGGAGACGTAGTGGGAGGTGGCGTTATACTTCTGATAAACCGGTAAAATTTTGGCAGATGAAAACCCATGAATCGTTGTCAGCATCGGCACCTGAATCAGCCGGGAATAGGTGAGCGGCAAAAAATCAAAATGGTTGTGAACGATATCAAAGTCAGCCGCTTTTTCCATTAGGTTGCTGATGTGCAGACATTCCACCACTTTAGCATCCTGTGTGCGGTCTTCCTCATACCCCTGGTCTATCACAGCATCCAGTTTACCCGTCGTTACGGCATCTGCTGTGGCGAAAAGTGTAACGTTGGCTCCTAAACTGATCAGTCCTTCTGTTACGTTGGAGGCCACCTGTTCCCAGGGCCCGTAATGGCGTGGCGGGGTGCGCCAGGCCACAGGGGCTAATACGGCTACCCTCATACCTTAAGGGCCGGATCCAGTACTTGTCCGGCAAGGTCATACTCGTATTCGAGTTCCAAAGCCTTCAGTACGGCAAGATGGGAAATCAGGTAAGCAAGCGTACTTTCGGCTCCCTGGTTGCGGTTGAGGCCTGTTTCCTGCAGCCCGTCACAGCAGCCTTTTGTTTCGTGGTCATACAAGGGCACGCGCAGGATGTTCTCGCCTAAAAACCACTGGTAGCTGACGAACATCTTTTCTACATAGGCAGGCTCGTGTGTACTTTGGTAGGCCTGCAGGTACAGCAGCACCATAGCCATCGTTTCGATGGCCTGCTGATCAAAAACAGGGACCTCTCCACCACGCTGATGCCATCCCTGGTTGCCTATCGGGCTGAGAAATCCTTTTTCCATCGTCAGGCTATCGAGGAATGCCATGGATTCCATAGCCACCTCTTTCACCCTTTCATCACCGGTTATCTCGCAGGAGTGGAGCAGCGCCAGCGGCAGAATAGCATTATCGTAAGTCAGCTTCTCCTCAAACCAATGCCAGTCATTGCCGCGCTGTTGCGCATACGCCTCCATCAAAGGAGCCGTCAGGCCGGCAAGTTCCTGCAGCAGCTGATCATCATCGGGGTGTGCTTTCAGGTAATAACTTACACCTATAATAGTGTTTGCCATGCCCCGTAAATGGTGCAACTGCCTGAAGTGCGGGATAGAGCGGGAAAACAGCTCTCCGGCAAACTCCCGGTAGGAATTGTTGGGGGCAGCGCTGATCAGGTAGCCCAGCGACCATACCGTGCGGCCAAAAGAGTCCTCCGAGCCCACTTCATCCAAATACTCCCGCCTGAAACTCAGAAAATTCCGGAAGTTGCCGTCATCACACTGCATGTAATGAATAAAACTGAGGTAGATGGGCAGCAGTTCGAGGGCTTCCTGGCTTTTATTGCGCTGGTAAGCCATGAGTGCCATGATCAAAGCCCGGGCGTTATCGTCCAGGCAGTAGCCTTCTTTCAGGTTGGGGATGCCGTACTTGGCATGCTGCACAATGCCCGTGTCATCGGTCAGGCGGCACGCATGGGTCAGGCTGAACTCCGGTATTCTGTCCGGGTCCACAAGTTTAAGGATCTCATTCTCGACAATCAGTTCCTTATCAATAGCATCCTGCATCACTCGGATGAAGTCGGCGCCAATCTGAGGCCAGCGTAAGTGCAGGCCGTATTCATAGGCGTTCTCCTTCAGTTCTTCCAGCACCTCCGGCTGATCAAGTAACTCTATCACAGTGTCAGCCAGCATCGGGGCATCCTTGAAGTTAAACAACCGCCCCCGGTTATCTGCCAGCAGTTCCAGGGCATGCCAGTAAGGTGTGGAGACCACCGCTGTCCCGGCTCCTACGGCATAGGATAAGGTGCCGCTGGTAATCTGGGCTTCATTGAGATAAGGCGTTACATAGACATGGGCCGCTGACAGGTAGTTCATCAGCTCCTCTTCCGAGACAAACTGATTGATGAAGGTCAAATGTTTCTCCACTTTTAGGCGCACGGCCAGCCGTTTCAGGTAATCCCGATATTCTTCTCCGGAGTTTCGCAAAATACCGGGATGCGTTTTGCCCAGGATGACATACATCACGTCGGGGTGCCGTTCTACGATCTTCGGCAAGGCTTGAATCACGGTTTCAAGGCCTTTGTTTCGACTGAGCAGCCCAAAGGTCAGCAGCACCCGGTGGTTCCGGAAGGTCGACACCTTTTTTAGTGGGTTTACGGCGGGTGCTTCCAGGTCCGGCACTCCGTGTTCTATATACTGTATTTTCTCCGGGGCAACTCCATAGACAGTAGTCAGAAACTCAATGCCCCGGCGGCTCATCACGATCACTTTGACCGAGCGCGCGGCAATTTCCTGAATAATGAGCTTTTGAGTGTGAGACGGTTCCTGCAACACCGTGTGCAGCACGGTGAACAAAGGCTTCTCCAGCCGGTGTAGCAGCGGCAGGATATAGATGCCGCTCTCCCCGCCATAGATGCCAAACTCATGCTCCATCATTACTGCCTGCACATCGCTGGTGTTGATGAAGGTGGCTGCTTCGATATAGTCTTTCTGGCGGTTCTGCCGGATGACAAACTTTATGTGTTTTGGATAGTCATACGTCTGTAGATCATCTGAATCGTTCATGGCGATGCCATATCCTCTTTTCAGAGGTGATTTGCTTGGGATATGAGCCTGAATGGCTCGTTCCACATTGTCATTGAAGGTTGCAATGCCGCACTCCCGCGGCAAGTAAGTGGAGATGTAGGCAATACGCATGGTTGAGGAAGGGAAAAGGAAGGTTTATGCATCTATCTGAAAAGCCATTTTTCAAATAGGAATAAGTTTTGTACAATACTCTAACGCGTGCTACCTCAAGTTAGGTTCATATAGAATCTCTTACTTAGAGGGAAATGAACTTATTTCAGTCAGCGAGCACATATTCTTGGGCTCTGTTCAAGTGAGGTTATCCGCTTCAACCACAATACTTTTGAAGTGTTGTGTACAACTCAGAGCATGTTTAAATTTTAGAATTGGGCAAAAAAAGCGCGTAAGCATTAAGTGACCAAACTCAAAAGCTTATGCCATCTCAGTATCAGAGACTCACTGACTCGCAATGGGATATTGTGAAGGAATCGCTTGCCACCCATCGGAATCGCAAACACTCGCTAAGGGGTATTGCCGACGCCCTCTTCTGGTGCCTTCGCCTTGGCAATCAATAACGCAACCTGCCCACTGAACTCCTTCCCAAGTGGCAGCTGGTGTACTATTACTTCAACAGGTGGAAGAGGGATGGCATGCTGGAGAAGCTGAATTTTTCGCTCAACCAGCTGGAGCGGGAAAGGGTTGGGAAAGAGGCTTCTCTCAGCCTGCTAAGCATTAACAGCCAGTCGGTAAAGGTGGCTCCTTTCATCAGTGAGGAGACAGGCGTGGACGGCAACAAGAAGATCAAGGGCAGAAAGCGCCATGTGATCACAGACACGCTGGGCCTTGTGTGGGGAGTGGTGGTGCATGCGGCACACAGGGCTGATGGGGCGCTGGCCGAGCAGGTGGTTCCGCTGCGGGGGTATCTGCATCGGATGGATAAGATACTGGCTGATGCGGCTTACGAGATGGTGTTCAAGGGTTGGGTGGCTGAGAACCTGTTGGGGGTGGAAGTAGAAATAAGCTCCAGGCCCCCAGTCTCAGAAGGCTTCGTTCCGGTCAAGTGGCGGTGGGTGACGGAGCGGGCTTTTGGCATGTTCAACTTCTTTAGAAGGCTCGCCAAGGATTATGAAAAAACGCCCGAAAGTGCTCAAAGTTGGGTCCTGTGGCACAACTGCCAACTGGCATTAAGTAGATTGGGTTGAAAAACAGCTAGTTAAAATTTAAACATGATCTGAGATACTATTTGGTAACATCATTCAATCCTTCCATTTTATTCAGCTTAGTATGTTATTCAAATTAGCTCCTGCCGCCGTATATGTAATCCAATGAGATAACACTCACAAGAAGAGTCATCCATTGTCCTAAGCTGCTGTTTAATTTAAGAGGGTGCAGCAGTAATGTCTCCCAATAGGGAAGTATTGTCAGCAAGAAAAGAAATATTTATCCCTAGAAGCCCTAGCCCGGCAAATGAAGGAGAAATAAACCCAAATGCAATCACAAAAGCTGATATGGTATCAGATTTCGCGTCAGATTCCAAATTGGATTATACTCTGTTTGTTTGAGAGGGCTCACCCGCTACATATCCAAGGGAGTGGACATGGTTGATTTACCAAATAAGCAACAGGCTATTCTATATAAAATAAAAATATTTAAGTAAACAGGTTTTATCAATAAGGTATGAAAGAAACAAAAGCATACGCAGTTCAGGATGCAACCACACCGCTTGGGCCATTTAGTTTTGAGCGTCGCGAAGTAGGGATGCATGATGTGGAAATCGAAATCTTATATTGCGGGGTATGTCATTCTGACTTGCACCAAGTTCGCGATGAGTGGGGCGGCGCTATGTACCCCATGGTGCCAGGCCACGAAATTGTAGGTAAAATTACCAAGGTTGGAGAGCAGGTGAAGAAATTCAAGGAAGGTGACTTAGCCGGTGTTGGGTGTTTTGTGGATTCATGCCGACAGTGCGTAAGCTGCCAGGAAGGGTTGGAACAGTATTGCGAACGCGGTATGGTAGGCACCTACAATGGCGTGGAGCGCGATGGCAAAACACCAACTTTCGGCGGGTACTCCACCCGTATCGTCGTAGACGAGAACTATACCCTAAAAGTACCTGAAAACCTTGCGTTAGCGAATGTTGCCCCGCTATTATGTGCCGGCATCACCACATACTCGCCCATTATGCAATGGAAAATTGGTAAAGGGCACCGTGTAGGTATCGTTGGTTTGGGTGGCTTGGGCCATATGGCTGTTAAGTTGGCAGCCTCAAAGGGCGCCGATGTAACGGTTTTAAGTACATCACCGGAAAAAGAAAAGGATGCCCGCGATCTGGGGGCTCACAATTTTGAGGTTACAAAGAATACAGATGTCATGCAGAGGCTAGCAGGTACGTTTGATTTTATCATTAACACCGTCTCAGCCCCTCACGATTACAATGCTTACCTGAACCTCCTGAAAAGAGACGGAACAATGATCTTATTGGGAGCGCCTCCAGAGCCATCCACAGTAGCAGGTTTCAGCTTGATATTCAAGCGCCGCCGTTTAGCAGGCTCGCTTATAGGTGGAATTGCCGAAACACAGGAAATGCTGGATTACTGTGGGAAGCATAACATTGTATCTGATGTAGAAGTAATCCCGATTGACTATATAAACGAAGCTTATGAGCGCATGCTAAAAGGGGATGTGAAATATAGGTTTGTGATTGATATGGCGAGTCTAAAGTGAAAAAAATAATGCAGCAAAATGAGAAGGCTCCTGTTATCAAGCAGGGGCCTTTTTACTTAAATTCTTTTGATGCTGAAAATCAAACGGTGCAACAGTTTTTGAAGTGACAATAGACTCATGTTGATTAAGGCACTATCAAATACACAAACTCTCAAAGCTCTATATATCAGGACTTTTGAAATTTCACGAACCTGTTTAAGCTAAATCAAAGAAAGTTTTCATAACTCTAGAGCTAAATTCTTCATTGTAATCATTCCCTTCAATGATGGTTTTAAAGAGCTCTTTATCATGATTAGAAATAGCAGTATTAAACTCAAGCGTTTGTCTGTCAATATTTTTATAGCCCATGTGCCATCCCGGGAATAACCTTTCATCTATTGCCGCAAAATCTCTTTTATTTATTCCTCCGTGTCGTTCATCTTTTGAAATGAGTTCATATAGTCTACAAACTTGCTCTTCGTAACCTTCAAGATACTGTAGGAAACGTTTATCAGAATGCAATAAAATGCCAGTAATATTCAGACCTGGGTTATTTCTTTTGCAAGCATCCAAAATCTTTACGATTTCTTCATCTGTACAAGTTGCCCTACGGCTGCTAGTATAAACTAATCGGTACAGGCCTTTCACAATCAAGACTTTTACTTGTTTTTATCACTATAAGGGATACTGAATTTATTCAAACTCAGCGGGAGATTCTTCCACTTCTACGTCGTGTTTTCAAGTTTAGATTTTCTTCTTAGAATGATACGATGCAAAAACTTATACCCCTCAGGGTTGTGGTGCTGGTAGTTGGATAATAAAGTCTTGTCAGAGTATTACAAGCTAGGGAAATTCCGCTTTGCATTGGATTACCAAACGAATGGAATCATCGAACCAATTGTAAAGGGATTTTGCGTTTCTTAGAAGCTGTTTTAAAACCTATTTAAATCTTTTTAACATAACAGCTATCATGGCCAAATAAAGCATGCTTTGGGCATTGACTCTGTTTTTCTCATAGTCTTTGCTCAAGCGTCTTGCGT
>NZ_JBTLRL010000024.1:0-2674 GCF_054482735.1 Pontibacter sp. CAU 1760
GCCGCGGATGCGCTGGCCGTAGTTGTCGCCCACGTTGGAGGGGGCCTCGAACAGGGCCAGCTGGCTTGTCTTATTGGGGGCCTTGCTCACCGGGATGTCCTTTACATTGTGGCTATGCACGCCATACCAGATCTCATGCTGCAGTTTGCCGCTGGTGGTATTGCCACTGAAAGAAACCAACTCACCTGATTCTGGAGCACTGCTCTCATTGAATGGCGAGAGCCTGTTACCTGCGATTGGGCGCTCCATGGCGCCGCTAGGCAACTGCCAACCCACGGCCAAGTGGTCTCCACCAGCATGCTCCTTATGCAGGGCCTCAATGTAGTAGCGCTTGCCTGCCTCAAGTCTTATTTTAGCAGACTTCTGAGATGAAAGGGCGTTCCACTCCTGCGGATACGTATCATCATCTGTATAAGCAATCTTTACTTTGTTGCCCGGGTTTTCAGACGTGCTTAACCATAGCTCAGAATGGTCGTCAGCAGCAATCCAGAACGTGTATTCGCCACTGCTAGGCGCTGTCACATAACCACGGATACGCTGGCCGTAAAAGTCACTTTCGTTGGTTGGGGTTTCAAAAGAACTCAGCTCTGATCGTCGTTCCGGTGCTTTGGTAAGCGGAATATCAGATACATCTCTGCCGTAAATGTTATTCCAAACTTCTCTGGAAATCTTACCGGATCCGGTTTTGCCTGTTTCAGCAACAGGAGCTTGAGGTGCAGGCGCTTCTTGAACTGACCCGTTAGGGCCTAGCTTAATACCGTTCTGCTGCAGTTTCTGCTGCCATCTGCTTAGTTCGTCCTGCTCAGTACGCTTAGATATTGGACTTGGTAGCAGGGTGTTGTTTCTGAAGTCGGCGTTCTCTGCCACCGAGATATCGTTGCGGTAGTAGTAGCGATCAGGCCCCCAAGCCATTACGCCAATTACATTGTTGTCTACGGTGTTATCAAATGTGGAGCCTTTACGGTTATAGTCCTTGCTCCACATACCAGAGGTGTTCATGCCGTATTGGTTGCCATTGTTAAAAATGGCCGCGTTCACAGAGCGGTTGTGGTGGTAGCGGATGTTGTTACCCGATGCTATACCCATTGAGTAGTTACCCAGTCCCACCAAGTGGTTTTCGTAGGCATCTATATAGGCCGAGCAAGTGTTTTTGTCACCATCTCCATCCGCGATGATACCGCCACCAGAGAACTTTGAGGATGTGGCAGGAATCGGAAAGGCACCGTAAATCAGGTTGTTGTGGATGCGGATAGGAGAGTCTGATGTTCCACGAGAGTTGTGGATGTTGATATTATCCTCCACCAGCGATTTGTCAGCTTCGTTTGTCACCTCATTCCATGCTATTTCAGCATGGCGGATAGACCCTTTGAAATTGAACTGCACAAACTGCGAGTGATCCTTGTCGCCGCCGTATACTCTACCGTCAATGTTTTTGGCGATGTTGTAACGGATCCGAATCGTCTCGTTCTTAGAGCCATCTCCTTCGTAGCGGGTGCCGATATAAATACCGGCGGTGCTCTCCATATAACAGTTTTCCACTACTACATTCTGGAAGTTGTCAATCGTCAGGAAGCGTCTTGGTTTTTTGTAATCACGGTACGGAGTAGGACTTAAGCCATAACCACTGGTATGGCGCACTGTCAGGTTGGTAGAGTAGCCCCAGCTTTTGATCAGGTAACCGGCACCGCGGATATTTGAATTTTCTATGATGACAGGCTGCGAAGTGCGGATCTCAACAGCAGGTACTTCCGTATTTCTGGATTCCCAGTTTCCTTGGTAAGTTCCCCCTTTTGTGATAACCAGTGGGCCACTGTAGCTTTGCGCAAAAACAGAAGCTGTAAAACATAAAATCAGGGCAAGAGTGAGAATGGGTGTAAGCAAAATACTGCCAGCCCTCTTCCGTAGCGGAGAGAATGAATTGTTCATCTACTTTGGCTAAAAGTTGAAATTGTACTTTAAAATAGTCTTTTCCCAGCACTCGTGTCGTCAGCTTTCGTTGGCGCGTCAGCTATCGAGGACTACAGAGGCTTTTTGAAATGTGTACTAGTTTGGCGCTATTATTAAAGACTTCCTGTATAAGTTGTTGCAAATATAAAGATGAAAACTTCATAAAAACTAATTTGTATAAAAATAATCTCTGAAAAATCCTAAAATAGAAAATAGTCTATATTTTAGATTTAATTGTTAAGTGGTTGCTGTTCAAAAAGATAGTATGATTTTGAGTCAATGAAAAAAGTTGCGTTTTGACTCTGATTATTCCTGAGTGCTAAAGCGGGATGAGGCGTTTTTGCACCATACTGCACGGAATCTCATCTGAATAGCACTTGGATTAACTGCAAGGTTCAGAAACTAGTGAGCAGAGATGCAACAATATCCCCGGACGCGAAATAAGTAAATAAGTTTATTGATAGGGAAGACGTATGAAGAGCAAATCGGATTCGAAGACAAAATAGCTGGTAACTAATCAAGGCGTTTAGGCTGCCTCGCATCACCGTTTAGTCTCACCCCCCTAAACACAAGAAGGGCCTGCAGCAGCTGCAGGCCCTTCTTATTGTGGGTATGGATTTGTGCTTTACTGCTTGATGAGCTTGAGGGTGTTGCTCTTGCCCTCGCTGTCGGTGTACTTGAGGATGTATAGTCCCGGGCGCAGGTTGAGCGCCTCCAGGTTCAGCTC
>NZ_JBTLRL010000025.1:0-1361 GCF_054482735.1 Pontibacter sp. CAU 1760
TGTCCCGTCCTGAAATAGGTTGACACTAAACACAACCTTATATGGAAAAAGGGGAAGAGAAAAAAAGCAAGCGTACTCAGTGCGACTATACCCTGGGCTTTAAGTTAGCTGTAGTAGCCCAGGTAGAGCGGGGAGAGTTGACCTATAAACAAGCGCAGCAAAAGTACGGCATCCAGGGCAAAAGCACCGTACTGGTTTGGCTTCGTAAACATGGCAGGCTATCTTGGCAGGTAAACACTTCTTGTATGGCTCAGACACCCAACCAACGCATCAAAGAGCTCGAGGCTCAACTGGCTGCTGCTCAGAAAAGAGCTGATCAAGCCGAGCTCAAGGCCAAACTGCTGGACACCATCATTGACGTGGCCGAGGGGCAGATGGGGATCCAGATCCGAAAAAAGCCTTCGGCCAAGCAGTCCACACGCTCAGCAAGGAGAAAGCCATGAGTCTTTCCTTGGCCTGCAGACTGTTTGGCTATACCAGGCAAGCCTATTATAAAAGCCAGCACAGGAGCCGGCACCTGCAAACACGCCAGGAGCAAGTCCTTGCACTGGTCCTGGGGCTGCGCCTGAAAATGCCACGCCTCGGGACCCGCAAGCTCTACTACCTCTTGCAGGAGCAGCTCACGGGCCTGAAAGTGGGCAGAGACAAGTTCTTCTCCATCCTTAGAGAAGGGGGGCTGCTGGTCCAGCCAAGGAAAAGCCATCATAAGACAACGGATTCAAAGCACTGGATGAAAAAGCATAAAAACCTGGTAGAAGGACTCCATGTAGAACGTCCCGAGCAGGTGTGGGTGGCTGACATCACCTATATTCCCACCAGAGAAGGCCATTGCTACCTTTCACTGGTGACTGACGCCTATTCCAAAAAGATCATGGGCTACCACCTCTCGGAAGACTTGCGCGCAGAAGGACCTGCGCATGCGCTGAAGATGGCCATCGGTAGAAAGAAGTATGGCCAGAGGTTGATTCACCACTCGGACCGGGGGCTGCAGTACTGCTCACAGGAGTACCAGCTGCTGCTGGCTGCAGCCCAGATAAGGCCCAGTATGACGGAGAAGTACGACCCTTACCAGAACGCGGTGGCCGAACGGGTCAATGGCATTTTAAAAGATGAGTTTGAGTTGGAAAGGGGCTTTGCCCACCACCTGGAGGCGGTGCAGGTGATCGCAGAGTCAATAGGCATCTATAACAGCCTCAGGCCCCATCTCTCGTGCCATTACCTGACGCCAGAGCAGATGCACCGGCAAAGTAAGCTAAAGGCAAAACAGTGGAAAAAGAAAACCTCCAATACAAATGCACTGGAGGTCTCAAATTAAAAAGTAATTTCGTCTAAAATCCGTCAACTTATTTCAGGACAAGACA
>NZ_JBTLRL010000026.1:0-1146 GCF_054482735.1 Pontibacter sp. CAU 1760
TTGTACCAGATGGCCAGGCGCTTGAATGCCTGCTGCTTGCTTTTGCAATGGGTAAAGACCTGGCCCAGCTCCATGGCCAGGTCATAGGCCCTGCCCAGCAGCGGATACCTGTCCAAGAGCATACCGGCTCTTTCCTTTTGGGAGGCGCTCCATCTGCTTCGGTGCTTGAAGAGCAGGTAACGGCTGCGGGCCAGCAGCTGCTTTAACGTGTCCCCGTTAGGTAGTGCTTCCGCCTCATAACGCTGCCTGCTCCTTTTCGCCTGCTCTAACCGCTGGTTTTCCTCATCCAGGGCTTGCCAGCGGTACTTGATGCGAAGCTCCTGCACCGCTTCATAAGCCAGCTTCTGGACATGGAAACGGTCAATGACCCGGCCAGCTTTGGGAAAGCAGCCTCTCACAGCCTTGGCCATGCCCGGGGCCATGTCCAGAGTCACCTCCCGGACTTTGGCTCTGGCCGCCTGGGGTATGCCTTCCAGCACTCTGATAATGTCTTCTGCCTGTGTGCCCTTGACCATCGCCACAAGCGCGCCTTTTCTGCCCTTAGCGGCTTTGTTGGTCAGGATGGTGTAGAGCTCTCCATTGGAGAGGGCTGTCTCGTCAATGCTCAGCTCTTGGCCAACGTTCTGGGGAAAGAGCATCCAGTCGGAGGCGTGCTCCCGCTGCTCCCATTGGTGAAAGCGGCTGATGTGCTCCTTGTACTGCTCCTGGAGCTGTTTGCCGTCCAGGTGGAAATAGCTGGCCAGTTGCCGGCAGCTGACGGGGTTATTATCCAAGTGCTGCTTTTAAAAAAGCCGCGAATTCCCTTGTCATTCGCGTTCCCTGTTGTACCAGTTTCCAGTCTCTGGTGATCACTTCTCCCGAGTCAGGTAAGTGCCAGCGGCGTCTTTTGATGCAGAGGGTGACCTTCTGGCCACGGATAGGGAAATCCTGCAGCTTAATCTCAGGCAGGAAACCCTTGGACTCAGAGCGCTGCCCATGGTAGGCTTCGGGGAGGATGTTCTTCTCCTCCAACTGCAGCTGCAGGCCTGCCGGACCCTGCAGGACATTTGTTAAGTCGAAGTACGCCAGAATACCTTCTGGCAAGAGACAGCTGATAAGATTGTGGTAAGGATCTTGCAAGGGAAAAGCGTGTGTGGTGAATTATAC